>CAJUSO010000090.1 GCA_910588965.1 uncultured Lachnospiraceae bacterium | reverse complement strand
CGTTCCCTACAAATGTTGTTGCGGCGTTATAACGGAAAAGATGGGTGCCCCGCCGATCCCCGTCTTCACACCTTATTCCTGCTGCGTCTGGAAAGCTCATCCATGCTGGCGGACATCTGCACCATCGCCCCATATGATTTGTGAATATCCTCAGCCTTAATCATGCTTCCCACTCCCCTTCCCAGCAGGCCGGCAAACACCTCCGACATCATTATAGGCCATGCCCCCGAAAAGCCGGCGTCTCGCCAAGCCCCTGGTCGATGTAGTCCTTGTAAATTTTGTCAACCCTGTGACAAAATTTTTCCTCACATCTCAGGCCAACACCGGCACCAAGAACAAAAATCCCAAAGCCGTGACCGCCCCCGCCACCATCAGCACAATGGCGCAGTACCCCATAATATCCCTTGCCCCCAGCCCGGCGATCGCCAGGGCCGGCAGCGCCCAGAAGGGCTGGAGCATGTTGGTCCAGGCGTCGCCCCAGGCAATGGCCATGGCCGTAACGGCAGGTTCCACCCCAAGGGCAAGGCTGGCCGGCATCATTATCGGCCCCTGGACCGCCCACTGTCCGCCACCGGAGGGCACGAAGAAATTCACGACCCCGGCCGCCAGATAACAGAGCGCCGGGAAGGTGCGGGGAGTGGAAATACTCACAAAGGCCTCGCTGATGGCCCCCGCAAGGGATACTCCGCCCGCCCCTGCCGTCGTCATGATGCCCTGGATCCCGGCATAAAACGGGAACTGCAGGATGATGCCCCCCACACCGGAAGCCGCCCGGGTAATGGCCCGCACATAGCCGATGGGGGTTCTGTGAAAGACGATGCCTAATATCAGGAACAGCAGGTTCACAATATTCAGGGATAACATTTTTGCTGCCGCTTTTGCCGTTTCCTTCGCGGCTTTCTTCCCTGCCTCCCTGGCTGTTTCCTTTGCTACTTTCCAGGCAAAAAAATAGCGCCTAAACCATAAATGGCTCAGATGCTATGTATTGCCTGTATTTTATTGTTATTGTGGTGCTTTCCGTTTCTCCTCCCATAATGCGAGGAAATCCTTCACAAGGGCCTTCTCCCTCTTATCCGTGCATTTCCCCATCAGCGCTTCCTTATCCTCCAGAAGCTCCAGTGTGTGGTATGTACCAAATTTCTTATTCAGCCGGAGGATGGCTTTTATGAGCTTCTCCCCTGCCTGCACATCTGCGGCTGCAAGCATTTTTTCTATGCCGGAACGCTCCCTCTGCTCCGCCTCTTTGCTCTGGTAAATCACTTCTGCACGTTTTGTAGCTTTTTCTTCCCGGACAATCCTGGTGATTTCGTAGCGATGCTGCAGGTTGCGGAAAAAGGCATCCCTGTCACGGTCATTCTGGTATGTTGTCATAAAGGAATTACAATGGTAGCAGCCTTTCCCTCTTTCCGACCTGACAAGGCCTAAATGCAGGATTTTCCTTTCGTTTTCATGCACAAGCAGGTAGTCGCTCTGGAAATCTGAATCTATGTTCTGGCCCTTCTCATATAGGTACAGCCTTGAATAGGAAGAAAACATTTCCCTTAATTCCCAAAGGTTATCCAGCTTCCTATGGATCAACTCCAGTATCCGGCGCTGCTTTTCCTCTGCCTTATAATATTTCCGTACCAGTTTTTCCACGGATTGCATTGTAACACGCTGCTTTTTTATTGCATAGGCGCCAAAATCCCCGGTAAACTGGTTCCCTTTCCCAAGGTATTGCATCCCCATTAAATGCGGGATCTTAACCTCTGAATTTGTAAGATGGAGGATACGTTTCTGTGTATGGATATAATAATCATATCTGCACAGCACCTCTTTCGTATCCTGGAAAATCTCCAAAAGTGTCTGCATGGCCCTGTCCTCTCATAGGAAGAAAATTGCCTGAGCCGTTAGGCTCAGGCATCACTTTCTTTGTTTTGAATTGCAATTCTGGGAGCAGTCCTATGATAATTCCATAGGCAGAGACGACCTTTGTATTTCTATTGCCCGCAAAGTCGGGACGGGTAGCTCCTCTCTATCGCCGCAAAAGCACTCAAGCTTTTCATTACCTATAATCTACCATGCATCGTTAGCGTTGTCAACAGAATTTTTGCTTTCCAATAAAATATTCGCTCTGAATATTTTACTGGAAACCTCTTTTTACGAAAAAAATCTGATAACTCCCGTCTTCCGTCGTAGTACTAGGAAAATTCCGTAGTTTCCATTTTTCTACTTTATCCATTTGTTCCCCTGAACCTTGATTTTCCCCATATTTACAGCAAATTTTCAGTAACAGTTCAGCCTTCAATGTCATTAAGTTAGCGCCAGCAACATAAGGCTTACTGTGGAAAAGATGGCAAAAACAGGATGTCCGGCATCCCCATAGGCTAACGTTGACGTGGTTTTAAAGCTGTCTTTTAAAAGCTTTTCGATGCCAAGTGTATGGAGGAATTCTTTTATTATAAGAAGTCCTCCATCGGAAGAAAGTTCCCCGCCATCGAAATTTATGGTAAATTTTCTGTTGCATTTCATCTGGATTTCCTTTAAACTATGCATAGAGCTTCTCCTTTGCTTTATGTATGATGTGGTGATCAACATAATTATAGCAAATCTGAAGCTCTTTTTGTATAAAAATGTTTCACTTTCCAGGTGAAAATGCAAAGTAGTTCAAAATGCAGTAAATATGCGGTTGATACCTTAATTAGTGAATCCGCATGAATAATTCAGGCTAATTGCTCCCTTCGTTCTCCCGCTTCCTGCTCTCCTCAATCTTCTCATGGATATTAGTATTATACAGCCTATATAAATCCGTATCCTTACTGATCTGGTTGTCAAAGGGCACCACCACCGGCCCACACTTCAATAACCCCATGCCGGCCGCCGTGTTGGTCACAAACTTTAGCTGCGCCTCCGATACCCCAATCACCTCCGCCATCCTGGCGCTGTCCGTATTCGCCTGCTTTAAGAGCGCCACAAACTCTGAATTGGCCAGCATAGTGGTAGCCGTATAGTTCTGCAGAAGGTCAACCACATTCTGGGTAATCCCAGTACACAGCCCTCCCTGCTTCCGTACCTTTTTCCACAGCTGCTGTAAATACTTCGCCGAATACTCTGAATTTAACAGCACATGGAATTCATCGACATAAAGCCAGGTTGCCTTCCCCTTCTGCCCGTTCTCCATAATCCTGCCCTGGATCGCCTCC
>CAJUSO010000089.1 GCA_910588965.1 uncultured Lachnospiraceae bacterium | reverse complement strand
TTTACCCATTACCATGCGGACCATATCAGCGGCCTTCCGGGGCTGCTGCTTACTATGGGGAATGCAGAGAGGACAGAGCCATTGACTATGGTAGGGCCTAAGGGGCTGGAGCGGGTAGTAAGCGCCCTTTGCACCATTGCCCCGGAACTTCCATTCCCGCTCCAGTTCGTGGAACTGTCCCAGCCAGTGGAACGGCTGGAAATCCAGGGATACCACATTACGGCGTTTAAAGTCAGCCATAATATCTTATGTTATGGATATGCCATTGAGATCCCAAGGGCTGGGGAGTTCCAGGTGGGGCAGGCCAAAGCCCTTGGGATTCCCGTGAACTGCTGGAGCAGGCTGCAAAAGGGGGAAGCTTTGGAGTTTGACGGCAGATTATACACCCCAGATATGGTGCTGGGGCCGCCCCGGAGGGGGATAAAGGTAGCTTACTGTACGGATACGAGGCCTGTGCCGGCTATTATGGAAAATGCTAGAAATGCCGATTTATTAATCATAGAAGGCATGTATGCTGAAAAAGAAAAAGCGGCAAAGGCAAGGCAATACAAGCATATGACATTTTATGAAGCGGCAGAGGTGGCAAGGGATGCAGGCGTCAGCGAGATGTGGCTGACCCATTTCAGCCCATCGCTGGTGCGGGCAGAAGACTATATGGGAGAGGTCCAGAAGATTTTCCCCAACGCCAGGCTGGGCAAAGATGGGAAAACCGTGGAGCTGGATTATCCCTGTGGGGGATAATGCTGTGCCGGCCGCAGGTATGGAGAGCAAGAGGAGGGAAATTTCCATGAAACATCTGAAGACAGCAGTTATAATGGTCTTATGTGCCGCCCTCTGCCTGGGGTATTATTATTATCTGTCGCATCGGGGCTCTGGCAAAGAAAAGATACTGTCAGAGGCGGATAAGATTATCACCCAGGATTTGGAAAATGCTTACCCTAAGACGGCAAGGGGCGTAGTGAAGTTTTATAACAGCATCCTGAAATGCTATTACAGCAAGGATTACACCGATGAGCAGCTGGAAAAAATAGCAGGGCAGGCCTGGAAGCTGATGGACGAGGAGCTGAAGGAGGCAAATCCCCAAGATATATACCTGGAATCAGTGAAAGCCGACATTGCCCAGTTTACCAAAGAAAAGGGGAGCATCTACAGCATCAGCATGGACGGCAGCAACGAGGTGATAGAGAAGACGATAGAGGGGCGGGAATGCGCCTATATAGACGTTACCTATTCTATGAAAGGGAAGGGCGCCGGCCGTTCCACGCAGACTTATATCTTGCGTAAGGATGAAGGCGGCCGCTGGCGGATCCTGGATTTTTACCAGCTTTAACCCAGATATGGCTTAGAAAGGAAAAGGACATGGAAGGCAGACAAGAAGACGTAGTGATCCTGGCCATTGAGACTTCCTGTGATGAGACAGCTGCCGCTGTTGTGAGGAATGGCAGGGAAGTGTTGTCAAATATCATTTCATCCCAAATTGCATTGCATACGCTTTATGGGGGCGTGGTGCCGGAACTTGCGTCCAGGAAGCATATAGAAAAAATCAACCAGGTTATCGAAAGGGCGTTGGCGGAAGCACAGATGGCATTAGAAGACATGGACGCCATTGCCGTTACCTATGGGCCGGGCCTTGTGGGCGCGTTGCTGGTAGGGGTGGCAGAGGCGAAGGCGGTTGCTTATGCCGCAAAGAAGCCCTTGATTGGCGTCCATCATATAGAAGGCCACATCAATGCCAACTATATTGAGAACAAAGAGTTAGAACCTCCCTTTTTATGCCTGGTCGTATCTGGCGGCCATACCCATCTGGTAAAGGTGGCAGGGTATGGCTCCTATGAGATATTGGGGTGTACCAGGGACGATGCGGCAGGAGAGGCCTTTGACAAAGTGGCCCGTGCCATCGGTTTGGGATACCCTGGAGGGCCTAAGGTGGAGGAGGCTGCCCGGGCGGGCAATCCTGATGCCATCCTGTTCCCCAGGGCGAAGGTTGCGGGCAATCCCTATGATTTCAGCTTTAGCGGCGTCAAGTCTGCGGTTTTAAATTATATCAATGGATGCCGTATGAAGGGCATTCCTATTGTTGAGGCGGATATTGCGGCATCCTTCCAGAAAGCGGTGACAGATGTGCTGGTGGAACATGCTATGGCGGCGGCAGAGGAGTGTGGCATTGGCAAGATGGCTATAGCGGGAGGCGTGGCTGCGAATAAGGCTCTTTGCAGCGGTATGCAGGAAGCCTGCCGGCAAAAAGGCATAGCATTTTATTCTCCTTCCCCTATCTTCTGTACGGATAATGCGGCTATGATTGGCACAGCGGCATATTATGAATATCTGGCGGGAAAGCGGGATGGCTGGGATTTGAATGCCGTGCCGAACCTTCGGCTAGGCGGGTAGCCTACAGTAACGTAAGGTAGGAGAGGGTCTTAGCGTCCCAAGCCATCGGCTAAGCGGCCAGCCCGAGGTAGCGTAGGAAGGATGGAGCCTTAGCGCCCCGAGCCATCGGCTAAGCGGCCAGCCCGAGGTAGCGTAGGAAGGATAAGCCTTAGCGCCCCGAGCCATCGGCTAAGCGGCAGCCGGCGGCAGTGTAAGGTAGGATGGGGCCTTAGCGTCCCATGCTATCGGCTGTGTGGGCAGCAGGCAGGTATCATGGGTTTGGAGGATGTTTTATGGAACATAAGAAATATGCGGCAATTGTCCTGTCGGCAGGGAAAGGATCCCGCATGCACAGCACGGTGCCGAAACAATACCTGATGTTGGAGGGGAAGCCAGTGCTCTATTATTCCCTTATGGCTTTCCAGCAAAGCATGGTGGAGGATATTGTCCTGGTTACCCAGAGGGAGGATATCCATTTTTGCCAGTCAGAGATTGTGGGAAAATACGGCATTACGAAAGTATCCGCTGTTATTGAGGGCGGGCAGGAACGTTACCATTCCGTATTTTTGGGGCTTAGGGAGCTGGGACGGCAGGAACCGCCCCCAGACTATGTCCTGATACATGATGGCGCCCGCCCCTTTGTAGATGGGGAAGTTATAACACGGTGTGCAGAAGGTGCAAAGGGATACCAGGCCTGCGTAGCGGCGATGCCCGCCAAAGACACGGTTAAAATTGCAGATGAGCAGTTCTTTGCTAAAGAGACCCCGGAACGGAAAAATGTCTGGCAGGTACAGACGCCCCAGGCTTTTTCCTTCCCCCTTATATACCAAGCTTATGGGGAACTGCTGAACCGTATGGCACAGGGAGAGCCTCTTGCGGTGACAGATGACGCTATGGTTTTGGAAGTGGTACGCAGCCAAAAAGTGAAGTTGGTGGAGGGGTCTTATAGGAATATAAAGATTACAACACAGGAGGATTTCCTGATAGCCAAGGCGTTATGTGAAAAAAATTAAAAAAATTTAAAAAATACTATTGACAGACAGGGAATATTTTGCTAAAATCATGAATGCACTGTTGAGGGCAAGAAAATACGGAGAGGTGTCCGAGTGGTTTAAGGAGCTGGTCTTGAAAACCAGTGATTCCGA
>CAJUSO010000088.1 GCA_910588965.1 uncultured Lachnospiraceae bacterium | reverse complement strand
CTCACCAAATAATTGGATGGCAATTAGAGAGTATCCGTTCATGCGTTTATTCTGAGAATTTTTCAAAGTGTGATTGACATAGAATGTTTTTGCTCGTATAATACTATCATAAGGAGGATGCGATTCTCCCCAAAATAGTGTTCGCTCCCTGATATGCGGCTTATAAGTGGTCAGGATAACAAATAGTGTTCGCTCCCCGATATGCGGCTTATAAATGTTCGGGATTAAAATGTTTGTAATGCCCTGCCAGAAAGCAGGGCATTACTTTTATACAGTATACAGGAGATTTTTTATGCCACAGGCTCAGTTGTTTTTTCTTTCAGATCAGTATTACCGTGATTTTCCAGATGACAAACTTATGCAAAATAAAGATATTATTAATGGAATGCCGCATAGCCGTCCGTGCTTTTTTGCATTTGAAGATACTAAAATATCTGACATTTATTGGGTTGTTCCAATTTCGTCATGAGTTGAGAAATTCAAGCGGATCGAACAAGATAAAATCAATAAATATGGACATTGCCATACCATTCGTTTCGGTACAGTTCTTGGAAGGGATACAGCGTTCCTAATCCAGAATATGTGCCCTGCAACAAGAAAATATTTGACTGCATACATGGATAAAAATAACTGTCCCATTAGAATTGATGACAGAATAGCCGCTGATATAGAGAAAAATGCACGTCATGTTTTGGCTATGGCCAAACGTGGTGCAAAGGTTATTTTTCCTGATGTGCTCAAAATCTATCGTGTGCTTGAACAGCAGTTCCAACAAAATACTGATATCTCTAAACCGTCCGAAACAAAAAGTAACTTTGGATAATCCTGACGTAAAATATTTGGCAAATCATGTTATCATGAAAGATTAAAAGAAATATTTGACTAATCCTTCCAGTTGTTTTATAATATATTTATCTATGCACTAAGGCGTGCCGGCGGGAAAATGCCTTTTTGGCGCGCCCTGGTAGTGAAGGCTTTACAGGCCAAGAATGGGAGGCATGTATGATTAAGAGCATGACCGGCTTTGGCCGCTGTGAGATGTCGGACGAGTCCCACCGCGTGACCGTGGAAATGAAGTCGGTGAACCATCGGTATCTGGATATCACCATTAAGATGCCAAAGAAGCTGAATACTTTCGAAAGCGCTATCCGCAGCCTTTTGAAGACGTATATCCAGCGTGGGAAGGTAGATGTATACATCACATATGAAGATATGTCAGAAAGGCAGGCAGACTTAAAATACAATGAAGGCCTGGCGGCAGAATATGTAGGGCAAATGAGGAAAATAGCGGAGGCCTTTTCCCTGCCCCTTGGCCTGGACGCTGCCGGGCTTTCCAGGTTCCCGGAGGTCTTTGCCATGGAAGCCAGGGCAATTGACGAAGAGGAAGTATGGGGCATCTTGGAACAGGCCGTGCGTGGGGCAGCAGGGCAGTTTGTGGAAGCCCGGGCACAGGAAGGTATGCAGCTGAAGGAAGATCTTCTGGGCAAGCTGGGGCTTATGCAGGGCTATGTGGGGCAGATTGAGCAGCGCTCCCCGGACATCGTAGAGGAATACCGCAATAAGCTGACGGATAAAGTAAAAGAGCTCTTAGAAGAGAATAAGATAGAGGAAGGCAGGATATTGGCCGAGGTGGTGGTGTTTGCAGATAAAATCTGCACGGATGAGGAAACCGTCCGCCTCAAAAGCCATATCCAGAGCACCTGGGATACCCTGCAGCAGGGGGGCAGTGTTGGCAGGAGGCTGGATTTCCTCGCCCAGGAGATGAACCGGGAGGCAAATACCATCCTCTCGAAGGCGAATGACATCACCGTTTCGGAGATTGCCATCAGCCTGAAGACAGAGATTGAAAAGGTACGTGAGCAGATCCAGAATATAGAGTAGGCAGGACAGGAAGGCATAAGAGGGAGGGAAGCAATGGACAGGGAAAAGGGTATCTTAACGGTAGTTTCCGGGTTTTCAGGTTCTGGCAAGGGGACCATTATGAACCGGCTCTTAGAGGAGCACCCGGATACTTACGCGCTGAGTATTTCCGCTACCACAAGGGCGCCCAGGCCAGGGGAACGCCATGGGAAGGAATACTTTTTTGTGTCTAAGGAAGAGTTTGAATCTATGATTGACAGGCAGGAACTGATTGAATACGCCCAATATGTCAATCATTTCTACGGGACCCCCAAGGAATATGTGTCCCAGCAGCTAGGGCTTGGGAAGGACGTGATACTGGAAATTGAAATCCAGGGCGCACTGAAGGTCAAGGAGGCCTTCCCGGACACTCTTTTGCTGTTTGTGACGCCCCCCAGCGCGGAGGAACTGAAAAGGCGCCTGCTGGGCAGGGGCACGGAGGAAGCATCCGTAGTAGCTTCCCGGCTGGGCAGGGCATGGCAGGAAGCCCAGGGTGTAGAAGCTTATGACTATCTGGTTGTCAATGACCAGCTGGAGGAATGCGTGCAGGAAGTGCATGGGATTATACAGAACGAACACGCCCGGGTGGCGAGGAATGGATCTTTGATTGAGACTATAAGGGCAGGGCTTTTGGCTTTTGCGAAAGGAGAATGATATTATGATGCTGCATCCATCTTACACAGACTTGATTAAGGTAGTGAACAGTGGGGTTGAGACAGGGGATGAGCCTGTAGTGAACAGCCGCTATTCCATTGTCCTGGCCACGGCCAAGCGGGCAAGGCAGATTATTGGGGGGGAAGATCCCTTGATTGAAAACGCTTCCCATAAGAAGCCTTTTTCCATTGCAGTGGAGGAACTCTATGGGGGCAAGGTGAAAATTGTAGGGGAAGAAGAAACAGAAGAATAAGGACTTTTTTTACCACATGGTTCCAATCAAGTTCTGGGATTGTGTGGTAATCTTTGTTTGTATTGGCATTCAGCTGCCTGCATTCGCAGAAGGGAGGATGGCATGGAAATTTTATTCGTTTCCTTGGGCTGTGATAAAAACCTGGTGGACACGGAATTTATGATTGGCGCGTTGGGGAAGGCAGGGCACACCTTTACCAATGAAGAAGAGCACGCAGAGGCCATTATCATCAACAGCTGCTGTTTTATCAATGACGCCAAGGAAGAGAGCATACAGGCTATCCTGGAGATGGCGGCCTATAAGGACGCCGGGACCTGCAAGGCGCTGCTTGTGGCCGGCTGCCTGGCACAGCGTTACCGGGATGAGATTATAAAAGAAATCCCCCAGGTGGATGCGGTTATAGGGACCAATTCCTATGGGGAAATCGTAGAAGCCCTGGAAGCGGCGGCCAATGGGAAGCGGTATGAGTCTTACCATGCCCTAGAAGGCCTGCCCCAGATGGAGGCGAAGCGTTCCCTGACCACAGGGGGGCATTATGCCCATCTTAAGATTGCGGAAGGCTGCAACAAGAACTGCACCTACTGCATCATCCCAAAAATACGGGGGCGTTACCGCAGCGTGCCGATGGAGGAACTGATAAGCCAGGCTAAGGAACTGGCCAGCCAAGGCGTCCGGGAACTGATTCTGGTGGCACAGGAGACGACGCTTTACGGCATAGACCTCTATGGGGAAAAATCCCTGCACAAGCTGCTGGATGCATTAGGCCAGGTTCCAGGCCTGTATTGGATCCGGATTATGTATTGCTACCCGGAGGAGATTTACCAGGAACTGATTGACGCCATAAAGCGTAACCCCAAGGTCTGCCATTACCTGGATATGCCAATCCAGCATGTCAACGATGGGATTTTAAAACGGATGGGCCGGCGTACCACGAAGGAAGAGCTTGTAGCCAAGATTTCCCATTTAAAAGAGGAAATCCCAGACATTGCCCTGCGTACCACATTAATCAGCGGCTTCCCAGGGGAAACCCAGGAAATGCACGAGGAACTGATGTATTTCCTGAATGAGATGGAATTTGACCGGCTGGGTGCGTTTGCCTATTCCCCGGAAGAAGGGACTCCCGCGGCTTCGTTTGGAGGCCAGGTGGAGGAAGGGCAGAAGGCCGCATGGCGGGATGAGATTATGG
>CAJUSO010000087.1 GCA_910588965.1 uncultured Lachnospiraceae bacterium | reverse complement strand
TCGCACTCAAACGACTGTTATCAATTTGTTATCAAAAGACCTTTCCAAAGCCCGAAAACCCGCATAAGCACTGGATTTACTAAGTATTTTTGTTTATTCGAACTCTATAGTAGCTGGAGGTTTCGGGCTCATATCATAACACACCCGGTTAACATTCTCTACCTCTGCCAATATACGGTTTGTGACTTTTTCTAAAACTTCCCAATCCACCTTTTCAATAGATGCTGTCATTGCGTCTACTGTATTTACGGCACGTATAATTACCATATACTCAAATACCCGGGCATTATTTTTCATACCAACCGATTTGAAATCTGGCACTACCGTAAAATACTGCCATACCTTTTTATCCAGCCCTGCCTTGGCAAATTCCTCCCGGAGGATTGCGTCAGATTCCCGGACTGCTTCCAGCCTGTCCCTTGTAATCGCCCCAAGGCACCTTACGCCAAGCCCTGGTCCTGGGAATGGCTGCCGGTATACCATGTCATGCGGAAGCCCCAGTTCCACGCCGCAGGCACGCACTTCATCTTTAAATAGCTGCTTCAGCGGCTCCACTAGTTCAAATTTCAAATCTTCTGGAAGGCCTCCTACATTATGATGGGATTTTACCATCTTCGCCGTCTTTGTCCCGCTCTCAATGATGTCTGGATAGATAGTCCCCTGCCCCAGGAAATCAATCCCTTCTAGCTTCCTAGCCTCTTCTTCAAATACCCGGATAAATTCACTGCCAATAATTTTGCGTTTTTCCTCCGGGTCATCCACATTTTCAAGCTTCCCGAGGAAACGTTCCACAGCGTCCACATAAATAAGGTTTGCATGGAGTTCATCACGGAATACTTTTATCACGCTTTCTGATTCATTTTTACGCATCAGGCCATGGTTTACATGGACGCATACAAGCTGCTGGCCGATTGCCTTTATGAGCATGGCCGCAACAACAGAAGAATCCACACCGCCAGAGAGTGCAAGGAGTACCTTCCGGTCCCCAACCTGCCGCCGGATTAATTCCACCTGATCCTCGATAAAATTCTTCATGTTCCAATTTGCAGTAGCCTTGCAGTCTTCAAATAAGAACTTCTCCAGAGCCTTCCTGTCTGGAAGGGTATTTAGCTGTTTCTCACATTTTGACTGGGGATAGTCGATAGAAAGCATTGGATAGCCTAAACCATAGATTTCCGGCCTGATTTCCACCGCCTGCCCATCTACCACACGGTTCTCGCCTCCGTTCAGCAGGATGCCTTTTACATTTTCCAGGGCTTTTATTTCTTCTGCCGTAATATCATGGGGATAAATCTCGCTGTATACGCCAAGGCTGCGGATTTCACGGGCCAGTACCGTATTTTGTGTACTTCCCAAATCCAATATAATGATTATGTCTTGTCTCATGGGTAACTCTCCTTCCCTCTGTCTTCTTCTGGTTTCCAATGAAATAATCTGCATCCCTAAGCATTTACCCTTACCGCAAAATGAATGGCTGGGCGAAAGCTTACACCCTGTATTTTAAATGCTGCCATCCCAGATTGCAAGCATTAATTTCAAAGCTTCCCTTCCAAGCGGATATCTTACAAGATGGGTCTAGAAAGAACTTCGTTTAAATACTTCCAAGCGTGCCGCAAAAAAAGATTTATACCATAACCGTCCCCACCAAAGATTATCAAAAACAGCCCCACTAGGAATATGCTATTGCCAAGGAAACAAGTGTAACTGCCAAAACCAGATGCATTCCCAAACCAGGAAATAAATGGCCTGCTTAAGGTTAAGTGAAACGATAACAGATACCATGTATATTGAAATGGTATTAATTCCATCTGCAGCAAGCTTATCCTGCCCCTCTTAGAGGAACAAGTTGCATAGAATTTAAGGAATCTTGCAAGAGATGCCCCCTTATTTCCCTAACCCCACATTGAGGAAACCGAAAAACCAGAAAAGAATTTAATTTCTTTCAAAAAGTTAGATGCATAATTCCTAAAATCCATGTACGATATAGTTACTATACAAGAAAAGGAGAATGCATCATGAACGATTTACAGACACACATGGCTCACTATTTAGAATACTGCCGCTGCCAAAAACGCCTGGATGCGAAAACACTCAAGGCATACCGCATTGACTTGGCACAGTTCCAGGCAGGAATGGCAGGCGCATCCATCCCGGAGATAACCCACCACACATTGGAAGGCTTCATCGCCAGCCTGCACCAAAAGTACAAGCCCAAGACTGTCAAACGGAAAATTGCCTCCATAAAATCACTGTTCCGCTACTTGGAATACAAAGAAATCATTGTGCAGAACCCCTTCCATAAAATGCAGATCAAATTCCGCGGGGCAGCCACCCTGCCCAAGACCATCCCGCTGCACACCGTGCAGGAACTTTTATCCGCCATCTACAAACAGCACACAAATGCAAAAACAGCGCTCCAAAAGAAAAACACCCTCCGGGACATTGCTGTGATTGAGCTGCTTTTCGCCACTGGGATGAGGATTTCTGAACTCTGCTCCCTGAAAGACAGCAGCGTAAGCCTGGCAGATAAAAGCATCCTAATCTTTGGGAAAGGCTCCAAGGAACGGAAGGTGCAGATTGGAAATGATGATGTGATACGTGTTTTAACAGATTACAAATGTGCGTTTTCATCTGAAATACAAGCCTGCAGCCATTTCTTTGCCAACCATTGGGGCCATGCCCTGTCAGACCAGTCCGTCCGCCGGATGATTAACAAATATACCTCCCTGGCTGCCATAGATTTGCATATCACCCCCCATATGTTCCGCCATACCTTCGCCACCTGCTTATTGGAGGCAGATGTCGACATCCGCTATATCCAGGAAATACTGGGGCATAGTTCCATCCACATTACAGAGCTCTATACCCATGTGGCAATGTCCAAGCAACGGGATATCCTTGCCACAAAACATCCCCGGAAGGACTTCCAGATTTGCCTTTAATAGAACCTTGCCTTTCATAGATGGCTGGCAGCGGCTCTGCCAGCAGGCAAGCCTGAATCCGAACCTGCAGCACAACGGCTGCAATCCATATCCCTTATACGTTCCAAACACATAGGCGCAGAGGGGCAAAGACAAGCCCCTTTGCTGCCATGTATAACAGTGGGGCGATTGAGCCCAAGCACAATCTGCAAATAGCCATGTAAACATTGCGGATCCCCTCACGATCCGCAGAACCAAAACTGCGCGGTGCGGTTTTACAATTCAATCACTTCCAAATCGTCTGGCACAAAGAGGTTGCCATGATAGTATTTTCTGCCCTCTGCCAGATAGGCTTGCTTACGGTTCTGCAAATTGCTGTCCTCCGTATGGTAAAGAATAAGGTTTTTAACATGCATTGCCTGTGCTGTTTGGCAGGCCTCCTTCACCGTAGAATGGTGCTTTTCATATGGCTTAAACAAATCTGCCTGCGTATACAGGCAGAAAGCCTCATGAAGCAGCCATTCGCTGTTTTTCACATACTGGGATGTGTTTCCATGGTATGGCTCATCCCCCAGGCAGGCCAGCCTTTTGCCTCCCCCCAAATCCATGGAAAAACCATATTGTTTTGCTTTGGTGGAATGGATATCGAAAAAGGTAACCTCTTTCCCCAAGATAGTCCTACACTCTTTATCCTGGACTGTTTCCAGGAAAATACGTTTCCCCAGGAAAATAACCTCCTTTTCCTGAAGGAGCATTTTTGCTATCTTTCGTATCATTGCAATCAGTTCCCCATGCGCATAAATGACCAGATTCCCTTCATACTGCCCCCGGCTCATATGTGTGCCTGTCATCCTAATCAGCCAGATAATCCCCATAAGATGGTCTAAATGCTTATGCGTCACAAAGACTTTCCCTATATCCTTCCAATCAATCCCTGCTCCACGGAACTGTTTCAATAAAGCATTGCCTCCACCGCCATCAACAAGAAAATATTCCCTAGGACATGCCGCTTCTTCCTGAAACACGAAACAAGTATTATAGCATTCTGTAACCGTTGCATGCCCTGTCCCTAACATCGTTATCTTCATTTTCCCTCCTCCGTCAATACTGCATCCAGCAATCCTCAACATCCCCTCACTCCAGCCGTTGGATACTCGCCGTTTTATCTGTGAGATAGCACCCGGCATAACCTTAAAAACCCAGCGTTGCCTTCTCTTTGCTTCCTGTCAGAAGCATCATCTTATTACAGTTCCACTGCTGTGCTATCTGTTTGGCATATCCCAAACACTCCGCCGCCAAACCCTGTCCTCTAGAATCCGTATGGGTAACAAGAATCTCCATAAAAGCATAAGGATGTACATTCCTTGTCAGGCTTGGAATAACGACACATACACAGGAATACACGATTATTCCACCTATTTCATTCACAATCAGGTGACGGATGCCATCTTCTAGAATATCCTTCTATATATTCAGTAGGCAATCCAATCGGACTGTTCAGGAACGGATTCCTCATACAGGCACAAAAATAATCCCAATATTTCCTTTAAACCTTCTTCCTGGGTTTCCTGTACTATGATTTTCTATTAAATCCTTCCCTTCTTGTTCTAAGTTCTATTTTTTAGAGTTTGTTTTTCATCTGTTATTTGGATGATTGTTTTGTAAGTTTATATTATAGGTTGCATTATAACATAAAGTAGGGTTCTTTTGTTTGGTTTTATAAAATTAGTGAGCTTTGGAATACTTTTGTGATTTAATTTAGGAAAATTTTAGTTTCTATACTTATGTATATATCTTAAACAGATGTCATATCTGAAGGATAATCTACTGTTATCC
>CAJUSO010000086.1 GCA_910588965.1 uncultured Lachnospiraceae bacterium | reverse complement strand
CCAATTGCTGTTGGCACAGGGCGCGGAGGTGGCCAGCCTGCATGAGGATTTGGAGAAGAAAATAGAGAAATTGGGCCTGCTCCAGGCAGAAAACGATGCCTTAAAGGTGAAGCTGGATGAAAGTGACGCCGGGATTGAACTGATTAAGAAAGAGTTAGATGAGAGTGACGCCTATATCCGTGAACTTGAAGAAGAAATGGCTGCCCTCCAGGCAGATCAATGGATAGAGATAGAAGAGACGGGTTCTTTGATAGAGGCGGCCAAGGAGATAATGGGGATTTTCGAGGCGGCCCAGAAGGAAGCGGAACGGTATTTGAGCGGGGAACTTCCCCCAGATTGTGAATCCCTCCCCAAAAGGCCAGAGCATAAACCTTTGTCCAGGAAGAAAAAGCGTGCGGCAAAGCCGGCGCCTATTAAGGCAGAAGGTTCCATGCCAGCCGTAGAACTAGAAAAAGAAGAAGCGAAACCACTTAAGTCTGATAGGAAAACTACCGATAAAGAAAAAGAGACACATGAAGAAGCGAAACTGCAGCAGCCAAAGACCAAGGAGGAGGAACCCTGGCCGGATGAAATGCCTTCAGGGCAACAAAGCCAGGAAGCAGCCCAGGACCTTTGGCCGGACGAGGCGGCGTTAGCCGACTGGCCGGCAGCCGGGGCGCATACGGCAGAGACGGATGGGGCCAGGCAGAAAGGACTGTTCCGCAGCCTAAGATGGGGGAAGAACCGGCACAAGAAGGAAAAGCCAGGCGGAGGGAGTTAAATGAGGCTGTATCAATGCCAGATTGGCTGATACGTCCCCACAAATTGGAAAAAGCCAAAAACAACCTCTTTTTTCCCAATATTTTGACGCATCCTTTGACTATTGATTTGATATACTTTATCCAGGTTAAGGAAATAAGGCATTATGCGTTTGTATAATGACAGGTTCAGCAGCTTGTGCAATCCGGGAATTGGTTATCTTATCTATTGCAGTTCCAAAAGCGATATAATATAATAGGTAAACAAAATCACAAATACCTCATAACGGGCATTATGGGGTAATTGTTGGACACCTGGAAAGAGGCGCAATATGACTGGTAAGGAATTACAGAAACTAAGGCGGCAGGAGCTTCTTCAGCTATTACTGGAACAGAGCAGGGAAGTAGCCCAGCTGCAGGCGGAGCATAGCGACGCGGACCAGCAGGCACGGCAGCTTGAAGAGAGCAACCAACGCCTGGAGGCGAGGCTCGGTGACAAGGACGCCCTGAGGGGCAGGCTGCAGGGCAGGCTCGACGCTAAGGAGGGCCGGATACAGCAGCTTGAGGGCGAGATTGCAGCCTGGCGGGAGGCTAGGCGCGGCGAGTTGGGGCGCGCAGGCACCGTTGCAGGCGCAGCCGTGAGGCTGAATGGCCTACACGGGGCGGCGCAGCAGGCGGCAGGGCAGTACTTATACAACATCAGGCTTAGGTGCCAGGCAGGGGCAGCGCCCCAGGCTGGCGGCCAGGGAGATAGGAGGTCCGGAGTATGATGCCGCAGAAGGAGACAGCAACAAAAGGCTTGGCAGTCCCGAGCGTGGAAGTGCTTGAGGCGGAGCTTAAGAAGGAACAGTACAGGAACAGCTACAGCAGGGTGCTTCGGAGCACAGTATTCTCACTGCTGGTAGTAGCTGCGGTGGCGGTGCTCATCGCGGTACTGCTACTCCCGGTACTGCAGATTAGCGGGACGTCGATGACAGACACGCTGCAGGACGAGGATATCGTGGTGGCGGTGAACGGCTCGAAGTACAGCACGGGCGACGTGATTGCCTTCTACTACAACAACAACATCTTAATCAAGCGTGTGATAGCAAGCGCAGGGGATTGGGTGGACATAGATGAGGAAGGCAACGTATACGTCAACGAAGAGCAGCTGGATGAGCCGTACATCAGTGAGAAGGCGCTGGGCGAGTGCAACATAGACCTGCCTTACCAGGTGCCGGACGGGAAGTGCTTTGTGATGGGCGACCACCGCGCGGTGAGCATAGACAGCAGGAACACGTCGGTCGGATGCGTGAGCAACGACATGGTGGTGGGGAAGATATTATTCCGGGTATGGCCGCTGTCGGGGCTGGGCCTGGTGGATTAGCCGGGCGCCGGGCAGGCAAGGGCTTGGGGCGCCGGCAGTGGAAAGGATAGAGGATGCGGGACACGAGGAGGGAGGCAGCATTATGGAATCTCCGATTTTAAAACAGATAGCAAGATTCTTGCAGGACAAAAAAAGGTATAAGAGGTGGCTGGCGGTGTTCGTATGCCTGGCGGTGGTGGTGGGATTCGCCACGACGGCGGCGCTGAAGATGCGGGGCAGGGCGATGACCCATGACGAGCGGGTACTAAGCTGCAAGCTGCAAGTGCACCAGCACGCAGAGGCCTGCTACGACCAGGAGAAGAACATAATATGCGGGTATGCGGACTACGCGGTGCATAAGCACAACGATGACTGCTACAGCCAGGACGGCGGCAGCCTTGTATGCACGCTGCCGGAGGTGGAAGCGCACCAGCATACGGAAGGCTGCTACCAGGCACAGGAAGGCTTGGCATGCGGCGTGGAAGAATCCGAGGGTCACCAGCATACAGAGGGATGCTATACCAAGGAGCAGGGCGAACTGGCCTGCCAGGCGGAAGAGCATACCCATACAGAGGAGTGCCAGGGAGAAGACGGCACACCTGCATGCGGGATAGAAGAGCATACCCATGCAGATGAATGTTATGGATGGAACGAGACGCTCGTATGCCAGCAGGAGGAATCCGAGGGGCATCAGCATTCAGAAGCGTGCAGCCAGGCACAGCAGGTTCTGGTGTGCCAGAAGCCGGAGATAGAGGTACACATCCATGGGGATGGGTGCTATGAGAAGGTACTGGTTACCCCAGACGGCCAGGAAGTTGTGCAGGATCCGGCAGGTAACACAGGGATAGCCCAGGAAGTACTGGCAGGGACGGCAAATAAGGAAGTCCCCGAAGGCAGGATAGAGGTCCGCCGCATCTGTGGGAAGCTGCAGGTGGAGGAACATACCCATACAGAAGAATCAGGATGCATTGAAATCCATGAAGTCCTGGACGGGACAGACCTGAACCCGGTGGAGGAGCCGGCAGGAAACCCAGACCAGACCCCGGCAGAGGACGGCAGTCAGGAAGCAGCCCAGACAGGATGGGATGGGATAGAGGAATCAGGCCTAGGTGAGGCAGAAGGCCTTATCACAAAGACATTTGAAGGCGAAGGCTTCAAGGTAACCGCTGAATATAAAGAGGATGCCAACATCCCGGAAGAGGCAGAATTTAGGGCGGAGCAGATAACAGCAGAAAGCGATGAAGCCCATTATGCAGAACGCGAGGCAGAGTTCAAGCAGAATTTAGACGACAAAAATGCTACGATGAAAGCCCTGCTCAAGGTAGGCTTCTATATAGGAGAGGAAGAGATTGAACCGCAGAGCCCGGTAAGGCTTACGGTGCAGTTCTTAGGGGCAGATGGGCTGCCGGAAGGCACGCCGATGACAATTGTCCATTTCGGTGCAGAAGGTACTGAAAAGCTGGAAGGCAGTAAAGCAGAAAGCGATACAACGACTTTTGAAATGAACGGGTTTTCCGAAATTGCAATCGGGTATGGGGGAGAGGATGATACCTCCGGCCAGCTGATTGCACCGCGGAACGGTGAAGAGGGACCTGGAGCATTCTATCTCAATGAAAGCTTTACGCAGAATAAAGGCGAGTTCAAGATGGTGTTCCATATTGAAGGCGAAATCCCATTGCCAGAAGGCGTAGAGCCGCCGATGGCAGGGGATGATACAGATACCGATGGAGAAAAGGGAGAGGTATCAGACAATGGCCAGGACGAGGTAGAAGGCGATAATAGTTCTGCGGAAGAAGGTACAGTTCCAGAAGGAGAAGATTCCGGGCAGGATGCGCAAGATGAAGAGGAATCTACCGAGAGTTCTGAACAAGAGGAGGGGGAAGAGGAATCCACCGAGAGTTCCGAACAAGAAGTAGGGGGAGAGGATTCTGCTGAAGGCACTGGTATGGAAGAGGGAAGCCAGCCAGAAGATCAGACGGCTGCAGACGGACAGGATACATCAGAGGGGACGGAATCAGATGGGGACAGCCAGGACATGGAAGCGTCTGGCCAGCCGCAGGAACCAGCAGGGACGGAACCCAACCAGCCAGCTACAGAGCCAGAAGGCAGCGATGCTTCTAATAAGGATGGGGTATCTGTAAATAAGCTTAAATTTGAAGTAAAGGAACTGGACAATAAATCTGAGGAAAATAAGGAAATTTACAAGGCGCTTGCAGAACATGCCAAAAAGAGAAACAGCAGCAGGGAAGTGTTCCTGGCGAAAGCATTTGATTACTCTTTGGAATACATGGGTGAATCCCTTGATTTATCAGAGTGCAAGGTTACATTGGAAATGACCCCGACAAAGAGTTTGGGCAATACAGCGTCGGAAAATGTATCAGAAGATTCCTCCGACGAGGCTGTAACAGAACTGAAAAACAGAGGGAATGTTGAGATTGACATTGTTGTATCTGATATTTTGGAAGAGGTAAAGATAAAAGATGTTGCAGAAACCAGAACCAGTTCCAGCGAAATTATCCAGTCAAAAGCAAAGACAATGCGGATGGAGTTGGATTCGGAGATAACAATGTTTGCAGCCCAGGCATCTGGGCAGCCCAACCCGAAGTTTACCGTGCAGTATTATGCAAACCTCGAAAAGGTGGCTTATAATAACGATGGATTAAAGGTCACACTTGATGAGAAAGGCAATACGAATGAACTTCCTGTTATTGATACAGACGGCGGTAAGCTGCCAGGTAATGGAAAAGGCCTGGATAATAGCCCAAATGGGAATGCAATTCGGAAGTTATATGTAGATACCCAGACGGGGAAATTAAAGACCAAGACGGAACTGACAGAGATTTATGAAGAAAGGCCATATGAATACCACAAGGCGCCTACCATCAATTATATTAACGCATTGGTTGAAAATGCCTCTTATAAGTTGAAAGAAGTATGGGTGCTGAAGGAAGGTAAAGAAGCAGATAGCATTGATTCGGGAGACTGGGAGATTTATAAGTATGATGAAAAGCTCCATTTTACAAACCGTGAGTTGTCTGGTGGAAATCAAGAAGGTGAGACGTATGTATACATTGGAGATGGTGCAACGCTCCGCTTAGTGTATGATACCACAGCAAAAGATAAAGATTTTGAGGCAGCATTTTATGACTATGACATCAGCGATGGAAAGATTTATGCAAGCCTAGGAGAAGCACAGTCTGGGAACGGTGGAAAACCAACTAGTACGCAAGGGACAGGGATATGGTATATGCGTACGGGCCAACAGGGGATTAATAGCCCTGATAATTATACAGGCTCTGGTACAAAGCTTGCTTTCGGAAATGCCAATACAGGTTCCGGGCTTCAGCATGAAAAGTGGAGCGGCAACCTGCTGAATAAGAATAATAGTACGCAAAATGGTCATCCGAGCGTAACAGGAAGCTATAAGGGATGTACTTTTGGGTTGGCTGCGTCATTAGTAGGCGGAAAGATTCAATATGCAGATGGAGTGTCTGTGCCGAACTTATTTAATGATGGCAGCGCTGCGGGGAAGACTTCATATGACAAAAACGAGTATTCCCTGAAGTTCAACCGTGTAGGCGATACCCATACTCTGACAGCAGTAAATGGAAGTGGTACTTCGAATTTGAATTCTTTTAACCATCCAAGTCCGAATGACAGCACAGTCCACAACCATATTTGGACGAATAACTTCTGGCCTATGGATTCAGCAGGATCCTTTGGGACTAACGGCCATGATATGAAGTTTGGCGATTATGTTAGGAGGACGAGTAATAAATTTTCTGGCCAGGCAGGTTCTGGTGGTGGCAGTGCAGTAGCAACTGGAGACTTAGCGTGGAGTGATGATGGGCAAGACCATAACAGCTACTTTGGTATGCATTATAAGGTAGAGTTTGAGTTGGTTGCAGATTATACAGGACCATTGGAGTACTACTTCTTCGGTGACGATGACATGTGGGTATTCCTGGGGGATGGAGATGGCAACGGCAAGTTGGTATGCGATATCGGCGGTGTCCATTCATCTGTAGGTGAATACCTTGACCTGTGGGATTATATCGACAAAGAAAAAGAGAAGATACACAGGCACACAGATGATTGCTATACAAACGGCGTGGAGAACCCTCCAACCTGTGGGTATGTTGACAGCAAAAAGTTTGCATTGAACTTCTTCTACACAGAACGTGGAGAATCCGGTTCTACCTGCTGGATGCAGTTTACATTACCATCGGTATCTTCGTTAACGCCAGAGAAAACGGATAGCGATTATGGCAACCTGAAAGTTGATAAAACGGTGAAAATCGTATCAGGAAATAATGAGTTTAGTATAGAAGACTTCTATCAGGGTATTAAGCCAGCCCCAGAACAGAAAGATATCATGGAAAACAAGGAATTTATATTTACCCTTAAGCTTCAGGGGCCGAATGGGGCGTTAAAAGACGACTATGCTTATATCAAATACGATAGGAATGGTAAAGTAATATCTGGCGGAGGAGGCATCCTTGCATGGGAAACCATTGCAAACGGTGAAGATTTCACGCTGAAGGATGGAGAATATATTGATATAAAATATCTGCCAGCAGGGACGAAGTATACCGTCACAGAAAAAGGTGGAAATGATATTTTAATCCAAGGTGTCGTATACCTTGATACGACGGTAGAAGGCGACGGCCAGGTAGATAAAAATAATAATTTGAGCATTGAGGGTGAAATATCCGAAGGTGGTACGAAGGAAGTTTCCTATACCAACAAATACCGTCTATATGAATTGCCCGAGACAGGTGGGCTAGGCACAACATTATATACAATAGCAGGCGCAATATCCTTACTATTTGGCGCAGGCTTTCTGTATAGAAAAAAGTTCAGAGAAGGGAGGGTGGGAGGTTCCTCTTAGACTTGGACACAAAAAAATTAAGATACAATAAACAAAAGTTTCATGAGGTTTCAACAAAATTTAAAGAAAGCCTGCTAATAAAAAGTCAAGTGTTTTTTGAGAATTTATTAAAAAAAC
>CAJUSO010000085.1 GCA_910588965.1 uncultured Lachnospiraceae bacterium | reverse complement strand
AAACAAACACATTTCCAAAACCACGTTTACGGGGGAAGCAATATATGATTTTGACTTCCTGCAATACTCCTGCGCCTTTTTCTTGGATATTCGGCCAGAGCAGAGGGGCAATCCGCAGTATGGACGGATTTTTCAAGACCGCAGGTATGAAACCGATGGGAAAAGTGGTTTGTGCAAATGCAAAGAATATGAAAAGATTGCCTAAGCGGATAACAAGAAAGATTGGGAGGTGCCTGGAGTGAAATTATCCCGAAAAAAAATCCTGTTGTTTACAGCAATTTTTCTTTTCCTTCTTGTATTGATTTTTACGGCGGTTTATCTGAAAAGTGTGGCAGATTATAAAAGGGCAGTAAAAGAAACAACGTTCCGCAATTTAGATATTTCCGATGTTCCCGACGGAGTTTATGCCGGAGGATATGACGTGGATTTTGTGTATGCCAAAGTGGAAGTAACGGTTCAAAACGGAGTGATTACAGAAATTGATATTCTGGAACATAAAAACGGACGTGGAAGCCGCGCAGAAGTTATTGCTGACAGAATTGTTGAAGAACAGAAAATAGATGTTGACGCTGTATCGGGGGCAACAAATTCAAGCATCGTCATAAAGAAAGCCGTTGAAAATGCCCTGATGGCAGAAAAATAGAAAATGTAAACAGGAAAATCTGATTGATGTAAAAGAATGGCATATAACCGATATCAAGAAACAATTTGAATAACATGTTTTGCATGGGTTCTTGTTGTAATAGCCCCCTGTTGGGAAGACTGTAAATGATTTTTTAAGTACTCAAAAAGAAGTAGATATTGTTAAATCTATATACACTAATAATAGTGAGATAGGACTTCCAGAAGATACTGAAAAAGGATTCCTAGATTTCATGGCAGGGATAGAGGATAACATGGAGCAAATGACAGATGGTTTGCACATTATGATTGATAACATAGATAAGAGTAGCGAAAAATGCACTGGGATTGCGCGGCATTTCGCATTCCAGATGTAACTGCCTGATAGTAAACCATACTTTTACCATCAGGATTTTGTTGCCGTTTTTTAGCCGCAGTGTAATGCTGCGGCTTTTTTGAGGGCATAGGCCAGGAGGGGATCTTATAGAATTTACAAGAATGGAAAAGGAATATAGCTTCCCAGGCATATCTTTATAATAAATGGGATTTCGATACCTTATGGCTTTTTGCGTTTGACAAAATGTGGCAAATTTCTGGGCAATGCATAATATATTTTATGAAAAAGGTATTTTTCAGTATATTTTCCAAAAAGGAAGTGATTTTATGAATCAAAATAATTCATGTGATTGCAATCAGACTCAGGAACAACCTTCAAGCTGCCTCCGTGGCCCTATGGGCCCCAAAGGCGACCAGGGACCGGCAGGTCCTCAAGGTATCAGAGGGGATGCTGGGTGTCCCGGTCCTAAGGGAGACAGAGGGGAACCAGGTCCGGTTGGCCCACAGGGTATTCCAGGCGTTCCTGGTGCAAGGGGTCCCAGAGGAAATACAGGACCGATAGGACCTACCGGAAATACAGGCCCGAGAGGCTGCGATGGCCCGAGAGGCTACGCAGGCCCTCAGGGAATGCAAGGGATTCAGGGGGTCCGTGGCGAAATGGGGCCGAAAGGTGACCCCGGCTGTGAAGGTCCTAAAGGGGATATAGGCCCTGCGGGCCCTGCAGGTCCTATGGGTCCTGCGGGCCCTGTGGGTCCTCAGGGAGATGACGGCCCTCCGGGGCCTAGAGGGATTCCTGGTCCTGCAGGGCCTACCGGCCCAAGCGGAGCCATGGGGCCGCAGGGCGTAACCGGCCCACAGGGCATTCAGGGTGAAGTTGGCCCGATTGGAGCTCAAGGACCGAAAGGGTGTCAAGGGGATGAAGGCCCAATCAGAGCGACCGGAGCGACCGGAGCCACGGGTCCAGCTGGAGCGACTGGGGCGACCGGGGCAACGGGCCCAGCCGGGGCTGACGGGGCAACCGGAGCCACGGGTCCAGCTGGAGCGACTGGAGCGACCGGGGTCACGGGCGCAGCCGGGGTTGATGGAGCCACGGGCCCGGCTGGAGCAACTGGAGCGACCGGAGCCACGGGTCCAGCTGGAGCGACTGGAGTTACGGGCCCAGCTGGAGCGACTGGAGCGACCGGGGCAACGGGTCTAGCCGGGGCTGACGGAGCAACCGGGGCCACGGGTCCAGCTGGGGCTGACGGAGCAACCGGAGCCACGGGTCCAGCTGGGGCGACTGGGGCTACGGGATTGGCCGGAGCTGACGGGGCGACTGGGGCGACCGGAGCTACGGGTCCAGCCGGGGCTGACGGAGCGACCGGAGCCACGGGTCCAGCTGGAGCGACTGGAGCCACGGGCCCAGCTGGAGCGACTGGGGCAACTGGGGCAACGGGCCCAGCCGGGGCTGACGGAGCGACTGGAGCGACCGGAGCCACGGGCCCTGCAGGTATAGCATCAGCAGAAAAAATGCTCCTCTTTACATCAGGAAACCATATTTTGATGACAACGACCCAGGATGGCCTTCCAGGCATACTGTCTTTTATCGGTTTTGGATCCAGCGGACAGATGTCAGGGCCGTTAACCTCTACAATAAACATAGAAAATATGATGGGATATGTTAGCGGCTTTTATTTTACGGTTCCTTTCGCTATTGAGATTAATAGCCTGAGTGCTTTTTTCAACGCCATTCCCCTGGCGCCCGAGGTGATTTCTGCTGCCACGGTAAAAGCACAACTTTACAAAGCTGGGGAGGCGAGCAATATATTTTCACCTATTGAAGAAACGCTGGTTACCCTAACGCCAACCATTACGGATGAAACACCCGTTGGGACGCTATTGAAAGGTGAGGTCAGGAAGAACAGGACGGTAGAGAAGAACGCAAGGCTACTGCTGGTATTTTCTGCAACGTCAAGCGAACCAGAGAGGATTGACAGGATTATGGGAATTGCAAGTGCCAGCCTGGTTTACACCTAATATTCCAAGCCCATCCCAGGGAGTTTAAAAAGCCCGTAAACATCAAAGTTTGCGGTGGTAAGGAAGTGATTTCAGATTAGGCGGTATAGCACCGATTACAAGGGCTGTACCGTCTTTTCTCGATATGATGGATAAAGACACATCAATCCATCTATCTGGCAGACACGGAAGAGATGGATGGGATTCCCGTTTGTGCTGCCCAGCAGGGAATCATAAAATAAGTGCGGTTTAGGCTTGAAAAAAAAAAAATTTGCGGTTCACGTAGCCAGATGAACCATTTACGAAGTAGACGTTAGAAATTCCCTTTATTCTTCCGATATGATAGTGAAAGGTTGGAACATGGCCTTGTGTTTTTGGCTATAGAAATGGGTGGCTCTAGCGCACGTCTGGATGGTATGGGGGTGGCAAGGCATCCCTGGCGTACGGGCAGATTGGGGAATCGGGGAGTATCGGATTTGGAACGGAGATAATCAATTGGATTAGGTAAAAAAGGAGTATGTTCTTATGGAAATTAAAATCAATCATTATATGAATCAGGCATCCGATGCAAAGACAGCAGGCGAAAGAGAGGCAGAGCCTCATGTTGGCGGCAAGGTTGAAAGCGAAGCGAAGGCTGTCGCAAATAGGGATACTGTATCCATTTCCATTGCAGGAAAACAGTTTTTGGCTGATAAAATAGAATCAAGCACGGATATGGAATGGATACATATCACTTCTGATTTGGATGAGTTCAGAAACGCTGTATGCTCAATGAATAAACCACTGTCTGTTAACTGGGAGAAAATGGTTGACCCGTACAGTACGATTACAGATTTGGTTAAAATAGAGTCCCGTCTGAAACAGTTGGCAGACCCGACGGCTTCCCATAAAGATGAGGATATGGAGAAAGCCGCAGAGGCTTGTGCAAAGGAAAAGATGGATGCATTGATAGAAAAGAAAAAAGCTATGATTGCTGACGGGACGGCAAAAACCGCAGCCGAGGAGAATGAAGAATACAGAGCGGCATACGATGCGTACCATTCTAAAAACAGTAGCAGCCTGATTGCACAGATGACGGGAGATACAAGGAAAGCATATGACATATACAAAAACATCATTGATGGAACGAAAGTATCAATAAGTGACGAGGAATTCCTTATTTTCCATAACTGTACTATGTACAGGGCAGCAAAAGACGAATACATCCGAAAAACGGAAGGCCTATATAATGTAAGGAATGGCGTGCCTTTAAAATAGAAATATATGGCAAGGGAGCATCCAAAGGAAGCCAAAATCCATATGGAAAAGAGGAACTGATATGCCAATAAGCAGAAGAACGGGGGCAGCTATCCCTGGCGTTCTGGCGGATTGGGGAGCCTGGGAGCAGTGAGAAAACGTATAAAGCACAAACGATGAAGCGGAACCGGCAGGGATAGGAGGGTTCCCTTATTGTAGGCAGATGAAGAGACGGCTGCCAGGGCAAAGGAAGCCGTCTTTTTCTGTATACGGTTTTCTATGCTGTATACGGTTTTCTATGCTGTATACATTGGATATTGGCAGTGTTGGTATTGTGGTTTCGTCTCAAATCCTCTTTTGCAGCCCCCGGATTGGTGGTCTATTTATCAGAAGGATACGTGATGGAGGTTTGGTTGAGATTGTTTTACCTTGGGCAGATGAGAAAATTGGTGTTGTAGTTAAAAGAACCGGAAGGGATATCAGTAAAACAGGACAAATCGCAGAAACCATAAATGAAAAATATGGGGGCATAGAAAAGCGTTTGCATGGCTGGTGCCATTTTCTGGCAAATCCGTATCTTTTCTATGAAAATACTTGACAAAATTTCTTGTAGCGTTAGAATATAAAAGGGATTTATGGAGGAAAAAAGCTTAGCACGCCTGAAAATGACGAATGAGAAGCTTTTTTTTTGCAGATATTGTGATAGGAAAGATGCACATTAGATAAAATTTCGGGAAATATGTTAAAACAGTATATCTGTAGGGATGGAAAGGAAAAGCTTATGAAAAAAGTAGTCGTATTTGATACAGCCATTGGTACGACGAATCTCGGCGATGAGATTATATTACAATGCCTTGAAGAACAGATGGCATTCCTGCTGGATAATTGTTTTATCATGCGGTTTGGCACCCATATGAAGAATTTGCCCCGGGAAAGGTATGTGAATGGAAGCCAGAAAATCCAATTTGCCTACGATGCGGATTTTAAGCTGATTATGGGTACAAATTTATTGAGCCGTGATATCAAGAAGACGCAGCCGCAATGGCCCATAGGCAAGCTGGATAGCTGGCTTTATGACAATTGCATCATGGCAGGCGTCGGCACGACCTTAAGTGAAGGCAAGGTTACCCGTTATTCCAAGAAAATGTACCAGAGAATCCTCAGGCCGGATTTCTGCCATAGCGTTAGGGATGAAGAGAGCAAGCGCCTGTTGGAGGAAGCGGGGTTCCAAGCGATTAATACAGGATGCCCTACTTTATGGAAAATAACGCCGGAATTTTGTAAGCAGATCCCTACACAGAAGGCAAGCCGGGTTGTCTTTAGCTTAAGCGGGTATAAGGCGCAGCGGAACCGTAAACGGGATTTGGATCTGATACGCATACTGCGTGACAATTATGAGGAATTGTATTTTTGGAGCCAGACCAGTGCGGACGAGCCTTATTTGGATACGTTTGAAGACGTGGGGGATATCCATAGGATATGCTCCATGAAAAAATATAAGGAAATTTTGGATGCCGGGGACATTGATTATGTGGGGACGCGCCTCCATGGCGGCGTCTATGCGCTACAGCATAAGGTGCGCAGCATAATTATTGCCATTGACCACAGGGCAAGGGGTTTCCATGAAACCAATAATCTGTGTATATGTGAACGTGACGACATCCCGGAAAAACTGGAGGATATGATAAACGGGGCGCTTGTGACGGAAATCCGCTTACGGCAGGATGATATTGACCGTTGGAAGGCGCAGTTTAACCAGGAGTATCCCAAAATCCCAAGAAAGACCCACAAGGATTTGCTGTGGGTAAAGGCGGCAAATTTACCGTTCCGTACCAAGAAAAAATGGAGGAAGGCAAAGGTAAAACTGAAGAAAAAATACAAGCGGTGGAGGAGGTACGTGATTTCCCGTTTCCGGAGGGGGAAGAGGCTGTTCCTGCGGTGCATGCGAGGCGCCAAAGCATTTGCAGTCCGTTTTTATATCCGGCATTTTTATGCCGGGACAATGGCCGAGAACCCAACCGAAAAAGGGAAAATCCTCTTTTTTTCTTTTCAGGGCAGCTATACATGCAACCCAAAGTACATTGCGGAGGAAATACGCCGCAGGCGCCTTCCCTGGAGCCTGGTGTGGGTTACGTTAAAGGATCCAGGGCAAGTGGCGGGGGAGTTCCCGCCAGGGGTGAAGCTGGTTAAGTTCCATACAAAGGCGTATTATGATGAACTGAGCAGGGCGCAGGTTTGGGTTGACAATGCATTTAATTTTCCGAAAGGATTTGTAGATAAGAAAAAGGGGCAGACTTATATCCAGACGATGCATGGTTCTTTGGGCCTGAAAAAAATAGGGCCTGATGTTGTGCAGGATAAGAGGCGGAATGCAAAAGGCTTTTTATGCGGCGCGTTAACCGATATCTGTATTTCCAACAGCAGCTTCGAGACGATGGTATACCGCACGTCTTTTTGGCAGGAAAACCCGGTTGAGGTTTTAGGCCATGCAAGGAATGATATTTTCTTTTTGCCGGACAGTGAGGTTGCCAAGATAAAAGATAAAGTCTGCAGGTATTTTGGCATTGCGGCAGATGTGCAGCTGGCCTTATATGCCCCGACATTCCGCAAGGCAACAGAAGAAGTTTTGTTTGAAAAGATTGATTTCTACCGGCTGAGGCGCGCGTTACAAAAGCGCTTTGGGGGCAAATGGGCCGTATTGGGGCGGGCGCACCATTCCGGCCGCAAGAGGGCAGTGGCGAGCAGCCTGCCTTATGTGTTGGATGCAAGCCTGTATCCGGACATCCAGGAATTGATGATGGCGGCCGAAGTGGGCATTACGGATTATTCCAGCTGGATCTGTGATTATGTGTTAAGGTACAAGCCAGGGTTCCTCTATACGCCTGACATAGAGAATTATAAGGAAAACAGGGGATTCTATTATCCTTTGCAGGAAACGCCGTTCCCCATCTGCAGCAGCAATGACACTTTGGAGAAAAGTATCCTGGGTTTTGACTTGGAACGCTACCGAAGGGCTACCGATCAATTCCTGGCTGCAAGGGGCTGCGTGGATGACGGCCATGCATCGGAGAGGATTGTGGACATGATAGAGGGGCTGGTGCAGGCGTCCCGGCCGGAAGGCTAGGGGAGGCCGGAAGGTGCAGGATACGCATATAGGGAGTAAAAGGCATGGAAGATGCATAGTGAAAAAGAGGCGTGGGGGTAGCTATAAGATAAGGGCATATGTGTAAAAAGGGAAGAAGGCAGGGAACCGTGATAGGGCAAAGAGGCAGGAAGGCCGGCTGGTACGTTTGGGATCAGCCGGCCTTTTCTGGATTAATTGGTAGGAAGGGTTGGAAGGCTTAGCCTAACGTACCAATGGGGTGTTTTGTAGGCACGCCCTTTCCGTAACTGTGCGCTTACTGAAAAATAGGGCAGCCCAAACCCTGCAGTAAGCAACGGGACGTCAGATTTGCATTGCAGCAAGCAACGGGACGTCAGATTTGCATTGCAGCAAGCAACGGGACGTCAGATTTGCA
>CAJUSO010000084.1 GCA_910588965.1 uncultured Lachnospiraceae bacterium | reverse complement strand
TGCTCTGCAGCGCAGCAAGCTTGATACCCCGTTGCTTGCAGCGGGGTTTTTGATTCCAGGCCAGGCCGGCAGAAGGCGGCTGCAGGTTGGGGGGAGCCTGGCAGGGAGGTTTTTCGGGCATGTGAAGAGGTGGCGCTTATTCCCCATGGTACAGGGGCAGCGTGAAAATAAATTCTGTCCCGACCCCTTCGGTACTGATGACATTGATATTTTCATTGTGCGCGGACACAATCTCTTTTACGATGGCAAGCCCAAGGCCAGTTCCTTTCTTATCTTTTCCCCTGGACAGGTCTGTCTTATAAAACCGTTCCCAGATTTTTTTGATGCTGTCTTTTGGGATGCCGATGCCGGTATCTTTCACAGAGATGAAAACCTTATCATTTTTTTCTGTTGTTTCAATCGTAATGGTGGAGCCTGTGTGGCTGAATTTTATGGCGTTGTCAATCAGGTTGTAAAGGACCTGCTGGATTTTGCTCATATCTGCGGATACAAAAGAAGTCTGCCCAGTCAGTATCAGTTCAAAAGAAACACGTTTCTCCTTGCAGGTGCCCTCAAAGGACTGCGCCACCATTTTAATCGTATGGTTAATGTCAAACTTGCTGATATCCAGCATCGTACCCTTCACCCCATATTTATTCAATTCCAGCATCCCTTCTGTCAGCTTGTTCAGCCGTTCTGTCTCATGCAGGATAATATTCAGGTACTTGTCCTGCATCTCATAGGGGATTGTGCCGTCCATAATGGCCTCCACATACCCTTTGATGGAAGTCAGCGGGGAGCGGAAGTCATGGGATACATTTGCAATGAATTTACGCTGGTCCTCTTCCAGGGTAGAAAGTTCTGTTGCCATATAATTTAAGGAGGCAGCCAAATAGCCGATTTCATCGTTTGTATGGATATTAATCTGGGTCTCAAAATTCCCGCTGGAATAATCCTTTGCCGCCTGGGTGATTTTCCGTAAGGGGAGGCAGATAGAATAAATGAACAGCCCCAGCACGACAAAAGCACAGAGGAAAATCACTGCCAGCGTCATATAGGATATATTCAGAAAGCCGTCTTTTAGGGAGACCAGTTCATTGACAGGCTTATGGATCAGGAGATAGCCCTGCGCTTTATAATTTATGGAAATCGGGGAAAAAACAGTCAGGGTATCTTCTGGGAAAGTGCCGAAAAACGACCCTACTTGGTAGTAGCTGGTCCCAAACGCAGTAATGTCAAATTCTTCCACGATGGCAGAGGAAGGGACGGTGTCACTGGGGGAGTGGATTAGGATTTTGCCGTTGGGGTTCACTACCCAGATGTCTGCATCCAAATAAATGGAAATTGCATAGAAATGGGAAGAGATATCCTCCAGTGTCATGGCGCCCTGATAGTAATTTGCAGCAAAATTGGAAGCTAAAAGCTTTGCTTCGCGGTAGAGGCTGGAGGCAGTATCCTTTTTTATATAATTTAAGGTAAAGCGGGAAGTAAATGTGGCAATTGTAAGGAAGCTTAGAATGCCGAATAGCACGTAGCCGGCCAAAAGCTTCACGTAAAGCATCCGTTTCACAGAATCCTCCATTCTATACCGTGTGCTGTCACGGATTATTCGATTTTACTTCAAATTTATACCCAATCCCCCAAACCGTGGAGAGGCTCCAGGAAGCATGGTCTTTTATTTTCTCCCGGAGGCGTTTTACATGCACGTCCACGGTACGGGTATCGCCAATATATTCATACCCCCAGATATGGTCCAGAAGCTGTTCCCTGGTAAATACCTGGTTGGGGGAGGAGGCAAGGAAATAGAGCAGCTCTAATTCCTTGGGCGGCATGTCCACGGCCTTCCCGTTGTAGAGGACAGAGTAGTTCGTCTGGTTTACCACGAGGCTTGGGTATTCCACGCATTTGATATCGGAAGCTGCCTTGTCTGGCTTTGAAGGCTGGTAACGGCGGAGCACGGCTTTGACCCTAGCCACCAGCTCTTTGGAATCAAAGGGCTTTATGATGTAGTCGTCAGCCCCTAGTTCCAGACCTAGGACCTTATCAAAAATTTCCCCCTTGGCGGATAGCATGATAATCGGCACATTGGATTTTGTGCGGATTTCCCGGCATACCTGGTATCCGTCGATACCAGGGAGCATCAGGTCCAGCAGGATTAGGTTAGGCTGGTACTGCTCATATGCCGCCAGGGCTTCTTCCCCATCGTGTACCATATGGGTATCATAGCATTCCTTCGTCAGATAGAGGGAAATCAGTTCCGCGATATTCACATCGTCGTCTACAATCAGGATTTTCTGTTTTGCTGCCATGGACAGCCTCCTTTCTGTTTTATGGCATGGTTTTTGGGGGTATCGTGTCCCGTTTACTGGAATTCAGCAATGGTGACGCCGGAATCGCCTTCGCCGAATTCCCCTAACCGGAATGATTTCACATATTTTAGGCGCCTTAAATGGCTCTGTACTGCCTTGCGGAGGGCGCCGGTGCCTTTTCCGTGGACAATCCGCACGGAAGGCATGTGGGCAAGGTAAGCGTCGTCTAAATATTTATCCAGTAAGACAATGGCTTCGTCCGTGGTTTTGCCAATCAGGTTGATTTCCGTAGAGACCGTGGCAGTTTTGGACATTTTCAGGTTCCCGGTATGGGTAGGGGATTTCTTTTTCCCGGATGGGGCGGCGTCTTCTTCCAGCAGGATTAAATCCTGGATATTGACCACGGAACGCAGGATTCCCATCTGGACATACAAATCCCCCTTTTCGTTGGGGAGGGTATGGACAGTGCCCTTTAAATTCATGCTCAGCACCTTTACGGAATCCCCGATGCGGAGTTTTTTGGGCGCTTTGTGGTTGGCGGCCTGTGCTTTTTGCTTTTGCGCCATATTTTTTTCCAGCCCATCCATTTTGCTGCGCAGGCGTGTGCGTTCCTGTTCCATCTCCTGGATGGAGGCGCTGCCCTTCCCGTATTTGTGGAAATTCTTAATGGTCTGGTCTGCCACCTCCTTTGCCTCCCGTAAAATGGCGTGGGCTTCTTCCGTTGCCTGGCGGATGATTTTTTCCCGCTGGCTGTCCATGCGTTCCTGCTTCTGCTCCAGCTTGCGTTTTAAGGCTTCGGTTTCCTGCTTGTGCTGCTCTGCCTCCAAGCGGTCCTGCTCTATGGTAATACGCCTGGATTCCAGGTCGGAGAGGAGGTCTTCAAAGTTTTCGTCCTGCTCTGTCATATTTTCCTTGGCTTTTTCAATCAAATCTGCGTCCAGCCCTAATTTCCTGGAAATGGCGAAGGCGTTGCTCTTCCCAGGGATCCCGATCAGAAGCCTGTATGTAGGGCTGAGGCTTTCCAGGGAAAATTCACAGCAGGCATTTTCTACGCCTGGCGTAGATAGGGCAAACACTTTCAGTTCACTGTAATGGGTCGTAGCCATAGTGCGGATCCCAAAGTTATGGAGCCGCGACAGGATGGCCATGGCCAGGGCGGCGCCTTCCGCTGGATCTGTCCCGGCGCATAATTCGTCAAAAAGCACCAGGGAGCCTTCGTCTACCTTCCCTAGGATGGAGACGATGTTGGTCATATGGGAGGAAAAGGTGCTGAGGCTTTGCTCAATGCTCTGCTCGTCCCCGATGTCGGCAAAGACCTCGCTGAAAACAGAAAGCTCCGAACGGTCGTTTGCAGGGATGTGGAGCCCCGCCTGCCCCATGAGCGTAAAAAGCCCGACGGTTTTTAGGGAGACCGTCTTCCCGCCTGTATTTGGCCCTGTAATAACCAATAAGTTAAAATCATCCCCTAGATGGATGTCAATGGGTACGACCTTATGGCTGTCCAGGAGGGGATGGCGCCCCTTGCGGATGCGGATGCGGCGCTCCCGGTTGAACATGGGCGCAGTCCCATTGTATTGTTTGGCAAGGGAGGCCTTGGCAAAGATAAAATCCAGCTTTGCCAGAATCTCATAATTGCTGGTCAGCAAGGGGATGTGCTCTGCCGTGAGGCTGCTTAAATTTGCCAGGATGATGTCAATCTCATCCTGTTCTTTTAGGAAAAGTTCTTTTAAATCGTTATTTAATTTAACCACGGGCATGGGCTCGATAAATAGGGTAGAGCCAGTGGCGGACTGGTCATGGATCATGCCAGGCACTTGGTTTTTGGACTCTGCCTTGACGGGCAGGCAATAACGCCCGTTACGCATGGTAATGACGGCGTCCTGCAGGAGGCTGCGGCTGCTGTTGAGCATGGCGTTCATCTGGCTGTGGATTTTGTCATTGGTATTCTTAATGGAACGGCGGATCTGTTTTAGGCGCACGGAGGCGTCGTCTGCAATCTCATCCTCTGAGAGGATGCAGCGGTTGATTTCCTCAAAAAGGGGTGTCAGCGGCTCAAGGGCGGAAAACAGCCCATCCAGGGAATCTTCCTTGGGCGTCTCCCGTTCGCCGCGGGCGTAAGATTTGGCACGCTTGGCTACTTTAAGCAGGGAAGCCACCCGGATCAGTTCCTCTATGCTGAGGGTGCCGCCAATTTCCAGACGTTTCAAAGAGGCGCCGATATTGCGTGTGCCAGAAAAGGAAAGGGATCCCTTTTGGTAAATCCGGGTCAGGGCATCCCCCGTCTGTTTCTGTGCCAGTTCTATTTCCTGTAAGTCCGTGGACGGCGCAAGCTGGCCGCAAAGCTCCCTGCCAGGTGCAGAGGTGGCGCATTCTGTAAGCATTTGTATAATTTTGTGGTACTCCAGCGTCTTCAATACTTTTTCATTCATAAGCTTCATCCTTATCTATCTGATTTGGCGGGAACAATAGCTATTGAGCACAATTATACCTTAAAAATAAAAATCTTGCAACAACGCTTGGAAAAACGTATAATGGTATGCAGGAGGAGAGATCGTGGACAGTAACGGAGGAAGCATTTATGAAACAACAAGAGCAGAAAGAGCAGGAGTTTGATTTTATCAAGGAGAAAATAAAGGATAAGCCGATTAATAAACGGAGGCTTATCATCCATGCGGGATTTAATCTTTTCTGCGCCATTATCTTTGGAGCGGTTGCCTGTTTTGTTTTTGTATTGCTGCGTCCTTATATGGAAGGATGGCTGAACCCCGAGGAGGGATCTTCCATCAGCATCCCGAAGGACGATGTATTGGGGGAGGATGGGGACAAGGAGGAGACGCCGGGGGACGGCTCCGATGGGCAGGCTGGCAAGCCAGGGGAAAGCCAGGCTGGGGATAAGCAAGAGCCAGATGGCCAGTCAGAAGAAGGGGAAAAAGAAGGTACGGAGGGCAAGCCAGAGGGGGAAGCCCAGGCAGGAAACCCCAAAGGGCAGGAGGATGACCCTGGAGGCGGGCAGGAAGGCCCGGATGATACCTTGCCTGCCGAAAAGACCGTGGTGGTGCAGGAAGAACTGGAAATAGAAGATTACCAGAACCTGCAGGACAAGCTTTATGACATAGGCAAGCAGGCAAATAAATCCGTGGTGACTGTCACAGGGGTGACAAGCGGCATGGATTGGTTTAATACGCCTTATGAAAATGAAAACCAGGCATCTGGGATTGTAATCGGAAACACGGAGAAAGAACTGCTCGTGCTTACGGAAAAGAAAGTGATTACAGACGCGGAGGCTATCAGCATCACATTTGCAGACGAGAGGACTGTTTCCGCCACGCTGAAAAAGTATGACGGGAATACGGGAATTGCCATTATCAGCGTCCCTGTAGAGGAGATAGGGGAGGAAACCATGGAACTGGTAGAGGCAGCCCCTCTGGGAAATTCCCACATGATGCGGCAGGGCACGGTAGTCCTGGCCATCGGAAGCCCCCTTGGGGCAAATTATTCCATCCTGTGCGGGACGGTTACCTCTTCTGAGAATAAAGTTTCTGCCATTGACACCAATTATACGATTTTTACTACAGATATCGTAGGCAGCGAAGATGGCAGCGGCGTCCTGGTCAACCTGAAGGGGGAGGTTGTGGGGCTTGTCCTGCAGGGTTATAGAAGCCAAGGCGACCGTAATACGATTACGGCGCTGTCCATTTCAGAATTGAAGCAAGTGATTGAGAATTTATCCAACAACCAGGATATCCCTTATGTGGGGCTGCGCCTGAGCACAGTGACGGATGATATTGCAGATGAGCATGGGATCCCCATGGGCGTTTATATCAAAGCCGTGGAGCTGGATTCCCCCGCAATGGCGGCAGGCCTCCAGGAAGCGGATGTCATTACCAAAATCAATGGGGAAGAGGTAGCCACAGTGGAACAGTACAACCAGAAAATCTATGCCATGCATCCAGACGACCAGGCCGTCATTGCCATAAAGCGCCAAGGGGCAGAAGGGTATGTGGATTTGGAATGCATGGTGTCCATCGGCGTGCTGAAATAAGGGCGGTTGGCAATGTACGCAGCCAGTTATCCGGTGTGCGCCTGCTTGCAGCTGCATGCCCTGTATCTGCGCATGCCGGTAAGGGGTTCTGATAGGAGCAGTTTATCAATATATTTTGTAAGTATTTTAGAAAAGGAGTTAAAGGAGTAAAAATGAAATACATTGAAACATTACGGGAGGGAGAACGTGTAGGGGGGATTTATTTATGTAAGGCAAAACAGGCAGCGCTTACCAAGGCAGGGAAGCCTTACGGATCCCTAATCCTGCAGGATAAGACAGGTACTTTGGACGCTAAGATTTGGGATCCCAATTCCCAAGGGATAGATGAGTTCGAGGTATTGGACTACATTGATGTGATGGGGGATGTCACCAGCTTCCAGGGGGCGCTGCAGCTGAATGTAAAGCGTATCCGCAAAGCGCGTGACGGGGAATATGACCCGACGGAATACCTTCCCGTTACAGATAAAGATATCGGGCAGATGTACCAGGAACTTACAAAATTTATCCAAGATATGCAGAACCCCTATCTGAAAAAACTGTGCGCAAGCTTTTTTCTGGAGGATCAGGAGTTTGAAAAACGCTTTAAATTCCACAGCGCGGCCAAGAATGTGCACCATGGCTATGTGGGCGGCCTGCTGGAGCATACCCTAAGCGTAACAAAGCTTTGCAATTACTATACAAAGGCCTATCCCATGCTGCATAGGGATTTGCTGCTGGCGGCCGCCATGTTCCACGACATTGGGAAGCTGGATGAGATTTCCCCCTTCCCGGCCAATGACTATACGGACGTAGGGCAGCTGCTGGGGCATATCATGATTGGCGCAGAGCAGGTCGGAGAGCGTATCCGCTCCATCCCAGGCTTCCCCGTGAAGCTTGCGAACGAACTGAAGCACTGTATTTTGGCCCACCATGGGGAGTTGGAATATGGTTCCCCCAAAAAGCCTGCGATTATGGAGGCTATTGCCCTGAGTTTTGCAGATAATACTGATGCGAAAATGCAGACCATGAAAGAAGCGCTGGGAGCCTCCCCAGAGAACAATGGGTGGCTGGGGTATAACCGTCTGTTTGAGTCCAATATCCGGAGAACCAGTGACGAGTGATTGATCAGAAGATAGAAGGATTATTTAATCTAGAAGGGAAAATCCTATGAGAGGGAAAAATAGGAAAAGAAAGATGCCAGGCCGGGATAGCGCTGTTTTGCGGAAAGCCCAAGAAGGGAATGGTGCAGCATTCCAAAAGGACATGGAATTGGAAATCCTGATAGAGGACATGGACGTGGAAGGGCAGGGAATTGGGAAGGCGGAAGGCATTATTTTTTTTGTGAAGGATGCGGTGATAGGGGACCGTGCCTTGGTGAAAGTCATGAAAATGAAAAAGACATATGGATATGCCCGGCTGCTAAAAATCCTGGAGCCGTCCCCTTACCGAGTAGAGCCGCTCTGCCCCTATGCCCGCCAGTGCGGCGGGTGCCAGCTGCAGGCTTTGGATTATAGCCAGCAGCTGAAATACAAGGAAAACAAGGTGCGGAATAATTTAAAACGGATTGGCGGCTTTGCATGGGGGGAGATAGCCTGGAATCCAATCATAGGGATGGATACGCCTTATTTTTACCGGAATAAGGCGCAGTTCCCGGTTGGGAGGGATAAAGAGGGCAGGATTGCCGTAGGGTTTTATGCCGCCCGCTCACACCAGATTATCCCAAATAGGAAGTGCTTTTTGGGGATGGAAATGGATGTGACAGAGCAGGTTTTGGACAGCGTGGTTTCCTATATGGAAGAAAACAATATCCCTGCCTATGATGAAGTATCTGGAACCGGCCTGGTGCGCCACCTGCTGATACGGTATGGGTATCATACAAAGGAGGTTATGGCCTGCCTCGTAATAAATGGCAGGCAGCTTCCCCACGAGGGGCGGCTGCTGGGAAAACTGCGGGCAATAAGGGGGATGGCCGGGGTTGTCCTGAATGTCAATGAGGAGGATACAAACGTCATCCTAGGGCAGGAGTCCCGGTGTATATGGGGGAAGGGGTATATTACGGATTCTATTGGGGATGTGGAATATCAAATTTCATCCCTTTCTTTTTATCAGGTCAATCCCGTACAGACAGAAAAGCTGTACCAAAAGGTTTTGGAATATGCAGGGCTTACAGGGCAAGAGGTTGTCTGGGACCTGTACTGTGGGATTGGGACGATTTCCTTATTTTTGGCACAGAAGGCAAAGTGGGTCTATGGCGTAGAGTCTGTTGCGCCTGCGGTCGAAGACGCCCGTAAGAATGCCCATAGGAACGGCATCGGGAATGTAGAGTTTTTTGTGGGCAAAGCAGAAGAGGTACTGCCAGGGTTTTACGAAAAGGGGGCGGAAGAAGGGAACCAGGATAGGAAAATAGGGCAGGCAGAAGGGCAGGATCAAGGGAAGGATAACAAAGTAGGGCAAGGCCAAGCGGCGGGCGCAGGGATGCTGCACCCGGATGTGATTGTAGTGGATCCGCCGCGCAAAGGGTGCGATAGGAAGTGCCTGGAAACAATCATAAAGATGGAACCAGAGCGGGTGGTGTATGTAAGCTGCGATTCCGCTACCTTAGCCAGGGATTTGAAATATTTATGCGAAAATGGATATGAAGTGAAGGAAGGGCAGGTTCTGGATATGTTTCCGAATACGGTGCATGTGGAGACTATTGTGTTGATACAAAAGAAAAACTCGTAGAAGTCCTTTATT
>CAJUSO010000083.1 GCA_910588965.1 uncultured Lachnospiraceae bacterium | reverse complement strand
TCACCAAATAATTGGATGGCAATTAGAGAGTATCCGTTCATGCGTTTATTCTGGGATTGCGCCTGGGAAGGCTTGTATTTACATATTTGATGTGATATAATGACCACGGAACAGTAATATTTGCCAAGGCAAGAACAGAAAATAAACAAGTAAAGGGGTTGGATTGTATGCGTATTATAATTAGTGGCAAGAATATTGAGATAACCGATGGGCTGAGGCAGGCAGTGGAGGAGAAACTGTCCAAGCTGGAGAGGTATTTTACGCCAGAGACAGATATTGTAGTCACTTTAAGCGTAGAGAAAGAGCGGCAGAAGATTGAGGTTACAATTCCGGTGAAGGGGAATATTATCCGTTCAGAGCAGGTCAGCAACGACATGTATGTATCCATCGACCTGGTGGAGGAAGTCATTGAAAGGCAGCTGAAAAAATATAAGAACAAGATTATTGACAAGAAGCAGTCCGCTGTGAATTTCCAGAAAGAATTTATAGAGAAAGAGATAGATGACGAGGAGGATGTGGAGATTATCCGTACCAAGCGGTTTGGGATGAAGCCGATGTACCCAGAGGATGCATGTGTGCAGATGGAATTGCTGGGGCATAATTTCTTCGTGTTCCAGAATGCGGAAACAGAAGAAGTGAATGTGGTATATAAGAGGAAAGGGAATACATATGGATTGATTGAGCCTGAATTTTAAGTAGGCCCATGCAGTGTATCCCTGCTGTGATATGGATAGAAAGCCCAGAGGACCGCAAAGGCTCTTTTGGAAGCTTGGGGCAGCCTGGGCTTCTGGAAGGGTGGGGCGGCCCTCTGGGTTTTATAGTCCATAGGATGAAAGAATTGTATTCTGGGAAAAAATATAGTAGAATGGATGGGAAGGGGGAATGATGATGGTAGGCGTATTTTGGCTCGCTGTAATCCTAATCATGTCTGTGATTGAGATTGCGACCCTGGGGCTTACTACGATTTGGTTTGCCGGAGGGGCGCTGGCGGCTTTCCTGGCGTACCTGCTGGGCGCAGGCCTGGCGGTGCAGGGGCTTGTTTTTGTGCTGGTGTCAGTAATCCTTTTGGCGGTTACCAGGCCTTTGGCTGTGGAATTTTTCAATAAGGACAGGACGAAGACAAATACAGAAAGCCTGATAGGGAAGGCGGCAGTCGTGCAAGAGGGGATTGACAACCTGAAGGCACAGGGCGTTGTGTGCGTCAACGGCCAGGAATGGACGGCGCGGGCAGTGGACGGCCTTGCCATCCCCAAGGATGCCCAGGTGGAGATTGTGGATATCAATGGGGTCAAGCTGCTGGTAAAGGAAATCAACAATACTGGGAATGGAGGGATTTGAAGATGGAATATATGGGGCTGTTGTTTTTTTTCATATTAGTTCTTTTTGTATTGGTGTTGCTGGCATCCTGCGTAAAAATCGTGCCGCAGGCACATGCCCTTGTGATTGAGCGCCTGGGCGGCTATCAAGGCACCTGGGGCGTGGGGCTGCATTTTAAGGTGCCGTTTATTGACCGGGTGGCAAGGCGCGTGCTCCTGAAGGAGCAGGTGGTGGATTTTGCGCCCCAGCCGGTGATTACCAAGGATAATGTCACCATGCGGATTGACACGGTTGTCTACTTCCAGATTACAGACCCCAAGCTGTTTGCTTATGGCGTAGAGAACCCGATCATGGCGATTGAGAACCTGACGGCTACGACGTTGCGGAATATTATCGGGGATTTGGAATTGGATGAGACCTTAACATCCCGTGAACTGATTAATACCAAGATGCGGGCGTCCCTGGATGTTGCGACGGATCCTTGGGGGATTAAGGTTAACAGGGTGGAACTGAAAAATATTATCCCGCCCCAGCAAATCCAGGACGCCATGGAGAAGCAGGCCAAGGCAGAGCGGGAGCGCCGTGCCGCCGTTACCCAGGCGGAAGGTGAGAAAACCGCAACGGTTTTGGTGGCGGAAGGGAAGAAGGAGTCTGCTATCTTGGACGCAGAGGCGGAAAAACAGGCTGCCATCCTGCGGGCAGAAGCCAAGAAGGAAGCCACCATGCGGGAAGCGGAGGGGCAGGCAGAGGCCATCCTTCGGATCCAGAAGGCAAATGCAGACGGGCTCCGGTTCTTAAAGGAGGCAGCGCCGGATGGGGCCGTGCTCCAGCTGAAAAGCTTAGAAGCCTTTATAAAGGCCGCTGACGGCAAGGCCACAAAGATTATTATCCCTTCTGAAATCCAGGGCCTGGCAGGGGCAGTCAAGGCTGTTTCAGAAGTGGTGAAAGAGGGATGACCTTAGTAAGGATGGAAAATGATACAGGAATGGAGGAAACCATGAATTTAAAAGGACGCAGCTTTTTAAAGCTAAAGGATTTTACCCCAGAGGAAATCCGGTATCTGATTGAGTTATCTGCCGATCTGAAGGCAAAGAAAAAAAAGGGCGTTGCCCACGATGTGTTAAAAGGCAAGAATATTGCCCTGATTTTTGAGAAGACAAGCACAAGGACACGCTGTTCCTTTGAGGTGGCCGCCTATGATTTAGGGATGCATGTTACATACCTGGATTCTTCCGGCTCCCAAATCGGCAAAAAAGAAAGCATTGCCGATACGGCCCGGGTCCTTGGCAGGATGTATGACGGGATTGAGTACCGCGGCTATGGGCAGGAAATCGTGGAGGAATTGGCAAAATATGCAGGCATCCCGGTATGGAACGGCCTGACAAATGAATTCCACCCCACCCAGATGATTGCCGATATGCTGACTGTCCAAGAGAAGCTTGGGCATTTAGAGGGTGTGAAGTTTACCTATATGGGGGACGCCCGTTATAATATGGGGAATTCCCTGATGGTGGCCTGTGCGAAGCTGGGCATGGATTTTGCAGCCTGCACCAGCCAGGCATATTTCCCGGACCCGCTGCTGGTGGAATACTGCAGGGAGGTGGCCGAAGGGACAGGGGCGTCCATCACACTGACCGAGGACGTGCAGGAAGGCGCAAAGGACGCGGATGTCATATACACAGATGTATGGGTATCTATGGGAGAGCCGGACGAGGTATGGGAAAAGCGTATCCGGGAACTGATGCCATACCAGGTAAACCAAGAGGTGATGGGCTACGCCAAGGATACGGCCATATTCATGCACTGCCTGCCTGCCTTCCATGACTTAAAGACTTCGGTCGGCCGGCAGATACATGAAAGGTTTGGCCTGGAGGAAATGGAAGTGACAGATGAGGTGTTCGAGGGCAGCCAGTCTGTCGTGTTTGACGAAGCAGAGAACCGCATGCATAGCATTAAGGCGGTTATGTACGCCACATTGTAGGGGTTAAGATGAAGACAAAGATATTAGAAATCCTGCGCCAGGCTGACAGGGAAGCTTTTATTTCCGGCCAGGAGCTCTGCGGGCAGCTTGGCGTGTCCAGGACTGCCGTCTGGAAATCCATCAAACAGCTAAAGGAAGCAGGGTATCAGATAGAGGCAATCCAGAATAAAGGCTACCGCCTTCTGGCCGCCCCGGATATTTTATCGAAAAGCGAAATAGAGAGCCGCCTGCAGACCAGGTGGGTGGGCCGCCCAATCCACTATTATCATGAACTGGATTCCACCAATAACGAGGCAAAACGGATGGCGGAAGAAAAGCCTGGCCTCCAGGGCCATGGGGCGGTTATCGTGGCGGAGTCCCAGAATGCCGGGCGCGGCAGGCGCGGCAGGGGCTGGGATTCCCCCCAGGGAAGCGGCATTTTCTTTACAATCCTGCTCAAGCCGGGGATGGATCCTGCAAATGCCCCCATGCTGACCCTGGTAAAGGCCCTTGCAGCCGCAAAGGGCATCCAGAAGTCCACAGGCCTGGATGCAGCTATCAAATGGCCGAATGACGTGGTAGTGGGCGGCAGGAAGGTAGTGGGCATCCTGACCGAGATGAGCGCCCAGGTAGACTATGTCAACCATATCGTGGTGGGGACTGGCATCAATGTGCACCAAACGTCCTTCCCGGAAGAACTGGCGTCAAAAGCCACTTCCTTGGATATTGAGCTAGGGCAGGCAAAGAAGCAGGTTTTGCGCGCAGCATTGCTGGCCGCGGTGCTGGAGGAATTCGAGCATTATTATGAGGCCTTTATGCAGACGCAGGACTTGTCCGCCCTTCGGGAGGAATATAACGCCCTGCTGGTAAATTGCGGCAGGCAGGTAAGGGTGCTGGATCCCTTGGGGGAATTTGAAGGGAAAGCCCTTGGCATCAATGAGAGGGGAGAACTTTTGGTCGAACGGGAAGGCGGGGCGGTAAAGGTGTCTTCCGGGGAGGTTTCAGTACGGGGGATTTATGGGTATGTATAAGGGGATGGGGGCGGGAGGCTTTCCAGGCATAGATTAGGGGATTTGGAGGGACGCTTATGGATGGTATGTATGCAGGGGAAGTGGTATTGTGCGCTGCCAGCGCATATACCCAGAAATTTTATCTGAATGAGCTATTTCACGCATTGCCGGGGCAGATTAAGGATGAACTGAAAATTATGTGCGTGCTGTTCACGGAGGATGTTGGAGGGACGCTGGCATTGCTGTTTGATGAAGAGGGGGCGCTGCAGTTTCGGACAGCAGCAGAGGAAGGGGATTTGCTCTATGATGAGATTGGGAGCGTGCTGAAGGTCAAGCAGCTCCAGCGGGACAAGCAGGATTTACTGGAAGCCCTGGAACTGTATTATAAGGTATTGGGAGGATAAGGTAATGTTACTAGTAGTGGATGTTGGGAATACCAACATTACATTCGGCGTGTTTGATGAAGAGAGTTTGGAGGGGACGTTCCGGATGACCACCAAGCTCCAGCGGACCTCAGATGAGTATGGCATCTGCGTCCGCGACCTTTTAGCGCATAACCATATAGACCCAGCAGGGATTCAGGATGTGATTATTGCATCGGTAGTGCCAAACGTGATGCATTCCCTGCTAAGTTCTTTTATCAAATATTTTGGCATCCAGCCTGTGGTGGTGGAGCCTGGGATTAAGACGGGGATCCGCATTGCTACGGAAAACCCGCGCCAGGTCGGGGCAGACCGCATTGTAGATGCGGCCGCCGCGTATGAATTGTATGGGGGTCCGGTTTTCGTGATTGATTTTGGGACCGGCACTACATACGACCTGGTGGATGAGACGGGGGCGTTTGTGTCTGGGGTGACTGCCCCAGGGATCCGTACCTCTGCCAAGGCGCTCTGGGAGGATGCGGCAAGGCTTCCGGAAATTGAAATCCGCAAGCCTGGGAGCATTTTAGCCAGGGAGACCATCAGCAGTATGCAGGCAGGGCTGATTTATGGGCAGATTGGCCAGACAGAATACATTATCAGGCAGACAAAGAAAGAGACAGGCTATAAGGACCTGAAGGTCGTAGCCACAGGCGGGCTTGGCACCATAATTGCGGATGAGATTGATTCCATAGACATTTATGACCCCACCTTAACGCTGCAGGGGCTGCGCCTGATTTATAATAAGCAAAACCGGGAGAGGCCTGCTGCAGGCGCTCCTTGATGGGCAGCAGGCTTGCCCGCGGGAATAGAAGGGGGAGGCATACCAGGCAGATGGATAAACTGAAAATCGGGAATGTGACACTGGAAAATAATTTAGTGCTTGCGCCAATGGCAGGGGTATGTGACCTGCCATTCCGCATGTTGTGCAAGGAACAGGGAGTGGGCCTCGTCTCGATGGAGATGGTAAGCGCAAAAGGGATTTATTATAAGAATAAGAATACAGAAGCTTTGCTGGCTACCTCCCCGATGGAGCGCCCAGTGTCCCTGCAGCTGTTTGGCTCAGACCCTTATCTTATGGGGGAAATGGCAAAAAAAATTGAGGGACGCCCTTTTGATATCCTGGATATCAATATGGGATGCCCGGTGCCCAAAGTAGTCAATAATGGGGAGGGTTCCGCCCTGATGCGAGATCCCAAGCTGGCGTACAGCATTATTTCGGCAGTGGTAAAGGCCATCCAGAAGCCTGTGACGGTCAAAATCAGGAAGGGCTTTGACGAGGCCCATGCCAATGCCGTGGAGGTTGCAAGGGCAGCAGAGGCAGCAGGCGCCGCAGCCATAGCCGTGCATGGCAGGACCAGGGAACAATACTATTCTGGGGAGGCAGATTGGGATATTATCCGCCAGGTCAAGGAAAGCGTCTTAATCCCCGTAATTGGGAACGGCGATATCCGGGCTGCACAAGATATCATCCGCAGGAAACGCCAGACAGGCTGCGATGGTTTTATGGTGGGCAGGGCGGCACAGGGGAACCCATGGATTTTCCGCCAAATCCTGCATTATATGGAGACTGGGGAAGAACTGCCTAAGCCCCCGATTGAGGAGGTGGCCAGGATGCTGCTGCGCCACGCCAGGGAGCAGGTTGCATGTAAAGGGGAAACCGCAGGGATCCGCGAGATGCGCAAGCATGCCGCCTGGTATACCAGCGGCTACAAAAACTCAGCCAGGCTTCGCCAAAAAATAAATGAAATAGAAACATTCCGGCAGCTGGAGGAACTTTTCCTCGCATCCGGCATCCTATCTTAGGTATTGTCCTATCCCCGTATCATAAAACATAGAGCCTGGGCATATAGTGGGAAAGGATAGAAAAATATACCTGGCAAGCCTAGGATAGGGAGCGTGGGAAGATTCAGAAAGCAGTACATAAAATCAGGGCATGTATTTACAGAGTAAGCCAAAGGCTGCTGCCAGGCTTACGGCGGAGGCAGCAGCCTCCAGACAGCTTAGAAGAGCCTGAGAAGGGAAACCCGTACCTGCCGAAACTGCGGATTATCTTGGAACAGGTGTTGGATAGGTATGGCATAGGATACCGTGAATTCAGGCCTCTCCTTATTGATACGGATACCCAGCCGGAATCCCTGCTGGATGAGGATGATGCAGAGCTGGTGTTGGGGCAGATATCCCAAGATTTGAATTTTTTAATAATCGCAACGGAGCGCCCTGCATATTTTTCCTCATATATTGAAAGAATGTATGAGGAAACAGGGCTGATTGTCCAGTTGGAGCAGAAAGGGCAGGCACTGCCGGAGGGGATAAACCTAGTCTTGGACATGGAACAGGATGGCGGATACCACAGAAAATATATAAAGGAGCAGATTATATACCTGCCCCTCTATAAGCGCCCATGGGTGCGGGCAGATGTGGGGCAAAATCTTGACATTTCCATACCTATTGGTTATAATACTATGATTGTTAAGGGTTAGTATGCTAATGTAAATAGGGTGAAGAGAAAGGTAACTGGCAGGGCGCCGGATATGGCAGGCAGAAAAAACGGCTCTTTGCATCTAAGGATAAAGGCGCAGGATAGTTACAAGATAAAAATGTAAAAGGTAGGAAGGTAAGGCATTATGGAAAAAAAGAATTTATTGACTTACGAAGGGCTGCAGAAATTAGAATCAGAATTACAGGAACTGAAGGTTGTGAAGAGGAAGGAAGTCGCCCAGAAAATCAAAGAAGCAAGGGAGCAGGGCGACCTATCTGAAAATGCGGAATACGACGCTGCCAAGGATGAGCAGCGGGACATTGAAACAAGGATTGAAGAAATTGAGAAAATCCTGAAAAATGCTGAAGTGGTCGTGGAGGACGAGGTGGATTTGGACAAGATTAGCGTAGGCTGCTGCGTAAAAATCTACGACTGTGAATTTGAGGAGGAGTTAGAATATAAGATTGTAGGCTCCACAGAAGCTAACAGCCTCCAAGGAAAGATTTCCAATGAATCCCCAGTTGGGAAGGCGTTGATTGGGGCAAGGGTAGGGGACATCATCCCTATTGAGACACAGGCAGGCACGATAGAATACAAGGTATTGGGGATTGAGCGCTCCAATTAAAGGGACAGAATGGAGGAAAAAAATGGCACAGAATAACCAGCCGCAAAATCAGGATTTGAACCAATTATTGAAAGTCCGCCACGATAAATTAAGGGAGCTGCAGGAAAATGGCAAAGACCCTTTCCGGATAACGAAATATAGCGTCACAAACCACAGCCAGGAAATCAAAGATAACTTTGATGCCTTAGAAGGGCAGACGGTCAGCCTGGCAGGCCGTATGATGTTTAAACGCGTTATGGGGAAGGCGTCGTTCTGCAACATCCAAGACCTGCAGGGCAGCATCCAGGCTTATGTGGCCAGGGACAGTATTGGCGAAGAGAGCTACAAGGATTTCAAGAAGTATGACGTAGGCGATATCCTGGGGATCCAGGGGGAAGTATTTAAGACCAAGACAGGGGAAATGTCCATCCATGCCCAGGAAGTGACGCTGCTGTCTAAGAGCCTCCAGATCCTGCCAGAGAAATTCCACGGCCTTACCGACACGGACATGAGATACCGCCAGCGGTATGTGGATCTGATTATGAATGCAGAAGTAAAGGACACCTTTGTCAAGCGTTCTAAAGTCTTAAGCAGCATCCGCAGGTATCTGGACGGCCAGGGCTTCATGGAGGTAGAGACCCCCATGCTGGTGTCCAATGCAGGCGGGGCCGCAGCCAGGCCGTTTGAGACGCACTTTAATGCATTAAATGAAGACCTTAAGCTTCGGATTTCTTTGGAGCTTCCCTTGAAGCGGCTGATTGTAGGCGGCCTGGAGCGTGTCTACGAAATAGGGCGCGTATTCCGGAATGAAGGGCTGGATACCAGGCATAACCCAGAGTTTACCTTGATGGAATTATACCAGGCATATACAGATTACCATGGCATGATGAATCTGACAGAGAATCTCTACCGTTATGTGGCAAAAGAGGTTACAGGCTCTGAAATCCTTACTTACGGCGGGCATACCATGGATTTGTCCAAGCCCTTCGAGCGCATTACCATGGTAGAAGCCGTGAAGAAGTACGCAAACGTGGATTTTGATGCAATCAGCACGGCTGAAGAAGCAAAGAAGCTGGCAGATGAGCACCATATAGAATATGAGGATAGGCATAAGAAGGGCGATATCCTGAACCTGTTCTTCGAGGAATTTGTAGAGGAGCATTTAATCCAGCCTACCTTTGTGATGGACCATCCCGTGGAGATTTCCCCCTTGACGAAGAAGAAGCCGGATAACCCAGAGTATGTGGAGCGCTTTGAGTTCTTCATGAACGGCTGGGAAATGGCAAATGCTTATTCTGAACTGAACGACCCCATTGACCAAAGGGAACGGTTTGCCGCACAGGAGGCGCTTCTGGCAGCTGGGGACGCTGAGGCAAACCATACGGACGAAGACTTCCTGAACGCACTGAGCATTGGCATGCCGCCGACAGGAGGGATTGGATACGGGATTGACCGTATGGTAATGATGATGACAGATTCACCAGCGATAAGGGATGTGTTGTTGTTCCCGACGATGAAGACCTTAGACAAATAAACCCAGTATTTATGCGGGTTTGCG
>CAJUSO010000082.1:3884-9656 GCA_910588965.1 uncultured Lachnospiraceae bacterium | reverse complement strand
CTCTGCAGCGCAGCAAGCTTGATACCCCGTTGCTTGCAGCGGGGTTTTTGATTTTAGAACCATTTTATCCCAAACCTTCGGAATGTCAAGATATTTTTCTGTCTTCCAACATGCATTTTACCAAAATTTCCAAGAAATTTTCCATAAAATTGTGAAAACCGCCAATATACAAAATATGGTTTTCCATGTATTATGATATGCAAGTGAAAACGGTAACAAAGCCCCGTTTCACTGCATCTTGGAGACACGGACCAAGACCATTCTTCATCGGAATGACCAACAAAATCATGATAAGGAGGAACACATTATGCAGCAAGTAAACGTGAAATTTAATGATGTAGAACAGATCAGAGAGTTTGTAAGTATCATTGATAAGATTGACGCTAATTTTGATTTGGGCTCTGGGCAGAGAATTGTTGATGCAAAATCTATCCTCGGAGTGATGGCGCTGGATTTTTCTGGCCCGCTACAGCTAAAATATGATTCGCAAGATGCTGGGATTGAAGAAATGATTACACCATTCTTAATTTAAACTGCAATAGGCAGGATTCCTTGGGGATTTGGACATCCAGGCATAAGCCTGGAGGCCAAGTCCCTTTTTCTTGATACAGGCAGTAAGGGGAAAGATTACTGCAATGCCTCGTTCATGCTCCCCGCACGGTAGCCTTCCAAATCCACCGCTGTATACGTGAAGCCAAAATCCTGAAACGCTCCTGCCACCCTCTCCCGCACTTCTTCCAGGAAGAGCCTCCCAGCTTCTGCCGGAAGCGCCTCAATCCTTGCCATCCTCCCATGGATCCGTACACGCACCTGGGAAAACCCCATGGAAAACAGCAATTCCTCTGCCTTCTCCACCATAGCCAGCTTCTCCCTGGTAATCTCCTCCCCATAGGCAAACCTGGAAGAAAGGCAGGCAAAGGAAGGCTTCTGCCAAGTAGGCAGGCCCATGCCCTTTGACAGCATCCGTATTTCCTGCTTCCGAAGCCCTGCTTCCCGCAAAGGGCTTTGGATCCCAAGCTCCGCCACTGCCTGCATCCCAGGCCTGTAGTCCCCTTCATCATCCACATTCGACCCTTCCGCCACATAGGCCATTCCCTGCCCCGCCGCAAGTTCCTTCACCCTGCCTAGGAATGCGCGTTTACAGAGGTAACACCGATTGGGCGGGTTCTGGCTAAATCCCTCGATCTCCAGTTCATTGGAAGGGAAAATAATTTGGCGGATGCCTTCTGTTTTACAGAACGCCTCTGCCTCTTCCCGTTCCCTTCCTGGAAAAGAGCAGGAATGTGCCGTTATGGCAATCACCTTCCCGCCCAGCACCTCATGGGCAGCCTTCAATAAAAATGTGGAGTCCACCCCGCCGGAAAATGCAACCGCAACGCTGCCCATCTTGGCAAGTATCCCCTTTAACCTCAAAAGCTTTTCCCCAAATGCTTGCCTTTCCTGCTGGCTGTCTTCCATCTTATTGCCCTCCCTCTCAGATATATTCTTTTATTCTGTTTCCCACTCAAGCAGCCCACCGTTGACCCGCAGCCAATTCCGGCGCTGCATGTAATCTGGCAATATCACCTCCACCAGCTGCCAAAACTGCCGGGAATGGTCCAGGTAAGCCAGATGGCACAATTCATGGACGACGATGTAATCTAAAATTTCCTGGGGCGCCATGACAAGGCGCCAATTAAAGTTCAGGTTCCTTTTGCTGCTGCAGCTCCCCCACCTGGTTTTCTGGTTGCGGATAACGATACGGTTCACGCTCCCGATTTCCCCTATGGCAGCTTTCCTGGCCGCCTGTGCCACTGCTGGATAATAGGCGCCCACCCGCTCTGGGAATATCTTCCTGGCCTGGCGGATGTACCACTGCTCCATCTGCCCTTTTACCTCTGCATGCTTGGGGGATCCTAAGGTGACAGACAACGTTTTCTCTTTCTGGTCAAGGATGATCCCCCCTGCTGCCTCCGCCTGAAGGCCAGGGATAGCTTTCTGGACCTGCAGCTGGTAATCTTCCCCTAAAAAGAAGAAATGGTCGCCTTTTTGGAAGGTATGTAGTATTTTCTTCTGTTCCAATGCACTTAACTCGGAACGTTTTTCCTCTATCCAGCCTGCTTTTTTCTGTACAAACTGGTCAATCTGGCATTCTGGCAGCCAATCCGGCGCTTTCACTTGTATGGTGCCATCCTTTTTGATTACAATAGAAAGGCTCTTCCGTTTGCTTCGGGATAATTGATATTCTCTCATATACTCTCCCTGCCTATTGGCATTTGGCTGTTATCAGGTTATCTCCGTTCTACGGGATATGCCGCTGCCCCTCTATTATAGGCATAATCGCACAGATTGTCAAAATATTTTTCTTACCATGCTGCCCGGTTGGGGCAGGCATGGCCTCCCCATGCCCTCCCACTTACCATGGCAAAAGCGCTATCCCTTACATCTTGCAGACAATGCGCCCTGCTCCAAATCAATAAAGATGGTATCGCCAGCCCCTACCTGGCCTGCCAGGATTAGCTTGGCCGCAAGGGTCTCTACCGTTTTCTGGAGGTAACGTTTTAACGGCCTTGCGCCATATACCGGGTCATACCCATGCTCCACAATAAATTCCTGGGCATCCTGGGACAATTCTACGGATACCTCCCGGTCTGCCAGGCGTTTGTTTAAATCCTTCATTAACAGATGGATAATACTGCCGATATGGTCCCGTGCCAGAGGCTTGAACAGGATGATTTCATCCAGGCGGTTCAAAAATTCCGGACGGAAATTTGCCCGCAGCTCGGACAGGACAGCTTCTTCGCACTCCGGCTTGATATCCCCGTTTTCCCCAATCCCTTCCAGAAGGTAGGAAGAACCTAAGTTAGAGGTCATAATCAGGATGGTGTTCTTGAAATCCACCGTGCGCCCTTGGGAATCGGTAATCCGCCCGTCATCCAATACCTGCAGCAGCACGTTAAATACATCCGGATGGGCTTTTTCTACTTCGTCGAACAGCACGACGGAATACGGTTTCCTGCGGACTGCTTCTGTCAATTGCCCCCCTTCCTCATAGCCTACATATCCAGGAGGTGCCCCTATCAGGCGGGAAACGGAATATTTCTCCATGTATTCGCTCATGTCAATCCGCACCATATTATTCTCATCGTCAAAGAGGCTGGCAGCCAAAGCCTTGGCTAGCTCCGTCTTGCCTACGCCGGTAGGCCCTAAGAACAGGAAGGAGCCAATGGGCTTGCTGGGGTCTTTGATGCCGGCTTTGGAACGGATGATGGCTTCCGTCACCTTCGTCACGCCTTCCTCCTGGCCAATGACCCGTTTGTGGAGCTCCTCATCCAGGTGAAGCGCCTTATTCCGCTCGCTCTCCGTCAGCTTGGCCACAGGGATGCCCGTCCAGCGGGAAATAATCTTGGCGATTTCTTCGTCGCTTACATTTTCATGGACTAAGCGCAGGTCTTTGTTCTTAACCTGTTCCTCTTCCAGTTCCAATTGGCGCTGCAGTTCAGGCCTTTTGCCATATTGGAGTTCAGCGGCCTTCTCCAAGTCGTACGTCTGCTGGGCTTTGGCGATTTCCCCGTTTATGGCCTCCAATTCTTCCCGGAGCCTCTGCACACGCTCCACGGATTTCTTCTCATTGTCCCATTGGGCCTTGCGGGACTGGAACTCATTTTTCAAATCTGCCAATTCCTTCTGCAGGGATTCCAGGCGTTCTTTGCTTAAACGGTCCTCTTCTTTTTTCAGGGCAGCTTCTTCAATCTCCATCTGCATGACCTTACGCTGCAGCTCATCTAATTCCGTAGGCATGGAATCAAGCTCCGTCTTAATCAAGGCGCAGGCTTCATCCACCAGGTCAATGGCCTTGTCCGGCAGGAACCGGTCACTGATGTACCGGTTCGAAAGGACAGCCGCGGAGACGAGGGCGGCATCCGCAATCTTTACGCCATGGAACACCTCATAGCGGTCTTTTAAGCCGCGCAGGATGGAAATGGTGTCCTCCACGGTTGGCTCGTCTACCATAACAGGCTGGAACCTGCGCTCTAAGGCGGCATCCTTCTCAATATATTCCCGGTATTCGTCCAAGGTAGTGGCGCCGATGCAGTGGAGCTCTCCCCGGGCCAGCATGGGCTTTAGGAGCTGGCCGGCATCCATGGCGCCTTCCGTCTTGCCTGCGCCTACAATCGTGTGCAGCTCATCAATAAAGAGGATAATCTGCCCATCGCTGTTTCTGATTTCATCCAATACGGCCTTTAGGCGTTCCTCAAATTCCCCCCGGTATTTGGCGCCAGCCACAAGCGCCCCCATATCAAGGGCAAACAGGCGCTTGTCTTTCAGCCCTTCCGGCACGTCCCCACGGACAATCCGCTGTGCCAGGCCTTCCACCACAGCCGTCTTCCCCACGCCCGGCTCGCCGATTAAGACAGGGTTGTTCTTCGTCTTCCTGGAGAGGATGCGGACAACATTGCGGATTTCGCTGTCCCGGCCAATCACCGGATCTAACTTCTGCTCCCTAGCGCGCCCCACCATATCATACCCATATTTTTCCAAGGTATCATACGTAGCCTCCGGGTTGTCTGACACTACCTTCTGGTTGCCCCGGACGGTAGCAAGCGCCTGCAGGAAACGTTCCCTGGTAACGCCATATTCCCGGAATATCTCTTTGAGCGCCTGGTTTGGGAATTTCAACAAAGCCAGGAACAGATGCTCCACGGAAACATACGCATCCCCCATCCCCTTAGCTTCATCCTCGGCGCTGACCAGCGCCTTATTCAAATGCTGCCCCATGTAAATCTGGCCGCCGGACACTTTCACCCGTTTGGCCAGGTGATTTTTGGCATTTTCCGTGAAATGGGCTTTGTCAATCTCCATTTTTTCGATGAGCTTAGGGATTAACCCCTCCTCCTGCTGCAGGAGGGATACCAGCAAATGCTCCTGCTCAATTTCCTGGTTGCCATATTCATATGCTAATTTTTCACAGCCATTTACGGCTTCGATAGATTTTTGCGTAAATTTCTGGATGTTCATAAGGGTTCCTCCTTCCCTAGGGTTTTGTAACTATATTATCTTCAGCCATGGGATTTTTACACTCCCAGATCCCGTTCCCATGCCCCTATCACTTATATTGTTCTATTTCGTGTATAACAATAACACACATTGTTAGCACTGTCAATGGGTGAGTGCTAACAATGTGTGAAAATTTTATGAAGTGGCGATTTTATGCGGTTTTAGGCTGTTCATGCTTATATATTTTATCTGATTTACATACCATTTACACATTTTTTTGCTTTTTACACATAGAGAACCGCCATCCAATCATTGACGGCGGTTCTCTGGCTATTAAAAATTGATTACATTATCAATTCTCTGTACTTCCTTTTCGGTTCTCTCAAAGCTACTGTGATTATATACATTCATCGTGATACTTGCATCAGAATGCCCCATGACGTTCTGCAATGCCTTGATATCCATTCCTGCGGATAATTCCTGTTCTTTTTCTCGCAATTCCGGCAATGTTTTAGCATATACATAATGTCTTTTTTTAACTGCATCCAACCATGTATAATGATATGTTCCATCCGCTCTTTGATGCTCGCCTTTTTGTAAAACTCGCCCTTTACTATCTTTTCTCTTTTCTGCCATATAACACAACCTCCATTACTTTCAGATAATGCGAAAAAGGGGAAACAACAACTTTGTATTGCTCCCCCTGCCGCTTATCCCCTTACCCTCACTTTCAAGCCGGATAATTCCACATTGCCATAAGTAACGATATAATAATCAGTTCCGTCATGTTCTACT
>CAJUSO010000082.1:0-3874 GCA_910588965.1 uncultured Lachnospiraceae bacterium | reverse complement strand
TCTGTCTTTTCAGCTTTGCCATTTCATCAGATAACGCCTTTAAGTCTGCCATAAATCTACACCTCTCTTTCTTCATTCTCTGTGAATATAAAGGTACTCCGCAAGCTGATACAAACGCTTCAACGCCTTTTCTGATAGCTTAGCTTGAACCTCTGCAACGTCAACATGGTTTCTCCATGCTTTCAGCCTTTTCTTTATTCTTTTGACAATGTGCATCATTTTCCATTCCTTTCTTGCGCCGGATATGATATAATTTCCCGGTGTCCGGCTTTTTAGTGAGTGTCCGGGTCACTTTTGCCCTTGTCAGAGATTGCGGCTCTGTGAGGGCATTTATTATTTTTCTGGTCTGCACACACTTCCTTTCTATGGCTCGCCTTATATGGCGAATGGCATTGTTTACGGTTTGTGCGGCTGTCAGATAGCCAGATAAGAGAATCGATGTTATCCCATAAGAAAATAGGATGAAAAGCAATTTTTAAATTCCTAACCTTCAATAATTACAATGTCTTTTGCAGATAAATCCAATGCCTTACAGATAGCTGGAACAACTTTTACTTTTCCTATCCTGTTGCCATTTAACGCATTAGATACCGCCTGTTGGCTTACGCCGCCTTGCTTGGCTATTTCTGTAGCCGTCAAACCTTTTCCGGCCATTGCAAGGTAAATTTTCTTTGTGTCTAACCTCATTTTCATAGCATTACCTCCATTTACTCACAACGCTTTTGTTGTGTTAATACAAAATAAATCATTTTTGTTATGCCATTTGGTTTTATATGTTAAACCCACAACTAGGAGGTGATTAAAACGGATATTGGAGAAAAAATAAGATATTTACGCATTCAAAAAAATATGACACAAAAGGAATTAGGAGAGAAACTCGGCGGCATACCTCAACAACAAATAGGACGTTGGGAAAACGGAAAATCCAACCCAAAACTAAACACACTGCAAAAAATAGCCGCTGCATTGAGTGTAAATGTAAATGATTTGCTAGAAAGTCCTCTTGATGATTCACCACTTTATAAGACCTTTAAAAATGCTAATCCCTCCGATTACCCTATAGGAAAAGACTTTATAAATGCACAATCAGCAAAACAAGTGGATGATTGGAAACAAATAGATATTGAATTAGTAAAGACATTTAAAAAATTAAATGAAACTGGAAAAGCAGTAGCTATTGAACGGGTGGAAGAACTCACTGAAATACCACGCTACATCCAAAAAGAAGGACACTAACCAAATAAAGAAGATTCATGAAACAAAAAACTTCTTGCTTACTGCCCCCGGATATGCTATATTAAACATAAGAAAAGGGAAAGCCATAGAAGCGGCTCTACCCCAACACATGATTTTTACTTACCTTTACAATTTGCGTTGTACAGGCAAGCCGTCACTATTGCAGTAGTGGCGGCTATTTCTTTTTTCCCTTGAAGATTGTATAGCATAATCCCACAAGGGCAACAATGAATATTCCAGTCTGAATCAGATCGGAGTATGTAACCATTGAATCACCCTCCTTTCTTTCGTCTGGAGGGCTACTTGAACCCTCCGAAAAAACAAGAGGGGGTAAAGCCGCCTGGCTCTATGGTTTTCCCATATCGACAATATAACACAATTTCCCCTGTCGGGCAATATCCTTTTCACTTTCCCGGCTCATAAATGCCCTTTCTTGCCAAAAAGTACCGCCCTAGCCGCCTATTTCCCGCCTGTATCACTTTCGGCGGTTAATTCCTCGCCTTTTGGCCTATGCCCGTTTCTGTACTCGTATAGCGGACAATTTTTCACTGGACACAACCTAACCTCTTTAAACTGTCCGTTGCTACATTCCAGGCATTTCGCCCTTATCGCCTTAATCGGCGTTAATTTTGCCATGTTTCCACCTTTCCCAGCTCGTCCTTAATGATGAGCCGCATATATATTATCCCTCGCTTGTTCCTGCTATCTTGGCAAGTTCTTTTCTCCGTGTGGTGGGTTGAAAATCGGGGTGGTTCATTTGGTCATACCCGATTTTTGCCTTTTCGCTTTTCTTATCCCCACCACCGTCACCCATTCTTTGCTTCATCTGCTCTGCAATCACTTTTTGGACTCTCCTTCATTTGAAGGTAAGTCCAGCCTTTACGAATTTCGTGCAAACCTTTTTCTGTGCATTTCCTCAATTTCCGCTAAATGCCGCTTATAGCGTTCCTCTGCTTCTATCCGCCTTTCTGCTAAATGCTCTACTATGGAAGTAAAGTTGTGTTCCCGATAATTATTCAAGCCGCCCCGGAATAGTCCGGCTTCAGCAATATCAAACTTTTCCAATAGTTCACGTTTTGCCTTGCCTATCCGTAGCCGCCGCAGTCCAGATTCTTTTATCTGGCGTATTCTGTCAAAAGACAATCCCTGTTCCCTTGCCACTTGCGCCATAGTCTTACCATGTAGGAAAATTTCTCTGATTATGTCATTCTCGCTTGTAGCGTGTCCGCAAGTGTCAAGCTGTTATCCTCTGCTATTGGCGTATCTAAACTTATTACCGATTGCGAATAGCCTTGTAGTTCCTGCACTTCTTCCACTGTCTTGTCATGTGTTGCCGGAGATTTCACAAAATAGCAACTGCCTTTTCGTCTTGGCTCTGTGTAAAAATCTCTGCTTACTCATACTATACCTATTTGGCTCAATTCTTCTTTGGCAAATGCAAAATCTGATTGCATGTAATCGCCACCTTATAGAGAAATCACGTCTATGTACTCTTGGATTTTAGGTAAATTCCAAAGTACTCTTTTACCGACTTGCACTTTTGCTTCTGCATCTGTTCCTATCTTTACTGCCGTTACTCTACCGCAGTGTAAAACTTCCGTTAATGTTTTAGTATCTATAGTTACTGTATTATTTGTTATTTTGCTTTGTTTTGTAGCATACATGGCATTACCTCCCAAAGATTATTTATAACAAGTGAACGTTCGCCTTGTTTTAACTTGCAATCTCATTATAAGTCATGTTATACTAATCAAGATAACACTAATTAAATTATTTTATGGAGATTATTCTATCGGAAATAGTGTATTTGGTACTAATTTAAAAACCGCAATGAAAAAGAAAGATGGGTACCATACAGATAACGGAAAAAGGAAATGCACAAAACGATACAAAATGGAAGATTTAGCTAAGGACATTGGATATAGTGTCAATACAATTTATGGATGGACTAAAAAAGATGGTCAATTACCAAGTTCCATAGAATTAAAGAAAATTGCAGGTGTTTTAGGTGTAGATATCGCATTTCTTTTAGGAGAACAAGTTTGCCAACGCAATGCCGATCAAACAATCTGCAATGTAACAGAATTAAATGAAATATCTGCAAAATTATTGTCTGAATTAAATGGTATAAGTGCAGCTATGATGAATGAGTTATTAAACCACAAAGATTTTGACAGATTAATTCTGTTAGCTTGGGATTATACCCATTCACACAATAAAGAAATAACCATTACAAATACTCTTGATAACAGCAAAGATTTACCACTTGTTAATGATGCCCAAAGAGAAGTGATGAAATATAGGGCAGTAGATGCTTTTGGGAAAATTCTTGATAAAATATATGATGCTCACCAACAAGACGCAATAGATGCAAAAGTAGGCTCCATTTTGGTAGGAATGAAAAGTGACATAGAACCCTATATTGAAAATAAAGATGATGGAAAAATACGGCATAGTTTATTGCATATAATTTCCTATTCACAAAACAGAATCAAAGAATTGCATCCAGAGCATGTATTATGCAAATGCGCCCCGGAAACAATCTTAGATAATTGGGAACAACTAAAAGAATTTATATAACGCGGGAGTGTAAAATAAAGTGTGTAAGTTAGAAATACAGCAAATCTAACTGCACACT
>CAJUSO010000081.1 GCA_910588965.1 uncultured Lachnospiraceae bacterium | reverse complement strand
ACTGAGCAATATTATCCGCGGGGAAATCAAAGACCCCAGGATCCATCCCATGACTTCTGTGGTGTCCGTAGAGGTGGCGCCGGATTTGAAAAGCTGCAAAGCTTACATCAGCGTGCTGGGGGATGAGGAAGCTAGGGAAGGCACCTTAAAGGGCTTAAAGAGCGCAGAGGGATACATCCGCAGGAAGCTTGCCCAGAATATCAATCTCAGGAATACGCCGGAAATCCGCTTTGTGATGGACCAGTCCATTGAATATGGGGTCAATATGTCGAAGCTGATTGACGAGGTGGTTGGCTCCAAGGAAGTAGAGGAATGATATGAAAGATTTTGCGTCTGAATTAAAGAATGCAAAGACAGTTGCCATTGCCGGCCATGTGAAGCCAGACGGCGACTGCGTGGGCTCCTGCCTGGCTACCTACAATTATATTGCCACATGGTTCCCAGGCATACAGGCAGACCTTTATTTGGAGCCTATCCCAAATATTTTTAAATTTCTGAAAAATGCAGATAAAATATGCAGCAGCTATGACTCCAACCAGGCTTATGACCTATGCATTGTGCAGGACTGCGGGGATACAGGCCGCCTGGGGGAGGCTGTGAAGTATTTCAAGACAGCCAAAAGGACCCTATGCATCGACCACCATATCAGCAACCAGAGTTTTGCAGACGAGAACCATATTTTCCCAGAGATAAGTTCCACCTCTGAACTGGTGTATGGCCTGATGGAGGAGGAAAAGGTTACGAAGGAAATCGCCGAATGCATTTATGTGGGCATGGTGCATGACACGGGCGTGTTCCAGTATTCCAGCACCACCTCTAAGACTATGCAGGTGGCAGGGGCGCTGATGGATAAAGGGATTGATTTCCCTAAGATTGTGGACGACACTTTTTTTGCCAAGACCTTTGCCCAGAATAAAATCCTGGGGCAGGCGCTCTTAAACAGCGAGCTGTATTTGGGCGGGAAGGTGGCTGCCACTTCCATTACCCGGGAGGAAATGGCCAAATACCAGGCTTACCCCAGGCATCTGGAAGGGATTGTCAGCCAGCTAAGGGTGACAAAAGGCGTGGAAGCGGCAGTTTTCTTCTATGAGAATGAGGATGGGACCTGGAAGCTGAGCATGCGTTCCAATGGGAAGGTAGATGTGGCAGAGATTGCCGTAGGCCATGGGGGCGGAGGCCATGTGCGGGCAGCAGGCGCTACCATGGAGGGGAACGTCCAGGAACTGATCCAGGAAATCTGCGTGGAAATAGCACAGCAGCTTGGCAGCAGGGAGTAGAGGGGCAGGAATTGGAATGATAAGCGGAATTATAAATGTATATAAAGAAAAGGGCTATACCTCCCATGATGTGGTAGCAAAACTCCGGGGGATTTTCCGGCAGAAGAAAATCGGGCATACAGGAACCCTGGACCCGGATGCGGAAGGGGTGCTCCCGGTGTGCCTGGGGAAAGCCACCCGGGCCTGCGATTTGCTGGCAGAAAAAGACAAGGTATATGAGGCAGTGCTGCTGCTTGGGATTTCCACAGATACCCAGGATATCGGGGGGAAGGTGCAAAAAGAGCTGGAGGTAGCCTGTACGGAGGAAGAAATCCGGGAAGCAGCCGGCAGGTTTGTTGGCAGCTACCAACAGGTCCCGCCCATGTATTCTGCCCTGAAAGTCAATGGCAGGAAGCTTTGCGACTTGGCACGGGCCGGGGTGGAAGTAGAACGCAAGCCCCGGGAGGTTACGGTTTTTTCCATCCAGATAGGGGAAATTGCACTGCCAAGGGTGCGGATGCGGGTACATTGCTCGAAGGGAACCTATATCAGGACCCTTTGCCATGATATTGGACAGGCCTTGGGCTGCGGGGGATGCATGGAATCCTTGCTGCGTACCCGTGTGGCTATGTTTGGGCTGCAGGATGCCTATCGGATTTCTGAAATTGAAGAGCGGGTACGGCAGGCCAGGGAGAAAGCATCCCAGGAGCATAGAGCAGGAGAAGAGGCTGGAAAGGAAGCGCCCCAGGAGCATAGAGCGGGAGAAGAGGCTGGAAAGGAAGCGCCCCAGGAGCATAGAGCAGGAAAAGGGATTCAGAAACAGGCTTCCCAGGGAAGGGAAGATGGGAAGGGGCTCCAGGAAGGGCTTTCCAAGGAATGCTTGGGTGGGATGGTAATGGATACGGACAGCGTGTTCTTGCAATATCCCAAGCTTTTAGTGAAGCCAGAATTTTCCAAGCCCCTTTACAATGGCAACGCTTTGCCCCTAGAAGGGCTGGAAGGCTGGGAGGCAGGATATCGGGAGCTGATTCTACGGGTTTATGACAGCAGCCATGCTTTTGTGGGGATTTACCGCTGGGAAGAGGAAATCCAAAAGGTAAAGCCCGTTAAGATTTTTGCGGAGGGCGCGTCCGGCGTCTGAAATGCCGCGACTTTTGCGCATGGGCTGTGAATAACAGGGGAAGGAAAAGTCATGGAATACATAAAGCAGAGCATAACATTTCAGATTACAGAGCCCACGGTGCTGTCACTGGGGAAATTTGATGGGCTACATCGGGGGCATGAGCTTCTGATGGCCTATATGGCAGAAAAGAAAAAGGAAAGCAGGGGCCTGAAGGCGGCTGTATTTACCTTTGACATCCCGCCCCGGGCGCAGGTGCAGGGCGTGCCGCCCCAAGTGCTTACTACGAATGAGGAAAAGTTAAAGCTGTTTGAAAGCGCCGGCGTGGATTACCTGATTGAATGCCCTTTTACAGAAGAGATCCGATGCATGGAGCCGGAAGATTTTATAGGTAAGGTGGCAGGGAACCTCAACGTGAGATACCTTGTCGTGGGGAAGGATTTCCGCTTCGGCCACAACCGCCGGGGTAATTACCAGATGCTGCAGTCTTTTGCAAGCGTCTATGGGTATGGGGTGCGCGTGGTGGATAAGATGCGCAAAGATGGCAGGGATATCAGCAGTACTTATGTGCGGGAAGAAATCTCCAAGGGGAACCTTGAACTGGCGAATGAGCTGCTGGGCTATGAGTATTTTGTGGAAGGGGAAATCCTGCATGGGAAGCATATGGGGAAGGCGGTGCTTGGGATCCCCACCATTAATTTGCTGCCGCCCCAAGAAAAGCTGCTGCCGCCCCTTGGCGTATATGTTACCGTGACGGAGTGCCAAGGGGGGACGTATGGGGGGATTACTAACGTAGGGCGTAAGCCCACCATTGGCGGAGGTTTCCCTATAGGGGTGGAAACCCATTTGTTCGGCGTATCCAAAGACTTGTATGGAGAGGAAGCAAAGGTACGCTTTTTGAGCCCGGTTAGGCCTGAGCGGAAATTTGATTCCCTAGGGTCCCTCGTATCCCAGATGCAGCGGGATATTCAATATGGCATGGATTATTATTCACGATGGAGGAAAGCATGGAACTGATATTAACATTGCTTGGTGGACTTGGGTTGTTTTTATTTGGCATGACGTTTATGAGCCAGGGCCTGCAGAAAGCGGCAGGGGCGAGGCTTCGGACAATTTTGGAAGCAATGACGAAGAATAAAATAGTTGCGGTGCTCTTCGGTGCGTTATTTACCGCCATCATACAGTCTTCCGGGGCGACTACCGTTTTGGTGGTCAGCTTTGTGAACGCCGGCATTATGTCGCTGGCGCAGTCTGTAGGGATTATTTTTGGGGCCAACATCGGCACCACCATTACATCCCAGCTGGTGGCTTTTAACCTGACCGGGGTGGCGCCGCTGATTTTATTTATCGGGGCAGTGCTCCTGATGTTTGGCAAGAGGCCTATGGTTAAGAAGGTTGGGGAGGTTATCCTGGGGTTCGGCGCTTTGTTCTTGGGGATTAGCATGATGAAGGACTCCATGTCTGCCCTGCCAACAGAATACCCTATGGTGTTAGAGGTCTTGGGCGGCCTGAACAACCCATTCCTGGGAATCCTGATGGGGACGGTAATTACCGTGATTGTGCAAAGTTCTTCTGTAACGGTCAGCATCTTGCTTTTGATGGCCAGCCAGGGGCTGGTGGCGCTTCCTGTCTGCTTCTATGTGATTTTGGGCTGTAACATCGGTTCCTGCACGCCTGCAGTCCTGGCGAGCCTGAATACCAAAAAAGAAGCCCAGCGGGCAGCGTTAATCCACGTGATGTTCAATGTATTCGGGATGGTGGTTATCGGCATCCTGCTTGGATTTGGCATGCCTTATTTTGAGCCGTTTATCCTGCGTATTTCCGGCGCGGACATTGGGCGGTGCGTGGCCAATGCGGATACCCTATATAAAAGTTTCCAGACCCTTCTGTTCCTGCCGCTTTCCGGGCAATTCGTAGCCTTGGCCAGGAAGATAATCCCCGGGGAGGATCACGAAGAGGATACAGGATACCAGCTTCTGTACATAGGAAAGAGGAACCAGTTCTCGCCTGCCACGGCAGTGGTGGACACGACCAGGGAAATTGAGCGCATGGGCATTATGGCAAGGGAGAACCTGGATTTGGCCCTGGAGGCCTTTTTTGACGGGTCTGAGGAAAAGATCGCAAAAGTTTATGAGACGGAGAAGCAGATTGACTTCCTAAGCCATGAGCTGACAGATTACCTGGTGAAAATCAACCAGCTGCAGCTGCCGGTGGAGGACGCTAAGCGGATTGGCGGGCTGTTCCATGTGGTCATTGATATTGAGCGGATTGGGGACCATGCGGAGAACATTGCAGATTTTGCAGCGAAGATTAAGGAAGAGAACCTGAACATAACCAAGAAGGGGAGCAGGGAAATCCTGGAGATGCACGAGAAAACGATGGAAATCCTGGCCAAGTCCTTGGAAATGTTCGTGTCACTGGATGAAAAGAACCTGCCGGATATCTTGTCCCTGGAGGACAGCATTGACCAGATGGAGCGGGAACTGCAGCAGAACCATGTGAAGAGGATGGGGAAGGGCAAATGCTCGCCCATGGCAGGGATTATCTTTACAGATCTGGTTACAGGCTTAGAGCGCGTGGCAGACCATGCTACGAATATTGCCTTTTCTATTTTGGAGAAGAAAGAGGCATAGGGGCAGGCACCGTTAAATATTACAAAAATATTACAAACTCCTTGACAATGTAATTTCCAGTTGATATAATGCTTTTGTTAAAGCAGGTGCGCCTGTATGGCGTATTGTTTGCCTAGATGGGGCAATTAGGATAAGGATGGAACGTCCGGGAGGTTAAGGATGAAGAATAGATTTTATAAAATGGTGGCAGCTTGTATGATAGGGGCTATGGCATTTATGGCAGTGCGGGTCCCGGTTTACGCTACAGGGAATGTAGATGCAGGCATTACAGCAGTGTTAAGCGAAAGCCTGGGGAACCAGGAGGCAGGCACATTGAATGATGCGGGAATTTCCGCCGTACTCAGCGCAAGCCTCGCAGACGCAGGAGGGGACGGGCAGGCTGGGGAAGCGCAGGCAGAGGCGCCAGTACAGGAAGCTGAGCCAGAGGCGCCTAAGACAATCTGCGGCTATACGAACCTTGGGATTGCAAATGTGGAGAACCATTTGAATGTCCGGGAAGGCGCTGGGGAAGAGTTTGAGCTGGTAGGGGAACTGCCGGTGGACGCCGGCTGTGAGATATTGGCTGAGAATGGCGGCTGGTATCAGATCCAGTCCGGGGATGTGACCGGGTATGTGAAGTCCGATTACCTGCTGACAGGGGAAGCCGCTGCCAAAAGGGCGGAGGAAGTGAAGTCTATTGTGGCCCGGTCTGCCACCATGACTTTGAACGTACGGACAGAGCCCAGCACGGAGAGCACCATTTGGACAACCATGGCGGAAGGGGAAGAATTACATATGCTGGAAGACCTGGGCGATTGGCTGAAGGTGGAAGTGGACGGCGATGAATGCTATGTGGCCAAGGACTATGTGGAATTGTCCGACCAGCTCCAGAAAGCTATGACCATGTCGGAGATTAAGTATGGCCAGGGCGTGTCGGACGTACGCGTGGATATGGTGCAATACGCCTGCCAGTTTATTGGGAACCGTTATGTGTGGGGGGGCGAGAGCCTAACCAATGGGGTGGACTGCTCTGGGTTTACGATGAAGATTTATGAGAACTATGGGGTTTACCTGCCCCACTCCTCCAGCGCCCAGGCAGGCTGCGGCACCAAGATTAATTCTTCCGACGCAAAGCCAGGGGATCTGTTCTTCTATGGGAATGGGAGCGGCATCAACCACGTGGCCATGTACATTGGCGACGGGCAGGTGGTGCATGCAAGTTCTGAGCGGACAGGGATTAAGATTTCCAATGCCTTCTACCGCACGCCAGTCTGTGTGGTGAGGTATCTTAGCGAATAGAGGGCTTTCGGAAGGTTTGGCAGGAGCCCAGGCACTTTAGGGAGCGGCTAAGGGAAGCCGTGCCCTTAAGGTGCTTCCTGTTTTTTTGTTTCATAGGAAGTGCATCCTATGAAACAGAAACGCTCCGCGGGGATCGCACTGCGGCAGTAAGGGACCGTGTTGTGGAAGCAACCCGCCGCAGGCGTGGAATCCTGCTTTGCAGGGTTCTTTTTGCACTTTTTCTGGGAATGGTAATATATTATCCATAAGAGAGAAGTAAAGAAGGTTTCTGGTTATGGATGGTACATGTAACTGTTTGGAGGACAATTGTAATTTTATGGGCTTAAGGCCGGTTATGGTGGATTTGCCTTATCCTGCAATCCGGGCCAAGGGGAGGAACCAGGCATATGCGAACCTGCTCAGCGTGGACTATTGCGGCCAGGTATCGGAACTGTCTGCCCTTACGCAGTATGTCAATCAAGAAAACAGGCTTTCCTTAGAAAAATGCGCTATGGCAAAGGCCATATTGGGGATTGCCATGGCAGAAATGGTGCATCTGCAGAAGCTGGGGCAGCTGATTACCCTGTTAGGCGGGACCGTAGATTATGTGGCGAAGCTGCAAAATGGCAAAAGGATGATGTGGACGCCAGAGTACCTCTCCCTTCCGGATTGTATCGGGAAAATGATTTCTGTCAGTATCGAAGGGGAGAAGGCGGCAATCAACCAATACCGGATGCACATAAAAATGATGGATGACCCTTATGTCAATGCGGTGTTGGCTAGGATAATCAAGGATGAGGAATACCATATCATGATCCTACAGGCTTTACGGAACGAAGCGCCGAGGTAGGGGACGGCGCACGGCGTATAGGCACGGTGCCCGGGCGTTACCGGGAAAATAATAAAATAGAGAAAATTGGGAAATAATTTCTTTACAACGACTATGGCATGTGCTACAATAATGTCTGGCAAGTGTTCAAATAAACGTTTGCCAGGCATTTGTTTTATGAGGCAGCCCGTATTCAGTAACCGGATTCTCCGACCATTGCTTAATATCTCATAGGCCCTGGCGCAGCTGGGGAGGGGCGGTTATATTATACTATATTTTCAGGAGGTTTTATTTTATGATAGCAAAGGATAAGAAACAGGCGATTATTGCAGAGTACGGCAGGACACCCAATGACACTGGGTCGCCAGAGGTGCAGGTAGCTATTCTGACAGCCAGGATCCAGGAGCTGACAGACCATTTAAAAGTGAATCCAAAGGATCACCATTCCAGGCGCGGGCTTTTGAAGATGGTAGGGCAGAGGCGCGGCATGCTGGCTTATCTGAAGAAGTCAGATATCGACCGCTACCGTACCCTGATTGAGCGTTTAGGAATCAGGAAGTAGGTTCTTTTTTTGAGGATAGAGCGGGTAATTCCGCTCTATTTTCGAATGGGGGGAGGATGTTTTCCAGGGAATGGCAGGCATCTGGAGCAGGCGCCTACAGGGGGCGTTTTGCGGCAGGGAAAGGTTCCGAGACCACTGAGCTGCGCATAAAGGTTTTTTGTGCCTGGCTCAGTAGTTTCGGCATCTTCTGCCTGGGAATTGTGGGGCATTTGCCCATAGGGGATGGAGAGGGAATTGTTGATCATTATTTTTTGGAAAGGAGAGCTACCGAAAGAGGGAACCATATGATAGGCAATCCCCCGGCAGGCCTGTAGGGTATCCGGCGGCAGGCGCTGGGGCGCTGCAATTATAATAGAAGGTAGCAGGAAAACGATATGTACAGACAATTTACAATGGAATTGGCAGGGCGCACGCTGCAGGTGGACATCGGCAGGGTAGCAGCCCAGGCGAACGGAGCCGCTTTTATGCATTATGGGGACACCGTTGTGCTGTGTACGGCAACGGCGTCGGACAAGCCCAGGGAAGGGATTGATTTCTTCCCATTGAGCGTGGAATATGAAGAAAAATTGTACTCTGTGGGCAAAATCCCGGGAGGCTTCAATAAACGGGAAGGGAAGGCGTCTGAAAATGCAATCCTAACATCCCGGGTCATCGACCGCCCCATGCGCCCCTTGTTCCCCAAGGATTACCGGAATGACGTAACCTTGAATAACCTGGTAATGAGCGTAGACCCCCAGTGCAGGCCGGAATTGGTAGCCATGATTGGGTCTGCCATTGCTACCAGCATTTCGGACATCCCATTTGCAGGGCCTTGCGCCACCACCCAGATGGGGATGGTAGACGGGGAATTTGTGGTGAACCCCTCCCAGGAACAGTGGAAAAATGGGGATTTGAACCTGACAGTGGCTTCCACCAGCGAGAAGGTCATCATGATTGAGGCTGGGGCAAATGAGGTTCCAGAGGACAAGATGATAGAAGCCATTTATAAGGCCCATGAAATCAACCAGTCTATCATTGCATTTATCAATGGAATCGTGGCAGAGGTTGGCAAGCCGAAGCATGGATATACCAGCTGCGCCGTGCCTGAGGAACTGTTTGCAGCTATCAGGGAACTGGTTCCCCCAGAGGAAATGGAAGAGGCTGTCTTTACAGATGTGAAGCAGGTACGGGAAGAGAACATCAAGCAGATTACAGAGAAACTGGAGGAGGCCTTCGCTGAGAAGGAAGAATGGCTGGAGGTATTGGGCGAGGCCATTTACCAGTACCAGAAGAAGACCGTCCGCAAGATGATCTTAAAAGACCATAAGCGCCCGGACGGCCGTGCGGTTGGCCAGATCCGCCCGCTGGCAGCAGAAGTGGATTTAATCCCAAGGGTCCATGGATCCGCCATGTTTACCCGTGGGCAGACCCAGATCTGCGATGTAGTAACCCTTGCGCCTTTATCTGAGGTACAGCGGATTGACGGCCTGGACGAGAATGAAGTGAACAAGCGCTATATGCACCATTATAATTTCCCCTCTTATTCCGTAGGGGAGACAAAGCCCAGCAGGGGGCCGGGGCGGCGTGAAATCGGCCATGGCGCCTTGGCAGAGCGGGCTTTGATCCCAGTGCTTCCCAGTGAGGAGGAATTCCCTTATGCCATCCGGGCGGTGTCCGAGACTTTCGAGTCCAACGGCTCCACTTCCATGGCGTCCACCTGCGCCTCCTGTATGGCTTTGATGGCGGCAGGCGTGCCCATTAAGAAAATGGTGGCCGGCATTTCCTGCGGCCTTGTGACTGGGGATACAGATGACGATTACCTGGTGCTGACGGATATCCAGGGCCTGGAAGACTTTTTTGGCGATATGGACTTTAAGGTGACAGGGACCCATGAAGGGATTACTGCAATCCAGATGGATATCAAAATCCATGGCCTGACCCGCCCGATTGTGGAAGAGGCAATCCGCAGGACCAAGGAGGCCAGGCTGTACATTATGGATGAGGTCATGTCCAAGGCCATCGCAGA
>CAJUSO010000080.1 GCA_910588965.1 uncultured Lachnospiraceae bacterium | reverse complement strand
TATTCTGCTTTTCGTTGTGGCCGCCGATATTGTAAGTCTCTCCCAGCCTGCCCTGTTCCTGGACCATATCAATCCCTTTTGCATGATCGTCTACATAGAGCCAGTCGCGGACGTTCTTGCCATCGCCATAGACAGGGAGTTTCTTGCCCTGAAGCGCATTGTTGATAATCAAGGGGATGAGCTTCTCTGGGAATTGGTACGGGCCGTAGTTATTGGAGCAGTTCGTGATGTTGGCCGGGAAATGGTACGTGTCAATGTAAGCCTTTACCAGGAAGTCCGAACCTGCCTTGCTGGCGGAATAGGGGCTATGGGGGGCATAGGGGGTCGTCTCATAGAAATAGCCGCCCTCCTCTTCCAAGGAACCGTACACCTCGTCCGTAGAGACATGGAGGAATTTCTTGCCTTCCTGGAAGCTGCCGTCCTCCTGTTCCCAGGCAGCTTTTGCACAGTTCAGCATAACGGCCGTCCCTAAGAGGTTGGTCTGGACAAACACCTCTGGATCCATAATACTGCGGTCTACATGGCTTTCAGCGGCAAAATGCACTACCCGGTCAATGTCATTTTCTGCAAAAATCCTGCCGATAGCGGCGCTGTCACAGATGTCTGCTTTGACAAAGGTGTAATTCGGCCTGGACTCTACATCCTTTAGGTTTTCCAGGTTGCCTGCATAGGTCAGCTTGTCCACATTGATGATATGGATACTGTCTCCATATTTGCGGAACATATAGTGAATATAATTTGAGCCGATAAACCCGGCTCCGCCTGTTACCAGATACGTCCTCATCATTCTTCTCTCCTTTTTGTGTCCGATTATCTTTTACTTAAATTTATCCGTGGATAATTCTTATTGGGCCATATACTCTTCCAACGCCTTATGCCAGTCTGCCATTTGGAAATCGCTGGTAAGCTTCAGCATGTAATTTTCCAGGATGGAATAAGCAGGGCGGGGCGCCTGGTTCGGGTTAGCTGCACAGTATTCCTCTGTAGTCACAGGGACTACTTCCGTGCCTTTCCCTGCCAGGCGGAAAATTTCCTGGGCAAACTCCGCCCAGCTGCAGCTTCCCTCACAGGTGGCATGGAACAGGCCATAATTCTCTGTAGGTTCCAGGAAACGGATCATCCTGGCAAGCTCCGCCGCACTGGTAGGGCTCCCTACCTGGTCGTTTACTACCGTGATTTTTTCATGGGTTTCCGACAGGCGCAGCATCGTTTTGATAAAGTTCTTCCCGTCCCCATACAGCCAGGCTGTCCGCAGGATGAAATACTTGCTGGCAAAATCTTTTACGAAATACTCCCCTTCCAGCTTTGTCTTCCCATAAGCGCTTACCGGGCCCACTGGGTCAAATTCTGTATAAGGGCGCGTCCCCTTGCCGTCAAATACATAATCCGTGGACACATGGATGATTTTAGCGCCTGCCTTTTCGGCCGCAATGCTCAAATTCCTAGCCCCTATGGCATTGATCTTATAAGCCCTATCCCACTGCTGCTCGCACAAATCAACGGCGGTATGGGCGGCGCAATTAATAATCACATCCGGCCCCGCCTCCTGCACGAAGCCTGTGACGTCCTCTATCTTGGTAATGTCCAGGGCAATGGCCCCATCCCCTGCCTGCACATCCGTATTGATAAGTTCCGCCCCGCTGCCTGCATACTCTTTGTTAACCGCCCTCCCTAGCTGCCCGGTGCAGCCTGTCACTAATATCTTCTTCACTTCGCAACCTTTCCTTTCTACTTCTTCTTTACAGCATTTTCCCAAGTAAAAATAGTATTCTCATTACCACGCCGTCTAATGCTTCCTGCCGGTATATTTTTCGGTTCCATATGATTTTGGCCCTGCCGGCCAGCCCTTCCGCCGCCAGCACCTGCCGTACCAGGGCGTCTTTGGGGGCGTCCCCTTGGTACAGCCTTGCAAAATCCCCAAGCTGCCCTTTTAATTTCCCCTTATTCTTCTTCAGGTAAGCAGCCTTGGCCTGCACGCCGCCCCAAAACCCCGCCTTGGCCCCTACCACGTTCCCCCCATGCTGCCGGTAAAGGATATAGGCTTCCGGGTCATAGAGTACCTTGCCCGCATAAGCCGCAACCAGATAAGACCACCAGTCATGCAAGATTGCATGTTCTGGCAGCCTTACCTTCATAAGATCTATTAATTTTCGGTTGAGAACCGCAGTACAACCGGTGCAGATACATTCTACCACCGCATTTCCAAAGCCTGGCGCCAATCTCTCCCTATTCTGTTTTTCTATGGGATTCAGGCTGCTGTCCACCAGGGTTTTGCCCCCGCAGTACAGGGCGGGCCCCTGCTCCTTCCCCAACATGGCAATGGCAGCCTCTACCTTGCGCTCCAGCCATACGTCATCCTGGTCACAGAAGGCTGCAAACTCCCCATCGCTCATCTTTAGCAGTTCAAAAAAACTCTTGGCCACACCCACATTCTGCCCGGCAATAATACGGATATTGGGGTATCTTTTGCGATACTTTTCCAAGATACCCCATGTCCCGTCCGTGGAGCCGTCATCCCGGATTAGGATTTCCAAGTTTTTCCAGCTCTGGGACAGGAGGCTGTCTATCTGCTCTGCCACAAAACGCTCCCCGTTGTAAGTGGACATCAGCACCTGTACCCGGCTATTCTCCCAATCCATTGGCTACTGCCGTTACCACTGCCTCTAAAGCCTGTTCCTCATCCTCGCCCTCGCAGACAAATTCAATGGAATCCCCAGACTTGATGCAGGCGCCTAGGACGCTCAGCACGCTTTTGGCGTTGGCAGTCCCTCCTTTGAAATTAAACGTGATAAGGGAATCGTATTTTACTGCTTCTTTACATAATATCCCCGCAGGCCGCAGGTGCAGGCCCGTAGGGTTCTTAATCGTTACTTTCTGGCTTACCATATTCTGTCCTCCAATACATTATTTCCTCAGTGCTTGCCCCCATCTGGCAGAACTGTACGCTTACAGCATATTTTTCATAATTATTTCTGCTAATTCCTTTGCATCCTGGGTAATCTCCGCCTGGTCTTTCCCCTCTATCATGACGCGAACCATAGGTTCCGTGCCTGACGGGCGGATGAGTACCCTGCCTTCCCCTGCGAATTTCTGCTCCAGGGACTGGATAGCCTGGGCTACCTCTGGGTATTCCATAAAATGCTCTTTCTTGTGGTTGGGCACTTTGGCATTCACCAATGCCTGGGGCATTACCTCCATAACCTGTGCCAGTTCTGAAAGCTGCTGCCCCGTCTCCACCATAACCTCCAAAAGGTGCAGGGCGCTAAGCAGCCCATCCCCTGTGGTAATCTCATCTAAGAAGATAATATGCCCGGACTGTTCGCCGCCCAGGTTATACCCATGCGCCCTCATGTTCTCCAGCACATAACGGTCCCCCACCTTCGTCTGTTCAATATGGATCCCGCAGCGTTTGCCCATCAGGGTAAATCCCAGGTTATTCATAACGGTCCCCACAATGGTATCCTTCTTTAATTTGCCATGGTCTTTCATATAATTCCCAATTATGGCCATTACCTGGTCCCCGTCTACGATATTGCCTTTCTCGTCCACGGCCAGCATACGGTCCGCATCCCCATCGAAGGCCAGGCCTACGTCTGCTTTTTCGTATACGACCCTTGCCCGCAGCTCATCCATATGGGTGGAGCCGCAGTTGGCATTGATATTGGTCCCATCCGGGTTCACATGGATGGCCACCAGGTTTGCGCCCAGCCCGCGCAGCGTCTCCACTGCAGTGTAATGGGACGCGCCTTCCGCACAGTCCACCACAATCTTTAACCCGCCCAAATCCACGGGGACTGTCTTTTTCATGAAAAAGACATATTCCTCCCTAGCGTCGAAACGGTAACTGATATGCCCAATCCCAGAGCCTAAAGGCATCTGCACATCCTTCATGCCATTCTGAATCAGGGATTCTATCTCATCCTCCAGTTCATCGGAGAGCTTATAGCCTTCCCCATTAAAAAACTTAATCCCGTTAAACTCCATAGGGTTGTGGGATGCGGAAATTACAACCCCTGCATCCACCTTATGCTTTTTGGTCAGGTACGCAATGGTAGGCGTAGGCACCACACCCATATACACTGCGTTCGCACCCACGGAGCATATGCCGGCCATCAGCGCGTTTGCCAGCATCCCGCCGGATATCCTGGTATCACAGCCTACGATGATCGTCGGCTGGTGCGCCTTTTCCTTCGTAAGCACATAAGCCCCCGCCTGCCCCAGCTTCATCGCCAGCTCAATGGTAAGCTCTGTGCCTGCCACGCCCCTTACTCCGTCTGTCCCAAACATTCTCGCCATAATATCCTCTCCATTTCTATCATAATCATCCCGCCTGCCTAACTCCCTGGCTGGGAGCCATCTTGCCCTGCATGCCGTCCTACTTCTACTTCTATCATAATCATCCCGCCTGCCTAACTCCCTGGCTGGGAGCCATCTTGCCCTGCATGCCGTCCTACTCCTGCACTGCTGGTTAACCGCCTGTAGGGTTATCCCTTAGACTGCCGTCGTCCCTATCTGCCCCATTGCCGCCGTTGTCACCGCCGTCCTGGCCGGGGCTGTCTGGCTGGTCCCTATCCTCACCGGAGCCATCCGGCTGGCTGCCATCCTGGCCCGTGCCTGGCGCATTGCCGCCTGCTTCTGTACCATCCCCGTCTCCTGGGTTTTCTTCTTGTTCCGTATCTTCCTCTGCCCTTGTATCTGTCAGCCGGATCTGTACGCTTACTGTGCCCATCAGTTCATACCGGTCGTCTGGCAAGGTAATGGCTACTTCCAAGCTATGGATGCCTGGCTGCAGCTCCGCCACGCTTATAGCCCCCTGGATATCGCCTGCGTGGAAGTCCTCCATATCTTCTTTCAGCGCACGGACTGTCACAGGTATGGTATTGCCCACATATTCCAATTCATAATCGCTGTTCTGGCCAGATACTGTAATCTTATCCACAGGGATATTAAAGACCTTGGATTCCTTGCGCTCAATCATGACCTTCACCGCAATCTGGTTGGCCGCCTCGTCCACCAGGGAAACCCCTTCCTCTAAATAAGGCGTAATGTCTATCGTTGTATCAAAATCCTTATTGACGCCGTCTAAATTAATTACGTCTGCAGGGATACTGATGGCGCTGATATTGTTCAAAGTAGCTGGCGCCCCCTTAATCATCACAGACTCCGGCGCATATTCCATCCCCTGGTACTGGCAGCCGTCTGCCGGGGAACCGCTTACCTCAAAATGGATGGGCACGTTCTTGGTGCCTAAGATGCTGGCCTTAATGGTCACGATATTCTGGTTCATATCCAAAAGGTCTGATGTAATTACGTTCCCTTCCTCGTCAAAGAGGGTAGGGACCACATTGTCTGACACATCACTGGAAATCCCGTCTACATTGATGCTGGCCACTACCCGGCTGATACGGGATACCACAGATTCCGGACCTGAGACCTTCAAAAGGTTGGGGGTTACCTCCACATTGCCTATGGCTGAGCCATCTGCCGGCGTCCCCAAGGCCTCTGGGGAAATCACAAATTTCATTTCCGCCAAATCCTCCAGGGTAATCTGCAGGTTTACGGTACGGCGGATGATATCAATCCTCTTATCGTTCTTCTTGGCGCTGATTTCTATCGGCACAAGCTTCGGGTCGCCCTCCTGGCTTAAATCCACCTGGCTTAAGTCTGCCGTCACGCTGAAATCATCGCCGCTCATATCCTCCACATAACTCCTGGGGCCGGAAATGTAGAATACCGCAATATCCGAATCCTTGACCACTGCTGGGACCTTCCCCATTTCTGTGATTACATTTTTATTCAAAATCTCAACCGGCACGGAGAAGGATTTGGTGCTCTCCGGGTCTGCCATCTTTACCACCACCAGCCAGAGTATTACGGAAAAAAGGATTGACAAGACTTTAAGCCCTGGGTTATTAACCAGATGCTTCATCATTTTTCTGAACATGCTTCATCCTCCTTTTCCAAATCCGGAACCTGGCCACATCCATTGCGCCTTTGCGGATAAAATTCAGCTTCCCTTTCAGGTACTCGGCATCCACATTCCGGTATAATTCCCCGCCGATAGCAATGGACACATTCCCCGTTTCCTCCGACACTACGATTGTCAAAGCATCGCAGACTTCGCTGATGCCCACTGCCGCCCGGTGCCGGGTCCCCAGCTCCTTGCTCAGGCTCAGATTGTCTGAGAGGGGGAGATAGCAGGTAGCTGACACAATCCGGTCCCCGCGCAGGATAATCGCCCCGTCATGGAGCGGCGTATTATGCTCAAAAATATTAATCAGAAGCTGGCTGGATATCATAGAATCCAATGCAATCCCTGTCCTCTCATATTCCCCCAGCGCCACATCCTGTTCAATGACAATCAATGCGCCTGTCTTTACCTTGGCCATCTCATAGGTAGCTTTCACGATTTCATTGGCCACCCGCTCACTGAAGCGCTCCTGGGCCTTCTGGGATTCAAAAGAGAACAGGGTCGTGATAAAATTTTTCTGCCCTAATTGCTCCAAAGCCCTGCGCAGCTCTGGCTGGAAGACAATGATAATGGCGATAACCGCCACATTGATGGTCTTCCCGGCAATCCACAGGATCGTATTCATCTGGAACATTGCGGCAATCAGCACAAACACCATCACCACAATTATCCCTTTGAGCAGGTTCCACGCCCTGGTCTGCTTGAACCATACCAGGATATTGTATATCAGGACGGCGATAATGATAATCTCCGCAATATCTGTTTTTGTAATTGTAGGACGGTCAACCCAGAAAAGGTATTTAGACGCAAAGGAATTTAATATTGCAAATAATTCCTGTACCATAGTTCCCTCCATTCTGCCTGGCGCTTAATCTAGCAAATCCTGGTCAATATCCAACTCCTCCGCAAGCTGCTTGCGGCTTACGGTGGTCCTTTTCTTCGGGGTAATCCGCTTTACCCGTTTGTCCTTCCTGGCAACAAACATCTTGGGGACCGCCTTCACGAAATAATAATATTCATCATCTTCAAACTGCACCCGCTCTACCCGGGAAAAATCCAGGTTGTAGAAGAAGAACTCCAATATCAGGGAAACCCCCACCGACAGCAGCGTGCCTAGAATAGCCCACAGGATTTTCCCAGGCATAGCCAGCAGGATATACCCTACCAGCAGGATTCCCATCTGGATGAAATTGCCCACAAACAGGGCAATGCTCCATGCATAAGCCATAGACTGCCTGCGGATGGCGTAAACTGCCAAAGACGTAACGAGGAAGGCTCCCAGGACAAGGTACATTTCCTTATTGTCCGCCAGCGCCTTTAGGGCTACCGACAGCTTCGAAAAACCCTCCGCCTCATCTTCTGCCGTAAATACTGCGATATTCTCCTGGATGCCCCTGATATAGAAAAAGGCTGCCGCCCCGCTGAGGGCGGACAGGTAGGAGGACGGCCCCTCCAAAAGCCCCATAGCCACGGGCATCACCTGCGGCACGCGCATGGCGCAGAGCAGAGGCGTTAAGAGGGCGCTGTAGCCATGGCCCGGCGCAAACCTCCAATACAGGCAGAACAGGATGAGCAGCAGCCCCAGCCAAACCGCGCATACCTCCAGCGACAGGGCGGAAAAATGCAGCAGGACAAGCCCGCCGGCGGCCGCCACCATCGCACCGATAGGCAAAAAGGCACATACCAGCGCAAGCAGCAGGACCACTGCCAGCTGGTTCAGCCGTTCCATATATCCCAGTTCATTGTTAATCCAGAAAAAGACTGCAATCCCCAATATAAATTTCACTGCCACTACCACATAAATCTCATACTTACCATACAAATTACGCAGCTTTTCCCTTATCTCCAACAAAAACGTCATTTCCAATCCTCCGAAGGCTGTGCCTTTTCTTCCTTCTCCTGAAGCTTCTGCACTTTCTTCAGGATGGAGTAATATTCCTTCGTGCCTGCCGTAGCCTTGGCATAACGGCGGCTATAAACAATATATGCAATGGCCTGGTAAATTGCAATAAAGGCCAAATATTCCAGCAGAAGGGAGACGCCGATGGATGACAGGACCTTGCTGCCTAACAGCTCCGTAATATCTTCCATCCCATACACAATCCGGAATAAAAGCAGGATGCCAAAGCATATGGTAGAAGAAAAGAAGGTCTTCACCCCCTGGTAGCTGATATAATCCTTGCGGTAATATTGCTTGATGGGAATGTATTCCTTCCCTTCCCCCTCTTCGTATGAGGCCATTTTCGCCATAAGGCGGATTCTCTCTTCATTCAGCATTGCACACCATCCGTTTCCTAAAGTTGCTTTTATAACCATATTTATGTATATTATACCACATTCTGTTGCCTTTGTATACAAAATAGATTACCCACTTCAGCTCCCCTAGCCCCCGCCCCGCAGGGGATTGCCGCTTTGGTGCTTTAGCGCGGCAAAGTATTTTCTGGTTATAGAGAAAAAACTGCCCGCAGGACCTGCCGCAGGCGGAATATTGCCCTGGGGCCTATCCCTTCCTCGGCAGCTCATCTGCTGGCAGCTTTAGCTATCCAGAAACCTCATCCTGTCTTTTGAGCTTGTCATGCCCTTCTGCTCCTTCTTGGGAGATTCAGGACGCCTCATTGCGCCGGACAGCTCATGCTGGAGGCTGGCCTTGCACTTATCACAGAACCTTCCGCTCAGCACCTTGCCCCCGCACATCTCACACTCCAAAGTAATCTGGGACTCTTCTGTAAAAGTAAGGCGCTCCTCCCGGACCCATTGCTTAATCTGCTTCACAGAAACATCATTTTCCTCCGCAATCTCATTCAAAGGCGCTTTGGGGTTCACCCGCAGGAATTCCTTCACGCTTTGGAACTTATCCTCCAAATCCGACAGGCATGACGGGCAAAGCTGCTGCCCATGCAGATAATTAAAAAGCCTCCCACAGCCTTTGCAGTTTCTTACTTCCATATCTCCATTCCCTCCTAATGTCCTCTGCCAATGCTGACACTTAAACAATACACATACCCCACGCCGGCGCGGCGCAGTTCCTTGGCTGCCTCATTCATGGTGCTGCCAGTTGTATAAATATCATCTATGAGTAAGATATGGTCTAATTGTACCTTATTTCCGCCCGTTTTAAAAGCCTTTTTCAAATTATTTTTCCGTTCCCTCCCACTTAATGCCTTCTGCACTTCCGTATCCCGGACACGTGTTAACAGATGGCCGTAAACAGGAAGGCCCATATGCCTGCCCACTTCCTTAGCCACCAGCGCTGCCTGGTTATAGCCCCGCTGCCTAAGCCTGGCCTTGGAGACTGGGATTGGGACCAATGCCTGGATGCCGCACCTTCGGATCCAGCTCCCATAAACACGTACCAGCTCCGCACCGTAAAAGGCTGCATATTCCCGGCGGTTCTGATATTTAAAACGGTAAATGGACTCCTTTACCTCCGCCCTGTAAACCCAAAGGGCCTTCCCCTGGACATACCCCGCCTTACCGCCCGCGCAGTCAAAGCAATATTCCTGCCGCTCATCTGCTAAGGGCTTCCCGCATTTCATGCAGGCCGGGCCCGTAATGTATTCCGGCTTATCCTTGCATGCCTTGCATACCAGTTCCCCGGCTGCAGCCAGGGAGCGGAACAGGACGCCGTCACAAAAGGGGCATCTTGGGGGAAAGAGGATATGCATTAGGATTTTGGCAATCTGCATAAAAATACAACGCAAAAACCTCTCTCGGCAAATCTATGGTAACACACTTGCCCCCATGATTCTATATATAATTTCTTAAGTTTTTATAAAATATCCCAACCCCGTATAGCGTTTCTGCTCACTGGCATTCTCTACCATCCCCTGGAAGGCCCTGTCATCCCCCACAAGGGTAACGCATTTCTTTGCGCGGGTAACCGCTGTGTACAGGAGGTTGCGGTTCATCAGCATCCTAGGCCCCGCCAGAAGGGGGATTATCACGGCTGGGTATTCGCTGCCCTGTGATTTGTGGATGGTAATGGCATAGGCCAGCTCCAGCTCTTCTAACTGCTTGAGGGAATATTCCACCATCCGCCCCTCGTCAAACTCCACGGCCATTGTCTCCAGATAAGGGTCAATCCTGCGGATGATACCCATATCCCCGTTGAAAATCCCCATGCCCTTGTCGGTAGCAATGCCATAATCACTCCGTACTTCCCATTCCAGCTGGTAATTATTCTTCACCTGCATGACCTTGTCGCCTTCCCGGAAAACCATATCGCGGTATTCCTGCTCCTTCTTCTCAGGCGACGGGGGGTTCAGGTACTGCTGCAGGACCCCATTCAGACGCTCTACGCCCAGCAGCCCCTTGCGCATCGGGGTGAGGACCTGGATCTCAAAGGGCGCAGCGCCCACAAATTTCGGAAGCTTCTGGTGGATAAGCTGGATGGCCACACGGATAATTACGTCCGCCTCAAAACGTTTCAGGAAGAAAAAATCCATGCTTTTATTATCCAAGGCCACTGGCTCCCCCTTATTAATCTTGTGGGCATTGACAATAATATCGCTTTGGGCTGCCTGGCGGAAGACTTTGGCCAGGCGCACCACATGGAAGCGGCCGGAATCAATCATATCCCGCAGCACGCTCCCCGGCCCTACGCTTGGAAGCTGGTTCACATCCCCCACCAGCACCAGCCGGGTCCCCGGCAGGAGCGCCTTGAGCAGATGGTACATCAGGGAAATGTCCACCATGGACATCTCGTCAATAATCACCACGTCTGTCTCCAAAGGGTTGTCCTCATTGCGTTCAAACCCTGCATTCCCTTCTGCTCCGCCGTTTACCTCCAGCATCCGGTGGATGGTCCTGGCCTCAAACCCTGTGGCCTCGCCCATACGCTTTGCCGCCC
>CAJUSO010000079.1 GCA_910588965.1 uncultured Lachnospiraceae bacterium | reverse complement strand
ACGTCAGATTTGCATTGCAGCAAGCAACGGGACGTCAGATTTGCATTGCAGCAAGTAACGGGACATCAGATTTGCATCGCGGTAAGCTGCAGGGGATCTGGCTCTCCCTGCAGCTTGCCAGATACCCGTGCAGGCACGGCGCTTTGCTCGTTTATTTGGGAATAAATATGCATTGCGGGCTGCATGCAAATATTTTATAATCAAAGAAGTAAATCAGGATTCGGAGGGAACTTGTGATGGTAGGTTTTATTTTGGATGTATTTGCAGAGATTGCAGATTTCTTTCTCAATTTTTGGGTCGACAAAATTATCAATAAGTTTGCGAAAAAGAAATAAACAAATCTTTTCCGATAAGGGAGTTGGGATATCCATTCGAAAGAGGCATCCCATATTCCCTCTTTTCTAGGACCGCAATGGAATCTATAACCTTTTCTATTTTTATTCCCGCGAGCAATGAGAAAAATAGCCATGTTTGCATGGATATTTGACGAATGCCGCGAGGGTCAAAAACCCCGCTGCTCTGCAGCGCAGCAAGCTTGATATCCCGTTGCTTGCAGCGTGGTTTTTGATTTTCCGGCAAGCCTAAGGCGGGCAGGTAAAAAACCAGCCCTATATCCCAGATTGGCTTTCCTTAAGCAGATAATAATTTTCCGGATTTTTGGATACACTTTTCAATGACAGAAAGAAAGAACATTCCTTTATACAAAATCACCAATAGAGGCCTATAAAAACCCAGTAAAATACCAGTTTATTTGGAAAAAGATGAAAGAACTTTCTAACACACGAAAACATATTGAAAACGATTACCATACTGTTATACTGGGTCTTACAGAAAAGGAGGGCAGGCAAATGGCAGAAAACAAAGCGGAAGGCCTAAGAGGGAAGTTGATTGTGTCATGCCAGGCACTGCCGCAGGAGCCGCTGCATTCTTCCTTTATTATGGGAAGGATGGCTTTAGCGGCAAAAGAAGGAGGAGCCTGCGGCATACGGGCCAATACGAAAGAGGATATCCGGGAAATCCAATCCGTTACAGGGCTGCCAGTGATTGGGATTGTGAAGCGTGATTATGAAGGCAGCACGGTATATATCACGCCGACGATGAAAGAGGTGGAAGAGCTGATGGAAGTCAGGCCGGAGATTATCGCCCTGGACGCCACAGGGGCGCTGCGTCCCCAGGAGGTCAGGCTGGATGATTTTTTCCACCAGCTCAAGGAGAAGTATCCAGGCCAGCTATGGATGGCGGACTGTTCCACGGTAGGGGAGGCGCTCCATGCGGATGCCCTGGGATTTGATTTTATCGGCACAACGCTTGTGGGCTATACCAGGCAGAGCAGGGGAGACAGGATTGAGGCGGGGGATTTCCGCATCCTAAGGGAAATCCTCACAGGGGTAAAGGGCAAGGTCATTGCAGAAGGGAACATTGACACGCCCCAAAAGGCAAAGCGGGTATTGGAGCTGGGCGCGTTCAGTATCGTGGTGGGGTCGGCGATTACCAGGCCCCAGCTTATCACAAAATCGTTTGCAGAGGCGCTTAGCCGCCCAAAGCCATGATCAGGTGGGCAGTAAGCAGAAGGATGCGGCGGCAGTATTTTAAATAAAAGGAGAAAATGGTTATGAGGAATCTGGATAAGTACAAAGGCATCATCCCGGCCTTTTATGCATGTTATGACAAGGAAGGCAATATCAGCCCAGAGGGCGTGGAGGCGCTGGCAAAGTATTTTGTAAGGAAGGGCGTAAAGGGCGTCTATGTGAACGGCTCTTCTGGGGAATGCATCTACCAGAGCGTGGAGGATAAGAAGCAGGTCTTAGAGCATGTGATGAAGGCAGCGGGAGGGCAGCTGACGGTAATCGCCCATGTGGCGTGCAACAATACCAAGGATAGCATGGAACTTGCACGCCATGCGGAAAGCCTTGGCGTGGATGCGGTTGCGGCAATCCCGCCGATTTACTTCCGGCTGCCGGAGCATGCGGTTGCACAGTATTGGAATGATATCAGCGCCGCCGCCCCCCATACGGATTTTGTGATTTACAACATCCCGCAGCTGGCAGGCGTAGCCTTGACCTTGCGCTTGTTTGCAGAAATGCGCAAGAACCCCAGGGTCGTCGGCGTAAAAAATTCTTCCATGCCTGTCCAGGATATCCAGATGTTCCAGGCGGAGGCAGGAGAGGATTATATTATCTTTAACGGGCCGGACGAGCAGTTTATCAGCGGGCGCGCCATGGGGGCGCAAGGTGCAATTGGGGGGACTTATGGGGCAATGCCGGAACTGTTCCTGAAAATGGACGGCTATGTAAGGGAAGGGGAGCTTTCAAAGGCAAGGGAAATCCAGTATGCAGTGAATGAAGTGATTTATAAAATGTGCGCAGCAAAAGGCAACCTGTACGGTGTGATAAAGGGCGTCCTTAAAATCAACGAGGGCCTGGAACTTGGGGGAGTAAGGGCGCCGCTCCCAGCCCTGTCAAATACAGATTTGCAGCTGGTGGAAGAGGCTGCCGGGATGATACGGGCTGCAAAAGAACGTTTTTTGGGCTAGGGAAGGAAGGAGGGATAGGTGATGCAAGGGTTTACAATAATTGACCTGGTGATTCTGATTGTATATTTGGCAGCAGTGCTGTTCGCCGGCCTTCATTTTTCCAAGAAGGATATGAAGGGGAAGGAGTATTTTAAAGGGGACGGGACGGTTCCCTGGTGGGTGACCTCCGTATCCATATTTGCAACCCTATTGAGCCCCATCTCATTTTTATCCCTGGCGGGAAATTCTTATGCCGGTACTTGGATTATGTGGTTTGCGCAGCTTGGCATGCTGTTGGCGATTCCCATTACCATACGGTTTTTCTTGCCTATTTACAGCAGGCTTGGCATTGATACGGCCTACCATTACCTGGAACTCCGGTTCGGGAGCAAAGGGCTTCGGGTGCTGGGGGCGGCCATGTTCATTATCTACCAGGTAGGGCGCATGTCTATTATTATGTACCTTCCCTGTATGGTATTAGGGAGCCTGACCGGCATTGACGTAAATGTCCTGATTGTCATTATGGGGGTGATTGCCATTATCTATTCTTACACAGGCGGGCTGAAGTCTGTGCTATGGACGGATTTTATCCAAGGCTCCGTTTTGCTGATAGGGGTGACCTTTGCGCTGGTGTTTTTGCTTTCCAATATAGATGGGGGCATAGGGGCGGTGTTTGGCGCCTTTGCCAGGGAGGGGAAATTCCTTGCCCCGGATCAGCCAATCTTTAACCCGAACATCTTAAAGGACAGCGTCTTTATTATGATTGTAGGCGCTGGGTTCAATACGATGGGATCTTATGTTTCCAGCCAGGATATTGTCCAGCGGTTCACCACTACGACGGACAGGAAGAAGCTGAATAAGATGATGCTGGCAAACGGTGCGCTGTCTATTTTTATCGCTACGGTATTTTACCTGATTGGCACTGGGCTTTATGTGTTTTACCAGCAGAATGCCCTCCCGCCGGCCGCGGCCCAGGATCAGATTTTTGCATCCTATATTGCCTTTGAGCTGCCTGTGGGCATAACGGGAATCCTTTTGGCAGCCATTTATGCAGCCTCCCAGTCCACCCTATCCACAGGCCTTAATTCCGTGGCCTCAAGCTGGACGCTGGATATCCAGGCCCGCCTGTCTAAGAAGGAATTGAGTTTTGCCTCCCAGACGAAGATTGGGCAGTATGTATCCCTGGCAGTGGGCGTATTTGCGATCCTTGTGTCCATAGTGCTGGCCAATGGGGGGGTAAAATCAGCTTATGAATGGTTTAATGGGTTTATGGGGCTGGTGCTCGGCATACTGATTGGGATGTTTATCCTAGGGGCGTTTACCAAAACGGCGAATACTTTTGGGGCCGCGGTGGCATTCCTTGCGGCTACGGCAGTCATGGTAGCCATTAAGTATTATGTACCAGCGGAGGCAGTGTCTATCTGGTCTTATTCCATCCTCTCCATTGCGGTGTCCCTGGCGGTAGGCATCCCCTCTAGCCTGCTTTGGCGAAAATGGAAGGGCAGCAGCCCTGCCCCAGCCCCCCACACCACCATTTACAGCATACCGGAGGCAAAGGGAAAAGGCCGGCACAAAACAGATAGGAGGGAATAAAGCAATGGTTTTTGGGAATCGGGACAGATGGGAGGAGTATCCCGCGTTAGGGGATTTGGTAAAAAAGTGCTTTCGCTACCTGGAAGGCCATGACTTAGCCGCTTATGAGGCGGGCAGCTATCCCATAGATGGGGACAAGGTTTTTGTCAATGTTGCGGCATATCGGACGGCTCCAGCCAGCGAACGGTTCTGGGAAGCCCATAAGGCATACCTGGATATCCATGTGGCTTTGGAAGGGACGGAACGGATTGACGTGGGCTTTGTATGCCGGATGCGGCAAGGGGAATATGTAAAACAGGATGATTTCCTGCCCCTGGAGGGGGAAAAGGGCGCCTCCATCCTGCTGCGCCCAGGGGATTTCCTGATATGTTGCCCCAATGACGCCCACCGCACAGGCGTGGCCGAAGGGGAGCCGCAGGATGTAAAAAAGGCAATTTTTAAGGTGAAGGTTTCGGTATCATAGATTAAAAGCAAAGAATGGCAAGGAACAGGTATGGAAAAGTATGTGAGCATTGACATTGGCGGGACGGATATAAAATATGGCGTCATCAGCGGCGAGGGGGAAATTTTAAGCAGGGCGGCGGTAAAGACCGAGGCGTATCAGGGCGGCCCCGCCATTCTGGGCAAGGTGGAGAAGATTGCCGGGCAGTTCTGCCAGGAAGGCGGGGTCTGCGGGATCTGTATTTCTACGGCAGGGGTCGTGGATACGTGCCAAGGCAAAATCATCCATGCCGCGCCTTTGATCCCAGGCTATACAGGGACGGAATACAAAAAATTACTGGAAAGCAGGTTCCAGACGCCCTGTGAAGTGGAAAATGACGTAAACTGCGCGGGGCTTGCAGAATATCATTGCGGCGCGGCCAAAGGCAGCAGGGTAGCCCTTATGCTTACGGTAGGGACCGGCATAGGGGGGAGCATCGTCATAGACGGGGAAATTTTCCGGGGGAGCAGCGGGAGCGCCTGTGAAGTAGGCTATATGGCCATGCAGGGCGGGGAGTTCCAGGCTCTTGGGGCAGCCAGTGTCCTGGTGCGGAAAGTGGCGGCCTGGAAGGGAGAGCCTGAAGCGCAGTGGGATGGCAGGCGCATATTTGAAGCCGCAAAGGAAGGGGACATTTTTTGCATCCGTGCCATAGATGAGATGGCGGATGTCCTTGGACAGGGGATTTCCAATATCTGCTATGTGCTGGATCCTGAGGTGGTGGTGCTGGGCGGGGGGATTATGGCCCAGCGCGCGTTCCTAAAAGGGCGCATAGAGGCGGCTGTTGCGAGGTACTTGGTCCCGGGGGTTGCCAGCCGCATGAGGATTGCCTTTGCCGCGCATGGGAACGATGCCGGGATGCTGGGCGCCTATTACCATTTCCGGCAATGCCAGCATAAGCGTTAGGGCAGCAGGCGGGCTTTTACATGCCAGTTCCAGGAGAGCTTGCAGAGAAGAGGATGAGAGAAGATGGAATATTATGTAAAGTCAGTAGTGCCGATGATAGAGTCGAATTATGATAATTTCACAATGGTGGAACAGGACATTGCGGATTTTTTTATTAAAAACAGGGAGAAGTTAGACCTTTCTGCGAAATCGGTTGCGGAAAAGCTGTTTGTATCGGAAGCATCCCTGTCCCGGTTTGCCAAGAAATGCGGTTACCGGGGCTACCGGGAATTTGTGTACCAGTATGAAAAGACTTTTGTAGAAAAGCAGGAATCCATTACCAATAACACCAGGATGGTGCTGAACGCTTACCAGGAACTGCTGAACAAAACATATAGCCTGATGGACGAGGCGCAGACCGGGCGGATTGCGAAGTACTTAACAAAGGCAGAGCGGGTATTTGTATGCGGCGTCGGGAGCTCCGGCTTTGCTTCCGATGAGATGGAGATGCGTTTTATGCGTATCGGCGTGGATATCAATTCTGTGACAGCCCCAGATATCATGCGCATGCAGACGGTGTTCCGCAATGCCAGCAGCCTGATATTTGGCATCAGCATCAGCGGGATGCAGGAGGCGGTGCTGTTTTTTTTGAAGGAATCACACCGAAGGGGGGCAAAGACAATCCTGCTTACTGCCCATAACAGCCCAGAATTTGATAAATACTGTGATGAGGTCGTCCTCATCCCCTCCCTAAAGCATCTGAACCATGGCAATGTGATTTCCCCGCAGTTCCCGGTCCTGGTCATGCTGGATATCATCTACGCGTGTTATTTGGAGCAGGATAAGCAGAAGAAGGAGGCGCTCCATGACAACACCGTGCGGGCGTTGGAAGGGGGGAAGGCAGGCATTGTAAAAAATCCGCCGATAATCTGAGCATTTTTCCCGTTTTTGTGTTATAATGTCTCCATCAATCATGAAGGAGAGGACAGATGATGAGAAAAAGGAAAAATTATTTGCGGATATTGCTGCTCACGGGCGTATGCAGCCTGGCTATCTTAGGCGGCTGCGGGGATAAGGAAGGCACGGCAGGCGCCGGTCAGGAAGAGGCGGGCGCCGGTCAGGCAGGGGAAGCATCCGGCGGCGCACAGGAGGGGGAAGCGCCGGGCGCTGCGCAAGAGGAAGAAGGCAGCGTGCAGGCTGGCGCAGAAGGGGAAGGGAGCCTTGGCGAGTTTACAATGCAGGATATTAATGGCGAAACTTATACCCAGGAGATGTTCGCGGATTATGACCTGACCATGGTCAACGTGTTTACTACCTGGTGCAGCCCGTGTATCGGCGAAATCCCAGATTTGCAGAAGCTAAGGGATGAAGTGGAAAGCCAGGGCGTGAATGTGGTAGGCATTTGCCTGGATGCCATCGGCAGTTCCGGGGAAGCAGACCCGCAAGTGGTAGAGACGGCCAAAGAACTGGCTGAGCGCACTGGGGTATCCTATCCCTTCCTGATTCCGGACGCAAGCTACCTCAATGGGCGCCTGGCAACTATTAATGCTGTCCCAGAGACATTTTTTGTGGACAAGGAGGGCAATATTGTAGGGGAAACCTACTCTGGCAGCCGTTCCCTGGAGGAGTGGAAGGGCATCGTGGAAACGGAACGGAAAGGGGCGGCAGAGTGAGGCGCTTTCTGGGATCCCCCCGGATAGGGTTTCTGGCGGCGGCTTTTGGGGCTGTGCTGATGGCGGTTGGCATTTTCCGGGGGGAGATGCCTGTAGTCCTTGGGAAAGCCATTAATATCTGTATGGAGTGTATCGGAATTGGATAAAAGAAAAAAGACAAACGAATGGAAACGCCATGGGATACAGGCGCTTTGGGCATTTTTGTCCAACAGCTACCTATTGGGCTTTGCCCAGGGCAAAATCTATAAAGGGAACCTAAAGAACCTATGTGTCCCTGGGTTAAACTGCTATTCCTGCCCCGGCGCCCTTGGCGCCTGCCCTATCGGGGCGATGCAGGCAGTGATTGGGAGCTGGAATTTTAAATTTACATGTTATGTGGCAGGCTTCCTGGTATTTGTGGGCGCACTGGTGGGGCGGTTTGCCTGCGGCTGGCTCTGCCCCTTTGGGCTTATCCAGGATCTGCTTCACAAAATCCCCATCCCCAAGAAAATCAAAGCCGTTCCTGGGGACAGGCTGCTGCGGAAGCTGAAGTATCTGGTTTTCGTGCTTTTTGTCATCCTCCTGCCCATGTTCCTGGTGGATATTTTGGGGCAGGGCGCACCGTATTTCTGTAAGCTGATCTGCCCGGCGGGCACCCTGGAGGGGGGCATCCCGCTTGTGCTGCTGAACAAGTCCATGCGGGGCGCGTTAGGGTGGCTGTATGTCTGGAAGAATTTCCTGCTGGCCGCCACGGTTATTTTGTCAATGCTGGTTTACCGGCCGTTCTGCAAATACATATGCCCGCTGGGGGCTGTTTATTCTGTCTTTAACCCGATATCCGTGTTCCGTTACCGGGTAGACAAAGAAGCCTGCATCTCCTGCGGCGCCTGCAAGGAAGCCTGCAAGATGCAGGTAGACCCAGTGCAGGATGCCAACCATCCGGAGTGCATCCGCTGCGGCGCCTGCAAGAAGGCCTGCCCAGTGAAGGCCATCCATTAAAAATACAAAAAACTGCTGCCATAAGGAAGCCTGTAGGCATTTCCCTTATGGCAGCGTTTTTTTGTGCAATCCTGTCCTGAGGGAGGCTAGGGGAGCGGAAGCGGGCTTGCCTGCTTTGTTTTTGGAAATGCGCTTTTGCGTGGGGGACGGTTTTCATAGATTAAGTAGGAAAAGGGGATAATAGATAGGCAGGTGATGTATCCTTAAGGAAATTCTAAGGATTTCGATAAGAAAATTAGATAGATAGGGCAATTTTTTGTGGTAGGATAGAGGCCATAGCACAGAAGGCCGGATAGTAATAAAAGATTAAGGATTTGGCTGGGCGGCTAGAGGTGTATTAGAGATTATATTGTTACAATGGCAGGGAAAGGAGGGCTTTTGTATGTTGGGTTTACGGGGGCGGGTTGCAGTCCTGTGTGCAAAAGCTGTAAGCATGGCGCTTAGGTTATGCAGCAGGCGCAAAGGCAGCGTACTTCCAGGCTTTGTTGCCAGATGCATTGACCCTGGCATTCTGCAGGAAATAGCTGGCATGGTGCAGGGCAAAATTATTGTGGTAATGGGGACGAATGGGAAGACTACCACAAACAGCATAATTTGCCATGCCTTGCGGGCAGAGGGAAAGCGTGTCCTAATCAACCGGACTGGGGCGAATATGCTCAATGGCGTAATATCTGCATTTGTCCTGGCGGCAGACAGCAGGGGGCGGCTGGACGCTGACTATGCCTGCATAGAAGTGGATGAATTTGCCTCTGTGCAGGTCCTGCCGAAGCTGAAGCCAGATTTTGTGCTTCTGACGAATCTTTTCCGGGATCAGATTGACCGGTTTGGCGAGATTGATATTGTACGCAGCCGGATCCAGGCGGCGGTTGCCAAGGCGCCAAAGGCGACGGTCATATCAAATTGTGATGATGTCCTCTCGTTTGCCTTAGCCTCTAAGTGCGGGCGCCCTATGGTAACCTATGGGATGGATCAGCAGGTTTTTGACGGCAGTTCCAGCCCCAAGGTGCGGGAAAGTATTTTCTGCCCGGTTTGCGGAAAAAAGCTGGCTTATGAATTTTACCATTACGGGCAGCTGGGGATTTATGAGTGCCCTTTTTGCGGCTGGAAGCGGCCGGAGCCAGACTATACGGCAGAAGGGGTTATTCTGCAGGAGAAGGGCTATGCCTTTGGGATTGGCGGCGTCCGGATACATTCCAGGGCAAAGGCGCCTTATAATATATACAATACCTTGTCTGCATATGCGGCCTTACAGGCAATGGGTGCGCCTACAGGGCGGTTCCGGGAGGCAGTGGAATCCTTTCATTATGGGAATAACAGGGAAGAGGCTTTTACCATTAATGGCGCCAGGGTATATCTCCATCTTGCCAAGAACCCGGTGGGGTTCCAGCAGAAAATATCCATGATCCTTAAGGATGGAAGCCCAAAGGACTTAATCCTGCAGATTAATGACGCCGCGCAGGATGGAAAGGACATTTCCTGGCTGTGGGATGTGGATTTCCTGTATCTTAAGGATGCGAATGCCAAGACGATTGGCGTGGCAGGAACCCGGCGCCTGGATTTGGCGCTCCGGCTGAAATATGAAGATATCCGCTGCAGGCTGGTAAAGGATATGGAAGATTATTTGCAGGGGCTTTCCCAAAATGGGACAGGCAGTATCTATTTGGTTGTCAATTATTCCGGCCTGCGCAGCGCGAACCAGATGCTGCATAAAATGCAAGGCGGCTCTGTAGCCAGCCAGGGGGTCTAAGGGAAGCATTGCGCGGCAGCATTTTGGAGAAAGCCATCGGGAACTACGTTAGCCAGGGAGGCTAAGGGATGCGGTGCGTGGCAGCATTTTGGAGAAAGCCATCGGGAACTGCGTTAGCCAGGGAGGCTAAGGGATGCGGTGCGTGGCAGCATTTTGGAGAAAGCCATCGGGAACTGCGCCAGCCAGGGAGGCTAAGGGAAGCATTGCGCGGCAGCATTTTGGAGAAAGCCATCGGGAACTGCGCCGGCCGGGGAGCCAGAAGGCGGGCTGTGCAGGTAAGGGAAGGACAGTTAATGCAGCAGGGAAGAAAGGCGGGCATAAACAGCCGCTGCAGCGGAAGAGGAAAGGAGTTAGCATTATGGAACTGGCAATTGGGCATTTATACCCAGACCTTTTGAATCTGTATGGGGACCGGGGGAACATCCAGTGTTTCCAAAAACGGCTTGCCTGGAGAGGCATAGAGCCCAAAATTGTAACAATCCATGCAGGGGAAGGCATTGATTTCCACAAACTGGATCTGGTGCTCCTGGGCGGAGGCTCAGACCGGGAACAGGAACTGGCATGCAAATATTTAAAGCAGGTTAGGCAAAGCATCCAGGAATATATAGAGGATGGGGGCGTCCTGCTGGCCATTTGCGGGGGCTACCAGCTGCTTGGGAATTATTATAAAACCAACCAGGCCACTATAGAGGGGCTTGGGGTTTTAGATATCCATACGGAATGGAAGCCCAAACGCCTGACTGGGGATATTGTGTTAAGAAGCCGCCTATCCAAAAACCCGATTGTGGGATTTGAAAACCATGGCGGGCGCACTTATATTGGGGATTACGCCCCCTTGGGCAAGGTTGCCAGCGGGTACGGCAATACGGGGAAGTCGGGGAAGGAAGGGATTGTCTACAAAAACCTGGTTGGGACATACCTGCATGGCCCGTTACTCCCCAAAAACCCGGAGGTATGTGATTATCTCTTAAAACAGGCACTGCGGCGCAAATATGGGAAAAGGGCTGCATTAGAGCCTCTTTCCGATGGGCTGGAACAGCGGGCAAACCGCTATATTGCAGAAAGGGCACGGTAGGGGGCTTGCGCCGCATACCCAACCTGGCAATATCCGTTATCTATTTATAGGATACGGCATAAACACAAAAAAAGAACCTCTTACACTACAAGATGTAAAAGATTCCCTAAATGAATCATATTGTGGAAAATTAAGGTTTTTAAGAGGCGCAGACCGGATTTGAACCGGTGAATCAGGGTGTTGCAGACGTATGCCACTACTTCTTCAAACCCTTATTTTATCACG
>CAJUSO010000078.1 GCA_910588965.1 uncultured Lachnospiraceae bacterium | reverse complement strand
AGGCCTTCTTTCCTTCCCGTATCCTGTTATCCAGGCTCTTCCTTTTTCTGTACCGCATCCTTTCATCCAGGCTCTTCCTTTTTCTGTACCGCATCCTTTCATCCAGGCTCTTCTTTCCTGTACCGTATCCTGTTATCCAGGTTCTTCCTCTTCTGTATCGTATCCTTTCATCCAGGCCTTCTTTCCTTCCCGTATCCTGTTATCCAGGCTCTTCCTTTTTCTGTACCGCATCCTTTCATCCAAGCTCTTTTTTGCAGTACGGATACATAGCCAAGCATATCCCATCTCCATTATAAGCAATCCAATGAATTTCTACAATAGGGAAAATAACATGTATTTTTTGGGGCAAATATGCTACAATGTGGGAAATATGGATATCATATCAGTTGCAGGCCATATTGCAAGGAGGGAAATACTGTGAAAAACGTACTGCTGTATACAACAGATACAGAAAAGAAAAAGGCTATCCTAAGGCTTTGCAGAAAGCTTGGGTTATCTGTAAAAATATTGGGGAACGGGGATTTCCAATCATCGGTGGGAAACCTTGCAGGGATGGAACATAAGCTTTTGCCCGGCGGTCCCGCAGATGTGCCAAACCAGAGGACAGAAGGGCTCCTAACAAAAGCAAGCCCTCCTGCAATGCCAGATGTAATAGTGTTTGCCGGCATGAAGGAAGAATGCCTGGACAATTTTTTAAAGGAATACAACGGAGCAGGGATTGCGCCCACCCCGTTAAAAGCAATCGTCACGCCTTATAATGTTGGATGGAGCCTAAGCGGGCTGATTGCGGAATTAATCAAAGAGCATAAGGAATTGGCAGGCCCTTCTGTGTAACCTGCCCCAGTATCCTGCTGCCGGAGTAATGGGACAGATAACTGGTTATACTAAAACCAAAAGAATGGCACAGGAGGTTCCATATGCAGCATATCTATGATACCGCCATTATCGGAGGCGGCCCCGCCGGGTATACCGCCGCCCTGTATGCTTCCCGGGCAGGATTGGATACGGTTATACTGGAAAAGAAATTTGCCGGGGGCCAAATGGCGCTGACAGGCGAGATTGATAATTACCCTGGGTTCGAGGACGGCATCGGCGGCCCTGCACTTGCCATAAAAATGCAGCAAGGCGCAGAGCGGTTTGGCGCAAAGACAAAAAATACAGAAGTAACGGCGGTAGATTTTTCCAAGGCCGTCAAACGGGCAGTAACAGCAACCGGCGATATCCTATCCAAAACCGTTATCCTATCCACCGGTGCAGCCCCCAAAGAATTAGGGATTGAAAAGGAACAAGAACTGGTAGGGAAAGGCATCCATTACTGCGCCCATTGCGACGGCAGGTTCTATCAGGGCAAAACGGTCCTGGTCGTAGGCGGGGGCAACTCCGCCGCCTCTGACGCCCTGTACCTTTCCCTGCTGGCCAAAAAGGTCTATGTTGTGCACCGCAGGGATACGCTCCGGGCAACGAAGGTTTACCGGGAGCCCCTGATGCGGGCAGGAAACATTGAATTCCTCTGGGACAGCATTGTATCCGGCTTTCTCACGGACGGCAGGATTGTGGGGGCATCCATCAAAAACCTGCATACCGGCGTAATCCATCCGGTGGCATGCGACGGAATTTTTGCCAGCATCGGCAGGAAACCAGACACAGGGTTCCTACAGGGAGCCCTGCCGCTGGATGCCCATGGGTATATCCCTGCGGATGAATCCACAAAGACAACGGTCAAGGGCGTATTTGCCGCTGGGGACGTCCGGACCAAAGCGCTCCGGCAAATCGTCACTGCAGTTGCAGACGGCGCAGCAGCCGCCCATTTTGCAGAAGAATACTTGGCCGGAAACTTTCCATAACCCCCTGTTTCCCTTTTCCCCAGGATACCGCCGGGGAGAAACCCTATTGTATTTTGGCCATAAATCCGATATACTACTCCTAAAGCCCGGCATCCGTTCCTATCCGGGCATCAGGGTTGGGAAAGGAGGCCTCCATGAAAAAAAAAGTGGCACTTGGGATACAAGATTTTGAAGACATCATCCAAAAAGGATATTTCTACATTGATAAAACCGATTTCATCCAGGAATGGTGGGAACGCGGGGACAGCGTCACATTAATTGCCCGCCCCCGCCGTTTTGGCAAAACCTTGAACATGAATATGCTGGAGCGTTTTTTTTCCATGAAATATGCGAAAAAAGGGGATATCTTCCAAGGGCTTTCTATTTGGGAAAAAGAAGATTACCGGAAATTACAGGGCACATACCCTGTAATCTTCCTTACCTTTGCAAATATAAAAGAAACAACCTATCCTATAGCACGGAAAAAAATCTGCCAGCTCCTGGCTGGGCTGTATGCCGACCATTCCCATGCCCTCACCCAGGCAGGGCTGGCCAAACAGGATTTGGCATTCATCCAACGCGTCAGCGCAGACATGGACGATGCAGACGCCTCCATGTCCCTCCATTATCTCTCAAAAATGTTAAGCCAATCCTATCAGAAAAAGGTAATTATCCTCCTGGATGAATACGATACCCCTATGCAGGAGGCCTATGTGCATGGCTATTGGGAGGAGATGTCTGCCTTTACCCGTACACTGTTCAACGCCGCCTTCAAGACAAACCCCTGGCTGGAGCGCGCCGTCATGACAGGTATCACGCGCATCAGCAAGGAATCCATCTTTTCCGATCTGAACAACTTAAATGTGGCAGCTGCTACTTCAGAAGAGTACGCCGCCGCTTTCGGCTTTACAGAGCAAGAGGTCTTTGCCGCCCTGGATAGACAAGGGCTTGGCAAGGAAAAAGAACATGTCAGAAGCTGGTATAACGGCTTTAGCTTTGGGAGCCGCCAAGATATCTATAACCCCTGGTCCATCCTGAATTTCCTGGACAAGAAGAAATACGGCGCTTATTGGGCAAACACCAGCTCCAACCGCTTGGTAAGCAAACTCATCCAGGCAGGAAGCCAACGGATAAAAAAGAAATTTGAGACCTTGCTCCAGGGCGGGAGCCTCTGGGAACCTTTGGATGAGCAAATTGTGTATGGGCAGCTGGATGGGAAAGAAGGAGCCATCTGGAGCCTTCTTTTGGCCAGCGGCTACCTCAAAGTACTATCCTTTGGGCAGCCCAGGGAGAACGGCTTAGGCGGCAGCCCCATGCCATACCAGCTGGCGCTGACAAACTGGGAGGTCCAAAACATGTTCCAGGACATGGTGAGCGGCTGGTTCGCCCCAGCCGATTCTGATTACAACGAATTTCTCAGCGCATTCTTAGCAGGCGATCTGAAGTCTATGAACGGTTATATGAACCGTATAGCCCTACAGACGTTCAGCTACTTTGATACCGGGAAAAACCCTTCCGAGGCAGAGCCGGAACGGTTCTACCATGGTTTTGTACTAGGGCTTCTGGTGGACTTAGGCTGCCGCTATACGCTCACTTCCAACCGGGAGAGCGGTTTTGGCCGGTATGACGTGATGCTGGAGCCCAAAGATGCCATGAGGGACGACGCCATCCTGCTGGAATTCAAAGTACAGGACGAAACGGAAGAGGCAAGCCTGAAAGACACGGTACAGGCTGCCCTTAAGCAAATAGAGGAAAAACAGTACGCCACTGCATTGATTGCCAAAGGGATCCCTAAAAACCGCATCCGTTCCTATGGGTTTGCCTTCCAAGGGAAAAAAGTGCTGATTGGCGAATGAACGGCGCAGGAAGCAACCCTTCCTGCGCCCTTACCTGCCTAATATGCTTTCCTATGCCCCCAGGTTCGTATAGCCCATCAGGCTCTCGTCCACAGCCCGGGCAGCCTCCCTGCCCTCCCGGATAGCCCAGACCACCAGGGACTGGCCTCTGTGCATGTCCCCAGCCGTGAACACGTTCTTTACCCCTGTCTCATACTTCCCCTTTTCTGTTTTTACATTGGCCCTCTCATCCAATGCAATCCCAAAGGCATCCGCCACGTATTTCTCCGTCCCTAAAAACCCTGCTGCAATCAGTACCAGGTCGGCGTCCATTTTCTGCTCCGACCCAGCCACTTCAGCCATTACCATACGTCCATCCTTCCCATCCTTTTTGCTTTCCAGCTTCACGGTAACGAGGCCGCAAAGCTTCCCGCTCTTGTCCTTGATAAATTCTTTGACCGTCGTCTGGTAGACCCTGGGGTCTTTGCCAAACAAAGCAATCGCCTCCTCCTGGCCATAATCCGTCTTGCATATCTTGGGCCACTGGGGCCAGGGATTGCCCTCTGCCCTAAGATCCGGCGCTTTTTGCATCATCTCCAGCTGCGTGACGGAACAGGCGCCATGGCGGATCGAAGTCCCTACACAATCGTTCCCTGTATCGCCGCCGCCGATAACCACTACCTTCTTGCCCTTGGCGGAAGTATATTTCTTGTCCTCCAGCCCGGAATCCAATAGGCTCTTGGTGGTTGCCGCCAAAAAATCAACCGCAAAGTAAATCCCCTTGGCGTCCCGGCCCGGCACCTTGATATCCCTTGGTTTTTTCGCGCCGCAGGCCAGCACTACCCGGTCGTATTCTTCCAGCAGTTTTGCCGCCTTCAGGTTTTTCCCTACATCGGCGCCGGTGACAAACTCCACGCCTTCTTCCTTCATGATATTGATTTTCCGGTCAACCACATGCTTCTCCAGCTTCATATTCGGGATTCCATACATAAGGAGCCCGCCGATACGGCTGTCCCTTTCATAAACGGTAACCTGGTGCCCCCGCTTGTTAAGCTGGTCTGCCGCCGCCAGGCCTGCCGGGCCGGATCCGACCACAGCCACGGTTTTCCCCGTGCGCACCTTCGGCGGCCTGGCCTTGGCATAGCCTTCTTGGTAGGCATTTTCAATAATCCCATACTCATTTTCCTTTATGGTGACCGCATCCCCGTAATGCCCGCAGGTGCAGGCTGCCTCGCAGAGGGCGGGGCATACCCGGGCGGTAAATTCGGGGAAATTATTGGTTTTTACCAAGCGGCTGTAAGCCTGTTCCCAATTCCCGGTATAAATCAGGTCGTTCCACTCTGGCACCAGATTGTGCAGGGGGCAGCCGGAAACCATGCCCATAATCTCCATGCCTGACTGGCAGAACGGCACGCCGCAGGCCATGCAGCGGGCGCCCTGGGCCTGCTGCCCTTCCTTGCTTAAGGGGGTATGGAATTCGTTGAAATTCCCAATCCGCTCTTTGGGGGACGCTGCCTTTGCTGCCTGCCTGCTGTAATCCATAAATCCTGTTGGTTTTCCCATCTCCGCTTCCCTCCTAATTCTTTGCAATGGCGTAAAACGCCTCAATCTGCGCCTGCTTTGCACTTAAGCCTTTCTCCTCCATCTGGACGATTGCCATCATCATGCGGTGGTAATCATAAGGCACAATCTTCTTGAACTTTGGCAGATAAGCGCTGAAATGCCCTAAAATCTCCTTCCCCTTCTGGGAATTGGTCAGCGCCACATGCTCCTTTATCATTTCTTTCAATTCCATGACGTCATACTTGGAAGATATCTCTTCAGAGAACACCATTTCCTTGTTCAGCCTGGTGTACAAATCACTGTCCTCATCCAACACATAGGCAATGCCGCCGCTCATGCCTGCGGCAAAGTTTTTCCCAGTTTTCCCAAGGACTGCCACACGGCCTCCCGTCATATATTCGCACCCATGGTCGCCCACGCCTTCCACAACAGCGCTGGCGCCGGAATTGCGGACACAGAAGCGCTCCCCGGCCACACCGTTGATAAAAGCCTTCCCGCTGGTTGCCCCGTAAAGAGCCACATTCCCTATAATGATATTCTCATCCTGGCGGTATTTCACCCCCGCCGGCGGGTAAACCACTAATTTCCCGCCGGACAGCCCCTTGCCAAAATAGTCGTTGCTGTCGCCTATCAGTTCCAAGGTAAGCCCTTTGGGGATAAAAGCCCCAAAACTCTGCCCGCCAGCCCCGCTGCATTTCACAAGGAAGGTGTCTTCCTCCAGGGTATCGTCATACCGCCTGGTAATTTCTGATCCAAAAATCGTGCCGAAGGAACGGTCCGTATTGCTGACCTCCAGGTCAATGCTCCGTTTCTGTTTCTTCTCTAAGGCATCTCCTAGCTGGCGCAGCAGCACTTTCTCATCCTTGGTCTTTTCCAGTTCAAAATCATAGACCTGTTTGGGGTCGAAAATCACCTTGGCCTTGGGGCCTGCAAAGGGGTTATCCAGGATTTTTGACAAATCCACTTCCTTTTCCCGCCCGGTCAGATCCTCCCGTACCTTCAAAAGATCACTGCGCCCCACCAGTTCATCTACCGTGCGGATACCCAATTTTGCCATATATTCCCGCAGTTCCCCTGCAATGAAACGCATAAAGTTTACCACATACTCCGGCTTCCCGGCAAACCGCTTACGCAGCTTCGGGTTCTGGGTGGCAATCCCTGCCGGGCAGGTGTCCAGGTTGCAGACACGCATCATGACGCAGCCCATAGCCACCAAGGGCGCGGTGGCAAAGCCAAATTCCTCTGCCCCCAGCATAGCCGCGATAGCCACGTCCCGCCCCGTCATCAGCTTCCCGTCCGTCTCAATCCGTACCTTGTTGCGGAGGCCGTTTAGGATTAAGGTCTGGTGGGTCTCTGAAAGCCCAAGCTCCCAGGGCAGGCCTGCATTGTGGATGGAACTGCCCGGCGCGGCCCCTGTCCCTCCGTCATAGCCGGAAACCAGCACCACCTGCGCCCCCGCCTTGGCAACCCCTGCCGCAACGGTCCCAACCCCTGCCTCAGACACTAATTTCACCGTAATCCTGGCATTCTTGTTGGCATTTTTTAAATCGTAAATAAGCTGCTCCAAGTCCTCAATGGAATAAATGTCATGGTGGGGCGGCGGGGAAATCAGGGACACCCCAGGCGTAGACATCCGGGTCCTAGCAATCCAGGGATAGACCTTCTGCCCCGGCAGGTGCCCGCCTTCCCCAGGCTTCGCCCCCTGGGCCATTTTAATCTGGATTTCCTTGGCGCTGACCAGATACCGGCTGGTCACCCCAAAACGCCCGGAAGCCACCTGCTTGATGGCAGAGCAGCGGTCCTTCCCATCCTGGCTAGGGAGGAGGCGTTCCGGGCTCTCCCCGCCTTCCCCGCTGTTGGATTTCCCATGGAGGCGGTTCATCGCGATGGCTAACGTCTCATGGGCTTCCTGTGAAATAGACCCATAAGACATAGCCCCTGTCTTAAACCGTGTTACAATGGATTCCACGCTTTCCACCTCTTCTAAGGGCACGGCCTTCTTGGGGAACCGGAAATCCATCAGGCCCCGGAGGTTCGCGTCCCGCTCCTGGGCGTCCGCCGCAGCCGTATACTGCTTGAACAGCCCATAATCCCCCCTCCTGGTGGATTCCTGTAGGAGATGGATGGTTACCGGGTTATAGAGATGGCTGTCTGCGCCGCTGCGCATCTTATGCCGCCCCCGGCTCTCTAAGGTCAGGTCCGTCTCCAGCCCCAGGGGGTCATAGGCGCTGGAATGGAGCGCGTCCACATCCGCCTCTATATCCTTAAGGGTAATGCCCTCAATCCGGCTCACCGTATTGGTGAAATACTTCCCAATCACATCAGAGCTGATGCCGATGGCTTCGAAAATCTTCGCCCCCTGGTAAGACTGGATGGTAGAAATCCCCATTTTCGCCGCAATCTTCACAATCCCATGGATGACCGCCTGGTTGTAATCCGCTACAGCCGCATAATAATCCTTGTCCAGCATATGCCCGTCAATCAGCTGCTTCACCGTATCCTGCGCCAGGTATGGGTTAATGGCGCAGGCGCCATAGCCCAGAAGGGCGGCAAAATGGTGCACCTCCCTAGGTTCGCCAGACTCCAGGATAACCGCTAAGGCCGTCCTTTTTTTCGTCTTAATCAAATGCTGCTGCAAGGCTGAAACGGCCAGCAGGGACGGAATCGGCACATGGTTCTCGTCCACCCCCCGGTCAGACAGGATTAGGATATTCGCCCCATCCCGGTATGCCCGGTCCGCTTCCACAAACAGCCGGTCGATGGCTTTCTCCAGGCTGGTATTCTTATAATAAATAATAGGGATCTCCGCAACCTGAAACCCTTCCACCTGCATGGATTTTATCTTCATAATATCCGTATTGGTCAGGATTGGGTTATTGACCTTCAGCACCTGGCAGTTCCTAGGCTTCTCCTCCAAGAGGTTCCCATCCTCCCCGATATACACGGTGGAGCTGGTCACCACCTCCTCCCGGATAGAGTCAATGGGCGGGTTTGTCACCTGGGCAAATTTCTGTTTAAAATAATTGAACAGCGGCTGGTGGTCCCCGGCCAGCGCCGCCAGGGGCGTGTCAATCCCCATGGCCGCCGTGGCTTCCTTGCCGTTTTCTGCCATAGGCAGGATAGCCTCCTGCAAACACTCATAGGTATATCCAAAGGTCTTCTGCATCCGCTGCCGCTCCTCCTTGGAATATTCCGGCACCCGCTGGTTTGGGATTTTTAAGTCTGCCAGGTTAATCAGGTTCCGGTCCAGCCATTCCCCATAAGGCTGCCGCCCGGCATATGTCTCCTTCAGCTCTTCATCTCCGACCACCCTGCCCTGCACCGTGTCCACCAGAAGCATTTTCCCAGGCCGCAGCCGCTCCTTTGCCACAACCTTCCTGGGGTCAATCTCCAACACGCCTACCTCGGAGGACAAAATCAGGTCGCCGTCCTCCGTGATATAGTACCTGGAAGGGCGCAGCCCATTCCGGTCCAAAACCGCCCCCAAGATATCCCCATCGCTGAACACAATGGAAGCCGGCCCGTCCCAAGGCTCCATCATGGTGGCGTAATATTGGTAGAAGTCTTTCTTCTTCTGGCTCATCAAGCCATTATTTGCCCAAGGCTCCGGTATGGTAACCATAACGGCCAGGGGCAGTTCCATCCCGCTCATTACCAGGAACTCCAGGGTGTTGTCCAACATGGCGGAATCAGAGCCCTCCGCATTTACCACCGGGAGAACCTTCTGCAGCTCGCCTTTCAGATGCTCAGATTCCATCGTCTCTTCCCTGGCAAGCATCTTATCCGCATTTCCCAGGATGGTGTTGATCTCCCCGTTATGGACGATAAAACGGTTCGGATGCGCCCGTTCCCAGCTGGGTTCCGTATTCGTGGAAAACCTGGAATGCACGGTGGCTATGGCAGATTCGTAATCTGGATCCTGCAGGTCTTTAAAAAACAGCCGCAGCTGCTCCACCAGGAACATCCCCTTATATACAATGGTCCTGCTGGAAAGGGACACCACATAAGTATTGTCATTGGACTGCTCAAAGACCCTCCTGGCCACATACAGCCTACGGTCAAAATCCAGCCCCTTCCCTACCCCCTTCGGACGCCCCACAAACCCCTGCATGATACAGGGCATACAGCCTACGGCCTTCTGCCCCAGCTTCGCGGGGTCAATCGGCACTTGGCGCCATCCCAAGAAACCCATGCCTTCCTTCTTCAAGATAACCTCAAACATTTTCATGGCCTGGTTGCGTTTTAACTCATCCTGTGGGAAGAAGAACATGCCAACCCCATAATCCCGCTCTTCCCCAATGGGGATGCCCGCTTCTTTGGCAGCTTTCTGGAAAAATTTATGGGAAACCTGCAGCAGGATGCCAACGCCGTCCCCTGTCTTGCCCCCAGCGTCTTTCCCTGCCCGGTGCTTTAGGTTCTCTACAATTTTCAACGCGTTCTCTACTGTCTTATGGGACTTGACGCCTTTGATGTTCACAACCGCGCCAATCCCACAGTTGTCATGCTCAAAACGTGGGTCATACATCCCCGTTGCTGTCCTTTTTGCTTCCTGCATTTATCCATCCTCCTTGCTTTCCTGATGCCTTGCCGGCAGAAACCCTTGTTTTCCTAGCGCCCTATGTCACAAATTCATTGTTCTGATATCTACTATACACCTTTTTTCACAGGTTGTAAACATTTTTTTCTTTCTTATTATCTGATTATTTGAAAATATATATATTTTTTTGAATAATTCTGATAACAAATATATTATTAGTCAAAAATACACCACTTTACATGCAATTTAAAGTGGTGTTTTGATAAAAATACCAAATCTTTTTTTGTGTTATTTCTAGTCCATGTCATGATTTTTAAATTAACTGACAATTTACTGCCTTGTTTTCCTGGTTATTTCATCCTTTTTACAGGTATGCATTTTTCTTTCTTCTTTGAATGATAATTATGGATAAAGCCACTGGATAATCTTCTGTCTTTTTCAGATAATTTTCCTCCTTCTTCCTTCTTCTATTCTATAGCCTTTTCCAGGTTTTCATCCAGCGTTATTCTTTAGGTTTTCTCTAAATCTCATATGTCAGATTCAAGTTTCTGCCAAAGTACAGTTTTCATATAATCAACGGCGCTGTTCTGTTTGGGAAACGGATATTCAGGGGAACACCTGATAAGAAAGTGAGAAGGCAGCAGGCAGACAGCTTTTGTAATCACATTACCGCAAACATATGTTTCAGCCTTGAATCCTGCTGCCGAATGTGCTATATTAGAATAGAAAAAGGGAAAGCCATAGAAGCGGCTCTATCCCGTTACATGAACAACATTACCTTTGCTTATGCAAAGACACGCCGTCACTATTGCGAGTAGTGGCGGCTATTTCTTTTTTCCCTTGTAAATCTGACAAAGCAAATTTGCAAGGGCAACAATGAGTATTCCAATCTGGATTAAGTATGAAACCAGATAAGGACAAAATCCATAATTGAATATAAGGAAGAATATACAACAAAGATAATGATATAAATATTCTTCTCGGATGTGAAAATGGGTATCAATTATACGGGAAGATTGCCATAAGGTCAGCGTCCACATTGATAGCGAGCATCGGATTGTTACCACCACAATCCGAAGTATAAAGTCTTTTAAGAAAGGGATAGAAGACTATCTATTGATATGTTATAATACTTGTGTTGTCCAACCTATACCCGACAATGGGAGGAGGTGTTCACATGGAAATTATCACTGCTTTTTTGGTCGCTGTTGCGGCTGGTGTAGCTTGTCACTACATCATCAAATGGTTAGATGGCGGTCATAAGGACAACAAATAACCTACTGGGTGCTTTTCCAGTATAAAAGAAAAGAAGAACCCCCGGACTGTACGGCAATACGGTTCGGGGGTTCGTTTTTTGTCCACATGGACTTATCACTACTTTTTGTCTATCGACATTATAGCATATGCAAATTTTAATTGCAAGATACATTTTCTTTTCACAAAACAAAAATTTATCCTAATCTGGCATCACTCAAATCCTGGTATGTAACATACATTGCATCGCCCTCCTTTCTTCCGTCTGGAGGGCTGCTTGAACCCTCCGCAAAATACAAGAGGGGTAAAGCCGCCTTTGGCTCTATGGTTTCCCATGAATGGAGTATAGCACACA
>CAJUSO010000077.1 GCA_910588965.1 uncultured Lachnospiraceae bacterium | reverse complement strand
ACTCACCAAATAATTGGATGGCAATTAGAGAGTATCCGTTCATGCGTTTATTCTGTTCCTTACACAGCCTGCCATTGACTTTACACATTTTTATGGTAAGATAGAGACGTTACAAAAACGGATTACCATGTTTCCTAACATCTAAATTTTACAGACAGGAGGATTTTACATTTGGCCAGAATCAAAGAATCTATTACTTATGTTACCAGCAAGCTTGCGCCGCTGAATTTCCTGTTCCTGCTCCTTGCAGGCATCATCAATGCCATCGGCGTCACTATTTTTATAGCCCCGGTCCAATTATATGACAGCGGAATCTCCGGCACTTCCATTCTGCTCTCACAGCTGACGCCGAGTTACCTTTCCTTATCCTTCTTCCTTATCCTTTTAAATATCCCCCTGCTGCTTTATGGCCTAAAAAAACAGGGGATTGCCTTTTCCGTATATGCCATTTTCGCTGTATGCATCTATGCCGTCTTTGCGTGGCTGATTACGGACGTCTTCCCCATTGACGTAAGCATCGCCTCCCCCCTTGCCGGGACGGATTTATTCTTATGCGCCGTGTTCGGCGGCCTGGTTTCTGGCATTGGCAGCGGCATGGCCATCCGCTTTGGGGGCGCAATGGACGGGATTGAAGTAATTGCCGTTATCTTTGCCAAGAAAATCGGCCTTTCCGTCGGCACCTTTGTGCTGATTTACAATGTCCTTTTATATATTATCTGCGGCATTGCCATGGGAAGCTGGATCCTTCCCCTGTATTCCATTGTCACTTATGTCACCGCCTCAAAAACCGTTGATTTCATTGTAGACGGCCTTGACAGTTCGAAATCCGCCATGATTATCACCACCAAGCCCCAGAAGATTGCCAAGGCCATCTCTGATGAGTTCCAGACCGGGATTACGATTATGGATGCGCATGGCTATTACTCCGATGAGCCAAAAACCGTGCTCTATGTAGTGGTAAACCAATTCCAGACAGTTAAGATTAAATCCATTGTGAAAAAAATTGACCGGAATGCCTACATCGCGATCACCCCTGTGGCAGATTTATTCCATGGGAGCAAAGACCATTAAGGAAGGCACACTGCCGCCAAAAGCGGCAGGCTTGGGCCGGCATCCCCTGCCCAAGCTGCCGGCTTTCTAAAAGCTACCCTGCTTTTTTTGCCAATTGGCTTAAATCTTTAAATGTATAGCCCATCTTTTCCCATTCTGTTAAAAGCTCATCCATAATCTCCCCATTGGTCTTCGAGGTATTATGTAACAGCACGATTGCCCCTGGATGCACCCGTTTCAGCAATTTATCAAACGCTTCCTCATGGCTTGGCTGGCTGTCCTGGTTCCAATCCACATACGCCAGGCTCCAGAAGACGGTTTGATAGCCCAGTTCCTTGGCAAGCTGTAAGCTGCCTTCGCTGTACTTCCCCTGGGGCGGGCGGTAATATTTTTCCATAGGCTTCCCGACGGCCTGCTCATAGAGGCTCTCTAACTCCCCAAGCTCTTTGGCAAACTCCTCTTTCCCCATCTTTGACATATCTGGGTGGTGGTAGCTGTGGTTCCCCACAATATGCCCTTCCTCCAGCATACGCTTTACCAAATCCGGGCTGGTCTCCAGATAGTTCCCCACGATAAAAAAGGCAGCCTTCACCCCATGCTTTTTCAGGGCATCCAGTATGGCCGGCGTATTCCCATTTTCAAAGCCGCAGTCAAAGGTAAGGTACAGCGTCTTTTCCTGGGTATCTTCTGCATAATAAGCATTGTACTTTGCCAGTTCCTCAAAGGTGGCGTTGGCCACCGGGGGCTGGCCTTCCTCCTGGAAGCTTAAGCCCCAGTTGCCGTCTGCGCCTGCCTGGATAGCCTTCCCGGCCACAGGAGCCACCTGGGCTGCATACCGCCCCAGGAAAAAAGAAGCCACAAACAGGGCCAGCACAATTACCACAGAAGTCCCCTTCACTTTGCGAAGATGTTCCATATTGCTTTCCTTTTTGTTCTTTCTTACATGTATATTTGCCGTATAAGGCTTTCATGCACAAAAAGGGATAGGGATTACTGGCGGTAAATAATTGCCTCTGCAAGCTCCTGTGCTTTCTGCCCTGAGACCAGGTAGGATACTAAGGACAACGCAAAGGGAATTGCCGTACCCATGCCGCGGCTGGTAATGATATTCCCTGCCTCTGCAACTTCCTCGTATACCACCTCTGCCCCAGTAAGCTTGTCTTCAAATCCTGGGTAGCAGGCTGCTTTCTTCCCCTGCAGGATCCCTGCCTGCCCTAATACGCTGGGCGCAGCGCAGATTGCAGCCACTAATTTCCCCTCTGCCGCAAAGCTTCTGATTACCTCGTTTACCCCAGCATGCGCACCCAGGTTCGTGGTGCCTGGCATGCCGCCTGGAAGCACCACGCCGTCCAATTCCGCAAAGCCTACTTCATCAAACAGCCTGTCCGCCAGGACGCCCACCTGATGGGAGCTATGGATTTCCTTTTGCCCCGTAACCGAAATGGTAACCGCTTCCAAACCGGCCCTGCGCAGGATATCCACGACTGCCAGCCCTTCAATCTCCTCAAACCCTTCTGCCAAAAAGATACCTATTTTCTTCATTTTATCCTCCTATTCCAGCTGCTTCGCCTATTTACATACTCCGAAACCAATATCGGAGGATTCGGGGCTATCCTTTAATGGGCGGTTCCACCCAAGGTAAGCCCTGCTTTCTATAATTATCCAGAAAATTCAGAAATTTCCATTATATTATTTTCTTCTGTGTAAATAATAACATCATGGCAAGGGACAACGTTTTGAGACAGCCTGTAAGGCAGGCCATTCCACAACATGCCCCCTGCCAACAAAAACAAGAAGGAAGAAATTTGGAGGTGGATCAACATGTCTAACAATTCTGGTTCTAACACAAGCAAGATGGCAGTACCTCAGGCAAAAGAGGCTATGAACCGCTTTAAGCAGGAGGTTGCATCTGAAATTGGCGTACCTTTGAAAGAAGGATACAACGGAGACCTGACATCTGCCCAGGCTGGCTCTATCGGCGGGGAAATGGTAAAAAAGATGATTATGAAACAGGAACAGCAGATGTCTGGCGGACAGCAGTAAGCACACAACCTGCAAGACGCCATAGGACACTACCATAAGAAAAAGTTCCCCTGTTTTGGAAATGGCCAAGGCAGGGGGGCTTTTTTGGGGTATGGGCCCGATAGGACGGGGTTTACATTTAGGGGGATATTTTATATACTTATGTGGAACCAGCAAACCATACATACCATTAGGTTGGAATAGGAGAATGGCGATGGAAATCGAACGCAAGTTTTTAATGAAAGAATTGCCAGATCATTTGGAATCATATCCCTCCCACCAGATAGAACAAGGCTATCTGTGCACAAGCCCGGTGGTGCGGATCCGCAGGCAGGATGCGGAATACTACCTTACATACAAATCTAAGGGGCTCATGGTGCGGGAGGAATATAACTTGCCTCTGACGGAGGCGGCTTATATGCACCTGCGCCCCAAGGTGGACGGGAACCTGATTGCCAAAAGACGGTATCTCATCCCCATAGGGGACGGGCTGACGGTTGAACTGGATGTCTTTGAAGGGAAGCTGGAAGGTCTGTTCCTGGCAGAGGTGGAGTTTGGGACAGAGGAGGATGCAGCCGCTTTTGTGGCTCCAGAATGGCTGGGGGAAGACGTGACTTATTCTATGGAATACCATAACAGCGTCTTAAGCCAAAAGCAGTGACCTCCCCCTATCGGAAACTGGGATTACCCTATGTGCGGCAGCGCCCTCTGCTGCCGCACGACTGCCAGGCCTTTCCAAACCGCGGGCTTCCCAAGCTTCTGCCAAGGAATCCCCTGGCCTATAAATTCTTCACCTTTGCAATATCCACCAGATCCAGCCCGCCATCCACGCTGGCGTGCTCTAGGCTCCGGGCAAGGGCATTGGCCGTGTCCATGGCCGTGATGCAGTATACCCCCGTCTCTATGGCATTCCGGCGGATTAGGAATCCGTCGCGGCTTTTGTCACGCCCCTGGGTCGGGGTGTCAATCACCAGGTCAATCTTATGCCCCAGGATTAAATCCATTACGTTTGGGGATTCCTGGGAAATCTTATTGATACGCCTTGCGCTGACCCCATGCTTCTGCAGGAATTTGGCCGTGCTGCGGGTAGCGTAGATTTTATAGCCCAAGGCCTCGAAACGCTTCGCCACGCCCACTGCCTCCGGCTTATCGGCATCTTTTACGGTCATAATCATCTGCTTATACTTCGGAAGCTGCACGCCGGCTCCCAGGAACGCCTTATATAAGGCCTCGTCAAATGTCCGCCCAATCCCCAGGCATTCCCCTGTAGACTTCATTTCCGGCCCCAGGCTGATTTCCGCGCCCCGAAGCTTCTCAAAGGAGAAGACAGGCATCTTAATGGCCACATACTCTGCTTCTGGAGCCAAGCCGGTGGGGTATCCCATGCCCTTTAAAGTATTGCCGATAATAACCTGGGTGGCCAAATCCACAATAGGGATGCCTGTAACCTTGCTGATATACGGGACTGTCCGGGAAGAACGGGGGTTTACTTCAATTACATAAACCTCTTCCTCCATGGCAATAAACTGGATATTGATTAAGCCTACCACATGGAGGGCGCTTGCCAGGCGGCGCGTATATTCCACAATCTTTTCCTTGACCCGCTGGCTTATAGTGGGCGCCGGGTAGACCGAAATGCTGTCCCCAGAATGGACCCCTGTCCGTTCTATATGCTCCATAATGCCCGGAATCAAGATATCCGTCCCGTCGCACACGGCGTCTACCTCGATTTCTTTCCCTTGCAGGTACTTGTCCACCAAAATAGGATGGTCCTGGGCAATCCGGTTGATGATTTCCATAAATTCTTCGATTTCCTGGTCAGAATATGCAATCTGCATCCCCTGCCCGCCCAACACATAGGAAGGGCGCACCAGGACGGGGTAGCCCAGGCGGCCTGCAACCTCCTTTGCCTCTTGGGCGGTAAATACGGTGCCCCCATCAGCCCGTGGGATTTGGGCCTGCCCTAAAATCTTGTCAAAAAGCTCACGGTCTTCTGCTGCGTCCACATCTTCCGCCTTGGTGCCTAAAATGGGGACACCCATTTTCATTAGGCTCTCTGTCAGCTTGATGGCAGTCTGGCCGCCGAACTGTACCACTGCCCCGTCCGGCTGCTCCAGGCGGACAATGCCCTCCACGTCTTCTGGCGTCAAAGGTTCAAAATAAAGCTTATCCGCAATATCGAAATCTGTAGAAACCGTTTCCGGGTTATTGTTCACAATAATGGTCTCATAGCCTTCCCTGGCAAATGCCCAGGTACAATGGACAGAGCAGTAATCAAACTCAATGCCCTGGCCAATCCGGATGGGGCCGGAGCCTAGGACCAGGACTTTTTTACGCCCTGTTGTCCTGATGGCCTCATTTTCGCTGCCAAAACAGGAATAGTAGTAGGGCGTCTCAGCGGCAAATTCAGCGGCGCAGGTATCCACCATTTTAAAGGCAGGCGTGATATGGTTCTGATGGCGCATACCGCGGATCTCCTCTTCCGTTTTGCCTGACAGGGCTGCAATGACATTGTCCGGAAATTCTATGCGCTTTGCCTCTTTTAGCAATTCCACGGTCAAAGGCTCCTTCTGGAGGCGCTGTTCCATTTCCACCAGGACAGCAATTTTATCAATAAACCAGGAGTCTATCCTGGTAATCCCATAGATTTCTTCATAGGAAATGCCTTTCCGCAAGGACTCTGCAATCACCCAGATCCTGCGGTCATCCACCTTCTGCAAACGTCTCTTCAGCTCTTCCTTGGAAAGGCCGGAAAAATCATAAGACATCATGCTGTCCACATGCTGCTCCAGGGAACGGATAGCCTTCATCAGCGCCCCCTCAAAATTAGTACAGATGCCCATCACCTCTCCCGTAGCTTTCATCTGGGTAGTCAGGGAACGCTTGGCCGTGATAAATTTGTCAAAGGGCAGCCTAGGTATCTTCACTACGCAGTAATCCAGCATAGGCTCGAAGCTGGCATAGGTCTTCTGGGTAATGGCGTTTTTGATTTCATCCAAGGTATACCCCAGGGCAATCTTGGCCGCCACCTTGGCAATCGGGTATCCCGTGGCCTTGCTGGCCAGGGCAGATGAACGGCTGACACGGGGGTTTACCTCGATGACGCAGTACTCAAAGCTGGTGGGGTGGAGGGCATATTGGACGTTGCAGCCGCCTGTGATGCCCAATTCGGAAATAATATTCAGCGCAGAAGTACGGAGCATCTGGTATTCCTTGTCCCCTAAGGTCTGGGAAGGCGCCACCACAATGCTGTCCCCCGTGTGGACGCCCACCGGGTCAATATTTTCCATGTTGCAGACGGTAATGCAGTTGCCTGCCGCATCCCGCATCACTTCATATTCTATCTCTTTCCATCCTGCAATGCAGCGTTCCACCAGCACTTCCCCTACCCGGCTTAAACGCAGGCCATTGGTTAGGATATCGGTTAACTCCGCCTCGTTATGGGCAATGCCGCCGCCGCTCCCTCCCAAGGTATAGGCCGGGCGCAGCACGACAGGATAGCCGATGGTATTCGTAAAGGCGATGCCGTCTTCCACATTGCGGACTACTTGGGAAGGCGCACAGGGCTCCCCGATTTTTTCCATGGTGTCTTTGAATGCCTGGCGGTCTTCCGCTTTAAATATGGTCTCTGCCGTAGTGCCAATAAGCTTTACGCCATGCTTTTTCAGGAAACCGGACTCTGCCAGCTCCATGCCCAGGTTCAGGCCAGCCTGGCCGCCCAGGGTAGGCAGGATGCTGTCCGGCTTTTCCTTCTCAATAATCTGCTCTAAAACTTTTGCCGTCAAAGGCTCAATGTAGACCTGGCCTGCAATCTCCTTATCTGTCATAATGGTGGCAGGGTTGGAATTGGCCAAGACCACCTCCACGCCCTCTTCCTTTAAGGAACGGCAGGCCTGGGTCCCGGCGTAGTCAAATTCTGCGGCCTGGCCGATGACAATCGGGCCGGAGCCGATGACTAATACTTTTTTTATCTCTGGATTTTTTGGCATTATTGGTTCCCTCCCATCATATTGATAAAACGGTGAAACAAGTACCCGCTGTCCTGGGGGCCTGGGCATGCCTCTGGGTGGAATTGTACGGTGAAAATATTTTTCCCTGTATACTGCAGGCCTTCGTTGGTGCCGTCATTGACATTCACAAAGGCAGGGATAGCAATGGATGGATCCAGGCTATCCGTATCTACTACATAGCCATGGTTCTGGGAAGAAATGTAAACCCGACCTGTCTCTAAGTCTTTCACAGGATGGTTGCCGCCCCGATGCCCATATTTCATTTTATGGGTGTCCGCGCCATTGGCAAGCGCCATAAGCTGATGGCCCAGGCAGATGGCAAAGATAGGCGTATCTGATTCATAGAGTTTTTTAATTTCCTGGATAATCTGCCCGCATTCCTTGGGATCCCCAGGGCCGTTGCTGAGCATAATGCCGTCTGGCTGGGCTGAAAGGATTTCCTCTGCCGGCGTATATGCAGGGTAAATTACCACCTCGCATCCCCTGTCCTGGAGGGACTTGGCAATGTTTTTCTTAGCCCCGAAATCCAAAAGGGCCACACGCTTCTTTTTGCCTTTCAAGACAGAGATGCCGGAGCAGGTAACCTTGCGTACCACGTCCCCCGTTGTATAGGCCTTCAGCTTGGGAAGCGTTTCCCCTAAATTGTAACCGCCGTCGGTTGTAATCATGCCGTTCATCGTGCCTTTTTCCCGGAGGATTTTGGCCAGCGCCCGGGTATCAATCCCGGCAATCCCTGGGATATCATGCTGCTGCAGGAAATCTTGGATGGAACCCTTACTGCGGAAATTGCTGGGTATCCGGGAAAGCTCCCGGACAATATAGCCTTCCACCCAAGGCCTTGCGGATTCCATATCCGGCGTTATGCCGTAATTCCCGATTAAGGGGTAGGTCATGGCTACCGCCTGCCCGGCATAGGAGGGGTCTGTCAGTACCTCCAGGTAGCCTGTCATGGATGTGTTAAAGACAATTTCGCTGATAGCTTCTCTGGCAGAACCAATGGACATGCCTTCGAATACCGTCCCGTCTTCCAGTATTAGGAATGCTTTCATTTCATTACCGCCCTTTCTGTCTGATATGGCGCCTTGCAGATGGGGAAACCTGTTTTTTGGCAAAAAAAAAGAATTGACTGCGCCGTTGCATTCTTTTGGGGTTTCCAGATATGAAATTGCAAGAAGCTGGGGGATATCATGGGAAGGTGTAGCTGCTTCCATATATCCCCCTCAAAATTATAAGCATTTTAACATATTGGGACGCGCATTTCAACCTCTTAGGACAACAAATTTAATTTTGACGTCTCTGAAAAGGAAATGACTACATCATTCTTCTTCATAAACAGCAGCCCAAAGGAGCCCGGGCCGCAATTGCTAGAGACTGCCGGAGAGGCTTTCTGCAGGTACACCCTTTCAAAGGGGCAGTACTGTTCCACCAGGCCCTGGATGTACCGCAGGCTTTGCCCATCCATCCCTGAATAAGTAATAAACAAAATCCGCCGGTCAATGTTCCTTGTATCCATAAGCGCCTTGCGCACAAAGCCTTTTGTGACATGTGCAAAATCGCCAATCTCCATCTTACTCACTACCATCCTGCTCTTCTTCAGTTCAATGACCGGATGGAGCAGCAGCGCATCGCTTAGGACCTGTATCCTCTTGGAAAGCTTCCCTGCACGGCACATCATATGGGTGCTGTCTATAATGAACGCGGATGAGATGTAACGCCTCAGTTTCTTTACAGCCCTTACGATTTCTGTTTTTGTGGCATGGTTCTCGGCCATGTAAGCGGCATGGAGCACCGACAGGCCCATGCTGCTGGATAGATGCCCCGAATCGACCACCGTCACATTTTCGAAAGATTTGGCCGCCTCAATGGCATTGTAGTATCCCTGGCTGACATGCTTTGCCATTGTAATGTGTATCACGTTCTGGGCTTCTGTCAGCTTCTCTGCAAAAAACCGTTCATAATCCTCCACATCCGGGGGTTCAGAATTGCCATTATTCCCATTGGCCATATATGCTAAAAGCTCATCTGACTTCAGTTCCAGTTCATCCAGGAACCGCCCCTGGTCTGTATGGACATAATATGGGCAGACAGAAATGCCAAACTCCTTTTTCAGGGATTGGGGCAAGTCGCATACACTGTCAGTCGTGACCATGATGGATATCCTCTGCGCCTGCTCAAAAATCAGGACATCTTTTTTGATTTCAGACTGGTTGGCCTCCTCGCTCATGTTCACAAGTTCCCTGGGCAGGATGCTTAAGACGGCCGCTTCCAGCAACGCGCCGCCCACCGGCTTTGCCAGATACCCGCTGAACCCTTCCTTGCGGTAGAGCAGCTGGTTGTCGCTCCCTGCATTGGCAGTCAGCGCAATGACAGGCACATCCTGGCACAATCCCGCAGGCTGCGTACGCAGCGCATGGAGGCATTCAATCCCATCCATCTCCGGCATCAGGTGATCCATCAATATGGCGTCATAATGCTGGTTCTGTGTCAGCCTCAGGCACTCTGCCCCGCTTAAGGCCGTATCAATCTGGATTTTCGTATCCGAAAGCAGCTTGCATACCACCGTAAGGTTCATCTCATTGTCATCCACCACGAGCAGATGCGCCTTGGGAGCCTCGAAGCTTTGCTTATACTGTTCCCCATCATGGGCTTTCGTGCGGGACTCCAGGGTAAAAGTACCCAGCGCCTTGCCATCCACGATATCCTGCTCCAGCATTACTATAAAGGTAGACCCCTTCATATAGACGCTGTTGACGCTGATTTCACCGCCCATCAGCTCCACCAGCTGCCGGACGATGCTAAGCCCCAGCCCCGTGCCTTCAATATGGCGGTTTTTCTTCTCATCCACACGTTTGAAGGCATTAAATAAGTACGGGATATTTTCCTTTTTTACACCCAACCCTGTGTCTTCCACGGAATACCAGACACGTACCCGGTTCACCCCCAGGCGCTCGCACCGGACAGAAAGCTTGACAGAGCCCTCACTGGTATATTTCACCGCATTATTCAGCAGGTTTATCAACACCTGCTTTATGCGCACCTCATCCCCGCAAAGCATGCTCGGGATTGAATCATCCACCTGCAGACGGAATTCCAAGCCTTTCTGCTTCGCCTTAATCCATATCATGTTGACAATCTCAGAAAAGAAGCTGCCTGTCTCATAAGACACATCCACGATTTCCATTTTGCCGGACTTAATTTTAGACAGATCCAGGATATCATTAATCAGCGTAAGCAGCATCTTGCTGGCGCCCTGTATATTCCTGGCATTCTCTGCAACCTCCTCCGATATGTCCCCCCGCAGGATTACCTCATTCAGACCGATAATCGTGTTAATCGGCGTGCGGATTTCATGGCTCATGCTGGAAAAAAAATGGTTTTCCGCACGGTTCAGCTCCTCAATTTCCTTTTTCTGCTGTATGGTAAGCTTATTTTCCTCTTCGTAAAGATGGTTCTGGAACAATAGGAGCGCACTGGCAAGCGTCCCTATCAGGATAACGGAACGGGCAGAATCAAAATAGGCATACACTGGGGCATTCCGCCAAACCAATATCGGATAATAATAGGCAATATAATAACACAGCAGCGTTTCCGCCACGCAAACCATGTAAAACACATACTTGCGCCTTCCCTCCAGGGCAATACTGATGTACATAAAGCAAAGCACAAACCACCCAGGCGCCCCTCCATACATCCCCCCTGCCATGAAAAAACTTATGGGGAACAAAAACAGGAAAAGCGATGCAATGGCTGTCGCCCCCGTATTAATGCATCCTTTCTGGATGCTAAGCCTCATTGCCGTCATGATATACACCAGGCTTCCTGCCAGGATAAATATATTCACAATATGCCTGCCTAATATCGATATGAACACCAGCGCAATCATGCTGATAACTGTCACAACACGGAACAAACGCTCCCGCAGGCTGATTTTGTGGTCAAAGATTATTTCAAACCATTTTTTTAACACACTGTATTTCCTCCTACTTTGTAACGGTCCAATCCCCCGCAATTACTTTACCCCAACCGGAACCTACAACCCTGCAAGCGCCCCGCGTACTTCCTGGTACATCTGCAGGAGCTTGGCATGGTTCTCATGGATATAATCCAAATCCCTGTTTTTCCCTGCCTGTTCCAATAATTTTGCGTTGCCTGATAGCTGCTCCGCGCCAATGGTTAGGGACGTGCTCTTTAATGCATGGACCTTAATGGCATAATCCCCCCAATTTTCGGATTCATATAAGGAAGCAATCTCCGCTTCCTTCTCTGCACCCTGGCCATAAAACATCCGCAGCATCTCCAAATAAAACTCTTCCTCCCCACAGCAGTAATCCAATCCCATCTCCACATTAATGCCTGCCCCCACGAGGGCATCGTAAGGCAAATCAGAGTTTTGTGCGCCACCTGTTAGGCCAGGCAGGATTTCCTGCACGCCTTCCGATGGGCCAGATACGGTCCCCTGTGCGCCTTCCGATGGGCCAGATACGGTCCCCTGTGCGCCTTCCGATGGGCCAGATGCGGTCCCCTGTGCGCCTTCCGATGGGCCAGATGCGATCCCCTGTGCGCCTTCCGGCAGGCTGGATAAGGTATCCTGCATATGCATGCCTTCCAGCAGGCTGGACGGGGTATCCTGGATACCTTCCATTGGGCTAGGCAGGGCCTCCTGCACGTCTTTTAGCGGAATCCCTTGGAAATGCATGTTTTCAGGCTGGATCCCCTGCTTATTCCCAAACAGGAGCACTTGGGCTTCCTGCCCACTCCCAGGCTGGATATCTTCTCCCTCCTGCCCCGAATCATTCTGCAGGCAGCGCTCTGGCAACACCCTGCGCAGCACCCGCTCCAAAACCGCACGTTCTATGGGTTTGGGTATAAATTCTGTAAAGCCTTCACTTCGGAACATTTCCCTTGCACCGCTGATTGTATTGGCCGTCAAGGCTACCACAGGCGGCTATATCACAAAGATAGGCGAAAACCATTCTGGACTTTTACCATA
>CAJUSO010000076.1 GCA_910588965.1 uncultured Lachnospiraceae bacterium | reverse complement strand
CTCACCAAATAATTGGATGGCAATTAGAGAGTATCCGTTCATGCGTTTATTCTGATAAATAAATAAAAAGTTATTGCAATTTCTTGCAGTTCTGCTATACTATGGATAAAGGTAAATGCTTGCCGTTGGCTATGCGACGGGGTAGAAGGAACATAGCAGGTAATTTTGCCACTTGCCGATGGTGTGGGGTAAAAATGATTCGGTATGTAAAGCTTGCCACTTGCTATACAGGTGGGATAGAAGTAGTATAGCCTATCCATAAATCCCTATCATTTTTTGATGGGGATTTTTTCTAAGGAGAACAATGGAAATAAAGCAAGGATACCCTTATCATAGTTAAGAGATAATGTATGGGATATCTAGAATCATTAGGCAATATGAGGTAGAAAAAAGATTGGTTGGAAACAATATGCAGTTATCAAAATCGAGAGGAGATTGGCATGATGGATGATAAGTATATGGCATGTCTGAAGTATGTAAAAGAATACCTTACCCAGAACCATGGGATGGCCTCCCCCAATTCCCTGCACCCATTCCGTTCCCGCTTCCAGCATTCCATCCGGGTGCTGCATTGGTGCTTCCGGCTGGCGGAAGGGATGGAAGGGATAGACCATGAGGCCTTATACCTGGCGGCGATTTTCCATGATGTAGGGTACGAAAGCCAGGACAATGCCCACCATGCCATACGCAGCGGGAAAATATTCCATGAGTATGCAGTCGGGCACAAGATGGATCCTTTGTTACGGGACAAGGTGGAGCATCTGATTTATGCCCATTCCAACAAGCAGTTATTGAAAACCCAAGGCATTGATATGGAGCTTGTGCTGCTCTTGGAAGCCGACCTGCTGGACGAGGAAGGCGCCATGGGGGTAGTATGGGACTGTATGGCTATGGGGAATGTACATGCCGACAGCTATGCCAAAGCATATTACCATATTATGGATAATTCCAACAAAGAGGAGCCCAACCCTATGGTAACAGACAAAGCAAAGGCTTACTGGGAGGAGAAAAAACGGATTGTTGCCAGGTTTGCAGAACTCTTGGAAGATGACCTGATGATTGGAAGCCCGTATTTTGATATCTAAGCCAGGGAATAGGCTGGCACAAGGGGGATAGGGAGGTTACATATACCGCCAGCAGCAGAAGGCATGGCATCCGGCCGTCCATTTTAGCAGGGGCAAAGCGGTGGGGCATATAAGAAAAACGCATACAGAGGCAGGGGCAACGGGCTCCTGCCTTTGTTGGTATGGGGGAGCAGTATTCTGGAACTTTAAGTTCTCGGTTTTCAGGCTGTGTCATAAAATCTGTGTAAATAGGTTGTTTGAAAATTTCCTTTGGACTGCTTGATTAACTTGCTCAAAATGCCGGAAGCCAGCCAAGGCAAGAGTTTTAGCTTTTACGGGCTTTTGGCATTTTGATATCATTCATTCTGGCAGTCCAGAGGACTTACACACATAATCTGACACTCTCACCGGAAATGTCTTTTTTCAGCTGCCTGACATCATCCATCAGGTAATTTAATTTTCATTCATAGGCTAAATGATTGTCTGCCACAGAGAGGGTAGGCTTGATTCTTTCTGCAAGGTTGCAAAAGCCTTCTGCAATGAGTTGGATGTTTGGGCCAGTGGCATGTTCCAGGTAAGATATGGATATCTGCTGCCTGCCAGCTTAGGCAATCCACACTGTTTTTCATGTCTTGCAGGCCGCTTTTGATTTCTGTTAAATCTGATTCCAGACGGTTGATTTTTCCTATGCCGTCTAAGGTTTCAGTCCAGTGGCGTCTTTTTTAGTTTCTTCACCTCTTCTACCAGATAAATTACCTTTACTTTATAGGCCAGGCTCTTATCGGCAGCAGGAATAGCTTTGTTTCATTTGTCCGTCAGTTCTATGAAATTCTCAGCAATGAGCTGGATGTTTCGGTCAGTGACATATTCCATATGTAATGGCAGCCCTGCCGCCCGCTGGTTTAACGGACGGATATCGTTTTTTATGTTCTGGATATTGCTTTGCATATCCTGTATGCTTTACTCTAAAGAATCTATTTTCCCAACTTTAGGGAGAGCCGTTTCTAACTTTTCTGCTTTCGGAAAAAACGGATTCCAGCCTGTCCGCTTTCAGAAGTACGGATTCCAGCCTGTCCACTTTGGGAAGAACAGATTCCAGCATCTCCATTTTTGGGAGAATGGATTCCAGCCTGTCCACTTCAGGAAATACAGATTCTAGCATCTCCATTTTCGGGAGAATGGATTCCAGCCTGTCCATTTTAGGAAATACAGATTCCATCATCTCCATTTTCAAAAGGACAGATTCCGGCTTTTCTAAATTATAGCACATGAAAGGTATAAAGCCTATGGAATTGTCAGGGCATGTTGTGGGGACGGAACAAAAGGCTCTAAAGATATCTGTAATGGCAGCAATTTCTGGTACTGTAGGATGTGCTGGGTATGAGGTGCAACTGCGGGTAAATTTTCTGCTTATCTTACAATTGGGGTTGTGTATAGATGGTTTAGAAATTGGTGAAAATGTAGATATGTATAAAAGGATGCAACATTTTGCGCTAAAATGTTGCATCCTTTTTACAGTTTATATATCGTACCGTTCAAAAAATACTTAACAGGCAAAATAAAATTTCTTGAAAATCTTTTTTCGTTGCTTCTTATTCCCCCGGGCAATAGGGCAGGCAGCCGCGTTAGTGCGGATATTTGGCGGATGCCGCAGTGGTAAGCGCCCTTTGGGCGCCAAATGAATCCCCTTGAGGCGGGAAGGGCAGGCTAGGCCATGCCCCGTAGCCCCAAGGGGCGTCTGGCTTTTAGCTTACAGGTTCACATCCAGGAACACCTGGTCCTTATCATCCTGTTCAATCCCCAGATACCGTTTTGTAATACGGAAAGATGAGTGGTTAAAGATATTCATTAAAATAATGGGCGGGACGCCCGCTTTCCATGCATGGTAGCCAAAGGTCTTGCGCAGGCTGTGGCAGCTGATTTCCGCTTCAAATTTCAGCACACGGCCTGCGTCTTTCAGGATACGGAAGGCCTGCTGGCGGCTTAAGGGGGATGCTGCGCCCCTTCCAGGGAAAAGGAAGTCACTGCCCTTTAAGCCGGAAAGGGTATCTTTATATAAATGCAAGGCCTCTGTGGCATTCTTGTTCAGGGCATTCAGCGTCTGCTTCCCCGTCTTTTTCTCCACAATGGCGATGTGCCTTAAGAAAACCCCTTTTTCAAAATCATAGACATCCCCCCAGGTCAGGGACAGCAGGTCCCCGATACGGAGGGCGGAGTTGATGCCAAGGCAGACAATGGCATAGTTACGCATGTTGGGCTTGGTGTTAAGGAAATAGTTTTTTAGGGCCGCAATGTCTTCTGTTTTGCGGATTGGCTGGGATACACACATGGTTAAACCTCCTGTTTTTATCAGTTGTCTGTAGGGTTACAGCTGCCCAGGTTCCAAACCTGGGGACCGGTTTTGTGCAGAATGCCGGGCCGGTCATACAACATTTTAGCGCATAATGTTGCATTTGGGCATTCATTTGGAGATGGAGTTGGGAACAAGGAGGTTGCTATGCTGAAATTAACGGTAAAGGCAGGCGAGTACCTGCTGGTGGGGGACGACATCAAAGTGGTGTTTACCGGGGGGAGCGCAAACAACATGCATGTCCTGGTGGAGGCGCCGAAGTCCATGAACATTGTACGGAGCACGGCCCTGGAGAAATATGGGATGGCGGCAGGCCCCGGGAATGAAGTGAGGCACCACAGGGACCGGAAGCTATCGCCGGAAGCCCAGGAAAAGATCAGGGCAATCCTCATGGAGGAAAGGAAGAAGGCCAGAAGGGAAGAGGCGGCGCACAAGGATCCGCTGCAGAGGTATGGGGGAGCGTAAAAGGGCAGCAGAGCAAAGGGAATGCGCAGGGATTTAGGGGGAGGGGAGCGTTGAGGTAATAATGCAGGGGTAACCTAGGGCGCCTGCTTATTATATAAGATAATCTGCTTGGGAAGGTAGGCGGTTTATCGGACCTAATTCATCTGCACGGCAGGACTGCCGTGTGGGAAGCAGGAAATATGCCGGCAAACGGATTTGCGGCATTTACCGCCAGCCATGTGCCATAACTGGGCAGGCGGAATCAAAAACAAGGAGGATAAGGATTATGGCAATGATAGTACAGCACAACATTACAGCAATGAATTCAAACAGGCAGTTAAGCATTACCACCAATGCGCAGGCAAAGTCCACGGAGAAATTATCCAGTGGCTATAGGATTAACCGTGCGGCAGACGATGCGGCAGGGCTTTGTATTTCAGAAAAGATGAGGAGCCAGATCCGTGGCTTGAACCAGGCTTCTAGGAATGCACAGGATGGTATATCAATGATACAGACGGCAGAAGGCGCATTGAACGAGCAGCATGCCATCTTGCAGAGGATGCGTGAATTGGCAGTGCAGGCAGCGAACGGTACAGAAACGGATGACGACCGTGAGGCAGTGCAGAACGAAATCGTTCAATTGCAGGATGAACTGACTAGGATTTCAGAAACCACGGAATTCAATACGATGAAATTATTGGATGGTAGCCTTGGCGGCAGCAGTTCTACGACAGGGTCCGGGCCGAAGTTTGGCGTTGTAGACGCCACATTAGATGGCGCCTTGGTAACATCGAATATTGTTGGCATTAAAGTTGCGACTGCAGCAACGGCAAATACAAAAGCTGGCCAGGAAACCGCAATCTGGGATGCTACAGGCAAAACATTGACCTTGAATTTATCTTTGAATAAGGTGTATAGCCAAGCAGAAATTGACGATCTGATTGCAAATGCAAAACAGGAAGATAGCACAGCGACCGGAAGCCCTGCAGAAGTGAAAGTTACTTTAAAAAATGGGATATTTAATGCTGATGCCGCTACAACTGCCGGGACAGCAACTGCTGCAGGTGTAAAAGCTGTTTCTGATGCAGGGACGGTGACAGGCTTTGTCGGCGCAAATACCATCCAATTTACGGCTAATAAATATGGCGCTGAATTCAATGGTACAACATTTGATTTTGCGTTTGACAGGGAAGCTGGAAAAGAAGAAGTTGTAGCAGACACGGCGATTACACATAGTGCTGTAAATGCAACAACGGCAGGCGCATATACCATCCATCTTGCATCAGGGAAGGAATACACCGCAGAAGATTTGGAAAATATATTAGCCCAGGCAGGATTTGATTTTACTGTTACGTTGAGCGGCGCTACGCCAGATGAGCCAAATACATTATTTGCTACAACTGGGGCGGCTACCGTTAGCCAAATGACGATGGGCGATACAACAGCAGGTGCAGGCCTTGGCAGTACGCAGGCTCTTTGGGGGCAGGAAGGCTATGAAGGAGTTTCTGCCGGCGGCGGGATTACATTGCAGATTGGGGCGAACTATGGGCAGACCATGAGTTTCTCCATTGAAGATATGAGCGCGAGGGCATTGGGTGTGGAAGGCAATAAAATTGAGCTGAGCACGCAGGAAGGCGCGCAGAAGGCAACGGATTTAATTGATGCAGCAGTGAAAAAGGTATCTGCAACCCGTGCGCGTATGGGTGCAATCCAGAACCGTCTGGAGCATACGATTGCAAACCTGGATACAGCTGCTGAAAATACCCAGAATGCAGAATCACGTATCCGTGATACAGATATGGCAAGCCAGATGGTGGATTACAGCAAGAACCAGATTCTTGCACAGGCAGGCCAGGCTATGCTTGCACAGGCGAACCAGTCCAGCCAGGGTGTCCTTTCTCTTTTACAGTAAGTAAGATAGGGAATTAAGGAAAGGAATCTTTGGTTTGTAACATAGGGCAGTAGAAAAAGCCACGCTCCTTTTTATGAGTTGCGTGGCTTTTTTGCCTACTTGTATCTCATCTGTTCTGGGAGCCTGATTGGCAAAGGTGATTTCCTTGCTTTCTTCCAGGGTAACCTGTAAATCCCCGCCGCTGTATTTTATAACATTGGCCAACAGGTTGGAAAATACACAGGATAAGGCAAAACGGCCAAGGTTCCGTACCATCAGGATATTTATCATAACCTTAAGCCCTGCTGCCAGCGGGAATGGATACCATTATTTTACCGTCACATTCCCGCTCTCGCATTGGATTTGGATGCTGCTATCCTTTTGCCTGCCAGGATCTGTGTAGGAAGTGCAGCCGTCCTCGTCTGGCTCTATGGTCTTTCCTCCAATCTTAAGGGTCCCGTATTCTACTTCCATGTCATAGTCCGGATCAGAAACATCCCCGGCTAAGGACAGGTCTACATTCCCGTAGGCAGAGAGGATTTCTAAATTCCCCATAGCGGCTTTGCGAAGCTTTAGGTTCCCGGAATCCATGGAAATAAAACCGTCTGTTACCTGGTAGGATTCCACGGTACAGCCACCATATTCATTGGATAGCCTGAAATCCCCGGCAGACAGCTGTGAAAGCTCTAAGTTCCCAGAATCTAATTTAATATCTGCCTGGCCGGAGGCTGTAAAGCTGTCCCCTGTTACGTTCCCATATTCCGCCTTTATCTGCAGGTTATCGCAGCGGATTGCCCCTATTTCCAGGTTCCCGGATTCTATTCCTATGGTAAGGTTTTCCCCGGAAAGGCTTTCGCCTGTTAGGTTCCCATACTCCAGGGAGAAATCCGCCGTCTTTGCCTCCATCTGCCCCAGGCTTAAATCCCCGCTTTCTAAGCGTAAGGCTGCGCTGTCAAAGGCCTGGCCTTTTGGCACATACAGGTTTAGGTAGAATTCTTCCTGGCCTTTTGGATAGCCGAACAGGTTCCAGGAAAAATGGAAATCCTGCCGGGGTTTCCCTTCCTGGAAGGAAAGCTTCCCGTCCTTTATCTCGTATTCGGGTTCCTTGTTGGTGCCGTCCAGGCAGTATTCTAAATAGTAGCCGTCAGAAGGGATAATGGACACGTTGCTGTAATCCAGCTGAAGGGACAGTTCCGAAAATTCATCGATTTTTGTCTTCTCCAGCTGGTAGGGCTGGGGAAATTTTTCCCGTTTCATGGAAGATGCGTTTGCAGGGGCAGCATTCCCATGTTGTATGCCTGTGGCAATAATCAGTGCTGTGCATACTAGGCCGGACAAAATGGCGGTCCCTAGTAGGATGGATAATATCTTGTTGCGGTTCATGGCAGTTTCCTCCTTCTCATGCGGGATATTCCCTATCGTTTCCGGTTTGGTATACCGGTCTATTTATTCTAACGATGCAGGAGGGGAAATATCTTCATAACCGCAAATTATTTTTCCGGTTCCTTCCCTAAGTTTTTCTGTGCGGTGGACAGCATCAGCTTAATCCGGTTCAGCTGGTTTACCTCAGACGCCCCCGGATCGTAATCAATCGCCACGATGTTTGACAATGGATACCGGTGGCGGATTTCCTTGATGACGCCTTTCCCTACCACATGGTTGGGAAGGCAGCCAAAGGGCTGGGTGCAGACAATATTGTTTGTCCCGGAATGGATAAGTTCCAGCATTTCCCCGGTCAGGAACCATCCTTCCCCAGTCTGGTTCCCCTGGGACACGATGGGGGAGGCATATCCCGCCAGCGCTTCAATCTTTGCAGGCGGGGTGAAATGCCTGCTTTTTTCAAATTCCTTCCGGGCTGTCCCGCGCAGCCATTCCAGGAATTTAATCCCCCAGTTGGCCTTCCGGGCTTTTGATTTCTCAAGGCCTAGGTGCTCTGCCCGGAAATTCTGGTTATAGAAGCAGTACAGCAGGAAGTCTGTCAGGTCTGGCACTACCGCCTCCGCCCCTTCCGCTTCCAACAGGTCTACCAGGTAATTATTGGCGGCAGGCAGGAATTTCACCAGGATTTCCCCAACAATGCCGACTTTTGGCTTTTTCTCGCCTGTCATCGGCAGGCGGTCGAAATCCCGGATGATTTCCCGGCAGTACTGTTTGAATTTCCGATGGGAGCATGGCTTTTTCGAGGAGACAAACGCCATGCACGCGTTTTTCCATTTCTCGTGGAGCGCATTGGCGGAGCCGGGTACTTTTTCATAAGGCCTGGTGCGGTACAGGCAGCGCATGAAAATATCGCCGAACACCAGGGCGTACAGCCCTTTTTGGATTAGGGGCAGGGTAAGCTTAAAGCCAGGGTTGGCTTCTAAGCCGCTCAAGTTCAGGGATATCACAGGGATATCCGGGTATCCGGCTTTTTCCAATGCCCTGCGGATAAAGCCGATGTAGTTGGATGCGCGGCATCCCCCGCCGGTCTGGGTGATGACCACGGCTGTTTTCGCCAGGTCATAATCCCCGGACAGGATAGCGTCCATAATCTGGCCTACGACCATCAGGGAGGGGTAGCAGGCATCGTTATTCACGTATTTGAGCCCCATGTCCACGGCGGCCTTCCCATCATTGCCCAGCACTTCCATATGGTAGCCAGCGGCCCGGAAGGCGGGCTGCAGAAGTTCGAAATGGATTGGCGACATCTGGGGGCAGAGGATGGTGTAATCCTTGCGCATTTCCTCAGTAAATACCACGCGCTTATAGCTGGAAGGCTGGATATTGCGGCAGGTATCCTGTTTTTCCTTGACCCGCAGGGCGGAAAGCAGGGAGCGGATACGGATGCGGGCAGCGCCTAGGTTGTTCACCTCGTCAATTTTCAGGCAGGTGTAGATTTTGCCGGATTTTGACAGGATGTCGTTCACCTGGTCCGTGGTCACCGCATCCAGGCCGCAGCCAAAGGAGTTAAGCTGGATTAAGTCCAAATCCTCCCTGGATTTAACAAAGTTTGCGGCGGCATACAGCCGGGAGTGGTACATCCATTGGTCCATCACCAGCAAGGGGCGTTCTACTTCATGCAGGTGGGAAATGGAGTCCTCGGTCAGCACGGCAATCCCATAGGAATTGATTAATTCTGGGATGCCATGGTTGATTTCGGGATCCACATGGTAGGGGCGCCCAGCCAGGACAATCCCCCTGCGCCCGGTCTCTTCCATATATTTCAGGGTCTCTTCCCCTTTGCGGCGGATGTCCTCGCGCATAGCGGCCAGCTCATGCCAGCCGGCATCCACGGCAGCCTGGGTTTCTTCCGGGGAGATGGAAAATTCCAGCTGGAATACCTGTCTTAGCTGTTTGGCTAAATCTTCCTTGGAAGCGAAGGACAGGAAGGGGTTTAGGAACCGCACCTGCCCGGAGGTGATTTCATCCACGTTGTTCTTGATATTTTCTGCATAGGAGGTCACGATGGGGCAGTTGTAATGGTTGTTGGAGTCTGGGAATTCATCGCGCTCATAGGGGATGCAGGGATAGAAGATAACGTCTGCCTGCTGCCCAATCAGCCAGGAAACATGCCCATGCGCCAGCTTGGCGGGATAGCATTCCGATTCGCTGGGGATAGACTCAATGCCCATCTCATAAATCTTCCGTGTGGACGGGGGGGAGAGCAGGGTGCGAAATCCCAGCGTCCGGAAGAATACAGCCCAGAAGGGGTAGTTTTCGTACATATTCAGTACCCTTGGGATCCCTACCGTGCCCCGGGGCGCGTCCTCTTTTGGGAGGGGCGGATAGTCAAAAACCCTGGTATTCTTGTATTCAAACAGGTTCGGGATCTGCTCCTCGTTCTTTTCCTTCCCCAGGCCTTTCTCACAGCGGTTCCCCGTAATGAACCTGCGGTTTTCGGAAAAACGGTTGATGGTCAGAAGGCAGTGGTTGGTGCAGCCTTTGCACCGGGTCAGTCTGGTATCTACCTTAAGGCGCTCGATTTCCTCAATGGGCAGCATGGTGGTAGAGGGATTGTCTTCATAGCGTTCCCGGGCAATCAGGGCGGCGCCAAAGGCTCCCATTATCCCAGCGATGTCCGGGCGGATGGCTTCACAGCCGGATATTTTCTCAAAGCTGCGGAGCACGGCGTCGTTATAGAACGTGCCGCCCTGTACGACAATGTGCTTTCCCAAGTCCTTGGCATCGGATACTTTAATAACCTTAAACAGGGCGTTTTTGATAACGGAATAGGCCAGCCCGGCGGAAATATCGGAGACCTCCGCGCCTTCCTTCTGGGCCTGCTTCACCTTGGAATTCATAAATACCGTGCAGCGGGTGCCCAGGTCTATGGGATGCTCCGCAAACAGCGCCGCCTGGGCAAAATCCTCCACGGAATAGTTCAGGGATTTGGCAAAGGTCTCAATAAAGGAGCCGCAGCCGGAGGAGCAGGCTTCGTTGAGCTGCACGCTGTCTACGGTCTGGTCCTTAATCTTGATGCATTTCATGTCCTGGCCGCCGATATCCAGGATACAGTCTACCTCCGGGTTGAAAAATGCGGCCGCATAGTAGTGGGCGACGGTTTCCACTTCCCCTTCGTCTAACAGGAAAGCCGCTTTTAACAGCGCCTCCCCATAGCCTGTGGAGCAGGAATGGACGATATGCGCCCCTTCCGGCAGCAGGGAATGGATTTCCTGGATGGCCAGGGTGGCGGTGGACAGGGGGTTCCCATTGTTGTTGCTGTAAAAAGAATAAAGGAGGGAGCCGTCTTCCCCGACCAATGCCACCTTGGTAGTGGTAGAGCCAGCGTCAATGCCCAAGTAGCAATTCCCTTGGTAGGTGGAAAGGTGCGCCGTCATGACGTGGTGCCTGCTGTGGCGTTTCTGGAAGCGGAGGTAGTCCTCCTGGGAAGCAAACAGCGGCTCCATGCGTTCAACCTCAAACTCCATATGGATTTCAGAGGACAGCTTTTTCAGGATGCTGGCAAGCTCCATCTGCACCGTTGCCTTGCTGTTAAGGGCAGAGCCGATGGCGGCGAACAGATGGGAATGGCCAGGGGCAATGATGTGCCCTTCGTCTAAGTTTAGGGTGCGGATGAAAGCTGCTTTCAGTTCCGGCAAAAAGTGGAGGGGGCCTCCCAAAAAGGCGACATGCCCCCGGATAGGCTTCCCACAGGCAAGGCCGGAAATGGTCTGGTTTACCACAGCCTGGAAGATAGAGGCTGCCAAGTCTTCCTTGGACGCCCCTTCATTGATCAGGGGCTGGATGTCTGATTTGGCAAATACCCCGCAGCGGGCGGCAATGGGGTAAATCGCCTTATAATCCTGGGCATAGGTATTCAGGCCGGTGGCGTCTGTCTGGAGCAGGGAGGCCATCTGGTCGATAAAGGAGCCGGTGCCCCCGGCGCAGATGCCGTTCATACGCTGTTCCACGTTCCCGCCTTCAAAGTAGATAATCTTGGCGTCCTCCCCGCCCAGCTCAATGGCCACATCCGTCTGGGGCGCGTAGCCCTGCAGGGCGGTAGATACGGAAATGACCTCCTGCACGAAGGGGATTTCCAGGTGCTTTGCCAGCGTCAGGCCGCCGGAACCGGTAATCATAGGGGATAAATGGATATTCCCCAAGGCGTCTTTGGCCTTTGCCAGTAAATCTGCCAGTGTTTCCCGGATATTGGCAAAATGGCGCTCATAGTCGGCGAATACGAGGTTTCCTTGGCTATCTAATATTGCAATTTTTACAGTCGTTGAGCCGATATCAATGCCCAGCTTGTGTAAAGTATATGGATTCATAGTGTGTCCTCCCAGATCCCAGTCATTCTGGGATCCAAAATAGCTTCATGGTAAATATTAGCTGTTTCTTCTTATTTATATGCAAGTGTCCTGAAATTGAACACCGACTATTATACGACAGGGAATTGCAAAATACAATCATTTTTTTGAAAATGTTTGTGAAAGGGCAGCGAAGGAAAATTCCATAAGGAAGAATCCATGGGGTACGGAGCCGGCGGCAGGATATTGTTGGATTATGCCATAAGCTTTCTGGCTATCTGCAAACACAGTTTTCCATGATAGGAATATAATAGTAAAAATGGCTATAAAAAGCGATAGAAGTATTAATGGAGGAAGGAAGCATATGGCAAGAACCGTACCAATTCCAATCGGCCCAATTTATGCAGGGGGGCCCTGCCGGGGCCTGGTACATGTAATCCAAAAGGGGGACACCCTGTACAGGTTAGGGAAGCAGTACCATGTAAGCGTAACCCAGCTTATGTTTGCAAATCCTTTCGTGGATGTATATAACCTGCAGATAGGGGATGAACTCTGCATTCCCGCTGCCATACAGCCGCGGCAGGCAGGGAATATGCAGGAAAGCCTTTCAGGAGGGATGGGGGCTGGGGAACCAGGCCAAGGGAAGCGCCAGGAAGCGCCGTCCCCGCCAATGGAAATGTGGGATATGGGGGCTGGGGAACCAAGCCAAGGGATGCGCCAGGAAACGCCGTCCCCATCTGTGGAAATGTGGGATACAGAGCCATCTGGAGGAATGGGAGAGGAACAAGAGAGCCATTACCTAAGGTTTCCGATAGAAAGGGAACCAGCCATGCCGGGTTCCTTTTCCGGGGGGACAGAAATAGAGTAACAGAAAAGATAAAATGGCGCTCCTTTTTGGGAAGGAAGCGCCATTTGATTGTGAGGCAGTCTTTTAAAATACCACCTGCTATGCAGGTGTGATAACAG
>CAJUSO010000075.1 GCA_910588965.1 uncultured Lachnospiraceae bacterium | reverse complement strand
CCCTCCTCCGGCACGGCCGACATATCCTCAATTTCCAGCTTGCCCTCCTGCCGCTTCCTGGCCGCCCTGCGGCGCAGCCCTTCCGCAAATTCCTTTCCTGTGACCCTTGCCAGGCTGTCTGACGCCCCGTCCCGCCGTTCCAGTTCCGGACGGATCCCCATGCGCTCAAAATAAGCCTGGTTGACCTTAATCTCAGGCTTTACCGCAGCATAGGCCTTCCCTTCATTCTGGATCCGCTTTTCCTCCCTGCCTTCAAGCTGCAGGCGCCGCTCCCGCTCTAGCTGCTTATTCACTTCTTCTATCATTTTCACGTATTTATCCACATCGGCAAAATCCCGCAGCTGCCCTGTCAGTTCCAATTGGTTCCGCCGCACCCGCTGCCTCTGCCCCTCGATTTCCATATTGGCTTTCCCCAAGGTTTTCTTAATGGATTCATTGGCGTCTTCCATGATATGGCAGATACGGTTAATCGCATCGTCCGTATACATGATGGATGCCGCATAAATATCGTCTGCATGGCGGCTGGCCTTCATGATAATCTCTTCCCCGCGTTTCTCACACCGGCGCTCCGCCATCTGATGCTTCTGCCGGGTTACCTCATATTGGTCCATGGCCTCATAGACTGCCAGGTTCAGCTGCTCCAGCAGCTGGAATACCTTCTGCTTCTCCACAATAACCTTGCTTTCGTCTCCCTTATAGAGCTCACTGGTGGAAAACAACAGGTGAAAGCTCCTAAAAATATGCTCTATCTTATCCTGTACGCTCATATCCTCTTCCTCTGTCCTTTACAAATTGCCTATCCCAAAAAAGTATTTATCAAGCTTTCCAAGGGGTTATTCTGATATAGGAAACGCAAAAAAGCGCTCCCCTCTATGGAAGCCATAACCTGCCTCCCATAGGCGCTCCCCTGGCACAGCGCAGCCAAAAGGAATATCCCCCAGACAGCCAAAAGGCCCTCCAGAAGCCCAAAAGCAACGCCCCCGAGATGGTTCATCCCTTTGATGACGGGAAGCCTTGTCAGGATATCCAATGCATGGACGGCAATCCCCAGCAGGATGCCCACAACCACAAAGGACAAGGCCCAGGCAGCGCGCTGCACCACCATATCCGCCAGCCACCCAGCCAGCCCCTCCCATAATTGCCTGTCCTCCGCCAGTTCCCCCGCCTTATCCAGGATATTTTCCTGGATAAGGTCCCAGGCCTCCTGGGGCAGCTCTATCCCAAAGACCTGCCCCATAGGGGGGGCCGCTCCCTGCCCGGTTTCTTCCGCCTTTGCTTTTAGGGCTTCCAGGCACTTCTCCTGCACCGCTCCATGCAAAGGCGTCTGCTCCCGCAAGAAGCTTTCGGTATAGGGGGTAAGAAAGGAGGCAAGGGCTGCCGCCAGAAATACCGCCGCCAAGGAAAACACCATCCTCACCAGCCCCCGTTTATATCCATGCAACGTAAATCCTACTAAAATAATAAAAACAACTACCAGCAATTTCCCAGCCCTCTTTCTTTGTTTATTTTCAGGAGCCTTGCACTTTTTGGCAGATGCGCCGGCGCCCTTTTGTGCACTCCCTTCGTTGCCTGCCCCCTATTTCAGCCGGATCCGCTGGGTTTCCCCATCAACCAGGAAAATATAATTCCGTACCCCTCCCCCCGCCATAATCTTGCGTATGCCCTTCTCAAATTCCCCATGGAATTTTTCCACGCCACGCAAAGTGAAAAGGGAGCATTCCAAATCATTAATCACATAGATCTCATCATTTTCCAGAAAACCGATCTGCTGGTATCCCATCGGAAACCCCTTGGCCAGTACCTGGGCGCCTTGCAGGTTATACACCTGCATTTCATAGGCGGACTCCCCCTCGCCTCCTGCAAACACAAGGCCGATGTATGCCTCATTGTAAAAAATGCTCTGGATTTCCCGCTCTATCTGGATTTCCTCCTTCTTCTGCGGCTTTTGGCTGCCTTCAAAAATCACTGCTTTGTTGTCCCCAAACGCTGCCGCCACATCATTTGACAGGAATTCCACCTTGGGGATTAAAGTATTTTCATATGTATACTGGCTCACAATATTGTCAATCTCATTCTGCCCGGTAGCGCCAAAATTGTAAAATGTAACCGTGGACTTTATCTTCCCTTCATTCATATCCAGCAAAGATACCGCCATTTTCTTCCCATCCTGGGAAATGGCAATGTCCAGCGGATAGCCGCTGTTTTTTGTATGGAGTTCGCCTTCCGCCAGGAAATCGCCTTTTTTATCATAAATCCGCAGGTAGCCCGTCCCATCCTGCTCCATCAGGACGGCTACCGTACCCTGGTCCGCTACCCGCACGCGGTGGATGGGAATGGTAGCCTCAATCCGGCCGCAGGGGCCATCCTTGTCCATAATATAGATTTCCTTGCCTTTTTCATCTGCAATCACGGCATATCCCTGGCAAATATCCGCCATCGGGGACTGCATCTCATAAGTCTGGTTCCATATTAGCTTGCTCTGGACGTCTATGCAGGATGCGCCGTCTTTCCCATACCGTAAGATATTCCCGTTAAAGGAGGCAAACTGCATGGCTTCAGAATCCTTGCGCTTGGCGGTGCTGATGACTTCATAATCAGAATATACGCGGCTTTGTATGTAAATATAATATCCCGCCACAAGGATGAGCAGGGATATCGTTACGAACGCGCCCCAGAACAAAATCCTTCTCCGATGCCTGTAGATTTTCTCATTCATCCCGGTCACATCCGACTTCACAATGCGATATAATTTATCTGCCAAAATGACACCTCCAAATATAATATGCACATTCTACCATATTCTGGTGCATTGTGCATTATTTTTTTTTAAATCGCAAGGAAGCGGGGACAGCAACAAGCGGCTGCCCCCAAAAATCCGCCTTTGGCGAAGGGCAGCCGCCTCTGTCATAACCTAACAGGCAAAGCCAAGAATCCTTAAGGCAGCTTCAGCTTCTGCCCGGTAAATATTTTATTTCCATCTTCAATATCATTCAGCTGGCACAATTCCTCCCGGACATCCAGGCTGTTGTATATGCTCAGGCAGATAGTGTCCAGGGTATCCCCAGGCTGTACCGTGTAATAACGCGCCCGTTCCGTTTGCGGGGAAACGGCCTCTGCCGTATCCGAAGGCTCCTTGGCGCCCTCCTTGCCAGAAAGATCTGAAGCCTTGTCTTCCTCCTTGTTTTCTTTCTTTTCCTCAAGAGGCTCGACCTCGGAGGCTATGCTTTCCACCACCAGGCCCTCCTGCCCGGCAGAACCCTCCTTGGGGCTGCCGCCCTCCCCCTCTTTTGCCTTTAAAATGTGCAGGGTCTCTTCCACTTTTTGCATTTTCCGGTAATTATTGATGGTGCTGATCCCCATAACACAGAGGACAACCAGGAAAAAAGCAGAAGCTGTATAGAGGAAATTCCGGTTCTGCCTTGCAATCTGCCTTCCATGCCGCTCCAGCACCATGTTGCGGTAAGATTCCAAGGCTTCTTCTGCAGGGGTCTTCTCTTCCTTCCGGTTGTTCTTGGCAAAAATGTTCCCCCATGGGGCTTCCTGCCCCTCCTCTTGCCCTTTCCCTTTGGCTTCTGCCAGCAAACCCCCAGGCTGCCCGCGGAATTTCCCTAAGCCAGATGCCGCTTCCTGCAAGGCTTCCCTCTCCTTGGAAGCATACCTTTGCCGCAATCCTTCCTCCAGGCCAGGCGCCCCCTCCTGCATGCCTTTCTTATTCCTGGAAGCCTTCCCCTTCTGCAGGGCTTCCCCCAGGACGGACGCCTCCGCCTGCATGCTTTCCTTTTCCAAAAGGCGCTTCCGACGCGCCATATTTTCCCCTAGGACGGACACCCCCTCCTGCGTGCTTTCCTTTTCCTGAGGGTGCCTCTTACGCACCCTATTTTCCCCTAAGCCGGATACCCCCTCCTGCATGTTTTCCTTTTCCAAAGGGCGCCTCCTATGCGCCATGCTTTCCCCCAGGACGGACGCCGCTCCCTGGAAGGCTTCCCTATCCTTAGATGTGTTTTCCCGGTACAAGCCTTCTTCTAAATCGCTTGCTGCTTCCTGGAAGGCTTCCCCACTCTTGGATGTGTTTTCCTTCTGCAAGCCTTCTCTTTCTGCAACGTGCTTTCCTGGCGCCATGCTCTCGCTTCGGCCAGATGGCGCCTCCTGCTGCGCTTCCTTTTCCATCAGGCGTTTCCCACGTGCCGCGCCCTCTTTCTGCCCGCTGTGTACCGCCTGCATCAGGCTTTGGAAAGACCCTTCCGCCTTTTGCTGCGCCTGGTTACCCATTGGCTCATCCTGCAGCTCCTGGTATAATGCGGCAAACTCCCCTGTCCTTGGCACATCCCCGGTTTCCTCCAGGGCGCCCCTATCCGCCTGGGCAGCAGCGCCAAAGCCTGTGCCCTTTTCCCAGCCTGCAAGCCTGTCCCACTGCTGCTCTTCTTCCCGCTTGCTGACCATGTATTCCTGCATAGGGAGGTTTTTCTCATAATAGATATAATAGCCTTCCCGCTTCTGGAGGTAGCCCTGCTCATGCACGAAAAAAATTTCTTCCCCTTCTAGCGTGTCCATCAGCATAAGGAGCTTGTCCCGGCCTGCAAAATATTTCCGATGGGCTGATTCCACGGACGCAGGCAGCTCCATAGGCAGGCCGCCTTTTCCAAGGAACCATCCTACAACCTCCAAATCCGGGAAATACTGCTTTTTCTCCTTATAGATATAATCCCAGAAGCTATCGTCCAATTGTATATTATCCCACTGGAAGGCAGCGGCGCCGCACTCTACCGCCCCGCTTACAAATGTATACCGGATATCCTTGTCCACCTGCGCCGTCCCCAAAAACACCGCGGCACAGAGGCCTTTTTTCCTGGCTATGCCCTGGATGTATGTATAAACATAATCTTCTATGTATATTTTATGCCTTCCGCGGGGGCTTCCAACCTGGCGGATATTTTTGGGCATGCACCTTTTTTCTGCCGGCGCGTCCTGCTCCCCCTTCTGTAAATTTTCCCTGCAAATAATTTCTATCATGTCGTCACCTCTTTTTGACATGGTAACATACTCTCTTTGCAGTTTTTGGAAATCCCTGTCAGGCAGGAAAAAAACTTTTTGACAAAATTCTTATAATTCCACCCTGCCCTCCAAGGCGCGCAGCAGCGTCATTTCATCAATATATTCCAAATCCCCGCCCACCGGCACCCCGCTTGCTATCCGGGTAACCTTAATGCCCGTAGGCTTAATCAGCTTGCTGATATACATGGCTGTCGTCTCCCCCTCCAGGCTGGAGTTGGTGGCAATAATCACCTCGTCTACCTCCCCCTGGAGGCGCTGCATCAGTTCTTTCAGCCTGATATCGTTGGGGCCAATCCCCATCATAGGGGAAATCGCCCCATGGAGGACATGGTATACGCCGCCGTATTTATTGGTCTTCTCATAAGCCGCCAAATCCCGGGTATCTTCCACCACCATAATCGTCCTGGGATCCCGTTTCCCATTCCTGCAGATTGGGCAAAGTTCCTCATCTGTCAGGGTAAAGCACTGTTTGCAGTATGTTACCGTCTTCCTGGCCTCCAGGATAGCCGAAGAAAGGCTTTCCACATGTTCCAGCGGCATATGCAAAATATGAAAAGCAAGCCGCTGCGCCGACTTGCCTCCAATCCCTGGCAGAGAAGACAGCTCTTCAATCAGCTTGCTAATCCGCCTGCTATAATAGTCCATTCCTGCCTCCCATCCCTTACTCCTTGCCGCTTCTTCCTAGAAGGGAAAACCGCCGCCCAAGCCGCCTAGGCCGCCTGTGATTTTTGACATGGATTCCTGGGAGGCTGCCTCTATCTGCCGCAGCGCCTCATTGGTAGCCGCCATGATCAAATCTTCCAGCATCTCAATATCATCCGGGTCCACCACTTCCTCGGACAGCTTCACCTTCGTCACCTCTTTTTTGCCGGATACCGTTACCTCCACAGCGCCTCCGCCTGCCGCTGCCGTAATTTCTTTCTCTTCCAGCTCTTTGGTCGCTTCCTCCATCTGGCGCTGCATCTTCTGCGCCTGCTTCATTAAATTATTCATATTCCCAGGCATCCCCCCAGGAAAACCTCCGCGCTTTGCCATCTCTATTTCCTCCTTTATTCCTCTTCTACTGTGATTTCCATATTTATGATTTTTTCCAAATCCATTACCGGGCCTTGGGGCGCCTCCCCCTCTTTGCTGCCCTGCATTTCAATCCGGATTTCTTTCCCGGTCTTTTGGGCTATCATCCCTGCCAATTCCTGCATATGGGAATCCTTTCCCACAAACCCCTCCGCCATATCATCCAGGCAGATAAGAAGCCCACCATCCCCGGATAGCCCCAGGCGGGCGGATTTCAGATATGCCTTCAGCCCCCCCGGCAGGTCCTGGATAATGGAGCGCCAATTCTGCACCACCTGCCGTACATCCTCCGGGACTGCCGCAGGCAGCACCACCGGCTCTTCTTGCTCCTTGGCGCTAAGGGCTTGGGAGCCATCCGGCATGACTGCGGCCTGCTGCGCCGCCCCGCCAGGCGGCTGCACCAAAACCCCGCCCTCCAGCTTCTGCTCTAGCTGGGCAACCCTCTCTGCCAGCGACTCATAATCCCGCTCCATCTCCGGCTTGCAAAGCTTGACTAAGGCAATCTCCACCAAAATCCGTTTCTGGGCCGCATAGCGCACTTGGCTGGACAAATCAGAAAAAATGCGGATAAACCGCATAAGCTGCCCTTGCCCTACAAGCTGTGCCTCTTCTTTTAGCAGGCGCAGGTTCTCAGTGGAAACATCCAGCACATCCTCCATATTGCCGGAGCCCTGCAACAGCAGCAGGTTCCGCAAGTACCAGGTAAAATCCGTAACAAACTGCCCCGGCTCCCGCCCCTGGATAACCATTTCCTCCAAAAGCCGTATCGCGCCTGGGACGTCCTTATCCAAAATCCTGCGCAGCATCCGGCTGAATACCTCCGTATCCACGGCGCCCAGCACTTCCAGCACATGGTCATAGGTCAGCTTCTCCCCCAGGTAGAAGGCAATGCACTGATCCAACAGGCTTAAGGCGTCCCGCATGGAACCGTCTGCCGCCCTGGCGATATACTGGAGCGCCTTAGGCTCCGCCTCCACCTGCTCCTGCCCCATCAGATCCGCCAGGCGCATCCCTATGGTCTCTATGGAAATCCTCTTAAAATCATACCGCTGGCATCTGGAAAGTATGGTAATCGGTATCTTATGCGCTTCCGTCGTAGCTAAAATGAAAATAACGTAAGAAGGGGGCTCCTCCAAAGTCTTCAATAATGCATTGAAGGCTCCTATGGAAAGCATATGAACCTCGTCAATGATATAGACTTTGTACTTGCCCTCTGTCGGTGAATATGCCACCTCCTCACGGATTTCACGGATATTGTCCACGCCGTTGTTGGATGCAGCATCTATTTCTATGACATTCATGGAATTGCCTGCCGCAACCGCCCTGCAGGAAGGGCAGTCCCCACAGGGGCTGCCCTCCGAGGGATGCTGGCAGTTGACCGCCTTGGCAAATATCTTTGCAACGGTAGTCTTGCCCGTCCCCCGGGTCCCGCAGAACAGATAAGCATGCCCTATCCTGCCTGCCTTAATCTGGTTCTGCAATGTAGTAACGATATGCTCCTGCCCTTTGACGTCCCCAAACTCCTGGGGCCGGAACTTACGGTATAACGCAGTATAAGACATATTTTAATCTCCAAAGCTAATGCCTATTAATTTCGCTTCTTTAATAATCTTAGAGTCCGGCTCTACCATCTTAAGCTTGCCTGCCACTTCCTCCAAGGGGATTTTTTTCGTGTTGCCATTTACCATGCCAACCATATAGCCATAATCCTCTTTCATAATCAGGTTCGCTGCCGCCGCCCCTAACCTGGTACAGAGCACACGGTCATAGGGGCATGGGCTGCCGCCCCTCTGCGTATGGCCTGGAACCGTAACGCGGACTTCGCTGCCTATCTTCTCCTGGATCTGGGCTGCCACCTCATAGGACACAGAAGGATGGGACTGGCTCTCTTTCTTCTTCTTCAGTTCCTTCTTGGACAGCGCCGCATCCTCCTTGGAAATCGCGCCCTCTGCCACCGCCAGGATCGTAAAGCCCTTGCCCTGTTTATTCCTGCTCTTAATAGCCTTAACAATTTTGTCAATATCATACGGGATTTCCGGCAGCAAGATAATATCTGCCCCCCCTGCAATCCCGGCATACAAAGTCAGCCAGCCGACCTTATGGCCCATAACCTCCACAATAAACACACGGTTGTGGGACGCTGCCGTCGTATGGATGCAGTCAATCGCATCTGTGGCAATGTTGATAGCGCTCTGGAACCCGAAGGTCACATCCGTGCCATAGATATCATTGTCAATGGTCTTGGGCAGATGGATAATATTCAGCCCTTCCTCACGCAGGAGGTTGGCTGTTTTCTGGGTGCCGTTGCCCCCTAAGATTACCAGGCAGTCCAGGCGCAGCTTATAATACGTCTGCTTCATGGCCTCAACCTTGTCCAATCCCTTCTCGTCCGGCTCACGCATCAGCTTAAACGGCTGCCGGGATGTGCCCAGGATTGTCCCGCCCTTTGTCAGTATGCCGGAAAAATCGCCGCCCGTCAGCAAACGGTAATTCCCATAAATCAGCCCCTTATATCCTTCATAAAAGCCATATACCTCCAACTCATCCAGATTTTTGCTCAAACCTTTTACCACGCCGCGCATTGCCGCATTCAGCGCCTGGCAGTCTCCCCCACTGGTAAGCATACCGATTCTCTTCATGATGTTCATCCCTTTCGTCTTAGATAGAATTTTATAGCGCACCCTGCGCTCCCCCGTAGGATTTCCATATCATAGGGGTACTAAGAGGGGATTCTGGAGGAATTCCCCCTTACAAAAATCATTATATCTCATAATTTTGCCTACCACAAGATTTTTCATTTGCATTTCTGAAAATATTTGGTATAATATCCTTACAGGGCAAATTTTGGAGGAGTACCCAAGTGGCTGAAGGGTCTGGCTTCGAACACCAGTAGGTCGGTAGTCCCGGCGCGGGGGTTCAAATCCCCCCTCCTCCGTTCTTCTTAACAGCGGCGATACCTATGCGGCCCGCACCATAAGGCTGCCTGGCGATAGCTATCCCTTACATACCCCCTGAAGAATCCATCCATATTACCCGCTACACAGCAGCTGCCAAATGTATCCCCAGGCTCCAGAGATTTTTGTACAATCAGGGGGGAAGCCGGAATCCATTTGGCCTTTTCACTGTGGAAGCAATAGAGAGGATTTCCATGAGAAAGATTTTACCTGCCCTGTTTTGCATATGCCTGTGCTCCGCCATACTGGGCGGCTGCAAAGGCCCCCGCATTGATGCGGCGTCTTCCGTCAAGGCAATTTACGATTTATATATCCTTGGCGATAAATCCGGGATTCTGTCCCTGGGAATGACAGAAGAGGATATCGCTGCTGCGCAGCGGGCCTATGACGATTCATTAAAGGAAGCCATCCGCACGAATTTTTCTGCCAGCGGGCAGGAAATAGAAGAAAACGTGCTGGATGAACTTTGTGCTGCCAGGAAAAAGGCACTGGCCCATATGGAAGCTACCTTTGAAACCATTGAAGAATCGGATGGGAAAGCCACGGTTGTGCTGCATACGACCTTTTTTGACGAGCCTGCCTTAGACGAAGAAGCCTATTACAATGCAAAGGAAGCTGCACAGCAAGGGCATTTTGATACCTTAGAACAGCAGCAGGCCTTTTTAATGGACCGCTATACGCAGAACCTGATGGAAGCCTATGGGGATGTCGTGCCCTCCAAAGAGACCCATGAGATCCAGGTGGAATGCGTCATCCATAACAAGATATGGGTTCCTGCCAACATGTCTTCTTTCGGCGGGGATTTGGCCTCCGCCATCGCAGGGCAGCCCTGATACTGCAAAAAACCTTGCAGCATTTTTTATAGCATATTTTCCAATGGAATGCATAAGATGTAAAAAGACTTTTCGGAGTTTATCATATGTCTGCATTTCATCGAATGGTTACCTATCTTCATTTATATGAACATAATACCAAAGGCCGGAATACTGGCTTTGCGAAAATCGCCAAAAAAGGCAATACCTGCCTGGTTGAGATACATATGAAGAACACCGGATATAGCATTTCCCCTATTCCGGTGTATTTCTATGCCCAAAAAGAACAGGGCTTCCAGGGAATCCTGCTAGGGAATATGAGCCTTGTGCGGGGGAATGGGGATTTTAAGGCTGCCCTAGAGGAGCGGGATTTATCTGGAAGCGGCTATACCCTAGAGGACATAAAAGGGATTTTCCTGCCTGTCTCAGACGAAACCATGTTTGTGAGCCAATGGGACAATGACCCCTTTGTGCGGGAGAGGTTTACCCCCTTGCCGTTACCGGAAGATACAGGGGAAAAACCCGATGGGGAACAAATCCTTCCCCATGCTTCCCCCACATCTGGAAATAGCATGGCTGCTGAGAATCCCAACCAGCCCATACATACGGATCCCCTGGAAGCCAGCCGCCTAACTGCAGCCCATACACATGCAGAAAACCCGGCAGCGGAAGCGCCCAGCGCATCCGCTTTCCCTATGCAGTCCGATGCTTCCACAGACGCTGCCCCCCAAACCTCGCATGGCATGGCCGTTCCATCACAAGCCAATACGGATTCCCCAACGGATGATGGTAATGACATTTCCCAAAATCCAGCCTCCGCGGAACCCAGCCATGGCAGCCATACGCCCCAAGCAAACGCAGGACCCAGCCATGGCAGCCATACGCCCCAAGCAAACGCAGAACCGCCTTCCCCTGCCAAAGCCCCTCCCGCCGCGGACGGTACCAAAAACACCCTGGAGGCAACAGAGGCCCTCCCCAAACGCAGCCGCACCTCCTATCGGAACCCCTTTGCCCTCCCCCGCTTTATGCCCCCGTGGCAGCAGGAAGCCATCCAGCGCCAGCGTTCCAAAAACAAGGGCGCATCTGCACCCCCGCCTGCGGGCAAGCAAACCCCGGAACCTTCCGCCCCCCAGGCGCCTCCCGCGGAGGAATGGGCTGTCAAATGGCAGTTCATCCTGGAACACTACCCCGTCATGACCCCGTTTGCCGGGGATGAAACTACGCTTTGTGTCCGCCTGGATCTGAAAGATATACGGCTCCTCCCCAAAAAGTACTGGTATCTGGGGAACAACAGCTTCCTGCTCCACGGATTCTTCAACTACCGTTACTTAATCCTAGGGATGGCTGAAAAATCCGGCAGTAAGAAATGGTTCCTTGGCATCCCTGGGGTTTTCCAAAACCCCGAACGCGTGATGGCTACCCTCTTTGGCTTCCCTGGATTCCGCAATGAAAAATCTGCCCCTATCAACACTGGGGAATTTGGCTACTGGTTCCGCTACCTGGATGAGTAGCCCCCTGCCCGGAAAGCAGGGCGTACAATTCATGATCCCTCCACTCCCCATGGATTTTTACGTTCTGCTTTCTTACCCCCTCCGGCTCAAAGCCCAGCCGGTACAGGAGCCTTTTGGAATGCAGGTTCCCTTTTAATACCTGTGCCTCTACCCGGTGGAGCCCCAGCTCTTGGAAGGCAATCCACAGGCACTTTGAGATGCCCTCCCGGGCATATCCCTTCCCCCAAAACCTTTGGTCAAATTTATACCCCAGCTCACAGGACAGGAAAGCCCCCCACCGGACATTCTGGAGGGAAACCGTACCCACAACTTGGTCCATCTGGCCTTTTACATATACCCAGAAACGGTACAGCGTGGCATTTACCGCCATGTTATACTCACAGCGCAGCATATCCCTCTGGCACGTTTCCGTATAGAAATCTTCCGTGTGCTCCGGCTCATATTCCTCAAACAGTTCCCGGTTATAAAGATAAAACTGCAGCGTCTGCGCCGCCTTTGTGTCCGGGAGTATCTCTAATACCAACCGTTCTGTCTCATACCTCATATCCATATTACAGCCTCTTTGCTTTCTTCCCAATTCCATGATACAATAACCAAAATACGATACAGCCATTATTTTACCACATACGGAAAAGGAGTGCACATGAATCCAGAAGAAAAATTTATGAAAGCAGCCCTCCGGGAGGCCAAAAAAGCTGAAAAAATGGAAGAAGTCCCAATAGGATGCGTCATCGTATATGAAGGCAAAATCATTGCCAGGGGCTACAACCGAAGGAATACCGACAAGAACACACTCGCCCACGCCGAACTTTCCGCCATTAAAAAGGCCAGCAAAAAACTGGGGGACTGGCGCTTAGAAGGCTGCACCATGTATGTCACCCTGGAACCTTGCCAAATGTGTGCCGGGGCTATCGTCCAGTCCCGCATAGACAAGGTCGTCATTGGCGCCATGAACCCAAAGGCAGGCTGCGCCGGCTCCATCCTGAACCTGCTGCAAATCCCTGCCTTCAACCACCAGGTAGCGCTTGAAGCAGGCATCCTGGAAGAAGAATGCTCTTCCATGCTTACCGAATTCTTCAAAGCCCTGCGGGAAAAGAAGAAATAAATATTGACTTTTCACCCAAAAAGAGCTATACTAAAGTCTCCGAGCAGCTGGGGCGTTAGCGGTGCCCTGTACCAACAACCCGCTATAGTTG
>CAJUSO010000074.1 GCA_910588965.1 uncultured Lachnospiraceae bacterium | reverse complement strand
CGGACGAAAGGCTAAAGCAAGACGCAGGAAAAGCCGATAAATCAAGGAAATACAGCAAATACAAGGAGTTTTAAAGATATGGTTAAAATACTTTTCGTCTGCCACGGCAACATCTGCCGAAGCCCAATGGCTGAATTTGTAATGAAAGACATGGTAAAAAAAGAAGGGCTTGCCGGCCAGTTTTCTATCGCAAGCGCCGCCACCAGCATGGAGGAAATTGGGAACCCGGTGCATTACGGCACCCGGAACAAACTGGCACAGGTAGGGATCTCCACCGCCGGGAAATACGCCGTGCGCATGGAGCGCAAGGATTACCAGAAATATGACTATCTTGTAGGGATGGACAGCTGGAATTACAAAAACATGCTTCGGATTGCCGGGAAGGATCCCGAGAAAAAAATCAGCCTGCTGTTAGATTATACAGACCATCCCAGGGACGTAGATGACCCTTGGTACACAGGGAATTTTGAAAAAACCTATGAGGATGTGGTAGCAGGCTGCAAAGGCCTGCTGGCCTGCATTAAGAAGAAAGGCCTGCTTGGATAGTGATTTTGAGCCGTTTGCCCTGGTAGGCAAGCTTGCCATAGGCAGAAAAAACGCCTTTGGCAAGCTTTCTTGCCTGCCTTTATGCATGGGCATAGCCTTCCGCTTCTTTTACATAATGGGCAGCATTCTGCCGGATCTGTTCTATCTCACTGTCCGTCACGGTGCGCACTGCCCGCCCTGGGTTCCCCACGACTAAAGAGCCGTCCGGAACCACCGTATTCTGGGTGATTAGGGCTCCTGCGCCAATGATGCAGTTGCTGCCGATTTCGGCATGGTTCAGGATAATCGCGCCCATCCCGATTAAAGTATTGCTTTTTATCGTGCAGCCATGGATAATTGCGCCATGGCCAATGGTCACGCAATCCCCAATGGACAGGCCTGCGCCTTCGTCCACATGGAGGACACAGTTGTCCTGGATATTGGTGCAGCGCCCAATCACTGCGCTGCTCTCCTCTGCCCGGACAACGGCGTTAAACCAGATACTGCTGTTGTCCCCAAGGGTAACATCCCCCCGGACGGCTGCTCCTGGGGCAACGTAGGTATTTTTACCAAATATAGGGGTTTTCCTATTTTCCATTTTTCTATTCCTTTCTATTGCTCCATAGGCCTCCCGCGCTATCGGGCACCCTTTGGGTACGTTACGCCTAGGAAGCAAAGGAGCAGTATCAAAGCCCAAACCTTTCAACCGCCTTTTTCAGGGCATCGTTAAAATAGGGGAAATCATGCTGTGCCTCCCACTCTTCCGCTGTGAAACTGACACCCAATGCTTCAAATTTTTGGCAAATCCGCTTGTAATCCTGGTAAAAATAATCAGACGTCCCGCAAGTTAGGAAAAGCTTCGGCACCACCCCTTGCTTTTTTGCCCTGGCAGCCAGTTCTGTAATCTCGTACTCTGGCTTCCATTCATAGGATTCCCCAAACGCCGCTACAAAATCCCTGGAAAGCTGCTGCCCGAAATGCTCCACGTATTCCTGGCGCATCCCATTGGCTTTCAGTTCCTCTATCCCTTCCTTCAGGAACAGGCAGCCGGAGGAAAATGCAGCGCACATCCCATATTGCCCTGGCCTGGACAAGGCGCAGCGGAGGGCTCCATAGCCGCCCATAGAACCGCCGATGATAGCCGTATCTTCCCTTTCCGCAGAAATACGGAAAATATCCTTGCAGATAGCAGGGAGTTCTTCCGTCACATAGGTAAAATAGCGGAAGCCATATGCCATATCCATATAAAAACTCCTGCCTACCTCTGGCATCACATACACGGTATTCCCCTTCCCTGCATAAACAGGGAGCATGGAATACTCCAGCCAAGTCCTGCTGCTGCCGCAGAGCCCATGCAGCAGGTATGCCACTTTGTATGGCTCCTTGGGTTGGAAATGGTCTGGGGTTACGATGGAAATCCCCGTATCCATTTCTAAAGTCTTTGCATAAACCGTCCCGGTCAGACGCATCCTGCACCTCCTCTTCCAAACTCTCCAAATCCTTCTATCCTGGAATATCCCTAGATATCCTGTGCTGTTAACCTTCTAAATATTCTTAAACTGCGCCATATAGAGGCTATAGTAATGCCCTTTTTTCTCCATCAGTTCGGCAGGGCTGCCTTGTTCCAGGATCCCGCCTTCGTCAATGACAAAAATGCGGTCTGCCCGCTGGATGGTGGACAGGCGGTGGGCAATGACAAAGCTGGTACGGCCTTTCAGCAAGGCTTCTATCCCTTTCTGTACCAGAAGTTCCGTGTGGGTGTCAATGCTGGAGGTTGCCTCATCCAAAATCAGGATTTTGGGCATGCTCACCATAGTCCTGGCAAATGCAATCAGCTGCCTTTGGCCAATAGACAGCCCTGCGCCACGCTCCTTTAATACCGTATCATATCCCTTTTCCATTTTCAGGATAAAATCATGGGCATTGACCGCCTTGGCAGCTGCAATGACTTCCTCCTCTGTGGCGTCCATTTTCCCATAGAGGATATTTTCCCTCACGGTTCCCTGGAAAATAAAGTTTTCCTGGGTCATGACCCCCATCTGGCAGCGCAGGCTCTCTATAGAGACCTTTTGGATATCATAACCGTCTATCCGTATGGCGCCCTTCTGCACGTCATAGAAACGGCTGATTAGGTTTACAACCGTAGTTTTCCCAGCCCCGGTAGAGCCCACCAGGGCAATCGTCTCCCCGGGCTGCACCTGAAAGCTGACATCCTCTAACACCTTTGTCTCCGCAGGGGTGCCTTCATCATAAGTAAAGGACACATGGCAAAACTCTACCTTCCCTTCTATGTCCGGCAATGCCCCTACATCAGCGCTGTCTGTAATATCCGGCTCCGTATCCAGGATTTCAAAAATACGTTCTGCAGCTGTCAGGTTTGTGATGACCTGGTTATAAAAATTGCTCAGGTTCATGACAGGGTTCCAGAACATATCAATATAAGTCCCAAAGACCACCAAAAGGCCAATACTGACCGATTCGCCGCCTATCATCTGGATCCCCACCCAGTAAAGTATCATTGCACCGATTCCCCAGCAGAAATCAACCGCCCCGCCAAAGAGATCCGCAATGCGCACGGCGCCAATAAAAGATTGTTCATGTTCCTTCACCAGGCCGGCAAACACCTTCTGGGTTTCTTCCTCTGCACAGAAACTCTGTACGACGCCCATCCCGGCAATGCCTTCATGGACATAGGCATTTAAGTTAGAGCCTTTTTTGCGGAACACCTGCCAGCGCACGTGGGAAAATTTCTGGATAAACCAAATGGCAACAGCCATCAGGGGGATACTGCTTAGGGACGCAAGGGCAAGGCGCCAGTCCTTTACTACCATGATGACCACTACGCCGCAGATTGTAATAAAATCTGGTATCAGCGTAGTTACGGCATTGGTCAGGACGTTTTTTAAGGAATTCACATCGCCGATAACCCGCGCGAGGATTTTGCCCGTAGGGCGGCTGTCAAAAAAGGAAAAGGATAATGTCTGGATATGTTCGTACAGTTCCTGCCGGATATCCAGCAGGATCTGGTTGGAAATCCGCGCCATCACATACATGCGGACTTTCACCATAACAATAAAAACAAGATTAATCCCCAACGTAACAGCCGCTAACCTCGCCAGGCCCCCCATATCCTTCCTGGCAATATATACATCTATGGCCTCTTCTATAATCAATGGGTTTATCAATGAAATCACCACCGTAACCAGCATGCAGAAAAGGACGCTGGCCACTTGGAATTTGTATGGGATTAAATGGGCAAACAGCCGCTTCAAGGTCTCTTTTTTTCCAATCCCCTCTAATTTCTCATCCTCCCGGAATGAATTTACTGCCAAAATATCACCTCTTTCTAGAAACCTAGCCATCAGCTTTCCAGTGCCAATGTGCCAGGGCGATTTTCCAAATTTACTGCGCAAAAATAGTTCCTTGCAGAATGCGCTGCTGTTCTGACATGGTCTACAGTGCCATATCTACATATGCTCCCGCAGAATGTGCTCCTGTTAAGATACGGGCCACAGCTCTGTATCTACCTTTGTTCCCATAGGATGTGCTCCTGTTAAGATACTGTCTGCAGCGCCAAATCCCCATACTGTGCCAAATAGGTCTTATAATACAGGCCCTTTTGCGCCAATAGTTCTTCATGGGTTCCGCGTTCCTTGACGCTCCCGTTTTCCAGGAACAAGATCTCGTCTGCATGGCGTACTGCAGAAATCCGATGGGTAATGATGATTTTTGTCGCATCCAGGCTGTCCAGGGACTTCTGGATTTCATATTCCGTCTCCATATCCAGCGCCGAGGTGGAATCATCCAGAATTAATATCGGGTTATGCTTTGCAATGGCCCTGGCAATGCTAATCCGCTGCTTCTGGCCGCCAGAGAGGCCTACGCCCCGCTCGCCGATTACTGTCTCATAATCTTCCGGCAATTCCTCAATAAAGCCTTTTGCCTGGGCAATGCCTGCCGCATGCACCATCGCAGGCCTTCCTAAGGTCTCCCGCTGCCCCATTTTGATGTTCTCTGAAATCGTATCCGAGAACAGGAACACATCCTGCATGACCGTGCTGATGCTGCCGCGCAGCTGTTTTAAAGAGAGCTGCTTTACATCCACGCCGTCTAGCTGCACGCTCCCGGAAGACGTATCAAAAAAACGCATCATCAGGTTTGCCATAGAGGTCTTGCCTGCCCCAGTGGCGCCCATAATCCCAAGGGTCTTTCCTTGGGGAAGGGTAAAGGAAATATCTTTTAAAATATCATGCCCCCCGCGGGCAAAGGACACATGGTCAAAAGACACCTCCCCGCGTACCCCATCCAGCAGGACGGGGCGCCCCGGCTCCTGGATGGACGGCTTTTGGCTGTATATCTTGTTGATTTTCTTGCAGGAGGCAATGGCAGAAGACAAATCGTTCGTCAGCCAGCCCAGCATTTCCATTGGCCATACGATATTCCGGCAATATTCAGAAAATGCAATCAGGCTCCCCAGGCTCATACTGCCATTAATCACTTGGGCGCCGCCCAGGATGACCATGGCGACTGGAAGCAGGCTCCCAGTAAATTGGAAAATGGGGTAATAACGCACCAGCAATTTGGACTGCTTCATGTTCAGGTCGTGATAACGCTGGTTGTGGGACAGGAATTTCTTTATCTCGAATTTTTCCCTGGCAAAGGCCTTCACCGTGCGGACGCCTGCCAGGTTCTCTTCTGCTATGGTGGTCAGCGTGGCGTTTTCCTCGCTGATTTCCTCATATACCTTATTCAGCCTCCGCTCCATAAAAATAGCGGTAAAGCCCATCAGCACCATAGCTGCAAGCGGAAGGAAAGACAGCTTCCAATTCAGCGTAAACATGCAGTACAGCACGATGGAAACATGGATGGCAACTTCAATCATCAGCATGCCCACATACCCCAGGGCACTCCAGACCATATCTACATCATCCTTTACCCTGGCCATCAGCTCCCCGGTATTGGTATCGTCAAAATATTCCATGGACAGGCCTTCCATGTGGGTAAACAAATCCTTGCGCAGCTTAGCGCCGATTTTGACGCTAACCGTATCAAAGATAAATTCTTTCAGATATCCCCCGATAGCCCTTCCCACGCCAATCAGGACGACCATAGACAGCAAAAAGCGCAGCAATCCCAGGTCGCCGCCGATGATGACCTCATCCACGATGCGTTTGGTTATCATCGGGTAAAGCATATTCAAGAGGATGGCAGCTACCATGCAGAATATGGCAAACAGGTAGGCATACCAATAGTGCCGGATGTATTTTAACAGTTTTCCCATAGAAACCCTCCTTTTCTCCTTTTAGCCAGACAATATCAATCAAGTTCCCTCCATGGCGCATGCCCCGGATACCGATGCCTTCCCTTTGGATATCCCAAAGTCCCCGTGTACGGGAAATTTACGCAAAAAACCCCGCAGTTACCTGCGGGGAACTATTCTTACGGGACATGCATAAATGATACATAACACTGCACTTTGCCCTTATACGAATATCTAAGGGCAGCAAGTGATGGAAATTAATGCCGTATCCCTTCTTCAGCCACGGAGGTAAATCCATAATTAATATCTTTAAAATTGCCTTTGTATCCATTCATTAACTTAATCATTGATTCTACCTCCTTCCTGTCTTATTTTTCTTGTAAACAATTACTTACAAATCCCAAGTTGCCTTTTTTATTAAAGCATAGACGGAAAGATTTGTCAATGCTAAATTTAGGATTATCCAAAAAACCTACCGCACCCATTTTTTCCCATTTTTGCCCATTTTTGCGCAAACGGCAAAAATCCTGCACAATTTGAATAAAAAATCCTGCTCTTTCTGTAAACTATGCGCATTGCACATAAATCTTCCAAATGTTATAATGTTTCTATCGAAAATACACAAAAAACAGGAGTGGAAACACAGATACATCCAGCAATTTATCCCAGGTTAGAAAGGAGGATGAGGATTTATTGGACAACAAAGTAACCCTGGCTAAAATTGCGCAGGATTTGGGCTATTCCATGTCCACCATATCCAGGGCAATTTCTGGCAAAGGGAGGGTCAGCCCGGAAACCAAGAAAAAAATCCTGAAGTACTGTGAGGTATCTGGCTACCGGGGTGCATGCCTTTCCCACTCCGGCCAATCCTTCCGGACCTATAACCTGGCGGCCGTCCTGCCCGCTGACCAGGAACTGCCGGAAATCCCCTTTTTCCACAATTGCATTATGGGAATGGACAGCGCCGCCAGGAAACTGGGATACAACATCCTGCTGGTTTCCCTGGGAAGCCATGATATCTCTCCCCTGGAACACGTGCTGATGCAGCAGAAAGTAGACGGGGTGCTTCTCCTGCGGACCCTTGTCAAGGACTATACCGTGGAATACCTATTGTCCAGGCATATCCCATTCCTGACGGTGGGGCAGTCAAATTATGCTACTGTCCAATATGTGGACTGTGATATCATCCGCGCCTGCAAGGAAATGATGGCCTACCTTACGGAACAGAAAATGATGCGCCGCATTGCGCTGATTGGAGGGGACGCCAACCACACCATTACCCAGAAGAGAATGACGGGCTTCCGGGAAGGCCTGCTGCTCCACAACCGCAAAATCCTGGACAACATGATTTACCTAAACTGCAGCACGAAGGAAAAAGTTTACCAGGCGGTAGAAGAACTTGTGGAAAAATGCGCCGAGTGCATCGTATGCATGGATGACAAAATATGCCGCCAGGTCCTAATGAAGCTCCAGAACATGCATATTAACGTCCCTAAGGATATGGAAGTCGCTTCTTTTTACAACAGCGCCTTTTTAAAGGAATATGCCTCCATTATCACAACGTTGGAATTTGATGAACGGGCGTTGGGGATGCTGGCCTGTGAGAAATTAATCAGCCGGATGGAACGGGGGGGCTGCAATTCCAAAGTATTTACGAAATACACTCTATTACGGAGGGCATCTACAAAGTAAGGGCAGGACAAAACATTTTATCATTTAGGGGTATTCCCTAAATAGAACGGAGGGAAACAGCATGAAGAAACAGAATGGGTACTTAAAAAGGCTTTACGCCATCTTATTGGCAGTTTTCATGGTAACTACGGCTCTTCCGCAGCCCGCGGCGGCAGCTCCTGCAGCAGGGGGCAACGGCAGGGAAAGCACGGCAGGAATGGCGCTGGGCTCTGACATTTCCGCAGCGGCAGACGCTGACAGGGAATACCTGGACGCAAAAGGGCAGCCCAGGAAGCTCTATGACATCTGTAAAAATGATTACGGCATGAATACGGTCCGCCTCCGCACCTGGCTGAACCACCCAAAAGGAAGCTGTAAAGAGGACAGCATCATTGCCTATGCAAAGAAATGCCATGACGCTGGGCTTCGGGTCATGCTGGATTTCCATTATGCGGACAACTGGGCCGACCCCGGCAAGCAGCCGCCGCCATCCGCATGGAATGTGACGGATAACATTTCCCATGAAGAGGCGGTGCGGGTGGGGGCGGAATTATACAATTATACCCACAGCTTCCTGACCCATATGATTGCAGAAGGCGTAACGCCAGAGTGGGTGCAGGTAGGGAATGAGATTACCAACGGCATGTTATGGCCATTATGCAATATCGCAAACTATGATAATTTCATCTATGTGCTGAACCAGGGCATCAAAGCCGTGCGGGATGCTTCCCCCACCACGAAAATAGTCCTCCACATAGACAGCGGAGCAGACACCGAAATGGTCACAAACTGGTTCCAGAACGCCGTAAACGCAGGCGTAACAGACTTTGACGTGCTTGGCCTCTCCTTCTATCCCAGGGACCACGACCCGACTGTGATTATCGAGTCCTTAAAAAACTCCTTCCAATCCCTGTACCAGAAATTCTGCGTCGGGACAAACCGTGAGATAATGGTGGTTGAGATTGGGGCAAACTACCTGGAAAATGTCACCGTAAACCAGAAATACAACATGATCCACAATGTAGTCAGCGCATTGAAGGAAATCCCAAATGGGCGGGGGACAGGCTGTATTTATTGGGAAATTGAAAATTATGAGATGGACAAGGACCAGGCCTCTGGCGGCCGCATACCCAACCGGGTCTGGGAAGCATTCTCCCCAAACGCCGCAGAAATCAACGAGAACCCTGTCACATCCTTAACTTTAAATGGGGACGCCGAAATTACCGTGCAGGAAAACGACATCCACCAGCTTAGCCTTACCGTAACGCCCCAACAGCCGGACATTACCAGGATGGTATGGACAAGTTCCGACCCTCAGGTCTGCTCCGTAAACAATGCCGGGCTGGTGAAAGGGCTAAAAGCGGGGGAATCCACCTTAACCGTGACAAATTATGGCGGCAAGGACGGCACTTACCCGACCTTTTCCCAGTCCTGCAAGGTAACAGTCATCAAAGAGCAGCCTGGACTGAAAAATGGAGGGTTTGAGTTAGGGGACAATGGGATTTGGAAGTATGCAGAAGGCAACAAAGGCACAGGCACGCTGGGCACCAGCGCAAATGCACTGAACAGCACAAGCTCCCTGCATTTCACAGGGGGGAATGGGGATCTTGACTTCACCTTCTATCAGGACATTGTGGGGCTGAAACCTGGGAAATACCGCTTGAAGGGCTATGTCATGGGGGATCCCGGCGTCTCCACCATCCGCCTGTTTGCAAAAGCCACAGAAAAGGAATTTACCTCAGAGCCTTATAAAACCATCGGCTGGGGCGGAAGCGCCAACTTTGTGGAAATGGTTTTGGATAACATCGAAGTCCTGGACGGGAAGCTGCAGGTGGGCGCACATGCAACGGCAACCTACAGCGGCAACGAAGCCTGGGGCGACTTTGACAATTTCTCCCTGGAACTGGCCGAAGAATACCCAACGCCCCCTGGCGGCAATGAAAACCCAGGTGGGAATGAGGACCCAGGCGGCAATACAAACCCAGGCGGCAATACCCCGCCGCCCGCCACTATCAAAGCGCCTGTCCTGTCCGGCATTGCAAACACTGCTTCCGGCGTAAAATTAAGCTGGAAAAAGTCGGCAAACGCCAAAGGATACCAGGTTTTCCGCAAGGCTGGAAGCGGGAAATGGAAGAGGATTGCTGCCATCAGCAAGCAGAAAACCGTAAGCTACACAGATAAAACGGCCAAAAACGGCATCCTGTATGCCTACCGGCTAAAAGCCGTGAACGGGAAAAACACAAGCGCATACAGCAAAAAGACAGCAAAAACAGTCTTTTTAACAAAGCCAAAAACCCAAAAGCCCGTAAATAAATCCTCCCGGGCCCTTACCATAAAATGGAAAAAGAATACAAAAGCCAGCGGCTACCAGATCCAATATGCGAAAAACAAAAGCTTTAAAAATGCCGCAAAGAAGAATGCCTCTTCCAAGAAAACTGCCCTCACCTTGAAGAAACTGGCAAAAAAGAAAACCTATTATATCCGGATCCGCTGTTACAAGAAAACAGGCGGGAAAACCTATTACAGCACATGGGGGAATGTACAGAAAATAAAAATCAAAAAATAGCCCCCCAGAGATTCCTATCATTTTAAGGCCTGCGCAGTTATTGCGCAGGCCTCTTCCTTACTCTGAAGTATCCACAAATGCAGTGCTAGAATCCCCCTGCCTGGCCTGCTCTAACACTGCCGCAGCCAATTTCTGGAAAGATCCATAGGAGGACGAAGCGCCTGTCAGTGCGTCAATGCCGTCCTCTTGCTGCCCTTCCAAAAGCTGCCCGGCATAATAGCGGGTGTACTCGTTCGGATATGTACCGTTCGAATGGAGCATCGTCTGCATATAGGCGTTATCCCAGCTTTTAATAAAGCCGCTGGCGTTCTCAGCGTTATATTCTACGGACACAATGCTCCCGCCCTTTACCAAAATTGTGACATATTCCTTCCAGCCAAAATTAAACTCTTTTGCCTGGGCTGTGTAATATCCGTCCTGAAGCCCCTCCTCTTCCCCGCAGGCAGTCAGCGTTGTTGCCATCAGCAGGAGGAGAAGCAATACCGTCCCTATCCTTTTCATCTGTCATGTCCCTCCTTCAACACAAACTTCCTGACCTGGGACTGAAGGCTCTCAGCTTCTTTTGCCAGCAGCCCGCTGGACTGTTCTGTCCCGACTGCATTCTGCAGGTTCCTGTCTGCAATGGCAGAAATCGCCTCAATCCTCTCTTCCATAATGCACAGGGCGCTCTCCTGCCCATGCACTGCCTCCACCAGCTGATCTGAAATCGTGCCAATCTGGTCAGAAACAGAAGAAATATCCTGCAGGGAACCAGCTGTGTGGGCTGTCAGTTCCACGCCGTTCTGTATAATGGCCCTGGTGCTTTCCACCATTTCTGTAGCGCTTTTTGCAGCGCTTTCGCTCCGGGCTGCCAGCTGCTTCACCTCATCCGCTACCACGGCAAACCCTTTCCCGGCGCTCCCCACACGGGCTGCCTCCACGGCAGCATTCAGCGCCAAGATACTGGTCTGCTGGGCAATGCCCTCAATGGCTTGGGCAATCTTGGTAATCTCTTGGGCATTGGCGCTGATATCATCCATTGCACCAGAAAGGGACGTCATCTGCTCATTTGCCTCGTGGACGCACCTTGCAATCTCTTCTGCCTTAGCGCGGGTCTGGCCGCTGCTCTTCGTAACGCTGGACAGACGTTCCTTTACATTTGTCACCTCATGGACCAACGCCTCTGTAGACTGGTTCTGATCCATGGAAGCCTGGTGCAGCTGGCCAGACTGCCCATTTAATTCTTCTGACATACCGGCAAGCCGGGTAGCCGCAGCACGGAACCCCAGGATTGTCTCATTCAGGGACTGGAGAATGGTATTCAGGCTTGCCTGGATTAAGGCAAAGTCCCCTTTGTAGTCTACCTGGGGGCCTACGCATAGGTTGCCTCCTGCAACCTGGGTCAGCACTGTCTGGATATCCGAAATATAACAGTTGACGCTCTCAACCGTATCGTCCAGGGTCCTGGTCAGCACCTCCAGCTCATCCTTGGAATGGGCAATGGTGACTTCCGTATGTAAATCCCCATCGGAAAGAGCCACCATCCGGCTCGTCACGTTCTTCACCGGGCGCGAAATTGAGCGGGACAGGCGCAGCACCAGCAGGATGGATACCACCAGCACTGCCAGGGTAGAAAATACAGCCACCAGCATTGCCCCATTAATAAAATGGTCATAGTCCGACTTCGGGTTCTGGATAACCAGCGACCAATGGGTGCCCCGGATTGGCGAAAAAGCAATCAGCATATCCTCGCCGTCAATGGAGAATTCTGCCGCGCCGGTCTCCCCTGTCGATACACGGCTAATGGCTTCTTCATTCCCGCCGCTTAACTGGGACAGCGTGCTCCCTTGGAGCGCCAAGGATTGATCTGGGTGCCCTGTGACTATCCCATCCTTGCCCACCATATAGGCCATCCCGTGCTTACCCAGATTAATGCTGCTGATAACATCATTCAGTATGTCATATTTATAGACGCCCACCACATAAAAAACGGTTTCCCCCTCTTCCTTCACCGGCATCCCCATGGTGACGCCCAGCTTGCCTTCATAAACGGTAGAGGAATCTGTCGTCAGGTTATCCGTTTCCTGGAGAAGGGCAAAAAACTGGCTGTCCAGGCTCTCCAGCGCACCTATCCCCTGCACCAGCTGGCCATCCAGCCCATAAATTGCAATGGCATATAGTTCATATATCTCAGCCGCCTCCGTCAGAAGTTCCTTGCGGTTCTTCCTGGCATCTTTATCCGTCTTCCCTTTCATACGGGAATCCCCTGCAATTGTCATCATACGGTCTGCAAGCATATGGATGTTGGCCTCCACCGTTTTTGCAGACTGCCTTGCCATTGGCTGCAGGCTGTCCAGCAGGATGTTCCTTGCCAAGGACTGCAGGGCAAGCGCCATAATCCCACAGCACACAACCACCAATACCAAGATATTAAGGGTTGTGCTCCTCAATATCCTCTTATTCAGGCTCCTCCTGGCTCCCCGGCTGCGGGAGCCTGTTCCTTTCTTAGCCACGTTCCTCATCTCTCCTTTCCCTAAAATCTCCCTTATGGGATACAGTAAGAAAAGCCCCTTCACCCGATACGCAAAATATCCGTACAGCACCAAATGCAGGGCACACGGTTGGGATGTACGAAACGATATTTTACAAATGGGCGCGGCTCTTTTTGATATAGTATACCACACACAATTTTAGAAAGAAAGCCTTTTTTAGGCAAAAAATACTGTTCAGAAAATTTGTTCCTTACACCAGAATAAACGCATGAATGAAAAAAACATACATTTTTTGAGTTTTTTTGTTATA
>CAJUSO010000073.1 GCA_910588965.1 uncultured Lachnospiraceae bacterium | reverse complement strand
CGCCGTTCTTGGTAAGGAAAATCGGCTCTGCGGTCTTTCTGCACATATCGGCAATTTCGTTGTAATTCTGGCGGATTGCTGCGGATGGGCGAATATTCATAACAAAACCTCCTTGTGTTTATTAGATAGCAGTATTCTACTCATATTATAATCATTTCATACTATGAAGTCAATACGCACAGAAATATTCACAAATGATAAGCCCATTATCTCACCGACAACACGGTCTGCCATTTTGACTGCACCGTCAAGGATGAGGAAGCTGATGCTGCTTATGTAAGTTCCTCTTTTTTCAGCACGGAATGGAATGGCCCAATGCAGGGCATCCCACTGTGAAAACACCCGAATCGGAGATTACCGGGACAAACCGATGAGAGGATTTCCCAGCAAAGGAACGTAATTCCAATGTTTCCAAAAAGCAGAAAACAGTATAAGCCGCGAGGGGCTGAAAAGACAGGGACAGTTAGATAAGGTGCAAGCTACTGCGGCTTGGGATAAGGCGAAAGACCAACGAACGTTGGAAAGATCCGAAAAGTACTTGACAGTTCAGTTCATCCAGAGTAAACTAAAAGTAGTTTATTAACAATGAACAAGGAGGCGGTACGATGGTAGACACACATTTAGGGGTTGTAGAAGCCCGTTTTGCAGATTTGATCTGGCAGCATGAGCCTATCCATTCCAGGGAATTGGCAAAGATCTGTGCGGGGGAGCTGGACTGGAAGCGCCCCACCACTTATAATGTGCTGCGCAAGCTATGTGAGAAAGGGATTTTCCAGAACGATGGCGGGATTGTTTCTTCCCGGATCAGCAGGCAGGAATTTTATGGCATGCGCGGGGAGCATTTTGTGGAAGAAGCCTTTCATGGGTCGCTGCCAGCTTTTGTGGCCGCATTTACAGCCAGGAAGAAGCTGTCGGAAGAAGAAATCCAGGAACTGAAAGAGATTATCAGCCAGGGAAGGGGGGAGGCGCAATGAATATAGTATATGGGATCCTTTCCAAGGTGCTGAATATGAGCCTTACGGCAAGCCTAGCCATTGTAGCGGTATTGGCCCTGCGCTTTCTCCTGCGCAAGGCGCCCAAGCAGTTTTCCTACCTGCTCTGGGGGGTAGTGCTGTTCCGTCTGCTGTGCCCGGTATCTATAAATTCTGGGATTTCCCTGCTGGGCCTGGCAGGCGTAACGGCAAATGGCAGCGGCGAGATGGAATATGCGTTTTTTCAGGAAGCTGTGCTTACTGGCCGGCCTGCAGGGGATAGCCCCTACCTGGAGGATGCCCCTTTTACGCCCTCTTCCGCGCAAGAAAAGCCCCATACCGAGGCGGGGGAAGGGACGGGCGGTGTGCAAAGCAGCAGCTTATCCGTTCCTTCGCCTATGGATGAGAACGGTACAGGAGGCCAGGGAGCGGCAGGCACAGGGGCGCTGCCTGGCGGGCTTTCCCCAGATTGGCTTCCCTTGCTGTCTTCTATCTGGCTGTCTGGCATAGGGGTTTTGGGGATTTACAGCATGTGGTCAGCGCTGCGCCTGCGCCGCCAGGTATCCTGCTCGATGCCGCTTGGGGACAGGCTTTACCTGGCGGATGGTATCCCATCCCCGTTTGTGCTGGGCCTTTTCCGTCCTAAGATTTACCTGCCTTCTTCCATCCAGGAAAGTGAGCGGGAGTATATCATCCTCCATGAGCAGTACCACATCCGCAGGCGGGACTACCTGATGAAGCCTTTGGCCTTTTTCGCCCTGTGCCTGCACTGGTTTAACCCTTTGGTGTGGCTCGCCTTTTTGTTGGCCATGAAGGATATGGAAATGAGCTGCGATGAAGCCGTCATGCGGGGGATGGACGGAGATATCCGGGCGGAATATGCCGATTCCCTCTTGCATCTTACCCTTGGGAAAAGAAGGGTTACAGGCAGCCCATTGGCTTTTGGGGAGGGGAATGCAGAAAAGCGCATTAAGAATGTTATGAACTACAAAAAGCCTGCCGCTGCCATCGGCATTGTGGCGGCCGTTGCCTGCCTGGCCGGGGCTGCCTGTCTGGCCACAAACCCAGTTTCCGTCCCCCAAACGATGGAATGGGCACAAAACCTGTCCTTGGAAGAGGTAGAATCTATAGAGTTGGTGGTTATGCCCCAAGAGGCGGAAAAACAATACCGGCGCTTTTCCCCAGGGGAATTTGAAGGCATCCTAAGCCTGATCCGCCAGGGTAGAGGGAAATACCTCCAAAGCCATGAGGAGATGGAAGGGGGCAGCATTTCTTTCTACCTTACCATGAAAGATGGGACAGAGCATCAAGTGGGGAATTTAGGGAATACCTATCTGTATATAGACGGTGATTATTATGATGCAGGCTATGAATGGCTTTCTTCCTGGGCACAGGACTATGGGGAAGGGAACGCAAGGCTTCCCCAGGGGTTCCTTGGGGAGGCCGGGGATGATGCTATGGCCAAGTTCCAGGCAAAAATCATAGAAATGGAAGAGGGCGGGATGCAGGTAGAGCCAGTGGAAGGCTCCCAAGAATTGGCGTCTGCAGACCGGATCCGTATCCCTTTCGGGGAGGCAGGGTTTCCTTCAGGCTTAAAGGCTGGCGATACCGTAGAGATAACGTACAATGGGGAGATTATGGAATCTTACCCGGCACAGTTAGGGGAGGTTTACCAGATTACTAAGATAGAGGGACAGGAAAGCAGTTCCCTGGACAGGACGCCGCAGGTTAGCCAGGAGGCCTATGCGGCAATCTGGGAGGCCATCATGGAACACAATGGGGGTGTTTATGAAGGGACAGAAGAATACGATGTGGCCTGCTGCAGTTTTGTAAACCTAGGGGAAGAGCCGGATCCTTCCGCTGCAGGAAGCACAGGGACTAGGGTTACCTATTATGGTTGGGCTTATTATGCAGAATATAAGTTTTCTGAGACAGGGATAGAGGAAACCAGCGGTTCCTATACCCCGGTTGCCCTGTCCTTTACGCTGGATCCAGATGGCGGGCATACCTTGGAGGAATACTGGGTTCCGTCAGAAGGCAGCGGCTTTGTGCCGGATATCCGGGAAAAATTCCCACCATCCATTGCAGAAGACGGGCTGGACAGCCAGAAATTTGTGGATGGGCAAATCCGGGAATGCTATGCCCAGGCTATCGCATCCGCCGAATTGGATACGGAGCCTATGGTAGGGCATTTGCTGGACACCATCTGCGGTTCCGGTTCTCGGAACAATCTTTCTTCCAACCCCCAAGACTATATAGATGCCCACAGCATAGAGTACCGGAAGTTGGGCTATTTTGGGGAGGACACCTTAAAATACTGCCTGAAACGCTTCCATCAGGGCGGACAGACCGGGCTTAAGGGCCATATTATGGCACGTGCCTGCGAGGCGCTTTTGGGAGATAGGTGGGAATTTCCCCTAAAGGCTTCAGAAGCGGCTATCGGGCAGGAATGGTACGACGCCCTAAAGGCAGAAGTGGGTAATTGGGGAGAGCGGGCAATAGAGCCAGAGGATGAACTGCCCCTTTCCATCCTAAAAATCGGCATCCCCATCCAGATTATGGGAAATGTAGGCTGGATTTCGGACAGGAAGGCCATCCCGTCAGGAGAGGGCCATCTGGCAATCCAATTTTATAATGATATCCTGGGAGGGCAATGTACCTTTTTGGCGACAAAGGGCGGGGAACTGGAACTGCCTAACATAGAATATGACCCCTCAAAAGAAGAAACCTGGGGAGGGGCGGATGCTCATGGGGGATTTGTAGAAGTAAAGGCCCAGCATGCCGAAGCGCAGATGCTGGTCAGCTGGGAGTATAAAGATTACAGGTTTGCCCTTACGGCAGATGTGCCGGAAGGCATGGATACAAACGTTGTCCCCAAAATGGCATTGGATATCATCCGGCAATTGAAGTAGCTGGGCAGGCATGGATAGAAGCGTTGTCCCCAAAACGGCATTGGATATCAGCTTGCAGCAAACCTATTGACTTCTTTCGCCGCGGTTGTTAGAATTAAGGAAAATCCGTTGGGGCAGTCCATGAAAGGGTAAATGATGAAAACGGTATTATGTTATGGCGATTCGAACACGTATGGCTACAATCCGTCTAACGGGCTCCGATACCCAGAGGATGTCCGCTGGACGGGAAGGCTGCAGGCTTTGCTTGGGAAAGGCTACCGGGTGGTAGAGGAAGGCTGCAATGGAAGGACATCTGTTTTTGACGATCCGTTGGAAGGGTGGAAGAATGGGCTTGGGTATTTACGCCCTTGCCTAAATTCGCATAAGCCTGTGGATATTGTGATACTAATGCTTGGCAGCAATGATTTAAAGGAAACATTCCATGCCAGCCCAAGGCGGATAGCAGACGGCGTGGCAGTCCTTGTTGAGGTGATACAGTCTTTCACCAGGGAAAAACAGGGGTTTGAGCCGGACATTATCCTGGTGTCCCCGCCAGAGATTGGGGAGGGGATCGGTTCCTCCGGTTTTTATGGTGCGTTCCTTGAAAATGCAGTAGGGCGGTCAAGAGCGTTCCCGAAATGGTACAGCAGGGTGGCTAAGGAACATGGCTGCATTTTTTTTAACGCTGCAGCGTATATCAAGGCTTCAGAAGAGGATTCACTGCACTTGGCGCCCCAGGCGCATAAAAGATTGGCAGAAGAGCTGCATAAAGTAATTGCCGGGTTAAGATAGCACCCTGGGATGGAGGTAGGAGGCGTGGCATGGAGCAAATAAAAATATCAGTAAGGAACCTTGTGGAGTTCCTGCTGCGTTCCGGCGATATTGACAACCGGCGGGGAGGGCTTGCCCAGAAGGAAGCGATGCAAGAAGGAAGCCGCATCCACAGGAAGATACAGCGTGGCATGGGCCCTTCGTACCGCCCGGAGGTCCCCCTGAAGCTGGAAAGGGACTGCGGCGGGTACACGTTGCTGTTAGAAGGCCGGGCAGACGGTATCATTACGGAGGATGGCCATGTGACGGTAGACGAAATCAAAGGCGTTTACCAGGATGTGTCCCTGTTGGAATCTCCGGTAGGGGTACACCTTGCCCAGGCAAAATGTTATGCCTATATCGTAGCGTCCCAGCAGGGACTGGCGGAGGTTTCCGTACAGATGACCTATTGCAGCTTGGAGACAGAGGAAATCCGTAGGTTCAGGGAGGCGTATGCCTTCGGCGAAATATCCGAATGGTTTGAAGGCCTGCTTGCTTCTTATGGGAAATGGGCGGATTTCCAGTTCCAGGCCAGGCAGGAGCGCACCCGCTCCATCGCAGCCCTGCAGTTCCCCTTTCCCTACCGTGAAGGCCAGAAGAAGCTGGCCTCTGATGTGTACCGTACCATCAAACGGGAAAAAATCCTGTTTATCCAGGCGCCTACCGGCACAGGAAAGACCATTACCACAGTCTTCCCAGCGGTAAAGGCAGTGGGGGAAGGGCTGGCGGATAAAATTTTCTACCTGACAGCAAAGACCATTACCAGGACGGTAGCACAGGAGGCCTTTGGCTTGCTGCAGGAGAAAGGCTACCTGGGGCGTACCATTACCATTACGGCCAAGGAAAAACTTTGCCTTTGCGGGGAAATGGACTGCAACCCCCTGCACTGCCCCTATGCCAAGGGGCATTACGACAGGGTCAATGACGCAGTCTTCGGCCTGCTCCAAAAAGAGCGCAGGATTGCCAGGGAATCCTTGCTGCGCCAGGCGGAAGCCTTCCAGGTATGCCCTTTTGAAATGTGCCTGGACGCAGCCCTTTGGTCGGATGGCATTATCTGTGATTACAATTACGTCTTTGACCCCAATGTATACCTGAAACGTTTTTTTGCGGAGGGGGTTAAGGGGGATTCTGTGTTCCTGGTGGATGAAGCCCATAACCTGGTCGAGCGGGGGCGGGAGATGTACAGCGCCGTCCTCTGCAAAGAAGACTTCCTTGCAGTGCAGAAGGTTATGAAACTGCACAGCAAGAAATGCGCCCAGGGGCTTGGCCGCTGCAACAGGCATCTCCTGCAGCTGAAGCGGGAATGCGGGACCTACCAGGTTTTGGAGCAGATAGACGCCCTTGTGTTTTCCCTGGTGAACCTCTGCGCGGCCTTTGAGGAATTTTTCCTGGAGGACGGGGGGCTTGCCGGGGAAAAAGAAGTGACGGAATTTTACCTGAACCTCCGGCATTTCCTGAATATGCACGAGCGGCTGGATGGGTCTTATGTGATTTATACAGAGCATGCCCCAGAGGGGCGTTTCCGCCTGAAGCTTTATTGCGTCAATCCTGCCAAGAACCTCCAGGAGTGCCTGGACAGGGGCAGGAGCGCAATTTTTTTCTCTGCCACCTTGCTGCCCATCCAGTATTATAAAAAGCTCTTAAGTTCCAGGGAGGGCAATTACGCCGTCTATGCCCAGACGGTGTTTGCGCCGGGGCAGCAGCTCCTGGCCATTGCCCGTGACGTGAGCAGCAAATTTACCCGCAGGACAGAAGGGGAATTCCAGAAAATCGCTGGCTATATCCAGGCGGCCATAGAAGGGAAGCGGGGGAATTATATGGTCTTTTTCCCGTCCTACAAAATGATGGCACAGGTGAAAGAGAAATTTCTGGGACTGGCCCGGCCTGCCGGTGCAATCGAATGCATCTGCCAGGAAAGCGGCATGGGGGAGCAGGAGCGGGAAGCCTTCCTGGAGGAATTTTCCAAGGAACGCAAGGGCGCCCTGGTAGGGTTTTGCGTGATGGGCGGGATTTTTGCAGAGGGGATAGACTTAAAGAAAGAGTCCCTCATAGGCGCAGTGATTGTAGGCACCGGCCTTCCACAGACCAGCAATGAGCGGGATATCCTAAAGCAGTACTATGACAGGCAGGAGGGAGCAGGCTTTGACTATGCCTTCCGTTACCCTGGCATGAATAAGGTGCTGCAGGCTGCAGGGCGCGTAATCCGCACGGCAGAGGACCGGGGGATTATCCTCTTGCTGGACGAGCGTTTCTTGGAGAGGGAGTACCAGTACCTGTTCCCGCGGGAATGGGGCAGTTACCAGGTTGTGGATTTGGCCCAGGCGGGGGAAGAAGTGCGGCGGTTTTGGGAGGAGGGCGGCATGGATCATTGCCTGCAGGGATAAAAGGGGCAGGCGCTGGCTCCTATACAGATGCCATTGCCTGCCCTTCCCATCCTCTGGGGGGTTACTTGCTTCCCGTGCTTAATTCCCAAACATATATTTTAGGAGAAGCTCGATATCTTCTTTCTCATATGCCACTAACTCTAGCTCATTGATTAAGGATTCGTTGTGGAACAGTTCCGTTACAGTGACAAATTTTGTCAGCTGTGATTTCAGGTTCAGGCGGTCGCCTTCCTTGGAAACCAATTCTACGGTCCCTTTGCATTGGTCGACAATCCCCATAAATTCATCTACGTTATCAATTTTGTAAAGTTTCATAATAAAACACTCCTTTCTGATAAAGGCTTTCTATCCACTTGTTGCTATTTATGATTGCAGAGCCGCTATCTGGCAGGGATTACTTCCAGCCAATAGCCGTCTGGGTCTGCCACAAAGTAAATGCCCATAGAAGGATTCTCATAGCAGATGCATCCCATAGCTTCATGCTTTGCATGGGCGGCTTCGTAATTATCTGTCTCAAATGCCAGGTGGAATTCGCAGTCCCCTAAGTCATAGGGGCCTTCTTTTTCCTTCAGCCAGGTGAGTTCCAATTGGAAACTGCTTTCTTCATTGGATAGGTACACAATGATAAAGCTGCCGTCTGCGGCCTCCTTGCGGCGCACCTCTGATAAGCCGAAGGCCTCCTGGTAAAAAGCGATGGATTTCTGTAAATCCTGTACATTGTAGTTTTCATGGACCATTTTAAAAGACATAAGCTTCCCTCCTGTCTTTGCTGCATGTCTGTGGAAAGGCGCCTGCAATGCCAGCCCTTAGATCCCTATCCAGTGCAGCCCTGCCCGTCCCCGCTGATTTCAGGAAGCCGGCTTAAAAATTCATGGGCAGATGCAGAAAATGGGAGGCTGGGGTTCATGGCGGCCACCATCCTGCGTCTTGGAATCTGTTCTTTTGTATGGATGACATACAAATCCCCTTCCTGTTTGGAAAGGCAGAAATCCGGGATAAAGGCAATGCCAAGCCCAATCCGGGCCAAATCAATCAGCAAATCATTGCTGCTCAGTTCCACTTCAGGCACCAGTTCCAATTGCTGCTGTAAAAAAAGCTTGCGCAGGTATTCGCTGGTAGTGCTCCTGCGCTCCAGCATTAAAATGGGGTATCCCTGAAGCTGTTCAAAAGTAACTTCCTGCCCTTTTAAATCATAGTAGGCAGGGTTGGCAATAAACACGTCTGTAAAAGCAGCCACGGTTTTCTGGATGTAGGCGCTGTCCATACGGGAATTGGGATAATTGGTAATAATCAGATCCACTTTTCCCTGCGCCAGCAGGTCTACGCAGCTTAAAGAAGTCGCATTTGTCACCTTAATAGGGATGTCGGGGAAATCCTTACGGAACTGCCCCAGGTAAGGCACCAAAAAGTAACGGCAAATCGTATCGCTGGCTCCGATATGGAGCTCCCCGAACCCTAGTGCGGCAGGGCTTAGGAGCTGGCTTTCCCCACGCTGTATTAGGTTGACGGCAGGCTCAACATGCTTTAACAGCATTTTCCCTGCCGGGGTAAGCTGCACCCGCTTGGTGCTGCGGATGAACAAAGGCTGTTCCAGCTTCCGCTCCAGCGTCTTGATGGACTGGCTGACGGCTGACTGGGAAATATATAGTTTTTTTGAGGCCTCTGAAAAGCTTAAGGAAGAAGCCACATGGTAAAATACTTTGTAGAGTTCATAATTAACGTCCATCGTCTCCCGCCTCCATCGTTGCCTCTATTATAGATTCGGAAATTGCATCTGTCAATGCGGATAGCAGAAATTCGTTTATTTCGTATGGAAGATAAGGGGGCAAACTGGCAGGGAAAATAATAGAATAGTAATATTGCACAAAAAAACGCATTGAATCAAGGGAATAAGAATCAAAAATTGTGCAAAATATACAGAAACAGAAAAAACATATGGTAAAAAGGATACTGCAGCATGTTACTTCTAAAATCTTGCAGGGGCTCTGCCTGCTATGTAATCTGCTGCAGTATGTTATCCTTCCATGGTTAATGGATATCCAAATCCGGCGGCACGTCGATTCCATCAGAGACATACTTGCCGTTTTTCTTGCGCTGCCTGACGCATTCGGACAGGAGGTATTCAATCTGGCCGTTGACGGAGCGGAAATCATCCTCTGCCCAGGCTGCGATTGCGTCATAGAGCTTTTTGGACAGCCGTAAGGGGATTTGCTTCTTGTTCGTATCTGCCATAGGATTTAATAAAGGCTTCCGGAATTTACAACTGGCTGTGCGTCATGGTTCCCACAGAGCACGACCAGAAGGTTTGATACCATCGCAGCCTTCCTCTCTTCATCCAATTCCACAACCTGGTCCTGGCTTAAATGCTCCAGGGCCATCTCCACCATGCCCACGGCTCCGTCCACAATCATTTTCCGTGCGTCAATAATGGCGGAGGCCTGCTGGCGCTGGAGCATGACCGCTGCGATTTCCGGCGCATAGGCCAAATGGGTGATACGGGCTTCCACTACCTCAATCCCAGCTTCCCGTACCCGCAGCTGGATTTCATCCCGGATCCTGGAAGCCACGGTCTCGCTGGAGCCCCGGAGGCTGCCTTCGTCCGCAATGCCGTCTCCTGTGGTGTCCACATTCGGGGAAACATCATAAGGGTAAATCCGGACGATGTTGCGCAAGGCGCTGTCGCACTGGAGGGAGAGGAACTCCTTGTAATTATCCACGTTAAAGACAGCCTTAGCCGTATCCTGGATCCGCCAGGTCACAGCAATCCCTATCTCGATGGGGTTGCCAAGGCAGTCATTGATTTTCTGCCTGCTGTTGTTAAGGGTCATGATTTTCAAGGAAATCTTATTGGAGAGGGAGGCAAGTTCCGTAGCGGCTTGCAGTTGGCTTCCGCTCTTAACATCCCCGCTCTGGTTCAGCTTTGTCTTGGCCGCTGGGTTGACAGCAGAGCAGAAGGGGTTTACGAAATAAAAGCCAGGCTCTTTGAGCGTGCCGATATATTTCCCGAATAAAGTCAGCACCAGGGCTTCCTGCGGGCGTAGGACTTTCAGCCCAGGCCAGAGGAGCCAGGTAGTGGACAGTAAGAAAATACATAGTGCCAGAAGCGGGTAAACTCCATTTGACGCGCTCCATACCGTGCCTGCCATAGCCGCTGCATAAATCAGGAAGGAAAGCAGGAGGACTGCCATGCCATGTTTGCCGATCGTTAGTTTTTTTTCTTTCATAGAGAACACATCCTTTCTTTTCGATATTTATATGATATCATAATAATATCATTTTAGCAAGAGGAAATTTTAAGAAACACTTGACAAGTGAGTAAAGATAGTGCAGACTAACTATAGGTAGTGATGGATTTTGGTTATAGGAAGAGGAAAAAGAAAAGCAGAAGGTGATAGGAATGACATTAAAGGAATTGGAAATCGGGACATCAGCTATCATTACGGCAGTGGGCGGGGAAGGGGCGCTGCGGCAGCATTTCCTGGATATGGGGGTCATCCCCGGCGCGGAGGTGACGCTGGTGAAGTATGCGCCTATGGGAGACCCGATGGAACTTTGCATCCATGGGTATGAGCTTACCCTGCGCCTGGCAGATGCAGCCCAGATTGAAGTACAGGAAAAAGCAGCCGGCAGCAGGGCGGGAAGGGAAGCGCCCAAAGCCCGCCGCGCAGAGCGGCAGCACCCCGGGCTCGGGGAGGGCGGCAGATACCATGTAAAAGCAGAAGAACACCCGCTGGCGGAGGGGATGACGTTAACCTTCGCCCTGGCCGGGAACCAGAATTGCGGGAAGACGACCCTGTTTAACCAGCTGACTGGCGCCAACCAGCATGTGGGTAATTTCCCAGGGGTGACGGTAGAGCAGAAGAGCGGCTCCATCAAAGGGCATCCGGACACCAGGGTGACGGACCTTCCCGGCATCTATTCCCTGTCCCCATACAGCAGCGAGGAAATCGTCTCAAGGCAGTTCATTATTAATGAGAAGCCTACGGGCATTATCAATATCGTGGATGCCACCAATATTGAGCGGAACCTGTACTTGACCATGCAGCTGATGGAGCTCGGCATCCCTATGGTGCTGGCTTTGAACATGATGGATGAGATGCGGGGCAACGGCGGCTCTGTCCATATTAATGAGATGGAGGAACTGTTAGGCATCCCAGTCGTCCCAATCTCTGCGGCGAAAAATGAGGGGATTGGGGAATTGATCAGCCATGCCGTCCATGTGGCAAAGTTCCAGGAGCGGCCTGGGCGTATGGATTTCTGCGACAAGGAGGCGCACGGCGGTGCGGTACATAGGTGCCTTCATGGGATTATGCATCTGATTGAAGACCATGCCAGGGAAGCGGATATCCCCGTGCGTTTTGCGGCCAGTAAGCTGGTGGAGGGGGATGTGCGGATCCTTGAGGCCTTGGGGCTTTCCCAGAACGAGAAGGAGATGCTAGAGCATATCATCACCCAGATGGAGGAAGAGCGGGGGATGGACAGGGCGGCTGCCATTGCGGATATGCGGTATTCCTTTATCCAGAAGCTGTGCCGGGACACTGTGGTAAAGCCGAAAGAGAGCCGGGAGCATGAGCGCAGCCGGAGGCTGGATACATTCCTGGTGGGGAAATATACGGCAATCCCAGCTTTTGTAGGGATTATGGCCGTGGTGTTCTGGCTGACCTTCAGTGTCGTTGGCGCATGGCTGCAGGAGGCCTTGGAACGGGGGATTAGCCTATTGGCAGAGGCTGTGGATTATGCCTTGGCGGCAGGGAAGGTCAATGAGGCGCTGCATTCCCTGGTGATGGACGGGATTTTTGGCGGCGTGGGGAGCGTGCTGAGCTTCGTGCCCGTCATTGCGGTTATGTTTTTCTTCCTTTCTATTTTAGAGGACAGCGGCTATATGGCGCGGGTGGCATTTGTGATGGATAAGCTGCTCCGGAAAATCGGGCTTTCCGGGAGGAGCATCGTGCCCATGCTGGTAGGGTTTGGCTGCACAGTGCCCGGGGTGATGGCAAGCCGTACCCTCCCCTCAGAGCGCGACCGGAAGATGACAATCCTTCTGACGCCCTTTATGAGCTGTACGGCAAAGCTCCCTATTTACGGCTTTTTTGCCGCGGCCTTTTTCCCGGAATACGGCGGGCTGGTGATGGTGGCTCTTTATTTTACAGGAATCGCCGTGTCCATATTGGTGGCCTTGGTGTCCAAAAGGTTTGCCTTCCATGGGGAAGCGGTGCCTTTCGTCATGGAGCTTCCCAACTACCGGATGCCGGGGATGAAAAATGTGATGCGGCTGATGTGGGAGAAAGCGAAGGATTTCCTGCAGAGGGCCTTTACCGTTATTTTTATCGCCACGATTGTGGTCTGGTTTTTACAGACCTTTGATTTCCGGCTGGATATCGTGGAAGACTCCAAAGACAGCATGCTGGCGGTGGCCGCAGGGATGGTGGCTCCTGTGTTTGCGCCCCTGGGGTTTGGGGACTGGCGGGTTTCCACGGCTCTGATGACAGGGTTTATGGCCAAGGAGAGCGTGGTATCCACCTTGCATGTGCTGTTTGGGAGCCGGGAGGCGCTCCTTGCGGCGATTTCCCCTGCGGCAGCTGCGTCCATCCTGGTGTTTTGCCTGCTGTATACCCCCTGCGTGGCGGCAGTCGCTTCCATACGGCGGGAACTGGGGTGGAAATGGGCCCTTGGGATTGTGGTGGAGCAGTGCCTGGTGGCTTGGGCCTGCGCATTGGCAGTCAGCCTGGTTGGGGGCATGATGTTTTAACGGGAATACATTTCCAAGTAAATAATCCCAATATTGGACGGAAAATCAGGGAATGCCCTGGCTTGGTTTTGAAGCGTGCAACATAAGCTGGGGAAGGAGAGGCGCAGTGGTGAAAATTCTCATTGCAGATAGGGAGAAAAGATAGTGAAAGGCTTTAGCCGGGAAATAATGCTTATGGGAAGATGACAGGCAGTTTGGCACAAGCTATTGAGAGAAATTAGCATATTGTAATTGCCTGGCACGGAAATGTGTGCTATACTCCATTCATGGGAAACCATAGAGCCAAAGGCGGCTTTA
>CAJUSO010000072.1 GCA_910588965.1 uncultured Lachnospiraceae bacterium | reverse complement strand
CGGGAGCCTTGGAATGGCCCTGTCATGAATCGTTATGCGGGAGCCTTGGAATGGCTCCAGACTAGGAGGTGGGATATGGAAGATAAGAAAACGGCGCTGGCCAAGGCCATGCTCCGGTGCTTAACCTGGGTATACCTGCTGGCAATGTTAGGGGGGTTCCCCTTTTATTTCCAAAATAATTATATCAATATCGCAGCCTCTAAGAAGGCCTTCTTCCAGGCAGCTACCCTGCTCTTCCTTACGCTGGCCATCCTTCCCGGCGTCTATGCCTGGATACGGCCGGGAAAAGACGCCAGGCAATGCAAGTGCTTTTCTGCAGCCGACTGGTGTGCCCTGGCCTTTATGGCTATCGTGTCCCTCTCCTGCCTCCTAAGCCCGGAAGGGCCGGAGGCTTTTTGGGGGCACAAAGGCAGGCAGATGGGAGGATTGTTCCTGCTCCTGTGCATAGGGGCTTATTTTGCTGTCTCCAGATATTATGGGCGCTGGGATTGGATGCCCTGGCTGTTCGTTTTCTCCGCAGCCATCCTATGGTTTATCATGATCTGCAATTTCTGGGGCTGGGATATCCTGGATATGCATTCCAACCTGAAGAAGGACCAGGTTACGCACTTCTTAGGCACCCTGGGGAACCAGAATATCAACGCCAGCTACTGCGGCGTCCTCGCTTCCCTGATGCTTGCCTTCTTCTATTCCAGCCAGGAAAAGCCATGGAAGCGCTGCTATGGGGTTGCCTCTGTCCTGGGCGTCTATGCCTGTTACTGTACTTCCAGCGATAGCTGGCTTTTGGCGGTAGGGGACGCATTGCTGCTGTTATTGGCGCTGTCTATGGGAAACCCGGAAAAGATGGCAAAATGGCTGGGATGCTGCGCGGCTTTTGGCTGCGGCAGCTTCGCTATGGGGATGACGGTGGCCTTTGCCAGGCTGTCCGGCTGGAAAAACCCTTTTATCCGCCGTTTCTGCAAGCAGAAGCTGTTATCTTCCCTTGCGGATTTCCGCCTGCTGTTGGCAGGCGCTATCCTCCTCCTGCTGCTGGGCTTGCTGCTGCGCGGCAGGCCAAAGGCACGTTGCATGGGCTTCCTGGGAAAATATGGGAACCGGATATTGGCTGCCTGCCTAATCTTGGGGGGATTGGCCGCAGGGCTTGCCATTTTCCCCTTGGAGGACAGCTTTGGCACAAACCGGGGATACATCTGGAAGCGCACGGTATGGAATTTCAAAGAACTGCCTGTCTGGCAAAAACTCTTTGGTTACGGGCCTAACTGTTTCTACCAGTCTTTACAGGAACGGTTCATTGCAGAGATGCAGGAACGGTTCAGCAGCCCGTTCCTGGACGCCCACAACGAATGCCTCCAAATCCTGGCCATTACAGGGATTTTAGGCCTGGCTTCGTACCTGGGGATGCAGCTATCGCTGCTGCGTTCCTGCCTCTGCAAGGTGTTTCCAAGGCCAAAGAGCCCTTCTCACGGACGGGAAAATGGCATGTCAGAGGCTGCAGAAAGCATAAATGGAATCTATCTGGCAGGCTCCGTTGCAATCACGGCATACCTGCTGCAGGGGTTGGTAAATAACCCTTCCATCTTTACCCTGCCCCCTTTTTTCATTTTTTTGGGCATCATAGAACACCATCTAAGAAGCAGCCGCCTCTCCCAGCGCTAAGCCATGGCATGCAAAATTGCAGTTTATAAACTTTTAATAAATCCGCAACCCCTTGATTTTCCTTGGGTTGCGGATTTTTGTTAGCACTCATTCAAAAAGAGTGCTAATTTCCTATTGACTTTTGAAAAAATGGGGATTACAATCTTCTATAGCAAGGGGATGCCAGTTTTCATGGCATTTCCGCACAGGAGGCCCGCAGGGCGCTGGTTCGATAAAAAGCTATCATAAGAAAAAGGAGTGTATAGACTATGAGCAATAAACACGGCAACCTTTCCATTAACAGCGAAAATATTTTCCCGATTATCAAGAAATGGCTGTATTCCGACCATGACATTTTTTACCGGGAACTGATTTCCAATGGCTGCGACGCCATCACCAAGCTGAAGAAGCTGGATCTGATGGGAGAATATGAGCTTCCCGAAGATTATGAGCCGAAGATAAAGATTGTGGTGAACCCAGAGGAGAAGACGTTAAAATTTATTGACAACGGCCTGGGCATGACGGCAGATGAGGTGGAGGAATATATTAACCAGATTGCCTTCTCCGGCGCAACAGATTTCCTGGAGAAATACAAGGACAAGGCCAGCGAGGAGCAGATTATCGGCCATTTCGGGCTGGGCTTCTATTCGGCTTTTATGGTGGCGGACGAGGTGCATATCGACACCCTCTCCTACCGTGAAGGCGCCGCAGCGGTCCACTGGTCCTGCGACGGCGGTACGGAATTTGACATGGCAGAAGGCTCCAAGGCTGAGGTCGGCACCGAGATTACCTTATTCCTGAATGAGGACTGCGTGGAGTTCTCCAATGAATACCGGGCGCGGGAAGTCATTGAGAAGTACTGCTCCTTTATGCCCATCCCGATTTTCATGGAGAAAGAGAACGCCGAGACAGAATATGAGACTATCCTGGCGGAGGAAGTAACGGAGAAGGACACGGTCGTGGAGACCATTATTGAGGAGCCTAAGTACGAAGAGAAGGAAAATGAGGACGGCACCAAGGAGCAGGTGGAGGTTTCCCCCCGCACGGAAAAGGCCAAGATTATCAAGCGCCCCGTTGCCCTCAACGATATCCATCCGCTGTGGGGCAAGCACCCCAATGACTGTACGGACGAGGAGTACAAGTCCTTCTACCGTAAGGTATTCCAGGATTACAAGGAGCCGTTGTTCTGGATCCACCTGAATATGGATTACCCCTTCAACCTCAAGGGAATCCTGTACTTCCCGAAAATCAACACAGAGTATGATTCCATTGAAGGGACCATCAAATTATACAACAACCAGGTATTTATTGCAGACAATATCAAAGAGGTCATCCCAGAGTTCCTAATGCTCTTAAAGGGCGTAATCGACTGCCCGGACCTGCCCCTGAACGTTTCAAGGAGCGCCCTGCAGAACGACGGCTTTGTGAAGAAAATCTCTGACTACATCACCAAGAAGGTGGCAGACAAGCTTAGCGGCATGTGCAAGACGGACAAGGAATCTTATGAGAAATACTGGGACGACATCAGCCCCTTTATCAAATTCGGCTGCCTGAAGGATGAAAAATTCTGCGATAAGATGAACGACTATATCCTGTTCAAGAACTTAGAGGACAAGTACCTGACCCTGCCGGAATGCCTGAAAGTGGAGGAAGCGGAAGAAACGGAAGAAACCGCAGATACTGACAGCAGCGCGTCCGCCAGCGAAGGCGGGGAGGACACAGACGGAGCAGAAGAGGATACCCGCAAGCCCGTCTACTATGTAACTGACCGCCAGCAGCAGGGGCAATACATTAAGATGTTCCAGGAGCAGGGCATGGACGCTGTCATTTTAGACCACAACATTGACACCTCCTTCATCACCCAGCTAGAGCGCAGGAATGAGAAGATTAAGTTTGTCCGTATTGACGCAGACCTGACCGAATCCCTAAAGGAGGACGTGCCGGAGGAAGCCCTGAAGGAGGCGAAGGAATCCCTGACAGAGACCTTCCGCAAAGCCTTAGGGGATGAACACCTGAATGTTTCCGTGGAAAAGCTAAAGAATGCAGAGATTTCTTCTGTTATTACCCTCTCAGAAGAAGGGCGGCGGATGCAGGATATGATGAAAATGTACGGCATGGCCGGCATGAACCCCTCCATGTTCGGCGGGGACAGGACATTAATCCTGAACGCCAACAACGCATTGGTACAGTATATCTTAGAGCATAAGGATTCCGAACATGTGCCTATGTTCTGCGAGCAGCTCTTTGATCTGGCCATGCTGGCCAACTGCCCGCTGGCGCCGGACGCTATGGGCAAATTCATTGCCCGGAGCAACCAGGTTATGATGCTGCTGGCCAAATAAAAACAGCGCCCCAGTTCCATAAGAGACTGGTTGGGCATCGGCCGGATCCATTGGCATGGCAGGACAAAGCGTGCGCCCCACTCAATCTTGAGCGGGGCGCACGTTTTGACGCGCCGGGCACAATTGCGAAGTAATCTTTTACCTTATGTGCGGGTGCATATCCCCTGGAAGGTTTTATCTAATCGGAAAGCCATGGGCTTTCATGCTTTATGGCAACACGGCCTTTCACCTTCGTTTGGGCCGGCAGGAGCACCCAATCCCCAGGCCGCCCCTGCCGATATGGCAGGAGACCCCCAGGGACAGCTCATCGCACATCAAATCCATGCCAGGGAAGGCTTCCGTTATTTCCTTTATCCATTCCTCCGTGACTTCCTGGGATGCGCTGGAGGCAGCCAAAAGGTATACCTCGCCCCGCTCCTGCCAGTCACGGAAGGAGGTTTCCAAATCATGCTGCATGGCCTCAATCATCGCCCTGCGGGCTTTGGCAGAACCATGGCATTTCTTATAGGGATCCAAAGTACCCACGTCAAACTTCAGCACAGGCTTAATCTGGAATACGGTGCCCAGGGCTGCCGCCGCCTGGGAAATCCTGCCGCCCTGCTTCAGATGCTCCAGGGTCTCCACGCCCACATAAATCACCATCTTGTCACGGGATTCCTCCAGCATTTTTTTAATCTCCTGTGCAGAATACCCTTCTTCTACCATTTCCAGGGCGTCCAGGACGGAACGGTGCAGAAGGGTGGACACCCGCCCGTTGTCTACCACAAATACCTTGCCAAAATATGGCTTTTCCAGCGCCAAGGTAATGGCTGTGGCACAAGAGCCGCTTAAGCCGCTGCTAATAGGGATATATACAATCTCATCAAACTGTTCCAGCCCTTTGTCCCATAAATCCATCACGTCAGCGGGAGCCGGCTGGGAGGTGGCGATTTTCACGCCGGAATCCAGCTTTTCAAAAAATTCCTCCCTGGACAGGCTGACATCTTCGTAGTAGCATTCATCATTGAAATAGAACGGCATGGGAAGGACTAGGATGCCCAGTTCCTCTGCCTGCTGCTGCGTAATGCCGCTATGGCTGTCTGTGATTATTCCGATTTTTTTCATCGTATATCCCTCCAATCTACGGGTGCATGTATGGCCCCTGCCATAAACCCTGCACTTCATTTTCTGTCAAAGCCCTGTATTCCCCAGGCTTTAACGTTCCATCCAAGGCCAGGCTGCCCATGGAAACCCGTTTTAAATAAAGTACTTTTTTCCCAACGGCTTCAAACATCCGCTTTACCTGATGGAATTTCCCCTCCACCACGGTAACTTCTACCTCTGAAACCCAGGAACCTTCCCTTCCCTCCCCATGAAGGGGTGACTTTGACAGGATATCCAGCCGTGCCGGGAGGGCAGGCTTATCCTCCCCAATGTCCAGGCCTTCCAGAAAACGCGCCGCATCCCCTGCCCCTACCTCCCCGGATACCTTTGCGTAATAAGTCTTGGGGACATGGCGCCCCGGCGACAGAAGATGATGGGACAATGCGCCATCATTGGTAACCAGCAAAAGGCCTTCCGTATCAATATCCAGCCTTCCTACCGGGAACAGGTCTTTCCGCCTGCTGCCTGTAATATAATCAAGGACCGTCTTATGGCGGGCATCTGTCACGGCGCTGACACAGCCTTGCGGCTTATGGAGCATATAATACTCCTTCTCTGTATATTGGATTTCCAGCCCCTGGAACAGCACCCGGTCCTTTTTAGTATCTACTTTTTGGCTTGCCCCAGAAGGGCAGGAGCCGTTTACCTGTACCTGCTTTTTCCGTATATACTGCTTTACCTCACTGCGGGTCCCAACCCCCATGTCAGCGAGGTATTTATCCAACCTTATCTGCATGGCCTGTTTTTGCCCCCTTTTCCAAACGGGCCCTCTGGGCGCCTGGCCTTTCTTAAATATAATATATTTTCGGCTATTTGGCATGTAATTCTTAGGTAATGCCGGAAAAAACTTTGATTTTCAAAATATTTTAGCCATATGCATACCTAAGCCGCTTCCCTTCCAGCCATTTCAGCACCCAATAAGGGTTTACGCTCATCTCTTCCCCGCTGCCCCCTTCTACGTAAATCCCCACATGCAGGTGCACGGCAAACTGCCCAACCGTCCCCTCTTCTTCCCCATACCCGCTATCCCCCATAAATCCCAGCAGCTCCCCTGCTTTCACTTCCTCCCCTTCCTGGAAATCCCTGGCATAATCATAGAGGTGCGCGTAATAAAAATACCCTCCATGGGGCGACCGGATCCCTATCCGGTATCCCCCCAGCTTTAGCCAGCCTATCTTTTCCACCACCCCGTCCGTCATGCTGACCACCGGATACTGCCCCCTCTGATTTAAGGAAGCCATAATATCCGTCCCTTCATGCCCCCGGTTCCCCCCGAAGCTCCTGTCAAACATCCAGGAATTTTCATAGGAGGTGCCAAGCCTGCTCCCTTCCCTGGGAAGGGGGATGGGGAAATACTGAAGGTCTTCCCAGACCGCTTTCTCATATTTCTCCATTTCCCGGATTTTCTGGGGATGGTATTGGTACAGAAGCCCCAGATACGCATCCAGCTCCCGTATCCCGCTCTCCCCCGACAAGATCCCTCCTATCAGGTAGTCATATCTGGAGTACTCCGAATCTGCCTCGTAATCGCAGAAGGACTCGTATTCCCCTGCGGGGACTTCCTGCTGCCGCAAGAGCCCCATGGCCTCTTCCTCTGCCAATAGGTTGGTAACCTTGGCAATGTGCTTAAGGTAGCCTGTCAGCGTCACCGCAAAACAGACCAGCGCCGTAAGGACGAGCAAGCTTATGCACAGCCTTTTCTTCATACACCATCCCCTATTATTTTGAACGTTTTAAAAATTCCAAGATTAATTTCCATACTTTCTCTGTGGAGGAAATGCTAAGATGTTCCTGGGGCGTATGGATGTCATAATTATTGGGGCCAAAGGAGATACAGTCAAGCCCCTCGATTTTCCCAGAAAAAATCCCGCATTCTAACCCTGCGTGGATTGCCTGGATCTTGGGTTCTTCCTGGAACAGTTCCCGGTAAATACGGACAAGGAGTTCCCGCATCGGCGAATCCGCCTTGTATTCCCAGGCAGGGTAATCGCCGGTAGTTAGTACTTCCCCGCCTAGGAATCCTGCCAGTAAATTTAGGCGCCCTGCCACCTCATACTTCCTGCTGGTCACGCTGCCGCGGACAAAGAAGCATACGGAAAGCAGGCTCTCCTCCAATACCAGGATGCCTGGGTTTAAGGAAGTCTCCACCAGCCCAGGGATATCCATGCTCCAATGCTGCACGCCCCAGGGCATCATGCGCAGGAAAAACAGTACTTTTTCCTGGGATGCCGGCGCCAAGGCAGTCCTGCACCCATTTCCGGTTTTCTGGCAGGAAGCAGATACGCCTGGGTCTGTGCTATGGTATTCCTTCTTCCATTCTGCTGCTACCCTGCCGACAAGTTCCAGCAGGCGGCTTTCTGGATCCTCCAGGCTCCCGTCCTGCCCCTCCTTATCCTCTGCGGCAGGCAGCGGGGCTCCCAACAGGATTTCACAGCAGGCCTCCCTTGGGATGGCATTGTCTTTCAGCCCTCCTTGAAGCGAGAGGATGGAATATGGGATTTCTGCCTCCAAAGCCGCCAGCAGGCGCCCCATCAGGAAGATGGCGTTCCCACGTTCCTTATGGATTTCTGAACCGGAATGCCCTCCCCTAAGGCCAGACACCTTTATCTCAAATACAGCGCCTTCCTTCTCTTCCCGGGCGATAGGGATCTTGCATTCTGCCTGCAGCCCCCCGGCGCAGCTGGTATAGAAAACACCCTCCTCATCAGAATCCAGGTTTAATAGCTTCTTGCCCTTTAGCATGGAAAGGTCAATCCCTTCCGCCCCCAGCAGGCCGATTTCCTCGTCTACCGTAAAGACTGCCTCCAGGGGCGGATGGGGCAATGTGCCGTCTTCGAGCAGGGCAAAGGCATAGGCCAGCGCAATGCCGTCATCCCCCCCAAGGGTGGTCCCCCTGGCCCGCAGGAAATCCCCGTCGACATATAAGTCCAGCCCATCCTTCTCAAAGTCAATGCCCGCGCCGCTTTCCTTTTCACAGACCATATCCATATGGCCTTGGATGATTACCGGGTCTGATGCTTCATACCCTTCTGTCCCATCCTTAAATATGATTACATTGCCGCTGCCGTCCTGCAGCCATTTTAGGCCATGGTCCTTTGCAAAAGCCACACAATAGCTGCTGATTTCCCCCGTATTCCCAGAACCATGGGGGATACGGCAGATTTCCTCAAAATAGTGGAACACCCTTTGGGGCTCCAAATGCTCACAAACTCCCATAATGCATTGCCTCCATTCTACGAACCATACGTTCTATCCTAATAGATTGCCTCTTAACCTATATGCCCAAACCTATGGAAATTATCCCTCCCCATCCATATTTTCATAGGGGAACTGCCCAGGCTGCAGGGCCTTTGATACAGCATACGGGCTAAAAGTCATATTTATGGCATTGTGTCATAAAATAAATTGTCTACAAAAATATTATAATGTAACTGCCCATGGAAATCAAGCCAGAGAAAGGCGGAAGAAATTTATGAAAAAATCCGTATACGCCGTCACAGCGGTTGGCTTTTTACTCTACATATTATTTTTCCCACAGGAATCCGTCCAGGCAGCCGCCTTGGGCCTCCGCCTCTGGCAGGAGAACCTGCTGCCCACCCTCCTGCCCTTTTCCATCCTGTCCTATCTCTTAATCCATGCAGGGATCCTGGATGGGCTGGCCCGGGCTGTCCACCGCCCCCTAAAGCATATCTTCCCTGTCAGCAGCGCAGGGGTGTTCCCTTTAACTGCAGGGCTGCTCTTCGGCTTCCCGATGGGGAGCAAGATTACGGCGGAACTGGTGGAAGCCGGGAAGATGTCCCGGGAAGAAGGACAGCGCCTCTGCTGCGCCTGCAACAATATCAGCCCCATGTTTATCAGCAGCTTCATCCTGAAGGACTGCCTGGGCCACCCAGAACTTCGGCTGCCCACTTACCTCATCCTATATGCCCCGCCCCTGGCAATCTACATGCTCCAAAACTGGAACCGCAGGTTTTCCTCCCCCTTGGAATCTGCACAAAAAAAGCCCGCATCCATGAACTTCCAAATCATAGATGCCGGCATTATGAACGGTTTTGAGACTTTGGCGAAGCTAGGGGGCTATATCGTCATGTTCGCCATCCTGGCGCAGATGGCCGCCCTCCTCCCCATAGAGGCGCCCCTGGCAAAATGCATGCTCATTGGCTTTACGGAAATTACCAATGGGGCCGCCTATACGGCAAGGCAGGCCTTGGGCTTCCAGGAGGCCTATCCGCTCCTGATGGCCTTTACCGCCTTCGGCGGGCTCTCAGGCCTGGCGCAGACATCTTCCATGGTCAAAAACGCAGGCTTCCCCCTCCTGCCTTATATAAAGGTAAAACTCCTGGCCACCCTGCTGTCCTTTGCCCTGGCAGCCCTTTATGTATCCTAGCCTTATTTCCCGTCCATCCCTTCTTCTGGTAAGCTGCCTTCTGCTTCCTCTTGGCTTCCTTCCCCCGCAGGAGGCTGCTCATCCTCCTGTACCGCGCTCAGTTCCGCCCGGTTGATGCTTACCATCTCATAACAGCCCTGCAGGGAATTTAAAAGGTTTTCCGTCCTGGCCCTTGTGGTCTCTAAGGCATTCCCCACAATATCCTCTAAGCTTTTAAGCACGTCATCCGTATATTGGATGGCATTCATCCGTATCTGATACGCATCATTGGACGCGGCGTCCACAATGTCCTGTGCCTGCTTGGACGCAAAGGCCACTACCTCATTGGCTTGGGCATAGGCCTGCTGCATAATCTGGTGCTCGCTGACCATCTCCGTATTCTGCACCTCTGCCTGGGAAATAATGGCTTTTGCCTTTGACTTCGCATCTGCCAGGATAGCCTCTTTGTTGCTAATCATTTTCTGGTAGCGCTTTATCTCGTCCGGGGTGCGCCTCCGAAGCTCTGCCAGCAAATCCAAGAAATCTTCCTTGTTTACTAAAATCTTAGAATTGGACAGGGGCTGGTACCTGCAATTTTCAATATATTCTTCAATCTCATCAATCATCTGCTCTATTTTACTGCTCATATTCCGCTCCTTTGATGCCCCGCCACAGGGTATTTTGCATAAATCCTGCCTATCAGCCTCTCTGGCACAAAATGGGAAATATCCCCCCCATAGGAAGCTACCTCCTTCACAATGGTAGAACTCAGGTAGGCATATTCCAGGCTGGTAGTCAAGAAAACCGTGTCTACTTGCGCATTGACGATGCGGTTTGTCTGGGCAATCTGGAGCTCATATTCAAAATCCGTGACAGCCCGCAGCCCCCGTATGATAATAGAGGCCCCTACTTCCCTGGCATAGTCAATCAAAAGCCCATTGAAAGACTGGATCCGCACATTGGGGATGTGCCCTGTTATTTCTTCTAACATACTAACACGTTCCTCCACAGAAAACAATGGGCTTTTTGCACTATTTATCAATACCGCCACCACCAATTCGTCCACAATCTGGGCAGAACGCTGAATCATATCAATATGTCCAAATGTAGCCGGGTCAAAGCTTCCCGGATAAATTGCTCTTCTCATAGTAACTCCCTTATTTTAGCTGTAAAAATAAATGCTGGTTCGTCTTATAGGTTTTCTCCCTTGTAACCATATATCCCCATTCCCCAGCCAAGGCTAGCGGAAAATCCAGCCTTGCCTCCAGGATGACCAGCGTTTCTTTTGTAATCAGGCCTGACCCTGCCAATGCCTTAAGGGCCTCCTCCTCCAGCCCCTTCCCGTAGGGCGGGTCTAAAAAAACAAGATCAAAGGCTTCCTCCCCTTCCATCCGGCGGATGGCGGAAACCACATCCCTCTGCAGTAGGACGCAGCTGTCCGCCAGCTTTGTAAAAGCGATATTTTCCTGGATGCAGGCCGCAGCCTTCCTGTTGTTTTCTACAAATACCGCCTTTTTGGCCCCACGGCTGGCGGCCTCCAAGCCAATCTGGCCGCTCCCTGCAAACAAATCCAAAAAGCGGCAGCCTGGCAGCTGCGGGGACAAGATGTTAAAAAGCGTCTCCTTGATGCGGTCCGACGTTGGGCGGGTGTCCAAGCCTGGGGCTGTCTTTAGGGGAAGGCGGCGCGCCTTGCCTGCTATAATCCTCATATCCGTACCTCTTCTAAAAATAATTCTTTTGATTCCTACGGGCAATCCATCGGACGCCCGGTCCATATGCTACTGGGAATCCTGCGTATTCCCTTCCTCCAAAATGGCCTGGCGCAGCAATGTCAGTGCGCTGGCCACAGAATATTCCCTTATTTTGCTGCGGCTCCCGGTATACAGGTTCTTCTGGGTAAGGATCCTGCCCTTGCACCAGCAGCTGATATAGACAAGGCCTACCGGCTTTTCCTCCGTGCCGCCCTCTGGCCCTGCAATCCCTGTTATGGCCACGCAGATATCCGCCCCTGCCGCCCTGGCGCCGCCTTTTGCCATCTCTTCGGCAGTCTGCGCACTGACGGCGCCGTACCGTTCCAAGGTATCGTGGGAGACGCCCAGGATTTTTTCTTTGGCTTCATTGGAATAGGTAATATGCCCTTCCTTAAAATAGGACGAAATCCCCGGCACATTGATCAGCCGCCCTGCCAGCAGGCCCCCTGTGCAGGACTCTGCCGTTGTCACCGTAAGCTGCCGCCCTTCCAAAAGCTTGGCAATGGCCATCTCCAGGGTAACCTGCGGGTCATCCGTATATACCAGGCTGCCAAACCGTCTCTGGAGTTCTTCTTCCATTGGGCCAATCAGCGCATAAGCTGCGTCCTCGCTTTCTGCCTTCGCCGTTATGCGCAGATGCACTTCCCCTGTCTTGGCATAAGGCGCAACGGTAGGGTTTTGCTGCCCCTCAATCAAATCCAGGATTTCTGTCTCAGCCGCGCTTTCCCCAATCCCGCAGAGCTTCACCATCCGCGAACAGATAACCTCAGGCTGCAGGTTATGGAGATAAGGGTATACCTGTTCCTCAAACATAGGGATTAACTCGTTGGGCGGCCCTGGCAGCAGCACCATGCAAGTATCCCCATCCTCTATAATTATGCCCGGCGCCGTCCCATTGGGGTTGTAGAGCACTTTACAGCCTTCCGGCACCATGGCCTGCTTCCAATTGTTCTCTGTGATTTCCCTCCCCCGTTTGGCCATAAACTGTTGGATCCCTTCCCGTGCCTTGCTGTCCTCCACCAGCTTTTTCCCCATTACGGCTGCTGCCGTTTCTTTTGTCAGGTCATCCTGGGTAGGCCCCAGCCCCCCAGACAGGATGATAATGTCCGACCGTCCCTTTGCCGCCTGCAAAAGCCCCTCCAGCCTGCCAGGGTTGTCCCCTACCACGCTCTGGTAATACATGGAAAGCCCCAGCATGGCGCACTGTTCTGAAAGAAACGCCGCGTTTGTGTTCACAGTATTCCCCAATAAAAGTTCTGTCCCTACGCATATTAATTCTACTGTCATACTCATTGTGCTCCTATTCCTTATTTCTGTTCCTTCAATACCCCCTTATTTTTTGCAATATAATCCACCAGTGAGATGACCGTCAGCGCCAGCGCCACATAAGTAACGGCCACGGTACAGGCTTGGTACGCCTGGTCCTCATAATCCAAAATCAGCATGACAATCATGGCCATCTGGAAGGTGGTCTTAAACTTCCCCCAATAGCTTGCCGCAATTACAACCCCATTATCAGAGGCCACCAGGCGGAAACCGCTGATAATGAACTCCCTGCTGATAATGATAATGGAAATCCAGGCGGCCAGACTCCCATTCGCTGACAGGCAAATCAGGGCAGCCGCTACTAAAAGTTTATCCGCTAAGGGGTCCATAAATTTCCCGAAATTTGTCACTAGGTTATACTTTCTTGCAATTTTCCCATCCAAAAGGTCTGTAAGGCTTGCAACCGCAAAGAATGCCACGGCCGCATACATCCCGGCGTCCCCAAGCCCTGGCAGCAGCATGCACACGACAAAGGGCACAATCAAGACCACCCGCAATATGGTCAGCTTATTTGGCAAGTTCATCCCATCACCTCTCCTATCAAATCATATTCAAAGGCCCCTGTCACCCGTACCTTGACAAAATCACCCGTCATCAGGGGCTCATCTGTATGGAGGAAGATATAACCGTCAATCTCAGGGGCGTCCCGGTAGGTCCTGCCCACATAGGCATTTTCCCCGTCCACCTTCCCTTCTACCATGGCCCAAAGCTCTCTTCCAATCATTTCCTCATTGTTATCGAAGATAATTTCCCCTTCCAGCTCCATAATCTCATCCCGCCATGCGGCCTTCTGCCCTTCCTCCACCTGGCCTCCAAA
>CAJUSO010000071.1 GCA_910588965.1 uncultured Lachnospiraceae bacterium | reverse complement strand
AGAGACACGAGGATTTTCAGTCCTCTGCTCTACCAACTGAGCTAACTGGGCTCGTCATGCGTGTTTCAACAACAAGGCTATTCTACCAACATATGCTGCAAATGTCAACACTTTTTTTAAACTTTTTTCAGTTTATCTATTTTATCCATTTATTTTTAATAATTATAATAATTTCTATACATTTTAAACAATAAACAAAGAAAGATATGTTCCTGAAAACCTTGAAGCAGCAGGCAATTGATGATATAATCTTAATTGGGATGAGTGGGATTGTATGGATGTTCGCATGGCGCAGACAACAGACCAGCCGTGCCCACGGAAGTAATATGCGGTTGCTGCAGGTACAGCCAACCGGTATGTGTGGCGCACAGGCGCCAACTTAAGGAGGAAACGATATGGACTTTTTTTCAAAGCTAGGAGAAACCATCACAGAGACAGGCAAAGACGTATCCCAAAAAGCCAAAGAACTGACAGAGCTTGCCAAATTAAACATGAGCATGAAAAAGAAGGAAGAATTTGTACAGAAGCAATATTTAGAAATTGGCAAGCAGTACTTTGCCCTCCACAAAGATGACGAAGAACCCTTTTTCGAGGAAATCAGCGTAATTAAGGAAAAACTGCAGGAGATACTGCAATTAGAACTGGACATTGCAGCTATAAAAGGCCAGAAAAAATGCCCAAGCTGCGGCATACTCCTGGAACAGGATTCTGTGTACTGCAGAAAATGCGGCACAAAATATGAAGATATTTTTGCAAAAGAGCCAGAAGAAGCAAAAGGCAGCGAAATGGAACCCTGTACCGAAGAATCCTGCGCAGAAGAACCCTATGCAGAAGAACCCTGCACCGAAGAACCCTGTACCGAAGGCGGAGCAGACGCAGAGAACGCCGGGGCAGCTGCAGGTTTCGGTGAGGCAACGGAAACAGGCAGCCAGGAATAACCAGGCAGCCCTATCAGGGCTATCTTAAAGGGCGCCTAGATACCATATCAAAACGGAAGATGAAATAGAACCAAAACCTCTGGCTTCTAAGGGAGTGTGGGATAGGCAACCATTCGTCTCAAGCACACTCCCCGGCAAGGGGTTTTCTTCATTACAGAAAGAACGGCCCTGCAAGCCCAATATTTCTTATTAGGAAGGACGGCGCTTTTATGGATGTTACGATAGACATTATCTATGAAGACGATGCAATATTTGTCTGCCGCAAGATGCCTGGCATCCCTGTCCAGGCACAAGCTGTCGGCAAACAGGATATGGTAAGCATGCTGCGGAATTACTCTGCCAAAAAAGGGGAGGGCAGCGGCATATATTTGGTACACCGCCTGGACCAGCCGGTAGAAGGCATCATGGTATTTGCACGGTCCAAAGAGGCTGCGGCCTCCCTCAGCCGGCAGCTGCAGCAAAAATGCATGGACAAACAATACCTGGCTCTCGTAGAAGGTATTTTCCCGGAGCCTTCCGGCAAGCTGGAGGACTATTTGCTGCGGGATGGGAAAAGCAACACTTCTACGGTAGTCTCCCCCAGCCAGAAAGGCGCCAAGCTGGCAAGGCTGCATTATAAAATACAAAAAACCATAAAGGAGCCGGAAGAACTGGCAAGCTTTTGGGCATATGTGGGAAATCCAGCCGCATTGCCAAAAGGCGCAGCACAGCCTTTAAGCTATATCAGCATTTCCCTGGAAACAGGAAGGCACCATCAAATCCGGGTACAGATGTCCCATGCAGGCCATCCCTTAGTAGGGGACAAAAAATACAATAAAAATTGCCCTTCCGGCTACCTGCCCATCGGGCTGTGCTCCACACAGATTTCCTTTTCCCATCCAAAGACAGGGAAAACCATGGTTTTTTCCGCCGAGCCAAAAGGGATTCTGTTTTCCCACCCCAATTTCCAGCTTGCAGAAAAGAACCCATAAAATGCAGCTGGCAACGGCTTATCCCAACGTATAAAACGCCAAAACACGCACATACTGCTTTTATGAAAAATAAAGCAAAAGAAAATATATGGTGCATTGGAAAAATAGCCCTGATTACCCTAGCTGTCTATGCCAGTATCCGTTGGCTGGTTCCCTTATTCCTTCCTTTTTTGGTTGCATTTTTGCTGGCAAAGCTTTTGAATCCCGCAGTGGAGAAGCTAGAACGCAAGTTTAAGCTGAAACGGACGCTCTGGTCCTCCCTCATGGTGGGCGTCTTAACGGTATCTTTAACCCTGCTGGTGGCATTTTTCCTAAAAACCCTAGGAGACCAAATACGGAATGTGGCTGAAAACCTGGAGGTATATAGGCAGCAGGCAGCACAGTTTTGGGAGGACTGCTGCTTCCAGATGGAAAATATCACCGGTATAAAAGCAACGGATATCCAAAGCGGCGTAGAACAGAGGCTGCCGGAAATCATGGAGCATTTCCAGTCTAATCTTTTTCCCGCTGTCATGAATGGGACGATTACTTATGCCAAAAACCTGTTTATACTCGTAGGCATCTGTTTTGTAATTATCATCAGCACGATTTTAATCCTGAAAGATTACAAAAGCATACGCAGCAGCCTGGAACACCATCCCATCGGCAAGATTAGCCTGCGGGTCTGCCGCAGGACCTATGCAGCCGGCGGGGCTTACATCAAGTCCCAGCTGATTATCCTCGTTATTATCAGCATAACCTGCGTTATCGGCCTGTACCTTTCCGGAAATGAATATGCCTTGCTTACTGGCTGCAGCATCGGCATATGCGACGCCATGCCTTTCCTGGGAACAGGGACTGTCTTCGTGCCTTGGGCTTTATTTGAAGTCATCCAGGGGAAATATATGCTGGCAGCCATCTATGCGGCTATCTACACCATCTGCAGCCTTATGAGGGAAATCCTGGAGCCAAAGCTTCTGGGGAACAAATTAGGGATGCCGCCCCTTACCGTAATTGTAAGCATGTATGTGGGTTTGGGGATTTACGGATTATGGGGGTTTGCATTAGGGCCGCTCTCCTATATTTTAATTAAGGAAATCTACTTGACAACTTAAAGCATTTGCCCTACAATAATCCATGTCAAGGAAAGGATCCAATTGTATCAATAGCAATTTGGCGATGAAAAGGGCTAGTACAGATAAGAAGATGCACAGAGAAGGAACGCATGGTGAGAAGTTCCCCATAACAATATCTGGAACCCTCCTTGGAGCTGCGTATGAAAATACGCCGTACTGCTGCGTTAAAGCAATTGAGAGAGTGCGTTTTTGCATTAATCAGGGTGGTACCGCCGGATATCCGGTCCCTTCTGGGGATGGATGCCCGGCGGTTTTATATTTTTATATGGATATACACAACCATACGGAACATACAGGAAAGGAGAATCAGGAAAATGGGAAAGGATAAGAAATTGGTGGAGGCAATTACCTCCATGGAAACAGATTTTGCCCAATGGTACACCGATGTGGTAAAAAAAGCGGAATTGATTGATTATTCCAGCGTAAAAGGATGCATGGTAATTAAGCCGGCCGGTTACGCCATCTGGGAAAATATCCAGCAGGAACTGGATAAGCGCTTTAAAGAAACAGGGGTTGAGAACGTATACATGCCTATGTTTATCCCGGAAAGCCTCCTGCAGAAGGAAAAAGACCATGTGGAGGGCTTTGCCCCGGAAGTGGCATGGGTCACCCATGGGGGATTGAACCCCTTACAGGAACGGCTGTGCGTCCGCCCTACCTCTGAGACATTATTCTGTGATTTTTACGCAAATGACGTCCAGTCTTACCGTGACTTGCCAAAATGCTATAACCAGTGGTGCTCCGTGGTACGCTGGGAAAAGGAGACCCGCCCCTTCCTCCGTTCGAGGGAGTTCCTGTGGCAGGAAGGCCACACCGCCCATGCCACAGCAGAAGACGCCCAGGAAAGGACCCTCCAGATGCTGCACCTATATGCAGATTTCTGCGAAGAAGTCCTGGCAATCCCAGTAATCCGCGGGCAGAAGACGGATAAAGAGAAATTTGCAGGCGCAGAGGCCACCTATACCATTGAGGCCTTGATGCATGATGGGAAAGCCCTGCAGTCCGGCACCAGCCATAACTTTGGGGACGGGTTTGCAAAGGCATTCCATATCCAGTACACAGACAAAGAGAATAAGCTCCAGTATATCCACCAGACTTCCTGGGGCATGTCTACCCGCTTAATCGGAGGCATCATTATGGTACATGGGGATGATTCCGGCCTTGTGCTGCCGCCAAGGATTGCACCCACACAGGTGATGGTCATCCCCATCCAGCAGCATAAGGAAGGGGTCCTGGACAAAGCCGCTGAAATCCGTGATGCCCTGAAACAGGCCGGCATCCGTGTAAAAATGGACGACAGCGAAAAGAGCCCCGGATGGAAATTTGCAGAACAGGAAATGCGTGGGATCCCCATCCGCTTAGAATTAGGCCCCAAAGATATCGAAGCAAAAAAATGCGTGCTGGTACGCCGCGATACCCGCGAGAAGACAGAATGCACACTGGAGGAAGCCGCCGCTGTAGCCGCAGGGCTTTTAGATACCATCCAAAAGGATATGTTTGCCCGTGCCAAGGCACATAGGGACGCCCATATTTCAGACGTAAAGACTTATGAAGAATTTAAAGACGCCGTTGAGCATAAGCCAGGGTTTATCCGGGCAATGTGGTGCGGCGACGCGGCATGTGAAGCCAAAATCAAAGAAGATACAACCGCCACTTCGCGCTGTATCCCCTTTGGAGACCATGAGGCCCTCTCTGATGAGTGCGTCTGCTGTAAAAAACCAGCCCATAAACTGATTTATTGGGGAAAAGCCTATTAAATAATGCCTGGCTTGCCAAAAGCCCCTGCAAAGGAAAGGAGCAGCTTGGAACGCGTTGCATCCGCTTTCAAGCCTGCTCCTATTCTTTACCTCATCTTAATCTGAAACCCCATCCTTATTTCCTGCCGCAGCACTGCTTATACTTCTTGCCGCTGCCGCACGGGCAGGGATCGTTCGGGTAAACCTTCGCAGATTCCCGTTTCTTCGGCCCCTTCTGCAGGGATTCATCCCTGTTGGTGCCGGTAACCTTCGCTACCTGTTCCCTTTCTACCTTCTGTTCAATCCGTACATGGAACAGCAGGCGGATGGTTTCTTCCTGGATATTGGCAATCATGTTATCAAACATGTCATAACCGCTCATCTTATATTCCACCAATGGATCCCGCTGGCCATAAGCCTGCAGCCCGATACCCTGGCGGAGCTGATCCATATCGTCAATATGGTCCATCCACTTCCGGTCAATCGTCTTAAGCAATACCACCCGCTCCAGCTCCCGGACAGCCTCCGGCTCTGGGAATTCCGCTTCCTTCAATTCATACTTCTTCACAGCCTGTTCCTTCAGCTTGTGCTTTAACTCATTGGCACGGATATCCTTCACATCCTCCGGCATAATCTGCTCCACCGGGATGATGGGCAGCAGCAGCTGGTTCAGTTCATTCAGATCCCATTCTTCGCTGTCCTGGTCAGAAGAAATGCAAGTGTCCACGGTATTCTCCACCCGGTCCGTAATCATCTTGTAAATCACATCCCTCATGCTCTCGCCATCCAACACCCGGCGCCGCTCTGCATAGATGATTTCCCTCTGCTCATTCATCACCTGGTCATATTCCAGCAGGTTCTTACGGATCCCAAAGTTATTGCCCTCAATCTTCATCTGTGCCTTCTCAATGGCATTGGTCAGCATCTTATGCTGTATCTGCTCGTCCTCCGGAACGCCTAAGGTATTGAACATCCCCATCAGCTTCTCAGACCCAAACAGGCGCATCAGGTCATCCTCTAAGGAAATAAAGAACTGGGATTCCCCTGGATCCCCCTGGCGCCCGGAACGGCCGCGGAGCTGGTTGTCAATACGCCTTGACTCATGGCGCTCCGTACCTATAATCTTAAGGCCGCCGGCCGCCTTGGCATCCTCGTCCAGCTTGATGTCCGTACCACGGCCTGCCATGTTTGTAGCAATCGTAACGGCTCCATGCTGGCCCGCCTCCGCCACGATTTCCGCTTCCAGCTCATGGAACTTTGCATTCAATACCTTGTGCGGGACGCCGTTGCGCTTTAGCATCCCGCTGAGCAATTCTGAAGTCTCGATGGTAATCGTGCCCACCAGGACAGGCTGCCCCTTCTCATTGGCCTTTTTGATTTCCTCCACCACTGCCCGGAATTTTTCCTTCTTGGTCTTATAAACGGCATCCTGCAGGTCCTTGCGGACTACCGGCCGATTCGTAGGGATCTCAATTACGTCCATCCCATATATATCACGGAATTCCTTTTCCTCTGTCAGGGCAGTACCGGTCATGCCGGCCTTCTTCGTATATTTATTAAAGAAATTCTGGAACGTAATGGTGGCCAGGGTTTTGCTCTCCCGTTTTACCTTCACATGCTCCTTTGCCTCAATGGCCTGGTGGAGCCCGTCTGAGTAACGCCGCCCTGGCATAATACGCCCGGTAAATTCATCTACAATCAATACCTTTTCATCCTGTACCACATAATCCTGGTCGCGGAACATCAGGTTGTGGGCGCGCAATGCCAGTATGACATTATGCTGGATTTCCAGGTTATCTGCGTCTGCCAGGTTCTCAATGTGGAAGAACTTCTCCACTTTCTTTACCCCGTCTGCAGTAAGGTTCACCACCTTGTCCTTTTCATTGACGATAAAATCACCGGTTTCCTCCTGTACCACGCCCATAATGGCGTCCATTTTGGAAAATTCCGGCATATCCTCGCCACGCGTCATCTGCCTTGCCAAAATATCGCATGCCTCGTACAGGCTCGTGGATTTGCCGCTCTGCCCAGAAATAATCAACGGGGTCCTGGCCTCGTCAATCAGCACCGAGTCCACCTCGTCGATAATCGCAAAATGCAAATCCCTTTGTACCAGCTGTTCCTTATAAATCACCATATTGTCACGCAGGTAATCAAAACCCAGCTCATTATTGGTAACATAGGTAATGTCGCAGCCATATGCCTCGCGCCGCTCGTCATTATCCATGGAATTGAGCACGACGCCCACGGTCAGCCCCAAAAATTCATGGACCTTCCCCATCCATTCCGCATCACGGTTTGCCAGGTAGTCGTTGACCGTGACGATATGGACGCCTTTCCCTTCCAATGCATTCAGATAGGCAGGCAGGGTAGATACCAGCGTCTTACCTTCCCCTGTCTTCATCTCTGCAATACGCCCCTGGTGCAGGATGACGCCGCCAATCAGCTGCACCCGGTAATGCTCCATCCCCAAAGACCTCCTTGCAGCCTCACGCACAGCCGCATATGCCTCTGGGAGGATTTGGTCCAAGGTCGCTCCCTCTTCCAGGCGCTTTTTAAATTCCTTTGTCTTACCCCTTAACGCTTCATCGGACAATTCCATCATAGACGGGCGGTAAGACTCAATCTTGTCCACAATTGGCTTGACCCTTTTTAATTCCCGTTCACTATGTGTCCCAAATATCTTATCTACAATACCCATGTTTATGCTCCTATTTTCTATTCAAATCTAAACACCTGCCCGGGCAGGCAACTTCTTACATTGTAACACTTTATGTTTTGCTATACAATACTTTATGCCATGAACGAATTATGAATTTTTTATGAAATCTGCTTCCGCATATTCTCCCACGGCTTCCTTTATGGTATACTATTCCAAAAAGCTACATCTTAAATCATTCCAGAAAGGACGGATATTTATGGGTTTCTTATACCACACCAAAGGCACGTGCTCCAAATTAATCGAAGTAGAACTGGAGGGCAATATTGTAAAATATGTAAAATTCACCGGCGGCTGCAACGGCAACCTGCAGGCCATCCCCAAATTAGTCGAAGGACTGACCATCGAGCAGGTCGAGGAGAAAATCGGCGGCATTTCCTGCAACGGGCGGCCTACCTCCTGCGGGGACCAATTAGCCAAAGCCTGCCGGGCAGCCTATGAGGAATCGCAAAAATAGAAAAATAATTTGACATTCCAGGCAATATAGCCTATAATATGGAAAATGCCTGGAAGGGCAGCGCACCCTATGCGCCTCCCCCAATCCAGCCAAGGATACCGCGGGGTAGAGCAGTCTGGAAGCTCGTCGGGCTCATAACCCGGAGGCCGCAGGTTCAAATCCTGCCCCCGCAATCAGAAGCATTGCAGCAAGCGACCCATAATCCTTGCCGCAATGCTTTTTTCAGACACGCTGGAATACTATAGAATGGGAAAGGATAAACACCATGATTTATGAAAATATATTAGCCGCCATGGGCAATACCCCCCTAATACGCTTGAACCGCATGGCAAGCCCAGACAGCGCCCAGGTCCTGGTAAAATTCGAAGGCCTGAACGTAGGGGGCTCTATCAAGACACGGACTGCCTATAATATGATCCTGGCGGCAGAACAGCAAGGCCTAATCCAAGAGGGCACGATTATTGTAGAACCCACCAGCGGCAACCAGGGCATCGGCCTTGCCTTGGTAGGCGCCGTCCGCGGCTACCAGACGAAAATCATCATGCCAGACTCCGTCAGCGAAGAACGGCGCAAGCTTGTCAGGCAGTACGGCGCAGAGGTAATCTTAATCCATGACGCAGGGAATATCGGGGCATGTATCGAAGAATGCCTGCAGACTGCCCTTGCCATGGCCCGCCAAGACCCCAGGGTCTTTGTGCCCCAGCAATTTGAGAACCCGGCCAACCCAGCGGTCCACCGCTCCCAGACCGGCCTTGAAATCCTGGACCAGGTAGGCGGCCCCATCCATGGATTCTGCTCCGGCATCGGCACAGGCGGCACCATCACAGGAGTAGGCGAGACAATCAAAGCCCAGAACCCGGGAATGGAAATCTGGGCTGTAGAGCCGGAACATGCCGCAATCCTCTCCGGCGGGTCGATTGGCACCCACCTTCAGATGGGGATAGGGGACGGGCTTATCCCTGCCATCCTAAACCAGCAGATATACGATGACGTCTGTATCATCACAGACGGCGAAGCCCTATCCACTTCCAAAAGGCTGGCCACGGAGGAAGGGATTTTATGCGGGATTTCCAGCGGGACCAATGTAGCGGCCGCACTGAAGCTGGCCAAAAAACTGGGGAAAGGCAAGACCGTCGTCACCATCCTCCCAGATACGGCGGAACGCTACTTTTCCACACCCCTGTTTGGCAAATAGCACTTTATACACAACGCCCCTAAAGATAATAAGGATAATACCGATATATGCCATATAAGGTATTATTTACCTTAACGTGGGACTGATTCCATAAAATATATGCAAATATTCAAAGGAGTGATGGATATGTCATTTTTTGGATTTAATAATTCCAATTCAATCAACACATTATTCTCAAGCCTGGGCTCCAACTCCGGGGGCATGGGCAATATCCTCTCCGATTATGCAAGCATCCGGAGCGGGGCTTATTACAAGCTGCTGAAGTCTTATTATGGCCAGGATAACAATTCCAGCGTATCCAAAGGCACAAACACCCCTACCTCTACTTCCATTGCGAAGGATTCTGCAAAGAAGCTCAGCAGGATTGAAAACAGCGCTGAAGATTTAAAGGAAAGCGCCGATGCCTTACTGGCTAGGGGTACGAAGAACGTCTTCCAGAAGGTTGACATCAAGCAGGAAGACGGCACTGTTAAGAAAGGCTATGACACAGAGGCTATTTACAAGAAGGTAAATGACTTCGTAAGGAACTACAACAACCTGGCTGCAAACGCAGAAGATACCAACACCAAGTCCATTGACCGTAACATGAACCAATTAATCAGCCTGACAGACCGCCAGGAAAAGACCTTGGGCAAGATTGGCATCACGATCAACAAGGACAACAGCTTAAGCATTGACAAGGAAGCCTTCCTAAAAGCAGACATGGAAGTGGTCAAGGGCTTATTCAATGGGGCAGGATCCTACGGGTATTCCGTATCCGCGAAAGCCTCCGTCATTGATTCCTATGCCCAGAACGAAGCCAGCAAATCCAATACCTATGGCAAAAGCGGGGCGTACAACTATAATTATTCCTATGGGAGCTATTACAACAATTTCTTCTAAAGCATCTACCGCAGCTTTTTACAAACAGATGCTCGATAAGGTACATCACAGCAGAATCAGGCAGCTATAAGGGCTGCGGCAGATACAGAATGCCGCAGCCCTTTGTCATGGCCTACTCCCTATTCCCTTTCTCCTTCTTGCCGTGCTAACAGCCTTCACATTTCTTATCATCCTTATGGTATTCATGGCCCTCATCATAAAACCTGCAGCCGCAGCGTCCATGTTCCTTTACGTCATATAAGGCTAAATCTGCCTTTCGGTACAAATCATCTGTAAACCCATCATCGGAAAATGCGCCTCCCACACTTAAAGTTACCCTAGGCATCCCCTTAGGAGGATGCAGCAGGCAGTCATTAATATGGGCGATTTTCCCTTCAATAATATCCTTCTGGTTCTCTGAGACATTTGTCAGGATAACAGCAAATTCATCCCCGCCAATCCGGGCAGGATAATCCGTCGCACGGAAGCTCTCTTCTAGCAGCTTTGCCACCCTTTTCAGGATCTGGTCCCCCATCTCATGCCCATATCCGTCATTGACCAGCTTAAACTTGTCCACATCTATAATCAGAAGGCCCAGGGACTTGGATTTTGCATGGAAAATCTGCTTCAGCTGGTCAAACGCGCCCCTGTTTATAATGCCTGTCAGCGGGTCATGCTCCGCCTGGTAACGCAGCATTGCCTCATTGGTGGCGTTCACCTCATAGATATCATTGTATGTCAGCGCCAAGTACTTGAACTCATAAGACCCGGTAATTTCCATCATCTTATCTTCCCGGATGCACTTTACATATACCTGCAGCGGTTTGACAATCAGCAGGATAATCATGATAAAGGTAATGATGCTCTCAATAAATAGGATGCTTACCAGGATCCTCTGCCTGGACATGGTCGCCTCCAGGTTATCTGCGCTTTTGCCCATCCTGCGGCTCGTAGCCTCCTGGATACTGTCCATAAACCGGCTTACATGGCCTGCAATCTCTTCCTTCGAACCCTGGTACTCGCTGCCAAAGACCATATCCTGCGCCTTTTTCCTCATCCCCTCCTGGCCAAGGCCCATATCAGCTTCTGACAGCTGTATTTCCTTAAGTTCTTCTGGCAGGCTGCCTGCCTCCTCCCCCTCGGCAACAGCCACCAGCTTCATGGCGTATATTTCCTGTACCATTAATTTATTCGATTCTTCAAGTGCGCTCTGGAGGATACTGTAGATTTCATTGCCATCGTAATAAGCCTTCAATTCTTCTACAGCCGTCTCCCTCCTCTTGGTAGTATGGACCTCCGTAAAATACTGGTCCATATACTGCGCCTTAGCCGTTACTACATAAAGGCGCGCCTGCTCTGTCAGATAAGCCGAACCTGATGTCAGGAGCGTATCGCATTGCCCACAGGCAATATAAGTATCCATAGCCTTCTGTACATCATGGTATTGCCTTGAAGCATGGATGGTAGCAGAAATAAGCAGGATATATAAAATACAGGATACCAAAATCATGGCAAAATTCGCATTTTTTATTCTAATGCCCTTAATAGGCTTTCTTATGTTCCGTTTCATATTTTTCCTTCATCCGATATTATGTATTTGCAGATACTGCCTCTATTATACGCTAGATTTCATCTTATGTACAGATATTCTTGAAAAAATTTCCTAGTATTTCCCTATTGATAGGGCAATTTAGGATGGGCCGTCTGCACGGGCTGTTTCTTTTTGGCATTTCCCGCATATTCTAATAAAAACCCTAAATTGCCGCTCATTCAGGAAGGGACATCATATGGCAGCAAACAGTGAAAAATTTGAAAATCTATTAAACCTGGCGCTGGACGCCACGCCCAGGGAACGGGAAAAATCCCTGCAGCTGGGCGTAGGGTATGAGCCGGAGGAAAACCGCTGGGAACTGATTGTAAAATACTCTGGCGATATCATGCGCCTGGCAGAAGAAAACCCCAATATCCAAGTCACAGAGCTGATGAATGAATACGCCATCCTCAGCGTGCCAGAAAGCGCCATGGAACAAGTTTCAAACGCCCCAGAGGTAGAATATGTGGAAAAGCCCAAGCGGCTTTATTTCGCTGTGCGGGAAGGCAAGCAGTCCTCCTGCATCACGCCGCTGCAGGGCGCCCGCTATAACTTGACCGGCAAAGGCGTCATTGTCTCTGTCTTAGATTCCGGCATAGACTACAGCCATCCGGATTTCCGGAATAAGGACGGAAGCACCCGGATATTGGCCCTTTATGACGAGACCCTGGACAAGGAGTTTACCGCTGAGGAAATTAACAAAGCCCTGGAAGCGCCCAACGAGCAGGAACAGTACCGCATTGTCCCAAGCCGCGACACCTCTGGCCACGGCACCCATGTGGCTGGGATTGCCGCAGGGAACGGAAATGCTTCGCAAGGGATAAACCGGGGAGTGGCATACGAAAGCCCGCTCCTAATCGTAAAACTTGGGACACAGGACCCAAACGGATTCCCTAGGACCACCCAGCTTATGCGGGGGCTGGATTATGCTGTAAGGAAATCATTGGAGTACCAAATGCCCATGTCTGTAAATATCAGCTTTGGGAATACCTACGGCTCCCACAGCGGCACCGCGCTGCTGGAAAGCTACATCAACGATATTGCAAACTACTGGAAGACTTCTATTTCTATCGGAACCGGGAATGAAGGCTCAGCAAGAGGGCACACCTCCGGAACCCTGGAAACCGGGAAACAGCGGGAAATTGAACTGGGGGTAGGCAATTACCAGACTGGCCTAAACCTGCAGATTTGGAAATCCTATGTAGATGAATACGATGTGATACTGGAAAGCCCTTCTGGCATTTCCATTGGCCCCATCCGCCAAATCCAAGGCCCCCAGAGGTTTACGATAGGGCAGACGGAATTGCTGGTCTACTACGGGGAGCCTAGCCCTTACAATCTATACCAGGAAATCTATATTGATTTCCTCCCCTCCGATACTTATATAGATGCCGGCATATGGAAAATCCTGTTAGTCCCTGAAAGGATTGTACAAGGCAATTATGACCTCTGGCTGCCAGGGCAAGCTGTGCTCAACCAAGGAACCGGCTTTCTAACCCCCATAGAAGAAACCACCTTAACCATCCCATCTACGGCTGAAAAGTCCATTTCCGTTGGGGCATATGATGCAAGATTTAACCAGCTTGCAGAATTTTCCGGCCGGGGCTATACCAGGCAGACCAACCAAATAAAGCCCGACCTTGCCGCGCCAGGCGTAAACATCCGCTCTGCCGCGCCAGGCGGCGGCTATGCCGTAAGGAGCGGAACGTCAATGGCGACGCCTTTTGTAGCAGGAAGCGCCGCTCTCCTTATGCAGTGGGGGATTGTAGAGGGGAATGATCCGTATCTGTATGGGGAGAAAGTGAAAGCATACCTAATCCGGGGTGCAAGGCATTTGCCAATACTGCCAGAGTATCCGAACCCACAGCTTGGCTGGGGCGTGCTGTGCCTTAGGGATAGTCTGCCAGGATAATTTGTATTCCAAAGAAAAATGCCATATAAATCCAGCAAAGATTGAGGTTTGAGATTTGTTGGATCTATGTATTTATTATAGGGAATGTTGTATTTCAAACATTTTTCTATAGGATGTACGGATGGG
>CAJUSO010000070.1 GCA_910588965.1 uncultured Lachnospiraceae bacterium | reverse complement strand
GCATCCTGTTAGAGTTCATTGCTGCAAGATTGTGTTGTACTACCATTGCCATAATTAGTTCCTCCTTGTCTTATAATGCCGCAAATCCGTTTGCGTACATGCTTTTTTCCATTACGCAGCATCTTTACCGCGTAAATTGGCTATTTCAGTGAGCCGCCCGTCCTATCCGGGCTGGCCATTTTATATAATAAGCAGGAACCCTAGGCATCCCTGCATATTACCTATTGAATCTCTTTATCCCCATTCCCCTCATCCCAAAGGCGCTTTCTTTTAATACCCATACTTCACCTTGGGATCCTTCGCCCTTTCTTCCCTCTTGGCTCTCTTCCTCTCTTCCATAAGGATTGCCCTGATTTTCTCCTGGGCTTCCGGCGAAAGCTTACGGTCCCTGTGGTGCTTCACTTCATTCCCGGGATCTGCTGCCATCCCGTACTTCTCAAGCGCCGTGCTTCGGACAATGTTCATGGACTTGGGTGCATCCACCAGGACGTGCATGTTATTTGCGCTCCCACCCGTGAACACTACTTTAATATTGTCCCCTACCAGCAGGTACTCGCCTGCCTTTACTGTTAATTTCAGCATAAGAACCTCCTTGTTTCCAAATCCATCTCCAAATGAACGGCCAGAACGAATATCTCCATGCAACATTTTGTAATAAAATGTTGCATAGCTGGTCCCAGGGGTTTGGAACCCAGGCCAGCCGCTACTTATTAACGCAGGATAAGAGACAGGAGGTCTATTATGAGTGCGACACAACCCATCAAAAACATTGAAGACATTGAAGCCCTGAAGAACTATTTTTTTGCAGTAAAGCCGAATATGAGGAATTACGCCATGACATGCCTCGGCATAAATTCAGCCCTCCGGATTGGGGATTTACTGAACCTGAATTGGCAGGATGTATATGATTTTTCAAAAGGGCGTTTCCTGAAACATATCACGACAATTGAAAAAAAGACGGGGAAAAGGACGCAGATTGCCTTGAACCGCAATGCGGTAGAAGCCTTAAATATATATAAAGAAAGCCTTTTGGATGTACAGCCGGCAGATTTCCTATTCCCCGGGAAACACAAGGGGACAGCCTTAAGCCGCTGCCAGGCCTTCCGCGTACTGAATGACGCGGGGCATGAATTGCATTTTGAGATTGAAATCAGCTGCCATACCCTGCGCAAGACATTTGGATACCATGCCTGCAAAGCAGGGGCGCAGCCTACCATTTTGATGCGTGTTTTTAACCATTCCTCTTTCCAGAATACGAAACGTTATTTAGGGATTGACCAGGATGAGAAAGATGAGGTTTTCTTAAATATGAACCTATAAGAATTGCTAGATACACTTGAAACGTTATATGATAATAACATAATAACTTGAAATATGCCAGAACCTATGGTAGAATCTATACATGGAAAGCACCTTTGGCAGTTTAATCATCGCGCTGCTTGCCTTTCTCAGACGAGACAGGAAACACAAACGGAAAAAATAATGCCTCTCCTGTCCAAACCAGGAGAGGCGCCTCTCAATGAGAGGTAAATAAGCCTCGCTTGGGAGCATCCTCTTTGGAGGAGGTGCTTTCCATGCTTTTAATATCACATATTTGTTCTATCGTTTCAAGTGCTTTTTCGTCTAATCTAATCCTAAATATTTTTCCATTCCCATCCTTGGCAAATATACTTTACATCTAAATCATATTACTATCTTCTTAAAATATGGAAATCAATATTTTTCAGAAATTTTATTTTTACTGTTAAGTATTTTCTATTCGGTTCGATATATAAGGTGTAAAATTCAAAGCGATGCAACATTTTATTACAAAATGTTGCATCCTTTTTTTATCATCTGCAATTTTCCAAAAAAATATAAGTTATTTTCCGAATAACACGCAAATTTGCAGGCACAAACCCAATTTTATACAAAAACGCGAAGCAAACGCCCATAAAAACGCCTTGGGCGCTTACCCTCGCCGCATCCGCCATATATCCACGCAAGCCTAGCTGCTTGGCTCATTACCCGCAGGAATAAAACTGCCTTACTATCTTAGGCAGTAGGATAGCTTTTCCAAAAAAACAGCATATACAAGCTTCCTTGCATATGCCGCTTCCATACGTTTAATCCCTCACCGTACGTTTTCCCATACGATCCATTTCCCGCCTGCATATTGCCCGATGGCCTCCGCCACCATGCGGGCTTTTTGCCATTCCTGGCTTCCCACTTATTCCTAGGCTTCATTCCACCGCAAGGCCTGGTATTTCTTCGCCTTGTGATTGCCCCTCATATTCCGTGGGAGGAGCCTTTCCTTGCCTGTGCTGCCGCCCCCAAGATTGGGGATGGGATCCCCTGCCTCCCCCGCTGTGCCGTCCGCGGGCGCTTTTTCCTCGTCTTTCGCCAAAACGCTGGTCCCTACGCTATTGCCTACGCTGTACTGCTCAAAACGCCCCTCTATCTCTACCAGGCATTCCGCATATTCCTTTAATTCTGCCGCCAGGTGTTCCCGGTCTTCCCGTTCCATCTTATATAGGATCCGATGCTCCATGCTTGCCCAGAAATCCATGGACATGGTGCGGAACTGTACCTCCACAGGAAAATACTCCATCCCGTCCAGGCAATACACCGGGATCCCCACAATTACATGGTAGCTTCGGTAGCCGTTGGGCTTTGGGTTTGCGATGTAATCCCTCTCCCGTATGACGATTAGGTCAGACTGCCGCTTTAGGGCGTCGGCCATATTATAGATATCGTCCACAAAATAGCAGATAACCCGTACCCCGGCGATATCCTGCAGGTAATCCTTTGCATTCATAATTGTGGCTTCTTTCTCCTTCTTGTGCAGCTTGCCTTCTATGCTGCCCTTTGACTTCATCCGGCTTTGGATATTGTGGATGGGCTTGCCGGAGGATGCGCTGTATAAATTATGCTTCAACACGTTCAGCCGCGCCAGCAGTACTTCCTTGGCATCTGCATAAGGCTGGATAAACGCATGGTATTCTTCGTTTGTCATGTCCTGTACCTCTTTCTTTCCAAACTGTTTTCCTAAATTATACCAGTATTATAACAGAAAACCATCAGGAAAATATGAAATATTCCGTTAAAAAGTATTAAAAATCTGTGAATTATCCGTTCTAAGCCACCCTTTGGAACCTCACCTCTATGGAAAACCTGCCCTCTTCCAGCCCAGCCTGGATTGTACCGCCCATCTGTTCCGTAAATTCCCGGGCAATAGCAAGCCCCAGCCCCGTGCTCCTGCGGCTTCTGGATTGGTCTGTGGTATAGAAGCGGTCAAAAATACGGTCCAGTTCCTTCTCCTCAATGCTGTCTGTCTCATTGGAAATGCAGATGGATACCTCACCGCCTGCAAGGGACAGCCTAAAACGGTAGCCGCCCAGCCCATGCACCAATGCATTTTTCATCAGGTTCTCGGTAATCCGCACAAAAGCATGGCTGTCTGCCTGGATAAAACAGGGCTCCTCTGGGATTTGCACCTCTGGCTGGCAGCCTTTCTGGGCAAATTCCTCATAAAACATGGAAATCACCTCTGCAAATTGGTTCCCGGCATTCAGCCTTTCCAGGCTTAATTCCATCTCCCCGGCCTCCAGCCTGGCATATTCAAAAAGCTGGTTCAGCATTTGGGACAAATCCTCTAGGCGGCGCTCCGTAATGCCCAGGTACTCCTTTCTCTTCTCCTCCGGCATCCCTGGGTTTCTGAGCATTTGGGCATAACCCTTCACAGAAGTCAGGGGCGTACGGATATCATGGGAAATACTGGTAATGCTCTCCCGGTAGCTTTGGTTTGCCTTCTGCAGCCTGTGCACCTCATCCCGCAGGCTCTCCACTGCCTGGTTTATCCCAGAAATCATCTCCCCAGTCCTGCCCACCCGGTTTGCGGCAGTCAGCCGGTAGTTGCTGTCCGGCTTCCCCAAAAATTCCATTTGCCCTAAAATATGGCTTACCTGCCTGCGGTAGCACAACAGGCGCAGCGCCAAAATCCCCGCCGCAACGCCAAACATGGCCACTGCTATCCCTAATATAAGTCCCATCCCGCCGCTCCTTTCCAGCCTATGCCGCATAAGGCATCGCGCTGCCGCTGCCATCCCCATTGCGTCCCTTTTACCGTCCCCCCTATGCCGCGCCCTGCCACCCTTTCCCATTTCCTCCATTATACTCCCAGATGCAGCACAACACAAGCGTATCGCCCTTTCCTTAAAATCTTTATCTTTTCTTTATACTTTCCCTAAATTTTCTAAAATGACCCATGTTATACTGCCCTTATACCGTTGGAAAGCAATTGCTGGCGGCACACAGAGAATATGAACCCGTACTTCAGAAAGGAGCACATAAAAGCAATGGATTATGTACTGAAAACCGAGGGCCTCACCAAACAATATGGCAGGCATACTGTGGTGGACCATGTGGATATGCATGTGGAAAAAGGCGACATTTACGGATTTATAGGGAAAAATGGCGCTGGGAAGACGACTTTCATGCGCATGGTTGCAGGCCTGGCAGCGCCTGCGGAAGGGTCTATGGAGCTATTTGGCTCCCCTGAATTGGAAAAACAGCGGCTGCGCATCGGGAGCCTGATTGAACACCCCGGCCTTTATGGTAAAATGACAGCGCGGGAAAACCTGGAAGCCGTAAGGCGGAGCCTTGGAATCACAGAAAAAAATGCCGTGGAAGATATGCTGGATTTTGTCAGGCTGTCCGGCACTGGGAAGAAGAAAGTGAAAAATTTCTCCATGGGCATGAAGCAGCGGCTGGGCATCGCTATCGCGCTGTTTTGCAGCCCAGACTTTTTGATACTGGATGAACCCATCAACGGCCTAGACCCTGCCGGGATAAAGGAAATCCGGGATCTGCTGCTCAGGCTGAACCGGGAACGGCAGATGACCATCCTGATTTCCAGCCATATTTTAGGGGAGCTGTCCAAAATTGCCACGCGCTATGGCATCATCAAAGACGGCGTACTCATTGAGGAATTTGGCGCCAAGGAACTGGAATTAAAATGCCAAAGGTGCCAAAAACTGGTGGTGGACGACGTGGACCGGGCTGTGGCTGTCTTAGAAGAAAAATGCCATATTACCAATTATGACGTGCCGCAGGCTGGGGTAATCCGGATTTTTGAAGGCCTGGACCGCTCCTGGGCAGTCAACCGGGAACTCATCCGGCAGGATATTAAGGTCAAGGAAAGCTACCTGGCCGGGCAGGATTTGGAAGGTTACTTTATGGATTTGCTGGGGAATGGGCAAGCCCCGCAGGGGGAGACCCCCAAAAACAGGCGCCGTCCATTTACTTTAGGAGGGAAACATGCTTAATCTATTCCGCGCAGAATGTTATAAATTATGGAAAGCCAAATCATTTTATATCTGCTGCCTGATTGGGGCAGGCATTGCACTGCTGCTATACGGCACATTGTTTTTAGTAGACAATCTGGAAAAAATGGAAGCACAGCAGGGACAGGGGGGCGTCCATGTCATGGCTACTGTAAATGAAGGCACAGAAAGCCCAGAAGGGGCAGGGCAGCCAGAAGAAGCTGCACAGATACCCATGAGCCAGAAAATCGGCATCATGGGCGTCATCGAACAGATGATGTCGGGCAGCATGGCAGGATTCATCGTTACGGTTTTCGTATCTATATTTGTAATCGGCGAATACACAAACGGCGCCATCAAAAACGTAGTGGGCAAAGGGTATTCCCGCGGGACGGTATTTATCAGCAAGCTGCTGGCTGCAGAATTAGCTGCCCTGCTGATAAACCTTGTAATTGTTGGGGCTACCCTGCTTTTTGGGGCCATCCTTATGGGGAAGGGCGGGATTTCGGCTATTGCCTGGAAAGACCTTACAGCCTTTGTAGGGATACAGCTTGCATTTTCAGCAGCGCTGGCTGCCATTGCCGCTTTGATAGGGGAAACCACCCGGAGCCTGGCAGCAGGCATTTCCATCAGCCTTGGGATTGTAATGTTTTCCACTTCCATAACAGCAGGGCTGGATCTGCTGTTCCATAACCTGAACTGGAAGCCCTCGGATTATTGGCTGCTGGATTTGCAGACCACTGCCTTGGCAGATATCTTACACGGGGATTTCCTTTTCCGGGCAGCCATAATCTCCTTGGCATGGTTCCTGGCGGCAGCCATAGCCGGAACGCTGCATTTTAGGAAAGCGGATATCAAATAGCCTGTTATTTACTTCATTTTAAAACCAATCCCCCATACGGTCTGGATATAGGTTTCTTCTGGGTGGGCTTTGGCAAGCTTCTGGCGGATATTGCTGATATGCACGTTCACAGCATTATCCTCCCCCAGAAATTCCTCTTTCCACACAGACGCATAGATATTGGCTTTGGTAAACACCTTCCTGGGATTGCTCATCAACAGTTCGAGGATTAGGTACTCCCGCTTCGTAAAAGACACTTCCTGCCCGCCGACCAGCACCAGGAAATCCTCCTGCTGGATACGGATATCCTTATAGGCCAGCACCTTCCCCGTTTCCCTGCCAGCTTCCCCTGGTATCCCTTCTCCAATGCCATATCCGCTTGGCGCCCCCTCTCCCAATCCATATCCGCTTGGAGACCCTTCTCCCAATCCATACCCATTTGGAAACCTTTCCTCAACGCCATATCCGCTTGGAGACCCTTCTCCAACACCATACCCACTTGGATCCCCTTTTCCCAAGCCATACCCATTTGGAGACCTTTCCACAACGCCTGTCCCAGCTAGATTGCTCCCCCCGGCCTGGCTCCCCTTCCAGGCGCTGCTCCCCCTACGCCGCAGCACGGCTTCCAGCCTTGCTAACAGTTCCTCCGTGTCAAAGGGCTTCACCACAAAATCATCCGCCCCAGCCCGCAGGAGGGATACCCTGGTATCCACACTGTCTTTGGCGGAGGATACAATGATGCCTGTCTGAGGGTATTTTTCCTTAATGGCGCCGAGTACCTCTTCCCCTGCCATGCCTGGCAGCATCAAATCCAGGATCACAGCCTCCGGCACGCGTTCCCTCATGCAGAGCAAGGCTTCTGTGCCAGAAAATGCCTGCCCAACTTCATACCCATGCTGCCCGAACAGTTCTTTCTGCAAATGGTTAATATCATTGTCGTCCTCTACAATCAATATATATTCCCTCATGCTGTCCCCCTTTCCACCTGAATCCATGGCATGGATCCTATCGGATCCCAATATTGTCCATAGCCGCCTTCATGCTTCCTCCTGCAAACCGAAATTCTATGTTACAGATCCTGCTCCTGTCCACCCCTCCAAAGCCAGACATAGGAACAGAAACTGTCTGGAACTGGTGCTTATTGTCTGCTGCCCCCCATAGATACTGCAGCTTGTTCAAGCGCACGGGAAAGGGCGGGTAAAGGCAGGCATATGCATCTACCGGAACGCTTGCCGTAGCGCCATAGGCATCCGTTACTGCTACTTCTGCCTCCAGCCAGCCAGCCTTGCCCTCCTGGAAGCCTTCCTGCATATCCATAATATCAAACTGCAGCGCCTTCCCTTTCAGGTCCTGCTCTGGGAACGAAAGGCAAAATACCGCCTCCTGCCCCGGCTCTTTTTTTAGGATGGCTGCATGGTTCCCCCTGGAATCCCCATTGGAAAAAACCAGCTGTTCTTCCCACCAGCCCGCCATTTGCTTTGTTTGGACCAAAACCCCTTCCGCTGTCCCCGTCTCAAGCCGGGCGTCCTCTTCAAAATCACATAACATATAGGTGCCGGACGTCTCATAAGACTGCACATACAAGGTCTTTGGCAAAAGTTCCTGGTACTTCCCGCAATCTGTCAGCAGGCCTGCCAAACTGCCTCCTGCCTCGCCTTCCTGGGAGGATTCCCCCTTTGGCTGCCCCATCGTCCGGCCTAAAAATGCTTTAATCAATATTTTTGCAATCTCCTGCTGCTCTTCCTGGGGGAGGAGGTTCCCCACATTCAGCATAAAACCCATAGGCTTTACGGCATCGTATTTCCCCCAGAGGGAATTAAACTGCCCATGGTTCAGCCCCGCCGCATATAAGGATGTCTTAAGGCAGTCCTTTTTTCCGCTGAAGGACACATCCTCATATTGTTCCATCCCCATAAACGTCGTGACGTCCTGGTCGTTTGCGCCATGGAGCAGCAAATAATTCACGTCTGACAGCTCCACGCTCCGGCCAGAGGGCTGGTACTGGCCGCAGGTAGGTGCAATGGCAATCAGGGACTGGATGGCGAAATGATAGTCAAAAGCACGCTTCCCATTATCTGGATCATACGCTAAATCATTGAAAAGGCAGGCCTCTGCAATGGCCTCCCCTCCTCTGGAGTGCCCCGCCAAAGCCAGGTTCCCATAATCTATCTTCTGGTACAGGGGGTTCCCCTCCTGCTGGTTATAGGCCTCCACCTGCTTTATATTCTCCAAGAGCAGCACCGCCCGCCCATCGTTCTCCCGGTACAAGCCATTGCAGGCATTTTCATCTACAGACACTACCACATAGCCATGGGAAGCCAGGTAAGCCCCCAAATACCCATACCCCAGATAGGAATCTGTCGTCCATCCATGGTTCCCATGGATAAGGAACAATGCCGGGCATCCGGAAGCTTCCTGGGGAAACCAGGCAATCCCTTCCAGGGGCACCTCTTTTAGGGAAAAGCCTTGATACCGTTCCTTCAGGAAGCCATTCACCCCATTGTTTCGGGCAAACATGCTGATATCCGTTGTGGCTGATACCAAATCATCGGCGCCATCCATCCCATAGGTGACAGACCGGACCGTATAGCTTCCCATTTCCAGCGCTTCCCTGAAATCTGCCCGTTCCTGCCCAGACAGCCTTTCCCTTGCTTTTCCTTTTTCCCCTGCAATCTTCAAATATTCCTCCACATAGGAATCTTGAAAGCCCCCGGACATCATAAGGGCAGCCACTGCGGCCACGGGGACGGCTGTAAGGAAGATGGACACGTAGATTGCCTTTGTCCGCACCTTGCAGAAAAGAAGCGCATAAAGGCTTTTTAGCAGCAGCGCCAGCGCCAGGCCGAACCCCGCCGCAAAGGCCGCCGTTTCTGCAAACCCTGCCGTATAGGTATCCCATGTCATCACAAGTACGCAAAGCGCACAAAGGAGGAGGCAGGACAGCAGTTCTTTCGGTTCCTTCCCAAACAGAAGCTTCCACAGCTTCCCCAGCAGCCATAAGCCCAGCATTGCCCCGGAAAATGACAGCAAAAAAACGGCCAGGGCGCCAACCCAGGCCGGACGCATAAAAGCCCCTTCCGCCAATCCCAGGCAGAAGCTGCACAAGGACACGGACACCCAAGGAAGCAGTGCCCCTGTGCCCTTCCAATTTTTATCCAAGAACCGCCTGAAACGCTGCCTTGCCTTCTGGCAATACCGGCTGATTGCCTGGCAGCTTGGCCGGTTACTTGCCCGGCGTCCCATCTGCTGCGCCAGGCTCCCTTTTCTGGTCTGCCTTTCTTTGGAACCTTTCTTCCTCTACAAGGAACCTTTCGTGGGCGCCTTCCCCGATTTTGCCTGCCTCGTCAAACACAGCGGCGTCAAATACCAGCCGCTTCCCATCCACTTCTGACAGGACTGTCTCGCACCATACCCGCATACCAACAGGGGTGGGCGCCAGATGCTTTACCTCTAGCTTTATCCCTACGGTGCCCATCCCCGGATCCAGGTATCCTGTAAGGCTTTTCCAGGCTGCTTCTTCCACCAGGGCTATCATCCTAGGGGTCGCAAGCACATCCAGGGTGCCGCTTTTATAGGCCTTCGCCGTATCCTCTTTTGTAACTTCTATCTCCTGGTAACCCTTAATCCCTGTTTCTATCATGTTTTCTGCCCAGCCCGCCAGTCCCAGCCATAAGGCAGGCGGTTCCTCCTTTCTTTTTATGCTGCCCTGGCAGCCATTTTCTTTGTTCCATTATACTGTTTTAAAGAAAATACGTCAACATACAATCTGCTTCCTCATAGCACTACCTTGACACGGTACCGCTCCATCCAAGCGTTCACCTGCAGCAAATAAGCCAGCATCTGCGGGCCTGCCATAAGCTGGCCATACCAGGGCCTGCCATAATCAGAAGCCTGGCTTAGGAACCGCCCTACCTTCTTCTTATCTAAAAACTGCAGGACAGGGGCGTTCCCATCCAGTATCCTCTCCTGCACCATACGTTTCAGCAGCCCCTCATAAGCCGGGTCATAGGTCTTGGGATAAGGGGATTTTTTCCGGAACAGTACCTCTTCGGGCAAAAGCCCCCTGCCAGCCTCCCGTAAGAGGCTCTTTACCACGCCGTCCCTTGCCTTCATTTCCCAGGGCACATTCCACACATACTGGACAATCCTGGTATCTGCAAAGGGCACCCGCGCCTCCAGCCCGCTGTACATGCTGGCCCGATCCATGCGGTTTAGAAGCGTCTGCATAAACCACTTCAGGTTCAGGTAGGCAATTTCCCGCTGCCTGGCCTCCCTGAGGCTGTCTCCCTCCCATCTGGGCGTCTCGGCGACGGAACGGCTGTAGCATTCCTCCACATATCCATCCATATCTAAATATTCCAGGAACCCATCCAAGAGCAATTCCTTCCTTGGCGCCAGATCCATTGTCCAGGGGAAGGTATCTGCCTGGAAACATTCCTCTTTATGGAACCAGGGGTAGCCGCCAAAAATCTCGTCTGCACATTCCCCAGTAAGGGTTACCTTATAACCCTTGCTGACCAGGGAACAGAAATAGAGCATGGAAGCATCCACATCTGCCATTGCCGGCAGGTCGTGGGCCCTGACAGAATCGGACAGCATTTCTACCTGCTTCTGGCTGCCGCACTCCAGGAAGGTATGGGCAGAGCCGATATGGGCCGCCATCTGCTCCACAAAGGGACGGTCTTGGGAAGGCTGGAACGCATTGGCTTTGAAATTTTTCTGGTTATCCACAAAATCAAAGGAGAAGGTGGCAAGCTGCTTCCCCTGCTTTTTCAGTTCCGCCGCACAGACAGCGGATACCAGGCTGCTGTCCACCCCGCCGGATAGGAAGGTACAGATAGGCACATCCGATACCATCTGGCGGCGGATAGCATCCTGTACAAAAAAAGACACCGTCTCCACGGTCTTCTCATAGCTGTCCGTATGGGGATGGCTTTCTAACTTCCAATAGGTATGCCGCTGCAGGGGGGCATGCTTGCTGCAGGCCAGCCATTCCCCAGGGCGCACCTCCCGCATACCCCGGAACACCCCGCACCCTACGCTCCTGGCAGGGCCAATCCCGAAAATCTCGTTCAGCCCCTCCCTGCCCACCTCAGCCTTGGCAGAGGGATGCGCCAGGATGCCTTTGATTTCTGAGGCAAAAACCATTTCTTCCCCGCATTCCATATAAAACAGCGGCTTTACCCCCATAGGATCCCGGAACAGGTACAGCGCCTCCTGTAAGGAATCATACACCGCAAAGGCAAATATGCCGTTCAGCTGCTTTACGAACCCCGGGCCAAATTCCATATACCCTAGGAGGATCACTTCTGTATCACAGGCCGTCTCAAATTTCCAGCCGCGTTTTTTTAAGGCGTCCCGCAATTCGGCAGTATTATAGAGTTCCCCGTTGTATACGATGGTGCAGGTCCTTTCCCCCACAGTACGCGCCATGGGCTGGCGGCCGCCGGAAATATCTATAATAGACAGGCGGCTGTGTGACAGGCCGCAGCGCTTAGCCAGAAAAATACCAGCGTCATCCGGGCCCCTGCGCCAGAGTTCCCGGTGCATAGCGGTAAGAATGGAACGGTAGTGCATACCATATGATTTATAATCTTTTTCCTTGTGGTAAAATCCTGCGATTCCGCACATAGAGATACGCTCCTGTTTTATACATACATTTTATTGTATGGCTAAGGCAGGGGGATTATGACTCCAACAGCCAAATGCCAGCATCTGGTTAAAGCCTTATCTCATTTTTATCGCCGAATAAAATCAATTCTTTTTGCGCATGGTCAATGCCTATGATACTGCCCCTCCGGTCATATTGGGTCAGAAGTTCCGTATTTTTGGCCAGGCGGCGCTCTCCATGGTTGGACAGGAAATCTTCAATCTCCTGGCGGTTGCCGCGCCGGAAGATACGGCGGATTTCTTCCTGGGTATAAGCCGGCCTTTCCACGGCAGCCGGCTTGGCTGCTGCTTCCTGGGATCCTATCCCGCCGAAAAAGGACGCCCCACTGCCTGCTGCCCCCTGGGCGCTTCCTGAGGATTCCTGGGGTTCCATCCCGCCGAAAAAGGACGCCCCACTGCCTGCTGCCCCTTGGGCGCTTCCTGAGGATTCCTGGGGTTCCATCCCGCCAAAAAAGGACGTGCCGTCTTGCGGGGCTGCTGTTTCTCCCGTCCCATCCTGCCCTGACAGTTTTCCTTCCAATATCTCTGGGAAGCCCTCCTGTTTTACCTCCGTCTTCTCATTCCAGATTTTATCCCAAAGGGACTTAAGGAAGCCTATGGCAATGGCCACATATTTCTGCACCCCTTCCGCTAGGGAAGCTCCCTGCTGCTTCGTCCCGGTTTTCCTATAACCCTGCCTGGAAATTTCCACCTTCACGCCTGGGCGGGCTTGGGCGCTGGCCTTGGGCGCATCCTTCTCTGCAGCAGCCCCCTTTGGCTTCTCAGATTTCTTCTGGCTGCCCCTTTCGTAAATTACGCCCTGGTCTCCCGGATCCATGTGAAACCCTGAAGATTCTGTCGTTTCCCTCCGCTGCTGGTTTATTTTGGAATATTCATAATATTTTTGGTTACTGACTTTATCAATCATACTGCCACCCATCCCTTTCTGAAGGTTTTCCATGGAGATCCCTTATTCTACAGAAAATGCCTGTAGCCAGAAACTTTTGCACTTTAAGATAAAATCGGCAATTTCCCTGGTTTTATGAAGGCTTTCTCCGGCTATCCTGCAAGTTTAAGCCGCCAGGCGTTCCCAGGCAGCAGCCGGCCATTTTTATTTCCTGCCTGCAAACCCTTCTGTTCTGTGCTGCACTTATCCGGCAGCTACAATTACATAAGGCAGTTCGTGACCATCCTGTCTATAAACTAGGGATTCCATAGAACGGAATGATCCTGTGCGTTTTTGCGCCGGCGGATTTTCGTTTTTGTTATGCAATAAGATACCCGTTCGGGCCATTTTCTGCTAAGGGATATGGGCACGCTTCACGTGCCTTTTTCTTTTCCCCAAACCTCAAGGAGGACTGATACTATGGATATGAAAAAAACACCCCAGGATATCCCCGCCGCATCCTCTGGCGGCCTTACCCGCTACTCCGTCATCCACGGGAAAGACCCCAGGGAAACCGTTATGCTAAGAGAACGCGGCTGTGCCTGGAAGCGCTGCCGCTTCTGCGGCTACCATCTGGATTCTTCCAAGGATGAGAAAGCAAACTTCACCCTGAACCAAGCGTAGCCTGCCCAGGTCACCGGGCGGTACGGGCGCCTGGAAGTCATCAATTCCGGCAGCTTTGTAGACTTAGGCGCAGATACCCTTTCTTTGATTGGGCAAACCTGTATGGAACGCCAAATCCGCCGGCTGCATTTCGAATGCCACTGGATGCACCGGAAGGAGTTTGCCCCGCTCCGCCAGTATTTTGGCAAGCTAGGGGTTACCCTAAAACTGAAAATCGGCGTGGAGACCTTTGATTCCCTGTTCCGCGAAAGCTACCTGGATAAGGGGATTGGCACAGACAGCCCCGCCGAGATAGCCTCTTATTTCGACGAGGCCTGCTGCAGGGGCTTCCAGGGCAGACAGCCGAAAGCATGGGACAGGATATCAAGATTGGGCTTGCACGGTATCTGCACCGTAAACAAAAGCAATCCAAGGATATGCCAGAAGCTCCGCAGGAATGGCAAAGCCTTTTGGCACCCTAATCCGAAAAAAAAGGAATGCCCCTGCAAGGATCCCTGCAGGGGCTAACGCTGAAAGCCAAAGAAGGGACTCGAACCCTCGACCTACGCATTACGAATGCGACGCGCTACCAACTGCGCCACTTTGGCATGGA
>CAJUSO010000069.1 GCA_910588965.1 uncultured Lachnospiraceae bacterium | reverse complement strand
TTGAGGATTACGTCATAATATTGTACGTTTGCCATTATGCATACACCTCCTCGATAGCAGCTACGGCGCTCTTAGTTACGACTACCGTATCATATTTTAAGATATCGTATACGTTCATGGTGCTGGACACCCCGTCCTCCGTCGTATAGCACAAAGCTACCTTCACGCCTGGGATGTTCCTTGCAGACAGTACGATGTTCGTATCGTTCTCATTGATGATCACAAGCGCTTTCTTCACCTTCAGGTTTTTCATCACCTCAACGAAACGCTTTGTCTTGATTGCATCCATTTTCAGTTCATCCACAACAATGAACTTGCTTTCATTTACCCTGGATGTGAGGGCCGACTTCAGGGCAGCCCTTTTCTCTTTCCGGTTCATCTTGAAAGAGTAATCCCTTGGCTTCGGGGCAAACACAACGCCGCCGCCTCTCCATTGCGGCGCACGGATGGAACCCTGCCTTGCATGGCCAGTCCCCTTCTGCCTCCATGGCTTCCTGCCACCGCCGCGGACTTCTGAACGGGTCTTTGCGCTCTGGGTCCCCTGGCGTCTGTTCGCAAGATACTGCACAACTGCCATGTGCACCAGATGCTCGTTCACCTTTACGCCGAATACTGCATCGTTCAGCTCAAGGCTTCCAACTTCATTGCCTTCCATATTATAAACAGCTACGTTAGCCATCTTTATTTCCTCCTTTCCCAAATGCTATTATTTTGATTTTACTGTCTCTTTGATGGTCACTAAGGACTTCTTGGGCCCTGGTACGGAACCCTTGATCAACAGCAGGTTGTTCTCAGCATCCACCCTGACTACCTCAAGGTTCTGGACGGTCACCTTCACAGCGCCCATATGCCCTGGCATCCCTTTGCCCTTAAACACGCGGCTCGGGCTGGAGCATGCGCCGTTAGAACCCTGGTGGCGGTGGAACTTGGAACCGTGGGTCATAGGCCCTCTGTGCTGGCCATGCCTCTTAATAGCACCCTGGAATCCTTTTCCTTTGGAAATTGCAGTTGCGTCAATCTTGTCGCCTTCTGCAAATATATCAGCTTTGATCTCATCTGCCATCTTGTAATCGGCAGCATTCTCAAATTTGAACTCTCTTACAAACCTCTTGCTGGATACGCCGGCTTTTGCGAAATGGCCTTTCTCAGCCTTTGTCACGCCATGCCTATGCCTGATCTCCTTCTTGCCGTTCGCGTCCCGGTTGACAATCCTGTCTTTCTTGTCCACAAAACCAACCTGGACAGCGCTGTAGCCGTCATTTTCCACAGTCTTAACCTGCGTCACGACACATGGCCCAGCCTGCAATACAGTAACGGGGATCAATACGCCGTCTGTATCGAAGATTTGCGTCATTCCGACTTTCGTAGCTAAAATCGCTTTCTTCATTAATATTTACCTCCTGTTTTTTCTACAGCGGAACGTTTCATACCCTGCTAGGCGCCAAGGCCTGGGGCAGCGGAACCGCTCATCCTAGAATGGCATGCCAAAGCTGCCTGCCCTTCAGGATTGTTAACTCATTCTGCATTACTTTGTCTTCATTTTGATATCAATATATACGCCTGCCGGCATCTCCAGGCGGGACAATGCGTCGATTGTCTTCTGGGTCGGGGCGATGATATCAATCAGCCTCTTATGGGTCCTTTGCTCGAACTGTTCCCTGGAATCCTTGTATTTATGGACTGCACGCAAAATCGTGACTACTTCCTTCTTGGTGGGGAGTGGGACTGGGCCGCTCACCTGCGATCCATTTTTCTTAACAGTTTCGATAATTTTCTTAGCAGATGCATCTACTAGCTGATGGTCATATGCCTTCAGCGTGATTCTCATTACTTGCTTTGCCATAAAAAAAGCCGCCTCCTTTTCGCACTTTCTTTCAGTACGACAAGCGGTGACTGTACACTTCTCCGTGTGTGTCGTAAGATGCGCACACGGCCTTTCTGCTTCTTGCAGACCCTGATGTGATACAGTGACTTGTCGCCAGGTTTCGAACTTGACATTCACTCCACGGAAAAACCTGCCTCTTGGGCAGCAACCTCTCGCTTCATCGCTATCATGTCACAGCGGGTCTATTATAAAACAAAACCGCGGGAAATGCAAGTACTTTTTCAAAAAATTGTCCCAAAGGCTTCTGGAATAAGGCATTCCCAAGCAAAATTTCCCTGCCTGTTCTAATGTTATTTTAATAATTCCCTTATATACTTATAGAAAACCTGCGCTACAGGCAATGGGATACCAGGCCTGCAATGCCCTAAAGCAACGGGGGACACTTGCGGCATCCGCCAAATATCCGCGCAAGCGCGGCTGCCTGGGTCATTGCCCGCAGGAATAAATATTAGAAGGAGGATATGTTATGAAAAAGAAACATTTTCTAGTAGGTGTGGTTTTCGCATTATGCCTTATCTTCGCGGGGTCATCTTATACCGCGGATACTGCATATGCAAAAGGGATCACAAAAGCAAGCCAGGTGAAAAAACTGGCAAAAAAACAGGTGAAAGGCGCAGCTTCCATAAGGGTAAAAAAAGACCGTGAGGATGGGATCCTTGTTTACCAGGCCAAACTCCTGAAAGGCAAGAAGCAATATGAGCTTGTATACCGGGCTTCGGATGGGAAGCTGGTTTCCCAAAGCTGGGAAATAAGCAAAGCTTATGTAAAAAAAGGGAATGGGAAACTGATTGGGCTGAAAAAATGTAAAAACCTGGCAAAAAAACAGGTCCCCAATGGGAAAATTACCAGCGCTGTAAAAAAACGCAGCAAGGGGATTGACTTTTATGATATTAAGATAAAAAAAGGCAGCAAAAAATACGAACTGAAATACCATGCGCGTACTGGGAAGCTCGTGGAATATGAATGGGAACTGACGGCGGCAAGCCAAAAGAAAAAGAACGTTATAAGCGAAGGGCAGGCAAAAAAAGCCGCCCTCAAGGCAGCTGGCGGCGGCACGGTGGTAAAGGTAAAGCTCACGTCGGACGATGGGGTAAAAGTCTATGAAGTAGATGTAATTTCAGGCAATTTTGAATATGAAATTACCATCCATGCCGAAACAGGGGATATCCTGGAAATAGAGAAGGAACGGATCCATCCGTCAGGCTCAGGGGATGGGGGCGGTTCCGGGCCTTCTGGCATCACCCAGGCCCAGGCAGAGGAGGCCGCCCTTAAGGCAGCCGGAGGCGGGACTGTAATAAAAGTTAAGCTAGATACGGATGATGGCCAGAAGGTTTATGAAGTAGATATTCTTAATGGGGATTATGAATATGAGGTTGAAGTCCTTGCATCTACCGGGGCAATCCTGAAAACCAAAAAGAAAGCCGTAACGGATGCAGATCCTGGGAACCAGCCAGATCCTGGGCAACAGGTCAGCCTTGCAAAGGCAAAAGAAATTGCCGCTGCAGACGCAGGCCTTGCAGTTGCAGACGTTACCTTTACCGAAGCTAAGCTGGATAGGGAAGACGGGGTCTTGGTATATGAGATCGCATTTTACACTGCTACCTATGAATATGAATATGAAATCAACGCATCCACAGGCGGGATATGCAGCCGGGAGCAGAAAAAATTAAAACAAACAGGCAATGGGGATCCCGGCAGCACGGATAACCCAGATTACGCCATCAGCTTGGAAGAGGCAAAATCCATTGCCGCCAGCCATGCCGGTTTCTCCCTTTCTGAAGTCCGCTTCAAAGAAGCAAAGCAAGATTGGGAGGACGGACAGTTAGTGTACGAGATTACCTTTATCAAAGACAGTATGGAATATGAGTATGAAATAGACGCAGCGTCAGGAAGCATCCTAGACTTCAGCCAGGAATGGGATGACTAGCTTGCCGAAACGGCAGGCGCCCCTCCTGGCCGCGGACAGATAGGGGGAGGCTGCAGCAGGCAGCCATCCCGGCACAGGCCTCCTGGCCCTTCTGCGGATATGGGTGCAAATGCTTTATCCAACCATTGATTTTTCCGGCGAAAGATGGTACAATGAGAGACGGATTGTAGCTGTACAGGCATCAGGCAGCTGCAGGCGGACGGAAAAGCAGGCTTCTTTCGCTGCTTTCGGAAAATACCAAGAAGGAAAAGGAGAGCCTTTCATGCAAACATGGCAAATTGTACTTATTGTACTCACTGTGATTATGGCCGCTTTGGCGATTGGGCTTTACATACTCGGCAAAAAGGCGCAGAAAAAGAAAGCGGAACAGGACCAGCAGATTGCTGCGTCTGCACAGACAGTCTCCATGCTGATTATTGATAAGAAACGCATGATGCTGAAGGATGCGGGCCTCCCGCCCCAAGTTATGGAACAGGCGCCAAAGCTGATGCGCCGTTCCAAAATGCCGATTGTGAAGGCAAAGGTCGGGCCAAAAATCATGACCTTTATCTGCGATGGGGAGATTTTCGATATGATCCCCACCAAGAAGGAAGTAAAGGCCGTGGTAAGCGGGCTGTATATCACTTCCGTCAAGGGAATCCGCGGCCCTATCCAGCAGGCAGCGCCCCAAAAGCTTAGGCTCAGGGACAGGATCCGCAGGAAAGTACAGATGTAAACTTACGCCCCGTATAAGAGCATGGGAACCCGCTCTTATACGGGGCGTTTTTTATCTTATGCGCACGCGGTGCGCCAAAGCGTGCAGCCCCTCATGATTGAGGCTGCAATCCCTATCTTCAGTCAAAATCCAGCATTTCATCCATATGCCCATGAAGGTCCTGTAAGTACCGCTCCATTTCCTCTTTCAGTTCCTCCCGCCGCAGGGCGAACTCAATATTCGCCTGGATAAACCCCATCTTGCTCCCCACGTCGTAGCGGTGGCCGCGGAAGTTGTAGGCATACATGGCCTGTTCTTTCGCCAGGCGCTTTAATGCGTCTGTAAGCTGGATTTCCCCTCCCTTCCCGGCGTCCTGGGTTTCCAGGAAGTGGAAGATTTCCGGGGTAATGATATAACGGCCCAGCACAGCCACGTTAGACGGCGCTTCCTCTGGGGAAGGCTTCTCCACCATGTCCCGGACTTTGTAGATACGGTCATCCACCTGCTTGCCAGAGATGATGCCATACTTGTCCACCACCTCCTGTGCGACGGCCTGCACGCCTAAAATAGACGTCTGGTACTCACGGAATACGTCAAGCATCTGTTTCAGGCAAGAGGTCTTAGATACCACCACATCGTCTCCCAATAAGACAGCAAACGGCTCTTTTCCGATAAAATGCTGGGCGGCCAGTATGGCATGGCCAAGGCCGCGGGGCTCCTTCTGGCGGATATAATGGATATTCGCCATTTCGGAAATGCCTTTTACCATATCAAGCATTTCCTGCTTCTTCCCCTTCTCCAGCTCTATCTCCAATTCGATGGAACGGTCAAAATGGTCTTCGATGGAACGCTTGTTGCGGCCAGTGACAACAATAATATCCTGGATCCCTGCTTCCACCGCCTCTTCAATAATGTACTGGATGGTGGGCTTGTCCACAATCGGGAGCATTTCTTTCGGCTGCGCCTTCGTGGCGGGAAGGAACCTTGTCCCCAGCCCTGCCGCCGGGATAATGGCCTTTCTTACTTTCATCATAGCTGCCTCCTTATCAGGCCAGGGTAAAGTCCCCTGCCCCTTTGGATTTAATGTTTACGCTGATAGAACAGTCTGCCAGGTGCTCATAATTCACCTCAAGGTTATATTTTACCTTTACATCAATATTATCCTCTGATTCTGCGATATCCACGCTAGTGGCGTCTATCCCAATCAGGATACTGCCAAAAGGGGTGTTATAATAAGAAACATTCTTCTTGTTTTTCTCAAACACCATATGTACATTGGAAACGCCTTTTTTGGTAATGTCTAAGGAGCCGTCCGTAAGCTTGATGATATTCTTGGTATTGCCGGAAAAACCTTCCATGACCTCATCGTACATCACATAGTGCTTCCCATTTTTCTTATAATAATCCCCAGCCGTAATTACTTCGATAGGCTCTGCATCCTCATCATCCTTTGCCACAAACTGCAGGCCGCTGATTGATAATAACACGCTCTTCGTCATAGGTTACTCCTCTATCTGTATTAGTTGCGCCTCTTTGATTTCACAAGGCAAGATGGAATTGGCAAAGTTCTTAAATTTCTCCGCCGCATCGCTGACATAAAATTGGTACATGGGCGCGCCTTCCAGCTGTGCGCCGTCATTGGCAATCCCGCATTCCCCTAAGAGGCGCTTCAGGCCCTGTGCGGTCTCATAGGCAGGGTTCACCAGTTCCACGCCTGCCCCCATAATATCCCGCACAACGGAACGGAGCAAGGGATAATGGGTGCAGCCTAAAATCAGGGTATCAATACCTGTTTCCCAGAAGGACGCCAGGTAACGCCTGGCTACCTCAATGGTGATGGGGTCTTTGAGCCATCCCTCCTCCACCAAGGGCACAAATAAGGGGCAGGCCTTGCCTACCACAATGGCGCCGGGGTTGTGCCGCTGTATCATTTCCGTGTATATCTGGCTGGCAACTGTCCCTTCTGTGCCGATAACACCGATTTTCCCATTCCTGGTGGCCTGGGCAGCCACTTTGGCGCCAGGCTTTACCACGCCGATAATTGGGATTTTCATCTCCGGGCGGAGCTCCTCTAAGGCATAGGCGCTTGCCGTGTTACAGGCAACCACAATGGCTTTCACGTTTTTGGATTCCAGGAAATGGATGATTTGCCTGGAATAGCGGAGGATGGTCTCCTTGGACTTGCTGCCATAGGGCACCCGGGCAGTATCCCCAAAATAGACAATCCGCTCACGGGGAAGCTGGCGCATGATTTCCCGGGCAACCGTCAGGCCCCCCACGCCGGAATCAAAGACGCCGATGGGGGCGTATTTCTTATCTTTAAGCGATTGATTCATCTTATTCTCTCCACTGATAGGTCATACATAATTTATATTACCTGTTTTAATGGGAAAATGCAAGTGGATAATGGAACCTTTTTTGGCATGGGTATCAGGAACCGCATCCGGCATGACATTTGCAGCCGTTTCCATAAAAACCCCCGCCTCCTGGATGGGGTTCCATCACCAGAAGCGGGGGTTTGGTAACGCTTTATTTGTAGTTGACGATCTTGCCAAAGTCTGCCTTCAGGGATGCGCCGCCTACTAAACCGCCGTCAATGTCCGGCTTGCCGAAGAGCTCTGCCGCATTGCCTGCATTGACAGAGCCGCCGTACTGGATGCGGATAGCCTCTGCCGTAGCCTCGTCATACACTTCCCTGATGCATGTGCGGATAGCTGCGCAAACTTCCTCTGCCTGGTCAGAAGTGGCTGTCTCGCCGGTCCCGATTGCCCAGATTGGCTCATAAGCGATAACTGCCGTCTTGGCCTGGTCTGCAGTTACATTCTGGAATGCAATTTTAATCTGCATACGGATCCAGTCGATGTAGATGCCCTGCTTCCTCTGGGTCAGGGATTCCCCGCAGCAAATGATAGGGGTAATGCCGTGCTCAAAGGCCTTCAGGACTTTCTTGTTGACCGTCTCGTCGGTCTCTGCAAAATATTCCCTGCGCTCGGAATGGCCGATGATGACATATTTCACGCCGGCGTCTGTCAGCATATTGGGGGCAATTTCCCCGGTGTATGCGCCGCTTTCCTCATAATACATATTCTCTGCGCCGATGCTGATATTAGAGCCCTTTGCAGCTTCCATTGCCGGGATAATATCAATGGCCGGCACGCAGAACACTACGTCTGCCTCGTCATTTGCAACTAATGGTTTTAATTCTTCAATCAGGGCAACTGCCTCGCTCGGCGTCTTGTTCATCTTCCAGTTGCCTGCAATAATTTTTTTCCTTGCCATGGTTTCTTCCCCTTCTATATGATATTCTTATTTATCCGTTGCCGCTGCCACGCCTGGCAGTTCTTTGCCTTCCAGGAACTCCAGGGAAGCGCCGCCGCCTGTGGAAATGTGGCTCATCTTGCCGCCAAAGCCTAACTGGTTCACAGCTGCTGCGGAATCGCCGCCGCCGATAATGGTGGTTGCTTCTGTCTCAGCCAAAGCCTTTGCTACTGCGATGGTGCCTGCTGCAAGGGTTGGGTTCTCAAATACGCCCATTGGCCCGTTCCATACAACGGTCTTTGCGGATTTGACGGCTTCTGCGAACATTTCTGCGGTCTTGGGCCCGATATCACAGCCTTCCCGGCCTGCAGGCATATTGCCGGAATCATATACTTCCACGTCTACCGGTGCGTCAATGGGATCCGGGAATGCCGAAATGGTAGCGGAATCGATGGGGAGCAGTAATTTCTTGCCCAGCTTCTCTGCCTTGGCAATCATTTCCTTACAGTAATCTAACTTCGTGTCGTCTACTAAAGAGTTTCCGATTTCATTGCCTTGCGCCTTTAAGAAGGTGTATGCCATGCCGCCGCCGATGATTAAGGTATCGCATTTCTCTAACAGGTTGGAGATTACGTTTAATTTATCCGCTACCTTTGCGCCGCCTAAGATAGCTACGAAAGGCCTTACCGGGTTCTCTACTGCATTGCCCAGGAAGTCGATTTCTTTCTGCATCAAGTAGCCGACAGCCGCCGTGCTTACCAGCTCAGAAACGCCTACGTTGGAGCAATGTGCCCTGTGGGCGGTGCCGAATGCGTCGTTTACGAAGATATCGCAGAGGGAAGCAAGGTCTTTGGAGAATGCTTCGCCGTTCTTGGTCTCTTCTGCGCGGTAACGGGTGTTCTCTAATAAGATAACCTCGCCGTCCTGCATCGCCTCTACGGCTGCCTTGGCGTTAGGGCCTACCACTTCCGGGTCTGCTGCAAATTTCACTTCCTGGCCTAACAGCTCTGTCAGCCTTGCAGCCACTGGGGCTAAGGACAGTTCTGGCTTCGGCTCTCCCTTTGGCTTGCCCAGGTGGGAGCAAAGGATTACCTTGCCGCCGTCAGCGATTAATTTCTTGATGGTAGGAAGGGCGGCTACCAGGCGGTTCTCGTCTGTAATCTTGCCTTCTTTCAACGGCACGTTGAAATCGCACCTGCAAAGGACGCGTTTGCCTTTTACATCAATATCATCTACGGAAACTTTATTTAAAGACATAATATTTTTACCTCCTGAAAATTGTTGCGGCTCCATAGAAAAGGAGCCCGGCCCTATGAAGACCGGACCCTTTTTTGAGCCTTACCTGCACCGCGGCAGCCTATCGCTTAAAAAGCAGACTGCCGTGCAGTTGGTATTGAGTTAATGATGGAAGCCTTGTCCGCCAAGCCCACAGGGCGCCTCACACAAAGCCCTGGCTGCGCGCTTGCCTTCCTATGTTGCTCCGGCTTATGCTAACTCGCTGAAATATTTGATGGTGCGTACCATCTGGCTAGTGTAGCTGTTCTCGTTGTCATACCAAGAAACAACCTGTACTTCGTATAAATCATCGGAAACCTTGGAAACCATGGTCTGTGTAGCATCGAATAAGGAACCGAAGCGCATGCCAACGATATCGCTGGATACGATTTCATCCTCATTGTAGCCGAAGGACTCATTTGCTGCTGCCTTCATTGCTGCATTGATGCCGTCTACAGTTACGTCTGCACCCTTAACAACGGCTGTTAAGATAGTGGTGGATCCGGTTGGGGTCGGTACACGCTGTGCGGAACCGATTAATTTGCCGTTCAGTTCTGGGATAACTAATCCAATTGCCTTAGCTGCGCCTGTGCTGTTCGGAACGATGTTCACAGCTGCTGCACGGGACCTTCTTAAATCGCCCTTCCTCTGCGGCCCGTCTAAGGTCATCTGGTCGCCTGTGTAAGCGTGGATGGTGCACATAATACCAGACTGGATTGCTGCGTATTTGTTCAGTGCGTCAGCCATTGGAGCCAGGCAGTTCGTGGTACAGGAAGCTGCAGAAATAATGTTATCCTCTGCCTTCAATGTCTCATGGTTGGTGTTGAAAACGATGGTAGGAAGGTCGTTTCCAGCTGGTGCGGAAATAACAACCTTACGTGCGCCTGCATTGATGTGTGCCTCAGCCTTAGCCTTGGAGGTATAGAACCCGGAACACTCCAATACAACGTCTACCTTCAGTTCGCCCCATGGGCAGTTGTTGGCGTCTGGGAATGCATAAATCTTGATTTCCTGTCCATCAACGGTAATGGAGTCTTCGCCAGCGCTAACCTTGTCAGCCAGTTCATACTTGCCCTGAGAAGAATCATACTTCAACAGGTGAGCCAACATCTTAGGGCTTGTTAAATCGTTAATTGCTACTACTTCATACCCTTCTGCGCCAAACATCTGCCTAAAAGCCAAACGCCCGATACGTCCAAAACCATTAATTGCTACTCTTACTGACATGTTTCTTCCTCCTAGTTTTAAGATAGATTTGTATTTCTTTGGATATATTACCCAACCTGTCTTTATTTTAACTAATCTCCATGAAAAATTCAAGCCTAATTTTTACAAATATTAGAGTATTTCTTCCTATCCGCGGCAGAAAAGAGGCTGGCATGGGCAATCCAATGGATATTGGGAGGGACGCCCCCTTTTGCGGCAGGGCCGAACGCTTCTTTTACCTGCAGTTCCCCACCCACACATGCCGAAGATGCCTGCGGGCAACGTCTGCAAGACGGTAGGCTGCCTCCGCCTTTGTGGCGTCCCGGCCCGCCATCTTATACCTTGGGAAGAAACGGGTGACATGCAGCGGGACATCTTTCCCGACAGCAGAGGCAATCCATTTGGCCTCTTCCTCCATTTCTGCCTCAGAATCATTTTCCCCCGGCACTACCAGCGTAGTAAGCTCCACATGGCAGCTGGCAGCGGCATGGACAATAAACGGCTTCACGGTTTCCAAATCCCCGCCCAGCTTCTGGTAATACCCCGCCCGAAACCCCTTTAAGTCGATGTTCATGGCATCTATATAAGGAAGGATAGCTGCAAGGACTTCCAGGGTGGCGGAACCATTTGTAACCAGCACATTTTCCATCCCGTGCTCCTTTACCAGCCTGGCCGTATCCCGCACATATTCCCAGCCAACCAAAGGTTCATTGTAAGTATATGCCACGCCGATATTGCCGCTGCGCTGATAAGCCAACGCCTTCTCTGCCAATTCCTCCGGGGAAACGTATACCGTCCCTGCCATGCTCCCCTTCTGCATGGAAATCCCATGGTTCTGGCAAAAAGGGCAGCTTAAATTGCACCCAAAGCTCCCGACAGACAGCACCATGCTCCCCGGACGGAACAGATTCAGCGGCTTTTTTTCAATGGGGTCAAGCGCCATCGCGCTTATCCTCCCATAATTGATGCTGGCAATCTTCTCCCCCTGGCGCTTCCTTGCCCCGCATCTCCCAACCTGCCCTTCCCCCAGGCTGCAGTGGTGCATGCATACCTGGCAGGCCTTCCTCATTGCGCCCCCCTTTCATGGCGGATTACTTCAAACCTCTCCAGCTTCACCTTTTCCCCATAGCCAATCCCTGCCTTCTGTTTGGCAATGGCGATCTGCTCTTCCACCGTATCCACGCCCTACAGGTTGGGGAGCAGCAGGCCGCGCCGGTATCCCTTGGTTACCACCACCCCATAACGCTTCACATCCAGCATGCCCGGCGCGCTGATTTCTTCCATGGGCCCCAGCACGTCCACGCTGATGACCAGCTTATCCAGTTCCTTGGCCTGGATTGGCGGGAACCTGGGGTCTTTGGAAGACGCGCTGATTGCATTCTGGATAATTTCCCCTGCTATGGAGGGCTGTACAGCCTGGAGCGTCCCGATGCACCCCCGCAGCTGCCCTTCCTCCTTGATGGACACAAATACCCCCGCCCTGTCCTGGTACATTTCCTTTGGGAGGCCGGCAGGCACTTCCAGTTCCTTCCCTGTGCGGACATACGTTTCTACCGTTTGGCGGGCAAGCTGTATATAAGCATCCTCCTGTTTCCCTCTCCGTTCCATGTTTCCTTCTCCTTCCTAATTTTAGGCATTTTAACCTCCCCCGGGCTGCCAGCCCTCATGCAGGCGGGGCTTGCGTCAGGCGCTGCGCCTAAGTATATGCGCATACGCCGTACCCTACGCCAAAAGGCCCCTCATAAGACAGCCTTTCCGGCGTTACCTGCACCTTATCCAAGGCACCTGCCATTATCACAAAGGACCGGTGCCCGCATTCCCCTGCCTTACTGCAGAAACTTTCTGGGAAATCCAAAAGTTCCAGGAAAGCCGCCCTGCCCATCACATCCATTAGCTTCCTGTCATATTCCGGCCCTTCTTTCTGGTAGCCATAGGGGCCGTCTGCTTTCAGCCGGTGGGATAAGTCCCCGCTGGCCACCACCACTGTCCGCCTCCCCAATGCATCTGCCGTTTCCCGGATGCATTTCCCCAATGCATAATGCATGGGAAAGGGCAGGCCGGACAGCCCCACGCGCACCAGCTGGTAATCCTTTAAATACCGGCCCACAAAATACAGCGGCACCATCGTCCCATGGTCCAGCCGCCTGTCCCGCTCCCCTTCGGTCCCGGCTGGCAGGCCACGGGCTCCTGCCCTCCGGCACAGTTCCTTGACAAAGGCAGTATCATACGATACCCCCATCCGTACCCCTCCCGCCCCGAACTGCCCAAAATCACCCTTGGCGCCGGTTCCCGGCGAAATGTGGAAATAATCTGCATACATGGCCTGGTGCGGGGAAATAACCAGGACTGTCTCTGGCATAAGCGCCCCAATCCTCCTGGCAACTTCTTCATAAGCATCGGCTGTCCTTTGGATTTTCTTTTCCTCCCCCCTGCCGACTTCCGGCACAAGCAGCGGCGGGTGGGGAACCATAAATGCGGCGGTAATTCCCATTTGTACCCTCCTTCCCTTACTCAGTTGTTCCTGCCCCTATTATACGTCCCCTCTTATTTTGCGTCAATACGCTTCACTTTTGTGATTGAAAAAATAGCCGTATAAGCATATAATGGAGCAGGATAAACATATTTTGCGCAAATGGAAAGGATAGGAAAAGACCATGAAGAATTTTATCGTACCTTCAAATTACCATTCGGAACTGGACTTGCATGATACCCAGATTGCCATCAAGACGGTCAAGGATTTCTTCCAGAACCTGCTGGCGGAACGGCTGGGGCTGCACCGGGTATCGGCCCCCCTGTTCGTAGACCCCGCTTCCGGGCTGAACGACAACCTAAACGGCGTGGAGCGGCCTGTGGCCTTCGGCATCAAGGAGCAGGGGGACAAGACGGCGGAAATCGTACATTCCCTGGCAAAATGGAAACGCTATGCGCTGAAAAAGTATGGGTTTACAATAGGGGAAGGGCTCTATACGGATATGAACGCTATCCGGCGGGATGAGGAAACGGATAACATCCATTCTATCTTCGTAGACCAGTGGGACTGGGAGAAAATCATTTCCAGGGAAGACCGGACCATTGATTTCCTGCAGGAAACGGTACGCACCGTCTACAAGGTCCTGCGGAAAACGGAAAAATATATGGCCATCCGCTATGATTACATTGAGGAAATCCTGCCTTACCATATTTTCTTTGTCACAACCAGGGAATTGGAAGATATGTACCCAGAATGCAGCCCCAAGGAGCGGGAGCTTCTGATTGCCCGGGAAAAGGGCGCCGTCTGCATCATGCAGATTGGCGATAAGCTGAAATCCGGGGAACCCCACGACGGCAGGGCGCCGGATTATGACGATTGGGCATTGAATGCGGATATCGTGGTATACTACCCCGTCCTGGATATTGCCCTGGAGATTTCCTCCATGGGGATCCGTGTGGATAAGGCAGCCCTTTTGGACCAGTTAGAGAAAGCCGGATGCCCGGAACGGGCAGAACTTCCTTTCCAGAAATCCATCCTTACGGAAGAACTGCCCTTCACCATCGGCGGCGGGATCGGGCAGTCCAGGATCTGCATGTTCTTCCTGCGGAAAGCCCATATCGGGGAGGTGCAGGCTTCCCTTTGGACGGAAGGCACCATAAAGACAGCGCAGGAACATGGAATCCCGCTTTTGTAAACCGAAGCTAGCCTGTAACAGTCCCGCGGGCTTGCGCATTTACTGCATGTGCCTGCGGGATATGGGACAGCACCCACTCCCCTAACTTTTCTAATTCCTCGAGG
>CAJUSO010000068.1 GCA_910588965.1 uncultured Lachnospiraceae bacterium | reverse complement strand
ACAATACTTATAACAGTTATAAAAATGCGGTTTACAATTATATTTCTCCGGGAATCGGAAAAATGTATATGTCGACATTAAATCAGGGATATATTCGTAAGCTGTACAACTCAGTCGCAGGTCAATCCGAAAATGTGGCAAGGCTTGTGGAAACAGTTATGAATACGGCAATGGAATATGCAAAAGCTAAGAACGTCATAGCGGTCAATGGAAGAAATAGAAATTCTGGGTAAGGAATATCTAAGAGCAGCCTGATAATACAAAAGATTTGGGGCAATAAAAAAGTACAGAAGGAAAAAATCGAACATTTGTACCTTTTTATCGCTCCAGGCTATATACATTTGAAAAGTTTTTTGTTATAATGTTCAAGGTAATCGCATGAATCCTATTTCATGCCGCCAAGTGATATAGTCCTAGAAAATCAAATTTGCGGCTTTTGCCTTCCAGGATCCGTAAAAGCATACCGAAAGGAAGTTATTTTGAGGATTTCATTACGGATTACAAAGCGGGCTGTTGGCTGACAGTAATCGTATCAAAGGTCACAAAACGTAGGTATTGTTATGAATAAATTTGTTTTAAAGGCTCCCTACAAGCCCACAGGCGACCAGCCGCAGTCAATTGCCGAACTGGTCAAAGGCTTCAAAGAGGGCAACCAATTCCAGGCTTTACTGGGGGTTACGTGTTCCGGCAAGACATTTACGATGGCAAATGTCATCCAGGAATTATAGAAACCTACTCTCGTTATAGCACATAATAAAACGCTTGCTGCCCAGCTTTATGGAGAATTTAAGGAGATGTTCCCTGGGAATGCAATGGAGTATTTTGTGTCCTAGAGTGTTTGGAGGAAAAAATAGATGATAGTTGGTGTTGTTTTGTGCCGGAAAGTACGGATTTTGCGGACAAAATTGGTGGTTGCGGACTAGGCGGTATTAAGCGGACAAATAGAATTTGTGACTTTTTGCGGTAAAAATTCGTAAGTGAGAAAATATGGTGTTGATATTATGGGTGTGGAATAATATCAAGTGCTCTGAATAATCAATTGGCTACACATGTGTAGCCAATTGATTGAACGGTATATGAGGAAAAAGAAAGAAGTAATAAACTAAAAACATCATTACAAAAGGGAGGTTAATGTGAAGAATGAATTGATTTTGCCAGAAAATTATAAGCAAACATATGATAATATTGTTAAGCTGATTGAGGATGCTAAACGTAAAGTATTTGAAACGGCTAATTTTCAAACAGTATATCTATTTTGGCATATAGGGCAAGAACTCAAAGATGATATTTTAAATGGGCAGAAAGCAGAATACGGGAAATCAATTGTAAAAAATCTGAGTAAAGGATTAGAATTTCGATATGGACGTTCATATGAGAAAAGCTCTGTTTTTCGGATGATACAATTTTATGAGGAATTTCCCGACTTTGGAAAAGTTGCTACATTGTCGCAACAATTAACATGGTCACATTTTAAGGAGTTATTGCCTGTTAATGACGAATTAAAAAGAGATTTTTATGCAGTGTTGTGTAAAAATGAGGGGTGGAGCGTAAGAACATTAAGAGAACGAAAGAAATCAATGTTATATGAAAGAACGGCTATTTCAAAACGTCCTGAAAAAAAGATTAGGAACGATATTCAGCTTTTGGAAGAAAAAGATGTTATGGCTGTGGATATGTTTTATAGAGATCCGTGTATATTAGATTTTTTGGGATTGCAGGATACTTATAGTGAAAAAGATTTGGAAAATGCAATTTTAGCAGAATTAGAAAAATTTATATTGGAAATGGGCACGGATTTTGCCTTTATGGCAAGGCAGAAAAAGGTTACGATAGACGGAAAAGATTATAAAATAGATTTGCTGTTTTTTCATAGGAAGTTGAGAAGACTGGTTGTAGTAGAACTGAAAATTGGAGAGTTTGAGCCAGAATACAAGGCGCAGGTGGAGCTTTACTTACGTTGGCTTAATAAATATGAGAGAATGGAAAATGAAGAATCTCCAGTTGCTTTGATATTCTGTGCTGAAAAGTCAGATGAAGTGATTGAATTGCTCGAATTGGACAAGGGAGATATTAGAGTATCTCAGTATTTGACAGCTATGCCACCCAAAGAAGAATTAGAAGAGAAGTTACATTTGGCAATCGAGAGAGCAAAAATACAATTAGAGCAGCGAAAGGAGTAAAAGTTGCTACATGTAGCAATTTTTGTTTGGGAGAAATTTTAAGAAGAAAACTATTTCTAAAATGGAAATCGTTTGTATGGAGATTATTATGGATCATTTTGAATTAGTATCACAATACGCCCCCACCGGCGACCAGCCCCAGGCAATCGAAGAATTAGTAAAGGGGTTCAAAGAAGGCAACCAGTTCCAGACACTTCTTGGCGTTACCGGTTCCGGCAAAACTTTTACGATGGCAAACGTCATCCAGCAATTAAATAAACCAACACTTGTCATAGCACATAACAAGACACTGGCTGCCCAATTATATGGAGAATTTAAAGAATTTTTTCCGAATAATGCGGTCGAATACTTTGTGTCCTACTACGACTACTACCAGCCGGAGGCCTATGTCCCTTCTTCGGATACTTATATTGCCAAGGATTCTTCTGTCAATGAGGAGATAGACAAGCTTAGGCTTTCTGCTACAGCGTCTTTGATTGAGCGCAGGGATGTGATTATCATATCCAGCGTCTCTTGTATTTACGGGCTTGGGGAGCCGGAGAATTTTGAGAAGATGATGGTGTCCTTACGCCCAGGCATGAGCAAGGACAGGGATGAGGTTATCCGGCGCCTGATTGATACCCAGTATACCCGGAATGATATGGATTTCCACCGGGGGACTTTCCGGGTGCGGGGGGATGTTTTGGAAATCTTCCCGGCAGACCGTGGGGAGACGGCTATCCGGGTGGAGTTTTTTGGGGATGAGATTGACCGGATTACAGAGATTGACGTGCTGACCGGGGAGGTGAAGAGCCGGCTGGAGCATATCAGCATTTTCCCTGCATCCCATTATGTGGTGCCGCAGGAGCAGATTAATCGGGCGGTTGTGGCGATAGAACAGGAATTGGAGGAGCGGGTACGCTATTTTAAGGGGGAGGACAAGCTCCTGGAGGCGCAGAGGATTGCGGAGCGTACGAATTTTGATATTGAGATGCTCCGGGAAACGGGCTTTTGCAGCGGGATTGAGAATTATTCCAGGCATCTGGCAGGGATGCCGGAGGGTGTCCCGCCCAACACGCTGATGGATTATTTCCCAGAGGAATTCCTGATTATCGTGGATGAATCGCATATTACCATCCCGCAGGTGCGCGGGATGTATGCAGGGGACCAATCCCGCAAGGCAACACTGGTGGACTATGGGTTCCGGCTGCCTTCCGCGAAGGATAACCGGCCTTTGAATTTTGGGGAGTTTGAGAGCAAGATAGACCAGATGCTGTTTGTATCTGCCACGCCGAATGTCTATGAGAAGGAGCATGAGCTGCTGCGGGCGGAGCAGATTATCCGGCCTACCGGCCTTTTAGACCCAAAGATTGACGTGCGCCCAGTGGAAGGGCAGATTGACGATTTGATTGGGGAGGTATATAAGGAGGTAGCTGGGAAGCATAAGGTATTGATTACCACCCTTACGAAGAAGATGGCTGAGGATCTGACGGATTATATGCGGGAAGTGGGGATACGGGTGAAATACCTCCATTCCGATATTGATACGTTGGAACGGGCTGAGATTATCCGGGATCTGCGCCTGGACGTATTTGATGTGCTGGTGGGGATCAACCTGCTGCGTGAGGGGCTGGATATTCCGGAGATTACGCTGGTGGCAATCCTGGATGCGGATAAAGAGGGCTTCCTGCGTTCAGAGACTTCCCTCATCCAGACCATAGGCCGGGCGGCACGTAATTCGGAGGGGCATGTGATTATGTATGCAGACAGCATTACGGACTCCATGCGTGTCGCCATACAGGAGACAGAGCGCAGGAGGGGCAAGCAGGAAGCCTATAACCAGGAGCATGGGATTACCCCTACGACAATACAGAAGTCTGTGCGGGAACTTATCAGTATTTCCAAAAAGGTGGCCAAGGAGGAGTATCGCTTCCAGAAAGACCCGGAATCCATGAGCAAGAAGGAACTGGAGAAGCTGGTGGGGGAAATCCAGAGGAAGATGCAGGCGGCAGCGGCAGATTTGAATTTCGAAGCGGCGGCAGAACTGCGTGATAAAATGATTGAACTTAAAAAGAATTTGCGGGATTTGAAGTAAAAGGGGTATAGCGGCAGCCGGGATGGGAGAAGGAAAATGACGCAAGGAATAATTTAGAGGAAAAGGAGTGCACGTAACATGGCGAAAGCAGAGAAGCAGTACATTAAAATCAGAGGGGCGAACGAGCATAATTTAAAAAACCTGGATGTGGATATCCCCAGGAATGCGTTTGTGGTGCTGACCGGGCTGAGTGGGTCGGGGAAATCCTCCCTGGCTTTTGACACGATTTACGCGGAGGGGCAGCGCAGGTATATGGAATCCCTGTCCTCTTATGCCAGGCAGTTCCTGGGGCAGATGGAGAAGCCGGATGTGGAGAAGATTGAGGGGCTTTCCCCCGCCATTTCCATTGACCAGAAATCCACCAACCGCAACCCCAGGTCTACGGTGGGGACCGTGACGGAAATCTATGATTATTTCCGCCTGCTGTATGCCAGGATTGGGATTCCCCATTGCCCAGTCTGCGGCAAAGAGATCAAGAAGCAGACGGTAGACCAGATGGTGGATCAGATTCTCTCCCTGCCGGAGGGCACCAGGATCCAGCTGCTGGCGCCCGTGGTACGGGGGCGCAAGGGGATGCACCAGAAATTGTTCGAACAGGCCAAGCGCAGCGGCTATGTCCGGGTGCAGGTGGATGGGAATATCTATGATTTGACAGAAGAGATCCCTTTGGATAAGAATATCAAGCATAATATTGAAATCGTAGTGGACCGCCTGGTGGTGAAGCCAGGGATTGAGAAGCGCCTGACGGATTCCGTGGAAAATGTGCTGGGGCTTGCAGAAGGGCTGCTGGCTGTGGATGTCATCGGAGGGGAACCCATTAATTTTTCCCAGAGTTTTTCCTGCCCGGACTGCGGGGTGAGCATTGATGAGATTGAGCCGCGCAGCTTTTCTTTTAACAATCCTTTCGGCGCCTGCCCGGATTGTTTTGGGCTGGGGTATAAGATGGAATTTGATGAAGATTTAATGATACCGGATAAGTCCCTAAGCCTTGCGGAGGGGGCTATCCAGGTGACAGGATGGCAGTCCTGCATGGATAATGGAAGCTTTACGAATGCCGTTTTAAAGGCAATGGCGGAGGAATACAAGTTTGATTTCCATACGCCGTTCCAGGAACTGCCCAGGGAGATCCAGAACGTCCTTTTGTATGGCACGGGCGGCAAGGAACTGAAAGTCTACTATAAAGGGCAGCGGGGGGAAGGGGTCTATGATGTGGCTTTTGAGGGGCTGATACGGAATGTGCAGAGGCGGTATCGTGAGACAGGCTCTGATACGATGAAACAGGAATATGAGTCCTTTATGCGTGTGACGCCCTGCAAGGCATGCAAGGGGCAGCGCCTGAAGAAGGAGGCCCTGGCCGTGACGGTGTCTGGGAAGAATATCCATGAGGTCACAGACCTGCCTATCCGCAGGCTGCACATTTTCCTGAAAGAAATGGATCTGACGGAGCAGCAGGAACTGATTGGGGCGCAGGTTTTAAAAGAAATCCGTGCAAGGGTGGGCTTCCTGGTGGATGTGGGCCTTGATTACCTTACGCTGTCACGGGCAACAGGGACGCTGTCCGGCGGGGAAGCCCAGCGGATCCGCCTGGCTACCCAGATTGGCTCCGGCCTGGTGGGCGTGGCTTATATCCTGGACGAGCCCAGCATCGGCCTCCACCAGCGGGACAACGATAAGCTGCTGCATACCTTAAAGAGCCTAAAGGAACTGGGGAATACGCTGATTGTGGTGGAGCATGATGAGGATACCATGCTGGCGGCGGACCATATCGTGGATATCGGGCCAGGCGCTGGGGAGCATGGGGGCTGCCTGGTAGCCCAGGGGACGGCAAAGGACATCATGAAATGCAAGGATTCCGTCACGGGGGCATATCTCAGCGGGAAGAGGAAGATCCCTGTGCCAGAAGCCAGGCGGAAGCCTGCAGGATTCCTGGAAATCAAAGGCGCCCAGGAAAACAACCTGCGCAATATCAATGTGAAGATACCCCTTGGGGTGCTGACTTGCGTTACGGGGGTGTCCGGGTCTGGGAAATCCTCTTTAATCAATGAAATCCTCTATAAGAGGCTGGCGAGGGATTTAAACCGTGCCAGGACAATCCCGGGAAAGCATAAGTCCATGGAGGGCATGAAGCAGCTAGACAAGGTGATTGCCATCGACCAGTCCCCCATTGGGAGGACGCCCCGTTCTAACCCGGCGACTTACACAGGGGTATTTGACCAGATCCGCGACTTGTTTGCGGCGACGCCGGATGCGAAGGCAAAGGGGTATGCAAAAGGCAGGTTCAGCTTTAATGTGAAGGGAGGGCGCTGCGAGGCCTGCTCAGGGGATGGGATTTTGAAGATAGAAATGCATTTCCTGCCAGACGTGCATGTACCCTGCGAGGTCTGCGGCGGGAAACGCTACAACCGGGAGACTTTAGAAGTCCGGTATAAAGGGAAGAATATCTATGACGTGCTGGATATGACCGTGGAGGAGGCTTTGGCATTTTTTGAGAACGTGCCCTCCATCCGGCGGAAAATTGAAACCTTGTATGACGTGGGGCTTTCTTATATCAAGCTGGGGCAGCCTTCCACTACGTTGTCCGGGGGAGAGGCACAGCGGATTAAGCTGGCCACGGAACTGAGCAAGCGCAGCACAGGGAAGACCATTTATATTCTGGACGAGCCCACCACAGGCCTGCATTTTGCAGACGTGCACAAGCTGACGGAAATCCTGCAGCGGCTGGCGGAAGGGGGCAATACCGTAGTGGTGATTGAACATAATTTAGACGTAATTAAGACGGCGGATTATATTATTGACATGGGCCCGGAGGGCGGAGACGGCGGCGGGACTGTGATTGCAAAAGGCACGCCGGAGGAAGTGGCTGGGGTTGAAGGATCTTATACAGGGGAATATGTTAAGAAATATTTAAAATAACGGCGCATACAAAGGAGGTTTTCTGTGGATGCAGGTTTCAGAATTATTTATATGGTTTATCCTGTATAGTATAATGGGATGGGTGTATGAGACGCTTTATTGCAGCATAAAGGGCTTAAAATGGGATAACCGTGGGATTTTGCTGGGCCCCTATTGCCCAATTTACGGCGTGGGCGCTGTGCTGGATGTCCTGCTTTGCGGCAGCCTGGGCAGCGGCTGGGCGGTGTTTTTTGCCTGTATGGCCGGGTCTGCTGTTTTGGAATATGCCACTTCCTATGGGATGGAGCGCCTTTTCCATGCGGTTTGGTGGGATTACAGCAGGCTTCCCCTGAACCTGCACGGGCGCATATGCCTTCCCTGCTCCCTGGGATTCGGCGCCGCAGGGCTTTTGGTCTTATATGGCATCCATCCCCATATGGCAAGGCTTACGTCTTTTTTGCCCATGAACCTGCAGGAACTGGGAGCCTTGCTGTTTATGGCGGTCTTTGCGGCAGACTGTACCTTAACGGCAGATTCCCTGATGCAGATCAATGTGAAACTGGAGGCTACCGTGCGGGCCATTGACGGGCAGATTTCAGAGAAATATGATGCTTGGATTGAAAATTCCAAGCACAGCTTCTCGGAGGGGCTTGCTACATTGAAAGGGAGGGTTTCCCTGGAGGAATTCCGGGAACGCAGGACCAAGGAAGAGGTAGGGAAGACAGTATCCACCTTAAACTGGCTGCAGTCCAGGATCCTGAAATCCTCCATTTCCTTCCGCCTCCCTGCCCATAAAGAAATAGGCAGCAGGATTAAAAAAGCAGCCTCCTTCCGCAAAAAGAAAGGAGGCCCTTGCCCATGAGGCTTACTAGGCAGGAAAATACGGAAATCAGGAGATACCTCCAGGGGCTGAGGGGGACAAAAGAGGCCGCCTTGATGAAACGCTATATCCAGCATGGGAAGGTTTCCACCTATGAGCATGTCATCAGCGTTGCCTGCCTCAGTTATTGCATCAATAAGCGGCTGCGCCTGGGGGCGCCTGGCGCAGAGCTGGTACGGGGGGCGTTCCTCCATGACTTTTACCTGTACGACTGGCATGAAAACGGCTATCCCGGGCGCCTGCATGGGTTCCGCCACCCAGCGGTTGCATGGAAGGAGGCGCTGCGCCGTTATAGGCTTACGCCAGTGGAGCAAAATATCATCCTAAGCCATATGTGGCCGCTGACGTTGTTTGCCTTCCCCAGGAGCCGCGCCGCTTGCATCGTATGCCTGGCGGATAAAATATGTTCAGCATATGAGGTAATCAGGAAGGAAAGGCCTTTGTTCCTTACAAAATTATAGAAGTGCTGCTTCAGTATAACTACAGGTAATGGAAAACAAAATTAATAAGTATGGGGATTCGGGAAAACAATCCCCCTTATCTATTGACAAACAATTTTATTATGCTAAACTTATTTCGTAATCGTAAAACGAAGAGTCAGAAAGGCAGGTTTTGTACATGGAAAGACAGGCATTGTCTATTTTGGTTGAAAATACCCCGAATGTGCTCAGCCATGTGTCTGGCCTGTTCAGCCGCAGGGGGTACAATATCGACAGCATTTCCGCAGGCGTGACGGCAGACCCAAGGTTTACAAGGATTACGATTGTTTCCAGCGGGGATGAGCTGATTTTGGAGCAGATAGAGAAGCAGCTTGCCAAGCTGGAAGATGTGGTGGATATTAAGAAGCTGGAGACTGGCAGTTCTGTATGCCGGGAGCTGATTTTGATTAAAATCCGCGTAAAGAGCACAGAGCGCCAGGGATTGATTTCTTTGGCGGAGATTTTTAAGACGAAGATTGTGGATGTGACCAATGATTCCATGATGATTGAATTGATTGGGACGCAGAATAAGCTGGATGCTTTTTTGGAACTGTTGGAAGGCTATGAGATTTTAGAGCTTGCCAGGACTGGGATTACCGGCCTGACCAGGGGCTCTTCCGATGTGAAAATGTTTGATTAGAGATGTTTCATAATAACAGCATGGTATATTAATTTTTATATATTTTAGGAGGATAAGAAAATGGCAAAGATATTTTATCAGGAAGATTGTAACCTTTCCTTATTAGAGGGGAAAACCATTGCAATTATCGGCTATGGCAGCCAGGGACATGCCCATGCATTGAACTTGAAGGAGTCCGGATGCCATGTTATCATCGGCCTTTACAATGGGAGCAAATCCTGGGCAAAGGCTGAGGCGCAGGGATTTGAGGTGTTTGAAGCAGATGAGGCGGCTAAGAAGGCAGATATCATCATGATCCTGATTAATGATGAACTTCAGGCAGACATGTACAAGAAGGACATTGAGCCCAACCTGGAAGCAGGGAACATGCTGATGTTTGCGCATGGGTTTAATATCCATTTCGGGGCGATTGTACCGCCGAAGGATGTGGATGTCACCATGATTGCGCCCAAGGGGCCGGGGCACACAGTCAGGAGCGAGTACCAGGCTGGCAAAGGCGTTCCCTGCTTAATCGCAGTGGAGCAGGATGCTACTGGGAAGGCCCAGGATTTGGCACTGGCATATGCGCTGGGGATTGGCGGCGCAAGGGCTGGCGTGCTGGAGACAACTTTCCGCACAGAGACGGAGACGGATCTTTTTGGCGAGCAGGCAGTGCTTTGCGGCGGTGTGTGTGCGTTGATGCAGGCAGGCTTTGAGACATTGGTAGAGGCTGGGTATGACGCAAGGAATGCATATTTTGAGTGCATCCATGAGATGAAGCTGATTGTGGACCTGATTTACCAGTCCGGTTTTGAAGGGATGCGTTATTCAATTTCCAACACGGCAGAGTATGGCGATTATATCACAGGGCCAAAGGTGATTACAGAGGATACGAAGAAGGCCATGAAGAAAATCCTGGCAGACATCCAGGATGGGTCCTTTGCAAAAGACTTCCTGTTGGATATGTCCCCAGCAGGGCGCCAGGTTCACTTTAAAGCTATGCGGAAGAAGGCTGTGGAACATCCGGCAGAGGAAGTGGGCAAAGAAGTGCGTAAGCTTTACAGCTGGAACAATGAAGAGGACAAATTGATTAACAACTAGTTTTTTAAAATAATGGTTTGGCTGCTGCAGGAAGGGATGCATGTCTGGTATGTTTTATGGCATGACCTTCCAGCAGCAGCTTTTTGCATATAGGAAATGCCATTGGATTTTCCTGGCATTTTGTTAGGCCCGATAGGGGAGCCTGCTTGGCGGGCAGCGGGGATGCAGGCGGCTTAGCGGAGGCCATGGTGCATGGCCTTCCATGCCCACGCTTCTTCTGCAGTCTTTTTCAGGTAGCGGATGGTTTCCACAGGGTATTTGCCCGCGGCAGTTTCGTTTGTAACCATCACAGCGCTTGCCCCGTCCAAGATGGAGTGGAAAATATCAGAGACCTCTGCCCGGGTGGGGACGGGGCTCTCTGCCATAGAAGCCAGCATTTCTGTCACAACCAGGAAGGGCTTCTTTTCTTTTGCGCAAATCCCTGCAAGCTTCTTTTGTGCAGCAGGAAGCTGCCACAGGGGCATGTCATTTCCCAAATCCCCTCTGGCAATCACGATTACATCTGCATACGGGAGGATATCTGGAATCTGTTCCATGCCTTGGCGGTTCTCGATTTTGGCAAAGATGCGGATATGGCCCGCATGGTTTTTGCGGAGTTCTTCCCGGATTTCCTGAAGTTCTTCCCCACGGGTTACAAAGGGCTGCATGAGGGCAGTTACGCCGTAATTTTTTGCCAGGCGTATATTTTCCCTGTCTTGTGGGGTAATCGCAGGCCCGGTAATATATTTGCCCGCAACTTTAATGCTTTTATGGCCTTTTAAAAGCCCGCCCCGTATGACGGTGGCTGCTGCATGGGGCTGTAACCCTGTTACGCTGAGTTCCAGCTTCCCATCGTCCAGCAGGATATGATCCCCAATCCCTAATAGGGGAAGCACATGCCTGGGGAGGGGGATGGTAAGTGCAGGCATATCACGCCCTGCCAGTTCTGGGTCCATAAGGAGCACGGGCATCCCTTCTGTTAGCTTAAGCGGCCGTTCCAAGACCCCTACGCGGATTTCCGGCCCTTGCATGTCAATCAGAAATTCCGGCTTGACACCGGCCTGGCGGGCTGCCTGGTGGAAGCCCTGTATCATCTCTTTGCTTTCCCGTAAGCCAGAATGGGACATATTTAACCGTATGCCAGTCATCCCTTCGAAAAACATTTTTTCTAATTGCCTGGGGCTTTGGCATGCCGGCCCAAGCGTTCCGAATATTTCTATCATATAACATCACCGTTCATAGGATACCACATTTTTGCCCATGCTGCACGGATAATTTCCATAAAGCAGCATTTTTTTACTAAAAAAAGCTACAAAAAAATTCCCTTTTCGGCAAAAAAACTTATTATCCATTGAACAGAAGTCCGTTTTATGTTAAAATATGGAAGAATGAGTAACTGTCAAAAAAAATATTTTATGATAATTACTTATGGGACAGGTAATGTTTTGCTGCATGGTGTGATTACAGGATGCGGTTTTTAGGGAATGTTTCAAGGGCACTGTGAAGGAAGCGCGGAGAGGTGGTGGATATGCGCGGGGGGAATTGGGCGGAGATATGTCCGCCATACATATCAACCCATTGTCATATGCTGTCGGTGTCAACGGGGATGACTGCGTAATTCAGACGGCATGCACGGCGCAGGACGTGCAGATACGTTTGGCAAACTATCGGAAACGGTAGGACGCAAAGCCATAGGGACTAAGGCGCCAACAGGCGCTATGTCAGCCTGACCGCTAATTTAATTAGCAAACCGCTGGAAACGGCGGGACGCAAAGCCATGGGGACTAAGGCAATCTTGCTATGTCAGCCCGGCCGCTAATTTAATTAGCAAACCGTTGGAAACGACGGGACGCAAAGCTATGGGGGCTAAGGTGCTTTCGGTACTACGCCAGCCCGGCCGCCGGACACTTTGCATCCGTAAACGAGCAAAGAAAGGATTAAGTAAAACATGAGTAAAAAGAAAAACATGAAGAACAGAAGTTCAAATACGAAAAGCAGGAAGGCAAAAACCCTCCTGAAAGGCGCCGTTGCAGTCGGCGCTGCCTTAGGCGGTGCAGACGTGCTTGGAGACGCTAACCTTGTCTATGCTGCAGAAGGTGAATTTGAGCAGTTTAACGGCAACACGAATGAAATTATTTTACCGTCCTATTCTGAGAAGACCATATCGGAAGAGGCGGCAGATTCATTGGCAGGCGGGCAGGCCGCAAGCACAGAAGATTCTGCAGGCACACCGTCAGAAGCAGTAGGAAACCCGGAAGGAGTACCGGCAGAAGTGGTGGAGCCGGGAACCCAGGAACCGGGGGAAATTACGGATGGAAGTGAAGATGCACAAGAACCCTCAGAAGGCTTAGATACAGAAAACCCAGCAGATGGGCCAGAGAAGGAAGAACCGTCTGGGGATGGTTCTGAATCTGCTGGCTCCGTAGCAGGATCCACATCAGAGGAGGATTCTGAATCTGCAGTAAACGGGGAGTCACTGAGCGTAAGTGTAAGCCTAAGTGTAAGCGAGAGCTTAAGCCAGAGTGAGACGCTGATTGCAAGCGAGAGTGAAAGCGAAAGTGCAAGCATCGCTGATGACACAGATGGGGATGTGCAGTCTGAAACATCCAATCCAAAGGAATTTAATGCCGCAAGGTATCATGCCTTGATGGCAAAGAGCACGAGCGAAGGCTTGACGGAAGAAGAGGATGAAGAGTTAAAAAGCTTGATTGGGGCTTCGACAAGCGCTAGCTTGTCCTTGGAATCCATGAACAGCAGTATATTATCTGAATCAGAAAGCGCCAGCCTGTCCTTGTCCGAAGAAAAGTCACAGGATGCTTCCACATCAGAGAGTGTCCCAGGTTCAGTCAGCATAAGCCTTTCTACATCTTTATCTAGGGAGGACAGCCTGAGCACATCCATGGCTGAAGCTGTTTCTGAGGCACAGAAAGATTATGACAGCCTGTTAGATCACTATAAAGATGGTGAAAATCGCCTGGAGAGGCTGGAAAAGTTATCAAAGGAGATTAAAAAACAGGAAAAGATTGTAGAAGCAAAACGCCAGGAAGCATTGAAGAGGCCTGATAAAGACCTTAGCAAGGTTGGGTATTATGAGGAGGCAGATAAGCTGGCGAACCTTATGATTCAGTATAAAATGCTTACAGACGCCCAAATCAATGATTATACTGACGTCAAGTTCACTACTTGGGTAAAAAATGACGATGGTGTGGATGGTAAGCATGTAACTGCGACTTACAAGGATGCAGAGGGAAAGATACATACCAGGCATTTTGATTATGTAACAGCTGATGAAAATGGCAATCCAATAACAGATAGAAATAAGGAAACAACGTATTCATGGTGGCATAATGGATGGCTTTATCAGACTGCTAAGACGGCATACCATGAAGATGCTACTAAGGTAAGGTATATTTATATTGTAGAAATTCAGGAGAAAAACGGCAATTTTATTTATGATAAGAATGACCCCTATAAAGGCGGCACTGCCTTCTTTTCAGAGAAAGACTTTGTTGATGGCAAAGACCAGTACCAAAATGAATATCAGTCAGAGTATAAGTCAACATCAGAATCTTTGAGTGGAAAGCTGAGCGAAAGTGTAAGCCAAAGCGATTCTCTTATAAAAGAATCAGAACAGGCAAGTACATCAGCAAGTGTAAGTGATTCAGCTAGTATGAGTACTTCCGCAAGTAAGAGCGAATCACTGTCAGAAAGCACAAAGGCATCAGAATCTATAAGCGAATCGTTGTCATCCAGCCTTAGTGTATCGGTGTCTTCATATGAAAGTGAGTCGGCAAGCATATCTGAAAAGAAGAGCATGTCGGCTTCCGTAAGTGAGAGTGAAAGTGTTAGTGCAAGCGAAAGTACGTCAGCTTCTGTAAGCGAGAGCACGTCGACCTCAATAAGCGGTAGCATATCAGCTTCTGTAAGCGGTAGCACATCAGCTTCAGTAAGCGAGAGCACGTCGACCTCAATAAGTGATAGTACATCCACCAGCCTAAGTGAGAGTGTAAGCACAAGCAAGAGCGAAAGCACGTCAGCTTCAGTAAGCGAGAGCACGTCGACCTCAATAAGCGGTAGCATATCAGCTTCCGTAAGCGGTAGCACGTCAGCTTCAGTAAGCGAGAGCACGTCGACCTCAATAAGTGATAGTGCATCCACCAGCCTAAGTG
>CAJUSO010000067.1 GCA_910588965.1 uncultured Lachnospiraceae bacterium | reverse complement strand
ACCCGTGTTACCGCCGTGAAAGGGCGATGTCTTAACCGCTTGACCAAGGAGCCATACATATCATAGCAACTCTATCTTCTATCCTATCGTGCTAACAACAAATAAGATAATAGCACAAACTCCCGGATTTGGCAAGTGTTTTTTATAGAAATAATAAAACAATAATAATTTATCGTAATTCAATAAATATATATTGACTTTTTTAAAAATTTGGCATATCCTAAAGAGGATGCAGCATGCGGGCAGAACAAGGATTATGATAATCTGAATGTGGATGGAAGAAAAGGAGGTATGTAGATGACGCAGAGGAGTTTAAGCAGATGGCTAAAAGTGATACTTGGAGGCATTGGGGTGTGCGGGGCGCTGGTTTATTTTTACATGGTGCCGTATTTTGGAAAAGAGATGTTGGCGGTATACCCGGAATTTTCCCATTGTTACTGGCCGTGGCTGGCCGTTATTTGGGTATCGGCTGCGCCCTGTTACCTGGCGCTGTTTTATGGGTGGAAGATTACGGTGGAAATTGGGAAGGACCATTCCTTTTCAAGGGAAAACGCAAAGTATTTAAAGTGGATTTCCCTATTGGCAGCGGCGGACAGCGGCTATTTCTTTGCAGCGAACCTGGCGTTGCTGCTGTTTGGCATGAACCACCCAGGCATTTTTTTGGCGTCGCTGTTCGTGGAGTTTGCCGGGATAGCGATTGCGGCCGTAGCGGCGGCGCTTTCCCATCTGGTGCAGAAAGCGGCTTTGATACAGGAAGAGAATGACCTGACAATATAAGGAGGGAAACATGGCAATTATCATAAATATAGACGTCATGCTGGCGAAGCGGAAGATGAGCGTGACAGAGCTTTCGGAACGGGTGGGCATTACAATGGCGAATATTTCAATCCTGAAAAATGGCAGGGCAAAGGCCATCAAGGTGGATACGCTGGATAAAATCTGCCGGGCATTGGGGTGCCAGCCAGGGGATATCTTAGAATGGAGGGATGATGGTGGAAACCCATAAGCAAGATAACTTAGAAACAAAGGGCGGCAATCCCGTTATGAGGGAAAACACTTTGTATTTCCTGGGCATGTCATTGGCCTTCGGCGCCTGCTTTGCCATTGCCTTTTACCGGAATTTTGTGGGGATTATGTATCCACTGGTTGCGGCGGCCATGCTGGCAGCCTGTGGATTATTCTTAAAAAAGAGCGGCATCCCGTGGAAAAAACACAACTGGCTCTATGTGGGGGCAGTTCTCCTGCTGGGGGTCAGTACCGTACTGACTGCGAATTGGTTCGTGGTATGCTTCAATACGGTGGGGATACTCCTGTTAGTGACTGTGTTTATGCTGCGGCAGCTTTATGGAAGCGGGCAGTGGGGATTCGGGCAGTATGTATGCAATATCCTGTTCCTGTATCTTTCCATGATCCCAGAAACTGCAAGCCCGTTTATCCATCTGGGGGAATACTGGAGAAAGCGCAAGGGGGCGAAAGAGGGGAAGGCCCAAAACAGCAATGTGAGGTATATCATGGTAGGGGTGGCATGCGCACTGCCGGTGCTGATGGTTCTGATAGGGCTTTTAAGCAGCGCAGACCAGATTTTTTCTGGATTGGTGGGGGACATGTTTGCCTTTTGCCTGGAGCAGATGGTATTCTCCCCCAATGTACTCCTGGCAGCCCTGTTGTTTTTGATGGGTTTTTGGGGGAGTTATTGCTTCCTATCTGCCTTGTGCCAGCAGAGTATGCCGGAATGGAACCGGAAGGGGCGCAAGAGAAACCCTGTGGCTGCCATTACGTTCCTTTCTATGGTGACGGCAGTATACCTGCTGTTCTGCGGCATACAGGCAGTTTTCCTGTTTACGGGCGGGAGGCTGCTGCCAGAAGGGTATACCTATGCGGAATATGCCCGCCAGGGGTTTTTCCAGCTAATGTTTGTGTGCCTGTTTAATTTTCTCCTGGTAATTTCCTGCCTTGCCGTATTCCGGAGGAATCGGCTGCTGCAGGCGCTGCTATTGGTTTTCTGCGGCTGCACCTATGTGATGATTGCGTCTAGCGCCTATCGGATGGTCCTTTACATTTCCACCTACCATCTAAGCTTCCTGCGTGTCCTGGTGCTCTGGTTTTTGGCGCTGCTGGCAGTGCTGCTGGCGGGGGTAGCCCTACAGATCCGAAAAGAGGGGTTTGGGCTTTTCCGTTATTGCATGGCTGCCGTAACAGGGTTTTACCTGGTCTTTTCCTTTGGGCGGGTAGATGCGGTTGTGGCTTCCTATAATGTAGCGCGGCTAGGGGAAGGGATTTCTTACCTGGACATTGACTACCTGGCCAGCCTGTCGGTGGATGCCGTCCCGGCATTAAGCCAGTGCCGGCTGGAACATGAAAACCATAGTTCCGGAGGGGGTATTTACGGGGATTTTTACAGATCGGACAGCAAAGTTTCAAAAAACCTGTACTTCACCGGATGCAGGAGGTGCCGGCTGGAGTGGAAGTTCCGCCAGGTATTGGATGAAACAGAGGGCATGGGGCTCCGGTCTTTCCATGTGTCAAAATACTATGCCAGGAAAGCGGCGCAGGATTTCCAGAAAACCGTTGCAAATCATTTCCATGAATAATATAATGGGAATAAGTGAGTGCGCCGGAACCTATGGGGCGTATAGGGAAGCATGGAAACACATAGAATAGCCTGGAGAAGAGAGGAGATACGCTATGGTCCGTACAGTTGCGGCAGGGGAAATTACAAAAAACATCAAGGAAATGTGCATAGAGGCGAATTATTGCCTGTCAGGGGATATGAGGAAAGCCCTGGACGGCGCGGCCAAATCGGAGCAGGCGCCCTTGGGCAAGAAAATTTTAAGCCAGCTGCAGGAGAACCTGGAAATTGCTAGGGAGGAAATGATCCCTATTTGCCAGGATACGGGCATGGCAGTTATCTTTGCCGAAATCGGGCAGGACGTCCATGTGGAAGGGGGAGGCCTTGAGGACGCCATCCAGGAGGGGGTACGCCAGGGATATACGGAAGGGTTCCTGCGGAAATCCGTCGTTGGCGACCCGCTTATCCGGGAAAATACCAAGGACAATACCCCCGCTGTCATCCACTACCAGATTGTTACAGGGGATAAGGTCAGGCTTACCCTTGCGCCGAAAGGCTTTGGCAGCGAGAACATGAGCCGTATCTTCATGCTGAAGCCGGCGGATGGCATAGAAGGGGTGAAGGACGCCGTCTTGACGGCGGTGAGGGATGCAGGGCCAAACGCCTGCCCGCCCATGGTGGTGGGCGTAGGGATTGGCGGCACCTTTGAGAAATGCGCCCTGCTTGCCAAGCAGGCGCTGGCCAGGCCTGTGGATGAGCCTTCCCCCATCCCTTATATACAAGAATTGGAGAAGGAAATGTTGCGCAAGATCAATGGCCTTGGGATTGGGCCAGGCGGCCTTGGGGGCACGACCACGGCTTTCGCCGTCAATATCAATACCTATGCGACCCATATCGCCGGCCTTCCGGTGGCAGTGAATATCTGCTGCCATGTGAACCGCCATGTGGCCAGGGAAATCTAGAAGCATTTAAGACCAGGAAGGAGAAGCCATACGATGAAATGTGAAGAAATTAAGAAACTATGCGAGGAAAAGCAGATTCGCATGATTGATTTTAAGATGACGGATATTGACGGGCGCTGGAGGCATGTCACCATCCCTTTTGAGCGGTTTGGGGAGAGCCTCTTTACCCAGGGCATCGGCTTTGACGGCTCAAATTACGGGTATGCCCCAGTAGAAAAAAGCGACATGGTATTCCTGCCAGACCCAGAGACGGCCTATGTGGATCCCTTTGCAGAAGTCCCCACGCTGACTATGTGCGGGAATGTCTGCACCATTGGGGAAGGGGAGCATAAGCCCTTTGGCCAGTATCCCAAAAACGTGAGCCTGTGCGCTGTGGAATATATGAAAGAGAGCGGGATCGCAGACCGGATGGTCATTGGGCCGGAGTTTGAGTTCTATCTGTTTGACAGCGCCCGGTTCGAGGTGACGCCAAGGCAGAGCGGGTATCGGATTGACGCCCGGCAGGCGGAATGGAACTGCAGCCTGGATAGGCCGGGGAACAATGGCTTTGAGGTGCCCTATGGCGGAGGCTACCACGCGGCGGCGCCGTTTGATGTGGGTTACAGCCTGCGCAGCAAAATCTGCATGATGATTGAGGATTGGGGCATCCCGGTAAAATACCACCACCACGAAGTGGGCGGCCCCGGGCAGATGGAGATAGAGGTGGAATTGTCTGATATGGCGGATATGGCGGACAATACCATGATTATTAAATATATTATCAAAAATATGGCCGCCCAGGAGGGCAAGACTGCGACCTTCCTGCCCAAGCCCATTTACCAGGAGGCGGGCAGCGGCATGCATGTCCATATGCTGCTCCTAAAGGATGGGAAGCCCTTGTTTTACGAGAAGGACGGGTATTCGGGGCTGAGCCGTACCGCCCATTATTTTATGGGGGGATTGCTGGAGCATATCGCTTCCTTGTGTGCATTTACCAACCCTTCCACCAATTCCTTCAAGCGCCTGGTGCCGGGGTATGAGGCGCCGGTGACCGTTGGCTATGCGACTTCCAACCGCAGCGCGGTCATCCGGATACCGGCCTATGCCAAAACGCCTGAGACAAAGCGTTTTGAACTGCGTAATCCGGATGCGACGGCCAATCCCTATTATGCCTATGCAGCCATCCTGATGGCAGGCTTAGATGGCATTGAGCGTAAAATTGACCCGGCAGAGCGCGGCTGGGGGCCGTATGATTTTAACCTCTATACGCTGTCGGCAGAGGAGCAGAAAAAAATAAAGGGCTTGCCGAAATCCTTGGGTGAAGCCTTGGACGCATTAGAGCAAGACCATGGGTATTTAACGAAGGGCGGCGTATTCCCCCAGCGGCTCATAGAAGTATGGGTTGAGCGGAAGCGGGAGGAATTGAAACGGCTGGAGCAGATTCCCAACCCGGCGGAATTTAAGATGTACTTTGATCTGTAAATAGGCATAGGAATAGGACGCGCCAATGCCGTGGGGCTTGAGGGCCTAACGGTACAGGAAATAGAAAGGATGGTTTGGCATAAAATGGATCAGTATATTAGGACGCCAATCACTGCTGAGACAACAAAAAATCTCCATGCAGGAGATTATGTATATCTTACAGGCACTGTCTATGTGGCAAGGGATGCAGCCCATAAACGCCTGATGGAGGTTTTGGGGCAGGAAGGGGCAGAAGCCCTGCCCTTTCCCATCCAAGACGCCGCCATTTACTATATGGGGCCGTCCCCGGCGCGGGAAGGCCGCCCCATTGGGTCTGCAGGCCCTACCACGGCCAGCCGTATGGACAAATATGCCCCGCGGCTGCTGGATTTGGGCCTGAAAGCCATGATTGGGAAAGGGAAGCGAAGCCAGGAGGTCATAGACGCCATAGTCCGCAACCAAGCAGTTTATTTTGCAGCGGTAGGAGGGGCAGGCGCCCTTCTTTCCAAATGTATCCAGAAATCCACGCTGGTCTGCTATGGGGATTTGGGCGCGGAAGCAGTGTTGGAGCTGGAGGTGGAGGATTTCCCTGTGGTTGTGGTCATAGATTCCCAGGGGAACAACTTGTATGAGGCGGCCGCTAAGGAATATGCTGTTGGATAATGCAGGAAAATACGATACCCTACAGCAGGGAATGAGGCAAAATACCCTGTGGGCGCCAGAACGGCGGGCAGGGCGGGAACCTATTTAAAATATTCCGAAGAACTGCTGTAATCTTTTCTTAAATATGGTATAATCTGTAATAGCGGCATAGATGTAATGATATGGATGATTATTAAGGAGGGAAAGACGATGCAAAGTGACGATATTCGGGCGCAGTTGATTAAGCAATTCCCGGCAGAGGTAGTGGAGACAAGGGCTTCCATCAATGAGATGTGCTATTCCTGCCCTACCTGTAACAGGATGGTATCAAAAGGAATGGACAAATGCGGCGGTTGCGGCCAGATTTTAAGCTGGAAGAACATCAATCTACAGGAGTCATCGGATGGGAGGCGGAAAGCCGTGCTGCATTTTAGCGTACCGTCTGACTTTATGCCGGGGGATTGCCGGAAATGCCCCATCTCCTACATAGAGAACGGCGCCAGCAGCGGCATGTACGAATGCCCCCTGCGGATGCGCGGATCTTGCGAACTGACGATTGAATAGTATAAATTTCCCTGTTCCTGCACATACTGCTTTTGGAGTGGGTATCCGGCGGATGGCAGGCAGGGCCTAGCCCCTGTGCCTGCCGGCTGCCCAGAATGACAGTAGAAAGGCAGGGATTCGATATGGCGACAGATTTTAAGCAGAGTGAGACCATGAAAAATTTAATGCGGGCTTTCGCCGGGGAGAGCCAGGCCAGGAACCGCTATACCTTTGCGGCCGGCCAGGCGCATCAGCAAGGGCTTTATGTCATTGAGCAAATCTTCCGTTTCACGGCAGACCAGGAGAAGGAGCACGCGGAGGTCTTTTACAACCAGCTCAAGGAACTGGCAGGGGAGACGATAGAGATTGACGGGACATATCCCGTGGATTTAAGCCCCAATATGACGGAGCTCCTGAAAATGGCGCAGCATAATGAGTATGAAGAGCATGACGATGTCTACCAGCACTTTGGGGACACAGCCCAGCAGGAGGGCTTTGGGAAAGCGGCCATGAAGTTCCATAAGATTGCGGAGATAGAGAAGCTGCACGGGGACCGGTTCGGGGAATTTGCCAAGCTTTTGGAGAGTAACCAGCTGTTTGTGTCCAAGGTGGAGACAAAGTGGATGTGCTTGAACTGCGGCTATGTATACGAAGGGAAGGAAGCGCCCCAGAGCTGCCCGGTATGCGACCACGAGCAGGGCTGGTTTGTGCGGATTGAACTTGCGCCATACTGTGGGGACGGGAAGTTTGGGACAATGTAAAGATTGCGGTATAGATAGGCTGCCGGGTTTCTGCCATTTGCAGCGGCCAGGCCTATCCCAAAGGCTGTGCCAGGGAACACAATGTGTTTCCTGGCGCAGCTTTTTTTCATCTTATAGGAAAGAACGTGTTGCTGTATGGCATGAAAGTCCATGTCTTTCCTATAAGAGAAAACCCTCCGGGGGATGCGCGCACACTAGGGAAAAGATTATTCTGCAATCGTGCCTGGTTTGTAATGCTGAGGATAGATATGGGTATTATCATCCTGCATTTGACTTGATGGAAGGTATTTGCTATGATAGGGACAAAAGGAGTTATGAGGAGGGAAACCCGGATGGAAATGGAAGCGAAGAGAGCATCCGATTCAATGATAGAGCATATTTACCAAGTACGCCCGGAGCACTTAAATGCTGCGGAGCGCTTGTTTGGCGGGCAGTTAATGGAATGGATTGATGAGATTGCAGGATTGGTGGGGATGAGGCATTCAAATGGGAATATCATCACAGCCTCCGTGGACAACCTCCGCTTTATCCGCGGTGCATTCCAAAATGATTTGATTGTACTGGCCGCAAGGGTGACGTATGTGGGGAACAGTTCCATGGAAGTGCGTGTGGACACATATGTGGAAGACTTCCAGGGGGTGCGCAAGCCCATTAACCGTGCTTACCTGACATTGGTGGCAGTTGATGCCCAGGGGATTCCCCGGAAGGTGCCTCCGATCCTGCTGGAGACGGAAGGGGAAAAGGCAGAGTGGGAAGCAGCCCAGAAGCGGCGGGAGCTGCGGATACAGCGTAAAAAAGAAGGGTTTTAACACCCCGTACAAAAGAAAGATGGGGAGATATGGCTGGGATGCCATCATAGAGTTATGGGAGGTGATGTGGGGATGCGAAGCGAGGCGGAGGTAAACCATGCAGTGGAAACCTATGCAGATATGGTGCGGCGGATATGCTTTTACCATCTCAAGAACCAGGCAGACACAGAGGATGTGTTCCAGGAGGTTTTTTTGAAATATATGCTGCATGAGGAGCCTTTCCGGGACAAGGAGCATGAGAAGGCATGGCTGCTCCGTGTGGCAATCAATGCCTGCAAAGATTATTTAAAGAGTTTTTTCCGGCGCAATATGGTTCCCCTGGATGCCATACAGGAAATGGCACAGGAGGCTTCGGAGAGCCATAGGGAAGTGCTGGAGGCTGTGCTGTCCCTGCCTGGCAAATACAAAGACGCCATCTACCTCCATTATTATGAGGGATACTCTGCCGCTGAAATAGGGCAGATTCTTGGGAAGAAGGAGAATACGGTGTATTCCCTGCTGTCTAGGGCGCGTGGGATGCTCAAGGGCGTCCTGGAGGATGAGGATAGCGGGCATCCGCGTGGGAAAACTGGGAGGTGAAGGAATTGGCGAACAGGATACAGGATGCATTTGACAACATAAAAGCGGAACCTCAGATGGTAGAATCGACAAAGCAGTTCCTTTCAGAAAAACGCAGGAAAAAGAGCGGGCTGTCCCGCCGCCCCATGTTTCCCAAAGCTTTGGCGGCAGCATGTATGGCGCTCCTTTTGGTCGTGGGGGTTGGGGGCTATTTCTGGGTGCAGTCGCCCGTTTCCTATGTGGGCATTGATGTGAACCCTTCCATGGAACTTGCGCTGAACCGTTTTGACAAAGTGGTATCTGTAAAGGCGTTTAATGCAGAAGCTGAGGAAATCCTCCAGGAGCTGTCTTTAAAGGGGAAATATTACACGGATGCCATTGACCTGATCATGGGCTGCAAGGCTATGGAAGGCTACCTGGCAAAGAAGGCGGAATTGGTATTTACCGTGGCAGCAGACAGCAGCCGGGAAGGCGAATTGATGTCTGGGGTAGAGCACTGTGCCGGCCATTCCGGCATCATTAGCCAAAGTATCAGCGTGGGCATGGAGACCGCCTTAGAAGCCCATGTGCACGGGCTTTCCCTAGGGAAATACCATGCGTGGCTGCAGCTTATCCAGTATGATGATACCGTGACGGTGGATGAGTGCAAGGATATGAGCATGTCAGAAATCCACAACTTAATCAAAGGGCATGCGCATGGCGGCGGACAGGGGGAAGGAAGCCAGGACGGGGAAACGGTACAGGAAGAAGCGGGAAGCCATGAGGAGGGACATGGCCAGGAAAATATGGAGGACCAGGGGCATAGCCAGGAAGAGATGGAAGGCCACGGGGAAGGCCACAGCCAGGAAGAGATGGAAGGCCGCAAAGGGGGATACCGCCAGGAAAAAAACGAGAGCCATGGAGAGAAACACAGGCAGGAAGAATCCGATGGCCATAGCGTAGGGCATGGCCAAGAGATGGAAAAGGGGCAGGGGATGGATTACCAGCAGGGGGGAGAAGATGGACAGGATAGAAAGGATGCGCAGGCCCCAGGGAAAGGCCAGGGAAATGGCCAAGGAGAGGGGCAGGGTGATAGCCCAAGAGAGGATCAGGGAAATGGCCAAGTGGAAGGCCAGGGAAATGGCCAAGGAGGAGGCCAAGGCAATGGCCCAGGGGAGGGGCAAGGCGATAGCCCAAGAGAGGGCCAGGGAAATGGCCAAGTGGAAGGCCAGGGAAATGGCCAAGGGGAAAGCCAAGGCAATGGCCCAGGGGAGGGGCATATGCAAGATACAGGGCATAAGGCTGGGGAACAGCATGGCGGAGGATATCGGCAGGATACAAATGGCGGCGCAAAGCCTGGCAGGGGCAGGCATCATCGGAAAGAAGGCCATGAGTGACGGTCCTTGCCATAGGATATGGAGGCAGGGTGAAACTGCCGCACAGAGGGTTATCCATCTTTGTGCGGCAGTTTTTTTCTTTTTTTGTTTTTTCCTGCAAGGATTTGGAAGGCTGGATCGTGTTATATATGTAAGACAGAAAACACAGGACAATTACAAGGAGGTCATGTAAAATGAAGGATAGGATGAAATGGAAGAAAGCAGCAATTGTAATGATGTCAGCGATTATGGTGTCGGGCAGTACGGCCGCCGTGCCGGTGATGGCCCATGGGCATGGGGGAGGCCACCACAGCAGCCACCAGGTTAGTACCTGCGTTACAGTTGGGAGCAGCCATTGCAGCAGCAGTGTGAAAAGCAGCAAGAAGGGAACCTATTGTTCCTACCATGAGAAATACCATAAGAAGAAAAGCAGCTGCAAGAAATACTGCAAGAAGCACAAGACAACCCATAGCAACGGCAAAAAGCATCATGTAAACCATCATTAAGCGGTACGGTGCAAAATGCTTGACAATACAGTGGGAAGCTGCTATAATGAACTGTGTTCATGTTGAGGTGATGGAATGAATACCATTGTAACGTCAAAAGAAGACATTTTGAAAGCCAGCCGGGAGCTAATCCAGCAGCAGGGATGGCCTGCGATTAATATCCGCTGTGTGGCGGCAGCCTGCGGCGTGTCGGTGGGATCCATTTACAACTATTTTGATTCCAAGGCTACGCTGTTGGGCGCTACGGTAGAAAGCGTCTGGTGGGAGATTTTCCATGGCCTGAAGGATGGGGCTGTGTTTGAGGATACGCAATCCTGTATCATCTGGATGTATGGGCAGATGGAATATGGCTGCAAGCAGTATCCTGGATTTTTTACGCTCCATTCCTTTGGGTTTTTGCAGGAAGAAAAAGCCCAGGGGAAGCAGAGGATGCAGCAGGCCTGGGGGCATATCCTGGATGGGCTTTGTTCCGTCTTGAAGCGGGACGCCAGGATCCGCCCGGATGCTTTTACGGAACAGTTTACAGCAGAACAGTTTGCAGACGTTTTATTTTCCCTGATGCTGTCTGCTTTGCTCCGGCAGGACTATGACCCTGCCGCCGTACTGGAGATTGTCCGCAGGACCCTTTATTCCCGCGGGCAATGAGCCAAAAAATCCCACGAAGCTGTGGGATTTTTTATCCCCAAAATTGAACAAAGTTCACCAATGGAGGGAGAAAATGAAAGTAAAACGGAATACGTTGCTGCTCCTAGCCTGCCTGCTATGGAGCGCGGCAGGGTATCATATCCTCCGCATCGGCTTGGCGGCCTATCCGGCCTATCGTACCATGTTAAATTACCTGCTGCCTGTACTGGTCTTTGCGGTGTTCCAAAGATTTATTCCCGCGGGCAATGGGGGAAATAGCCATGTTCGCATGGATATTTGACGAATGCCGCGAGGGTAAGTGCCCTGCGGGTGCAAAAACCCTGCTGCCCTGCAGCGCAGCAAGCTTGATACCCCGTTGCTTGCAGCGGGCTTTTTGATTTTTGGGAAGCTGGTGAAAAAACACACTGCCAGGATTAACGCTTATCTGGAAGAACGGCATTTTTTCCTGAAGTTCTTTGACAGGAAAGCGTTTGCAACTATGGCGGTGATGATGGCCGGCGGCGTTGGGCTGCGGGCTAGCGGCCTTGCGCCGGGGCGGTTTATCGCCGTTTTCTATACCGGATTGGGTGTGTCCCTTCTGGTAGCTGGGTTATTGTTTGGCCGTAACTATGGCAGGGCGGTGGCCATGGCCGCAGCCCAAAATAAAACATAAAGGAGAAAGAATGATGCAAGCGATTGTAGAAACCCTATTTGATGCAGCCTATCTGATATCGGTTATTACCCTTGGGGTTTTAATCATCCGGGGCAGCAAAGGAGAGCCTCAGTTCCGCCTATTCGGATGGATGGCAGTAGCGCTGGGGGCGGGCGACGCCTTCCATCTGGTTCCCCGCGCCTTTGCCCTTTGCACCACCGGCCTGGAAAACTACACGGTTCCCTTGGGGCTTGGGAAGTGGGTTACCTCCGTCACGATGACCGTTTTCTATGTGCTGCTCTACCATGTCTGGCGGAAGAGGTATCAGGTTAGCGGCCAAGGCGCCCTGACTGCCGCCGTGTACGGCCTGTCCGGTGTCCGCATAGCGCTGTGCATGATGCCAGACAACCAGTGGCTCAGCGCCCAAGCCCCCCTTTCCTGGGGGATTTACCGCAATATCCCCTTTGCCTTGCTGGGGCTGCTGGTGATTGTGCTGTTTTTCCGCAGTGCAAAGGAGCATGGGGATAAAGCGTTCCGCTGGATGTGGCTGACCATTGTGCTGAGCTTCGGGTTTTATATCCCGGTCGTGCTGTGGGCGGATGCCATTCCCCTGATTGGTATGCTGATGATTCCCAAGACCTGCGCCTATGTCTGGACCGTACTGATTGGATATTTCGCTATGAAGCAAGAATGTAAATAGGAGGGACGATTATGAAACGCTACATAAATATGGCGCTGCTGTATGCCATTCTCGCGATGGCTGGCGGTGTCTTTTACCGTGAGTTTACCAAATACAACGGCTTTACTGCAAAAACTACCCTTTCTGTCCTCCATACCCATTATTTCCTGTTGGGGATGGTGTTTTTCCTGCTGCTTCTCCTGCTGGAAAAGAATTTTTCCTTCACCAACGCCAAAACGGGGCGGATACTGGCTGTCTACCATGCTGGCCTGAACCTGACGGCTGTGATGTTTGCCGTGCGGGGCATATCCCAGGTGCTGGCGCCCACGCTCCCTTCTGGCATGAGCGCGGCGGTTTCCGGCATCGCTGGGATTGGGCATATCCTATTGGGCGTTGGCATGGTGCTTCTGCTGGTGCAAATCAGGCGCAGTGTATAGCAGCACAGGGCGGATTTGGGATTGAAAAATAAGAAAAGCGGAGGGAATGTAAAATGAAGACGGATATCATAGGTGAAAAAGATGGGTATTTGATACGGTTGGCGAAAGCAGAGGATGCGGCAAATTACTACGGACAGAATTATTGCCCTTTAGACAAGGAAGTGGCACGGTTCACAGGCTGTAAGGAAGAATTTACGGAAGAAGAAGTAACGTCCTTTTTTCTGAAATCCCTTGATGAAGATGATAGGTACTTCTTTTTAATTATAGCGCCAGATGGGAAAATTATCGGCGAAAGTGTAATCAACGAAATTGATTGGGATTTGCGCTGCGCTAATTTCCGTATTGGGCTATACAGCATGGCGGAGCGTGGAAAAGGGATTGGCACTTGGGCAACAGAAGTAACCCGTGATTTCGCATTTGGAGAATTGAAACTGCATCGCCTGGAGCTGGATGTGTATTCGTTTAATCCAAGGGCAGAGAAAGCATATGTAAAGGCTGGTTTTAAGCGGGAGGGTGTTTTGCGGGATGCGGTCCGGGATGGCGATGCGTATGCAGATGATATTCTGATGTCAATGTTAGAAGATGAATGGAGGGCGTTCAAGGGATAGGGAAAGAAATTCTTTGGAGTAGGATCCATTTTCGGTTTGGCATGGGAAAAGCTGGAAGGCAGCAAAAACCTGGGATAGGATAGGGCAGTGTATGGAGGGATCACGTATGCAGGCGGCAGGAAATGCCGGATGGATGGTTTTATGCCTGCTTCATCGATGGGATGGATGCTGTTATCCGGGAAATGAAAGCGGGAACGGGGCTTTTTGGTGTAACTAGTATCCTGTTGCCATATTTTGCTGGCTTGTCCTTATCAAAGGACAGTTCCTAAAAAAGACCGTTGAAAAGGGAACGGGCCATCTCTGGTTCCTTCCCTTAATCTTCAGAATCCTTTATAATCCGGTGTTTTTCTTAGCCGAAATACCTCTTTCATAAGCCAGCAAATGCCTTGCCGTGCCCCGCCTCATCTTTGACCAGTTCATGCACGGTATTGTGGATTGCATCCTGGTTTTGTAGGATATAATGTTTTTGTAAATTCACTTCCTTTCATTTATAAATTGGATATATAGAAAAAGAGATACCGAAGTACCTCTTTATCATCAAGCTATGCAACCTTTGTATAATTGATTACTGAAATCTCCTGCATGAGCTGTTTGGCTTTGTTCACTAACTTCTCTAACTGCCGTGCTGTTCCATCTGAATAATATTTTGCTCCGCACTGCTCACATTCTTCACAGGGGACATTTTTCACGATAATCACACATCCCTTATAATTTACTACATGGGTCGCGGTAGATTCGATTAAATCATTACATTTACAATACATACACATCTATTTATTCCTCCTTGTCTTTAAATCTTCCATAAACTTTATAGTGTTTGGATAATATGCTGTTATCATATGAAGGACTTCATTATCGGAGCCAACAACAGTGTGCAATACTTTATCACGAATAGTATAGCCAAAAATTAAACAACTTGGATGTGGAAAACCATCCGGATAATCTTCTATGATTTCACCAGACATAATACAGCCACCGATATCATCTATGCTTATATCTCTTTCCTGCATACGTTCAAGGAATGTGCAGGTAGATGCTCAATATAGGAAATGTTCTACATTCTTAACGATTGCTACTATTTATTATATTGGCCTTCACAGTAAAAAACAAGGTAAAATGCACTTTCTAATAATAGAACCAGTTATTGTGCCTTTTCAATTTTTTCTAATACTTATAGTAAGTATAGTATTGCAAATTCCCAGAAGGACAAATTTTCAATTCTTTGAGCATGTTTTAATACAATAAAGCTTTGTGTCTGATTGGACGGTACAGATTGTATTAAAAGCGCGGAAAAACAAAATGGATAAGGAGTTTACCGTTTGAACTCTCGAAAGAGGGCTCTTTTCTTACATTTTGGTTACACAGTTTTTTATTACACAGCTTATCCAATTCGTCCAAAACCTTATACAGCCATTTGCACAGCCGCGAAGCTAAAAAAGGGGATTCGCCCAAAAGAGCCAATCCCCTTAAAATGTCGTCTTTCTTTGATTTTACAGGCTTTTTGATTAGCCGAAATACCTCTTTAATAAGCCGGCGAATGCCTTGCCGTGCCTTGCCTCATCCCTAGCCATTTCATGGACGGTGTCATGGATTGCATCCAGGTTAGCAGCCTTTGCGCGTTTTGCAAGGTCAGTCTTGCCTGCGGTTGCGCCGTTCTCAGCCTCAACCCTCATTTCCAGGTTCTTCTTGGTGCTGTCTGTTACTACTTCGCCAAGGAGCTCTGCAAACTTAG
>CAJUSO010000066.1 GCA_910588965.1 uncultured Lachnospiraceae bacterium | reverse complement strand
CTTTGGAATTGCAAGGATTTCGTCCTGGGGAGCATATGCGGGCAGGCGAGGGCTTGTGTAAAAAAGGAATCTTGAGAGTATAAAAATATATAAAAATTATTTTATTTTTTTGAAAAAATGTAGCATTCCAACTATTAATAATAAAAATAAAAAGAATAAAATGCAGCATTTTGCTGTGAAAATAGAAAAAATAGTACAAAAAATAGGTAAAAATGTTTAAAATAATGCTAAGAGAATAAAATATTATCCTAGTATCTCATGTTTGGGATGGGTATACTTAAGATACATTTTTGGGTTTGCCGGGGAAAGTGTGTTATGGAAGTATCTTGGCACGGCAGGGAGGTGGATAGCAGAGAAGAAGTTATATTGTATTGGCGGCTATGGTTTTACAAAATTATTTAGGGAAGGAAGGTTATCATGAAAAAGGGAAGAGTAATGTTGATATGTAAGAAGAGGAAGATAAGGAATAGGGCAGTTTCTTTGTTTGTAAGCGCGGCGATGATAAGCAGTATTTTTATGCCAGCGTTCCCGTCTCTCCCAGTATTTGCGGCAGAGGTGGAACAGGTGGGAGAAAGTACGGAGGCAGTGGCAGACAGGTTGGAGGAAGCGGTAGAAGGCCTGGCCCAATCAGCAGAAGGGATGGAGGAAGGCCTGGTGCAGCCGGATGGGGATCGGCCGGCCAAGGATGCGGCAGACGATATAGCCCAGCCAGCAGAAGCCCTAGAGCCATCTTCAGAAGCGCAGCCCCAGGCAGAAGGGGAGAAAGCCCTGGATTTGGAGCGGTTTGAACTTTATGGGGCCGAAGATGGGAACATCGCCAGGGCGGCCAAAGCGGAAGCTGTTTATTCCAATACATATGCAGGCCCTCCAGGCAAGGTGAATGATGGGGCGTTTGCCACTGGTAGCGGCGGTACGGTATGGAATACATGGGGCACAACCTATGGGACAGCAGAAAATCCTGTATGGGTGCAATATACTTGGGAACAGCCTCATGTCATCGAGTCCGCCCGTGTTATGTGGTGGATTTATACAGATGGCGGCGTGGTTTGGCCAAGGTCTGCTTTTATGCAGTATAAAAAAGGCGGAGAGTGGGTTAATTGCGGCGTTGTAGGGGTAAATGGGAACTCCGCGTCTTATACAGGGCCGGGAGGTGCAGAAGCGAACCGGCCGCCGTATCCAAGCCGTTGGGGAGAGAATACGGTGTGGAATCCGGTGGTGATGGATGAAGTGATTGTTACGACCCAGCTCCGCCTTTGCGTTGTAGCAGAGAAAGAAAGCGGGGGTGCCCCAGGGATTGGCGTAAGCGAATGGGAAGTTTTCGGATATGTGGATCCGGCATTAGCTGATTTGGCAGAGATAGAGGAAGATTTCTTGATGGAACTGTATGGGGATGTAGAACTTCCGGCAACTGGAGCAAATGGAAGTACGATTACTTGGTCCAACCCTACCAATACGGCTTTGTCAGCAGACGGGAAGGTAACCCGTCCGGAAATCGGCCAGGAAGATGTAGAAGGGACAATCACAGCTACGGCAGTGAAGGGCGACTTTACAGCTACCAAGGATTTTCATTTTCTTGTGAAAGCAAAGATGTCAGACAAGGCGATGGCGGAAGCGGATCTGGCAGAGATCGATTTAGGGAAGACAGAGGGAAGGATTGAGAACTTTACCCTTCCTGCCACAGGGAAATTCAAGTCAGACATCACATGGAGTTCCAGCGATACCACATATCTGTGGGATGATGGGAATGTGGTAAGGCCGCCAATGGGCGCTTCGGATGTGGAAGTCATACTGACCGCAACAGCAGCGCTTGGGAGCGCAACGGTACAGAGGGCATGGACGGTTACTATCCCGGCTTACCCGGCAGCAGGCAGGTCTATTGTTTCTTACGATCCGATCAACGTATCATGCCCGCAGGGGAATGCGCCTAAGCTGCCGAACCTGGTGAAGGTCCATTACAGTGACGGGAATTCTGAACTGCGTAGGGTTATGTGGGAAGGCTATACCGTAGAAGAACAGAAAACGCAGGCAGAATATCCCCTTGGGCATAAGTATGAGATGAATGGGTATGTGCAGGGTGATAATGCAACGATAAAAGGATATAAGGTAATTGCAGATATTACGGTAGTAGCGGCGGAAGAAAATAATAAGGTTCCGTCTAACGTGCCCAAGGCAGAGGCCTTGAAGCTGAGCAAGGTGACCTTGGACGACGACCCGGATGGGGAGCAGAACAGGCTGACCCTGAATACAGAGAAGCATATCCAGTATATCCTGGGTGTTGACATTACACGTATGCTTTACAATTACAGGTGGACCTTTGGCTTGAGCACAGAGGGCTATAATGCCCCAGGAGGATGGGATTCCCTGCAGACCAAGCTGAGAGGCCATGGTTATGGCCATTATCTGTCAGGCCTGGCGCTTGCCTATGCTTCCGATACCAAGGCAGACGAGAGAAGCCAGCTCCTTGCCCGGATGAAGAGGATGACGGACGAGATGCGGGAAATGCAGGAGATGACCTTTGTAAAAATCAGGGATGAGAATGGGCAGGAAAGGTTCCGGGAAGCCCGCGACAGGTATTCCACGGATGAAGAAGTAAAAGGAATGACCAATGTACGCCTGTTGGATACCAGTACGGCTCCTACTGACCCGGCGCTCTTTGGGTATGGGTATATCAATGCGATCCAGCCGGAGCATCTGATTCTGATTGAGAATTATGCACCTTATAATGGAAATATGTCAAATTATGGCGTATGGGCACCTTATTATGCACTGCATAAACAGCTGGCAGGGCTTGTGGAGATTTTCAACGTCCTGGATGGCGGGAATGAAGAGGAGCAGGCCGTTGCGGATAAAGCCCTTGCAATTGCCAAAGATATGGGGGGTTGGGTCTGGAACAGGCTTCATTACTGTACCAAGCCGGGGAAACGCCCAGATGCAAATTCACCAGGATATCGGGATACCATGTGGGGGATTTATATTGCAGGTGAATATGGCGGCATGAATGAGACCTTGGCACGGCTTTCTGATATTATGAAGAAGCAAGGCCGGCAGGAAGACTCCCAAAAGCTTTTGGAAGCGTCTACGTTCTTTGACAACAATGGTTCCAGCAGCGATACCGGCGGCATCCCGTTCTTTGAATCATTGGCCCATAACAGGGATTCCATCCGTACCTTGCACGGCAACCAGCATATCCCGCAGATTGTCGGGTCGCTCTGGGCATTTAAGGGCAGCAACGATCCGAAATACTACAATATTGCTGAAAACTTCTGGGATTATGTATTTGGGCGCTATGCATTTACCATCGGCGGTGTTGGCGGGAATGACGGCAACGAAGAAAAATTTGCCGGTACCTACAACCAAGTTGGCGTTGTAAACACGAATGAAAGCGGTAAGATTTGTGAGACCTGTTCGGCATATAATTTGCTGAAGCTTACCAAGGATCTGAATACTTACAACCCGGATGACGCGAAATACATGGATTACTATGAGCGCCTGCTGTACAACCAGATTGTCGGGTCCATAGAGCCGGGAAGCAAGGCAAACAGGACATCCTATGGCTATTCTATTTATCCGAATACCCAGAGGAGCAGGAGCACGGGGAATGCCCAGAACCCAGGAAACAGCTGCTGTTCTGGTACAGGGACAGAGAACCATGTGAAGTATCAGGAGGCAGCATATTTTACCTCTGCAGATAACAAGACCTTTTATGTAGGCCTGTATATACCGACGACAGCCCGGTGGGACGGGCAGGATGTGACAATCCAGCAATCCTGTGTATTCCCGTCTGAAGAGTCTACCTTTAAGGTAACGGTTGGGCAGAAGTCCGGGAACTTTGAGATGAAATTCCGTGTTCCTTATTGGGCAACCAAAGAGTTTGACATTAAGCTGAACGGGGAATCCATTGCTGACAGCTATGAGCCAAGTTCTTATGTTTCTACAGGCGTAAGGAAATGGTCAAGCACGGATACGGTAGTGGTTACCATGCCTTTTGGCTTTAATGTAGACTATCTGCCGGGCAAATGCGACGGCGAATGGTATGGTTCTTTGATGGACGGCCCTCTGGTAATGGCAGCGACAGACGTAAAGTCCTTATCAAGGGTGGAATTAGATTCCTATATGTCCACAGGGGAAGGCACAAATGTCATCATGAACGGGCGCACGACTATGACTGGCGGCGTCCGGGATGAAGCCCCGACCCGTAACGTACATAACATGAGCGTGCAGGTGGCTCCAGGGACAGCAGGCGGCGAAGCGTCTACGAAGACCTTTATCCCGCATTATTTTGCAGGTATCCCTGCTTACACGACATATTTCTATATCCCGGCGCCGGATGAGAATACTGGGGCGGATAAGACCCCGCTGTTTGATAAGATTGCAGAGGCATCCGGCAGGATAGCGAGCGGGCTGTATACGAAGGAAAGCACGGATGCGCTGCAGGAGGTATTGAAAGAAACTGTTTCCGTATACCAGAGCGAAGAGGTTATGGAAAGCGACTTGGAAGCAGCGATTGCGAAGATTGAAGCAGGCGTACAGAAGCTCGAAGCAAATACCGTGGATCTTGCAAGGCTGTCCGAAAAACTGACGGAAGCAGGGAAAAGAAAAGAGGAAGATTATACGCCGGAAACTTTTGCAAAATTGAGCCAGGCAGTGGCAGCGGCAGACGCGTATGTGAAAGGTACTGGGCATACAGACAAGCTGACGGCAGACCATATTTTTGCCATTGATTTTGCAATCAGCGGCCTTGTGGAATTAGAGAGGGAGGTTCTGGAAGCCATATTGGATAGGGCTTCGCTACTGAGGAATCCTAAGAATAACGGCGAGAAGCTGTGGGCTGAGCATGAATTTACGGTATATACGCGCAAATCCTGGAATGCTTTTAAAGAAAAAGAGGAAAGCGCCAGGAAGATTTATTGGAACGATCCGAAGGTCCCCACACAGAAGGAAATTGACGATGCCGTAGACGGGCTAGGCAAGTCCATTGATGCATTATTACCTTACAATCTGTGTGATGAACGTGAAGTCTTGAAGGAAGCTTTAGAGAGGGCAAAATCATTTAAGAACGATCCTCTGAAATATGATACAGAGTCATTTGAAGCGCTTCAGCAGGCCATTGAGGTAGGCGAGGATAGGTTAGACTATGCAAGCCTTACTTTCCCAGAGAGGGATGGTTATGTCAGCGATATTGAAAAGGCAATCCAGAACCTGGAGGCTGTAGACGTAATCCGCGAGGCTACCAAGATCGCAGAAGAAGCCCAGAAGGCCGCAGATGCAGCCAAAGATGCAGAAGAAAGTGCACAGGCAGATGCATCCAAGGCACAGGAAGAAGCGGATAAAGCTGCAGGATCTGCGGCAGCTGCACAGGAAGAATCTGTGAAGGCAGCCGCCGAGGCATCCAAGGCACAGCAAGAAGCCGAAAAGGCAGCCGCAGAAGCATCAGCCGCGCAGCAGGAAGCTGCGAAGGCAGCCGCCGAAGCAGAGAAAGCACAAGCCGACGCCGAAAAGGCAGCCGCAGAAGCAGGGAAATCTGAGACGGCAAAGGCAGCTGCAGAAGCAGCCAAAGGGAAGGCATTGGAAGCCCAGGGCAACGCCGAGGCAGCACAGGATAAGGCAGAACAAGCCCAGGCCAAGGCGGAGACAGCGCAAGGGAAGGCAGAGGAAGCCCAGAGGGCAGCGGAGACAGCAAAAGAACAGGCCAAGACAGCCCTGGAAAAGGCAGAACAAGCCCAGAATAAGGCAGAGACGGCCTTGGATAAGGCGAAGGAAGTCCAAAGCGCGGCCGAGAGGGCTATCGTACAGGCAGAGGCAGCGAAAGATGCAGTTGTAGGCGCCAAGGACGACGCTGTAGCGGCAAAGGCAGCTGCAGAAGACGCCCGGAATAAAGCAGTTGCAGAAAAGGAAGCAGCATTAGCGGCAGCGAGGGAAGCAGAAGCGGCGAAAGGGGAAGCAGCAGCTATCAAAGGGGAAGTGGATAAGCTGAAAACCCAAGTGGAATCTGTCAAAGACCAGGCAACGGCAGCCCGGGTAGAAGCAGAAACCGCAAAGCTAGAGGCTGTTGCGGCCAAGAAAGAGGCAGAAGCAGCGAGGGCAGAGGCTATCTCTGCGAAGGCAGACGCAATCGTAGCGCAGGCAGCCGCAGAAGCCGCAGAGAAGGCAGCAAAGGAATATGCAGAAATAGCTGTGAAGGCACAGGCAGAGGCAGCAAGGGCAGCCGCAGAGGCAGCAGAGAAAGAAAAAGCGGCAGAAAAGGCCAGGCTGGCAGCCGTGAAGGCACAGAAGAAGGCAGAAGCAATCGCGAAGAAGCTGGAGAAGGATTTCAACGCATTTACCTTGAGCCAGCGGGCAGTGACCGTGAAATCTGCGAAGAAGGCCTCCAAGAACAAGGTTAAGGTTATCCTGAAGAAGGATAAGATGGCGCAGGCTTACCAGGTTCAGTGCTCGACAAAGAAGAGTTTCAAGGGGAGCAAGTCGACGAAGATTGCCAAGTCTACCTCCTGTACCTTCGGTTCACTGAAGAAAAATACCTACTACATCAGGGTAAGGGCATTTACGAAAGATTCTAAGGGCAGAAGGGTATACGGCAAGTGGAGTAAGGTGAAAAAAGTCAGCATGAAATAACATGAGGGTTTTGGATGTAGGATAGCCAGGCTTGGGCCATAGGCTAGGACGGGCTGCTGTATGGGTTTTGCCATACAGCAGCCTTGTTTACGGATAGCTGCATTTTGGGGGACGGCAAGCTGTTAATTATTCCCTATAAATACCGATATAGATAGTGGCTAGGGAGGGCATTTGTTTCTATGGAAGGATAGGAAGAAGTGCCTTTTTCTATTTTCCGCATGGCGGGAAGCCCTGTGCCGCATCTGCGTGGAGGCGGAAATCTGGCGGTGCGTAAAGGTGATGGGCAGGGTTGCCAGGCGGTTTGGGTACAAAAGTATTTTTAGGGCGTAGGCTGGAAGGAGGAAAAGATATGGCAGCAGGAAGTATACAAGGCATTGCGGGAAATGGGTATTTTACCGCCAATATGCTATATTCAGCAGGGACGAAGCGTGATGGGGAAGGAAGCGGAGCCTTTGCGGGGGAACAATGGGATCACCTGTGGGGGCAGGTAGGCAGCAGTACCGGGGAAGGCCAGGAGGATATTGCATCCTGCAGGGAAGAAGCACAGAAGCAGCAGGGGCAGGAAGCCTGGCAAGCGTGGTTTGGCTGTATTGCGGCACAGGGCGGGCATAGCCGTTCCATGTGTTTTGGGCAGACAGAAGCAGAGGGGGAAACCATAACAGTGGATACCGCCCCGCAGCCGGTTAGCGATGCGGCAATCCAAAAAATATGCGGGAAATACGGGGGAGCGCCCTATTCTGCCCTGGCGGACAGCAATGGCATGATTGAGTCCAACGGCGTGGTGTTCCAATGTGATTATGAGAATAACAGGCTGTGCCTGGGGGATGTGTCAGACCCGGGGAAATGTATTACAATCCCCCTGGAAAATGGTGGGTGCCTGATGGTGAACCGGGATAACATAGACGATTTGGCTAAGGGCATAGGGATGTTCTCCCCAGCGGACATTAACCGGATCCTGCGCGCAATTTCACAGGATGCCAAGCTGCGCCAGATGCAGTATGAGATAGAGGAAGAGTTCAGCGGGACAGGGCTGCTGGATGCGGAAAAGAGAGTGGGATATGGATTTGAGGAATAAGAAGGACAGCCCGGTTTTTAAATCCTGGAATGTGATTTATCCAGTATTTATTTATTTTGTGGTGACAAACCTGGCTATGACCTTGTTTGCTATGCTTGCATCCTTCTTGGGTGCGGATTACAAAGAGCAGTATATGGCCTTGCAGACAGCAACGGTGGCAGCCGCCATACCGTTTATCGCCAATTATTACAATAAGGACAGAAAAGAACCTACGGTGTTTTGGGAACATATGGGGCTGGTATTTGGGCAGAAGGAAACGTGGCAGAAGATTGTAAACGGGGTTCTTATGTTCCTGGCCGGGGCCTTGGCGGGCATGGCGCTGAATAATATCCTGGCATTGACGGCGCTGGAGGAAATCTCTGAGGGGTATCAGGAGACAGCAGGGTATTTTTTTGCCGGGGGGATTGCCTTTGAACTGCTAGGCGCCTGCCTGCTTACGCCATTCCTGGAGGAGATGCTCTACCGGGGCGTCGTATATGGGCGGCTCTGTGATCTGATGATTCTGGATAAGGAAGAGAAAGCAGGGAATGGGAAGAGGCAGGAATGGATTAGCCGGGGGATAGCCATGGCGCTTTCGGCGCTGCTGTTTGGCGTCCTCCATAGGAACCTAGTGCAGTTTGCCTATGCGGGGCTTTTGGGCTTGCTCTTAGCATGGCTGATGGAGAAATCCGGCCACCTGTATGGGGTCTTTTTGGCACATATGGGAGCCAACCTGGTGTCAGTCCTCCGGGTGGAGACCAAGCTGTTTGCGTGGATGGAGCAGGGGCAGCCAGTGTTTGTAAAGGCCACTGCAGTGCTTGTGGCGCTTGTGGCAGTAATCCTTGCAGCAATCCAATTGCTGAACCGTAAGAAGGGTGCATAGGGAAGGTTTTCCATACAGTTCCAGGGGATGGCAAAAGCAGTTGGCCATCCCCTTTTCCGTGCGCCCAGTATGGGCGTAATCGAATCGGTGAAAGACCATAACATGCCCTACTGGCGGGAAGTGTATTGCCAAAAAAGGCGGAAGATTTTGTAGAAGCATTAGATATATGATTGTATAGCAGTAAATATTCAGGACATGCTTAAAGCAATCGGAGAGAAGGAATTATGAAGGCTTCTCTCCGGTTTTTTGTGTCCATTATGCAGATGAGCTTGAACCTATCGGCAGGGACTGCCTTTATTCTGGACCGGTAACCCCCATTTTTACAAAGGACTGCGATAATGTGAAAGTGAGCGTTGCGGTGGAGTTTATCGGTAACTAGGCAAGGGTAACATAGGTAATCATAAACGCAAGATGGTAGAAAGGCTATTGTTATGGAAATAATAATCACCATAACTGCTGGCGCTTTTTGTTTTTTATTTTTGGCTTGTAGTGGCTATCCAGAAGTAGTATAATAAAAAGAACTGTGGGGCAGCCCTTTCCCGGGGCAGGCTGCAGGGGCTTATTTTAAATGGAGGACGGCGCGGTGAGGACGATTGACGCAGATATAGCAGCTGGGGTGTTCCAGCCGGTGTATTTATTGTACGGGGAAGAGGCTTACTTGAAAAACCAGTATAAAAAAAAGCTGCAGGAGGCATTGTCCCAGCCAGGCGATACCATGAATGCTGCATATTTTGAGGGGAAAAATATCAACCCTGGGGAAATCATTGACCTGGCAGAGACGCTTCCTTTTTTTGCAGAACATAGATTGATCCTAATAGAGAACAGCGGTGTGTTCAAACATCCCTGTGAAGCGCTGGCCGATTACATGAAGGAAATTGCGGGCACCGCCTGTTTTGTATTTGTGGAGGAAGAGGTGGATAGGCGCAGTAAGATGTACAAAGCCGTCAAAAAAGCAGGGAGGGCGGTGGAGTTTCCCCGGCAGGGAGAGAAGGTTTTGGTGCAATGGATCCTCATGCGGCTTAAGAAAGAAAAGAAAAAGATTACCCAGCCTGTCATGCAGCTATTCCTGGAGAAGGCGGAAAATGATATGGGGCATATTGATAGGGAGCTGGAGAAGCTATTTTGCTATACGATGGGGCGGGAAGCCATTACAGCGGAGGATGTGGAGGCCGTGTGCGTGTCCCAGGCCACAGGGAAAGTTTTTGAGATGGTGGACAATATTGTGGGGAAACGGCAGGAAAAAGCGTTGGATCTGTATTATGACCTGCTTGCCCTGAAAGAGCCCCCTATGCGGATCCTCTTCCTAATTGCAAGGCAGTTCCGCATCCTGTATTTGGTGAAAGGGCTAAGAAGCCAGGGGTATGGCCAGAAAGCCATTGCCTCGAAAGCTGGCATACCAGAATTTGCAGTCCGGAAAAACCTTGCCCAGGCAGAAAAGCTGCCGGTGGGAAAATTAAAAGGCGCGGTGGCGGATTGTGTGCAGGCCGAAGAGGATGTAAAGACAGGGAGGCTAAATGATAGGTTGGCGGTAGAGCTGCTGATTGTGAAATATAGCCAAAATTAGGCAAATGAAAGTAAAGATAGAAATATAATGACAAAAGATAGCATGACTGGGCAAGCTTAGACAGGATATAGCGGCCAAGGCAAGATAACCAGGTAGGCTGGGATAGTGTTGGAATGGCCAAGGAAGCAAGCATAGCCATGCAGGCTGGGATGGTGTTGGAATGGCCAAGGAAGCAGGCATAACCATGCAGGCTGGGAGAGTGATAGAGTGGCCAGGCAACAAACCATGCCAGTTGGGATAGTGTTGGAATGGCCAAGGAAGCAGGCATAGCCATGCAGGCTGGGATGGTGTTGGAATGGCCAAGGAAGCAAGCATAATCATGCAGGCTGGGAGAGTGATAGAGTGGCTGGGCAATAAACTATACAGGATAGGATGGCAATATAGCAATCAAGAAAGCGGTGGAAGGCAGATATGGAAAATTGGAGCAAGGAAAACGGCCAGGAGGCAGGGCAAAGTGATAGAGGGAGAAAATCCCAAAAGGGGAATCGCTGGGCAAGAGAAGATGCATCATCAGAGGAAGCAAGCTGGGCAGGAGAAAGTGAATCATCAGAAGGGTCTGACTGGGCAGGAGAAGACGCATCATCAGAAGAGCCTAACTGGGCAGGAAAAAGTGAATCATCAGAAGAGCCTAACTGGGCAGGAGAAGATGTATCATCAGAAGGAGCAGGCTGGGCAGGAGAAAATGCATCATCAGAAGGAGCAGGCTGGGCAGGAGAAGATGCATCATCAAAAGGGTCAAGTTGGGCAGGGGAAAGGATGGCAGAAGCAGGGGAGTGGCTGGAAGAAGGCGCCCTGATAGGGGAAGGGGAGGAAGCAGCAGGAGGGATGCCTGGGGAGGAGCTGCAGGAAAAGGATTCGGAAGAGAGGGAGGCAGCAAGGAAAAAGGATAAGAAGAAAGCTTTTAAGAAGGAACTGCGCAGCAATATTACCATGGTTGTGGCGGCGCTGCTTATTGGCTTTTTCCTTAGCAAATATATTATTGCCAATGCCCAGGTGCCCTCAGGCTCTATGGAGACGACAGTAATGGCTGGGGACCGGATTATTGTTAACCGGCTGGCCTATGTGTTCGGGGAACCCCAAAGGGGGGATATCGTGACGTTTATCTATCCAGACGACGGGGAGACCCTTTACCTAAAACGCATTATGGGGCTGCCTGGCGAGACGATTGAAGGGATAGGCGGTGTGGTGTATATTAATGGCAGCCCTATCAGCCATGACTATACGCAGGAAATCTTTGAAGAGGACTTTGGGCCGTACGAGGTGCCGGAGGGATGTTATTTCATGATGGGGGATAACCGTAATGATTCCTGGGATTCCCGGTTTTGGGATAACCAGTTTGTCAAGAAGGGGGATATCATCGGGAAGGCTGCATTCAGCTATTACCCACATCCCCGTTTCCTGGAATAAGGGAGGATGCAACAGCTTGGCATGGGCAGCAATTCTTCCAGGCAGTTACATGCGGTACTTGAAAATCCAAGGGGCATATGATATGATAAAAGTCGGACAGGAGGTGTTTTTATGGCATTTTTAGCAAGCTTTATACAATATGCAGTTAAATTTATTATATTTGCAGCGGTAGCGGTGTGCGGCCTTTTCATCGGAAAGAAGCTCCGTGACAGGAAGGATGCAAATGCGCCGGCAGAATAATTGACACAGGGTAGGATGCTGCAGCCCAGGCAGGGTTTGGGCTGCAGCAAATGAATGACAGACATTCGGAGGAAAGTTGTTGTGAAAAAATTTGGAGTGAATGAACTGCGCAGGATGTACCTGGAGTTCTTTGAAAGCAAGGGGCATCTGGCAATGAAAAGCTTTTCACTGGTTCCGCATAATGACAACAGCCTGTTGCTGATTAATGCGGGGATGGCTCCCTTGAAGCCTTATTTTACAGGGCAGGAGATCCCGCCCAAGAAGAGGGTGACGACCTGCCAGAAATGTATCCGTACCGGAGATATTGAAAATGTGGGTAAGACGGCGCGCCATCTTACTTTTTTTGAGATGCTGGGGAATTTTTCTTTTGGGGATTACTTCAAGCACGAGGCCATTGCCTGGAGCTGGGAATTCCTGACAGAGGTTATCGGCATGGAGCCGGAACGGCTGTATCCTTCCATTTATGGGGAGGATGACGAAGCTTTCGGGATTTGGACCAAGGAAGTGGGCGTACCGGCAGAGAAAATCACCCGGTTTTACCGTGATGAGGATGGGAAATGCGATAATTTCTGGGAGCATGGCGCAGGCCCCTGCGGCCCTTGCTCAGAGATTTATTATGACAGGGGGGAAGCTTACGGATGCGGCAGCCCAGACTGTAAGGTAGGCTGCGAATGCGACCGCTTTATGGAGGTCTGGAATAATGTGTTTACCCAGTTTGACGGGGATGGGCATGGCCATTATGAAGAGCTTGCCACCAAGAACATAGATACCGGCATGGGCTTAGAGCGCCTGGCAGTGGTAGTGCAGGATGTGGATTCCGTTTTTGACATTGATACCATGAAGGCTATCCGGGATAAGGTGTGCCAGGTGTCTGGCAAGGCGTATCAGGCAGATGCCAGGGATGACGTATCTATCCGTTTGATAACGGACCATATGCGTTCTGCTACGTTTATGATTTCCGACGGCATCATGCCCAGCAACGAAGGGCGCGGGTATGTGCTGCGGCGCTTAATCCGCCGGGCTGCACGCCATGGGAGGCTTTTGGGGATTTCAGGCAGGTTCCTGGCTACTTTGAGCGCTACGGTGATTGCAGAGAGCAAGGATGGCTATCCGGAACTGGAAGAAAAGAAGGAATTTATCTTTAAGGTACTGACCCAAGAAGAAGAGAAGTTTGATAAGACCATCGACCAGGGCTTGAGCATCCTGGCAGACATGCAGGAGGAAATGGCTAAGGACGGGTCTAGGGTATTATCCGGCGCACATGCGTTTAAGCTTTATGATACCTATGGCTTCCCGCTGGACCTGACCCAGGAAATCCTGGAGGAGAAAGGGTTTTCCATTGATGAAGAAGGCTTCCGGTCATGTATGGAGGAGCAGCGCAGCAAAGCTAGGAATGCCCGGAAAGAGACAAATTATATGGGGGCTGACGCTACCGTATATGATGAAATTGACGTTTCTGTCACGTCTGATTTCGTGGGTTATGACAGCCTCACCCATCAGTCAAAGATTACCGTCCTAGCCACGGAGGCTGAACTGACGGAGGCTTTATCTGACGGTGAAAGAGGTACGGTAATCGTAGAAGAGACGCCTTTCTACGCCACAATGGGCGGGCAGAATGCAGATACAGGTATTATCCGCTTTGGGGAAAGTGAGTTTTGCGTAGAGGATACCATCCATCTGCGGGGCGGCCGTATTGGCCATGTGGGCGTGGTAACGGCAGGCATGTTCAAAGTTGGCGATGTGGTGGAGCTGTCTGTGGATGCAGGGAAGCGTGCGTTGATTGGCCGGAACCACAGCGCTACCCATTTGCTGCAGAAGGCGCTCCGGGAAGTGCTGGGCACCCATGTGGAGCAGCACGGATCTGATGTGAACGCAGACAGGCTGCGCTTTGACTTTTCCCATTTTGCTGCTATGTCCCCAGAGGAAATTGCCAGGGTGGAAGCGATTGTCAATGACAAAATCGCCTCATCCCTTCCAGTTACCACAGAGGTCATGAGTTTGGAGGAAGCGAAAAAGACAGGGGCTATGGCTCTGTTTGGGGAAAAATACGGTGATGCTGTCCGCGTGGTGAAGATGGGCGATTTCTCTGTAGAACTGTGCGGCGGCACCCATGTGGGGAACACCAGCAGCATCAGTGCGTTTAAGATAATTTCTGAATCTGGCGTGGCGGCAGGGGTGCGCAGGATTGAAGCGCTGACCTCGAAGGCTGTCTTTGCCTATTACGACAGGCTGGAGGAAACCCTGCAGGCAGCGGCGAAGGCCGTAAAGGCCAATCCGGCAGGCCTGGTGGAGAAGCTGGAGCACCTGATGGCAGAAATGAAAGCATTGCAGGGGGAGAATGAAGCCTTAAAGAGCAAGGCGGCACAGGATGCCTTGGGGGACGTCATGGACCAGGTGTCTGAGGTAAAAGGGGTCAAGCTTTTGGCAGCCAGTGTGGCAGGGGTGGATATGAACGGCCTGCGTGACTTAGGAGACCAGCTGAAGGGCAAATTAGGGGATGGCGTGGTTGTGCTTGCCTCTGAGAAAGACGGCAAAGTGAACCTGGTTGCCATGGCTACCCAAAAGGCGATGGATCAGGGCGCACATGCCGGCAATTTGATTAAGTCTATCGCCGGGAAAGTGGGCGGCGGCGGCGGCGGCCGGCCGAATATGGCGCAGGCAGGCGGTAAGAACCCGGCTGGGATACCAGAAGCCATTGCAGAAGCCAAAATTGCGCTGGAGGGGCAGATTAATAATTAATATTTAATATTTAAGTATCTTGGCTATTTCCTATTTACCGTAGGAGATAGCCATTTTCTTTTTCCCGAAGCAACGCGCTAAGCAGCCGCACTTGTGCGGATATTTGGCATCTGCTGCGAAGGTCAGTCAATATCCTGCTGCTTGCCTTCTGGATATGTATCATAGCAAGCTTTGCGCGTGTCTATATTTTTCCATTGCAATTTCTCATTTTAAATGTGTGCAACCAGGATAGAATCCATTTAAAAATTAATAAAAATTATTTTAGTTATTGCTAAATTGCATCATTTGGGGAAACCATATAATTTCTGGTGCAATCAATCTCGGCTTCCCTTGATATTGGGCAAATTGTGGCGTTTTTATGATAACCCACACAAGTGTGGAATCAGATAAGGATAAAAAATATAGTTAAAGCAGATTATTCAGAGCCGGTGAGAAAAAGGGTTGGATTTTTTGCTCGGATGGTAAAAGCAGAAATCAAGGATATCAACTGCAAAGGAAGATGGCTTTAAAACAGTGTCTACTAGAAGAGTCCATTGGTAGAGCGGGTATCGGATTGTGTCAGCCATAATCACAGTTACAAACCATTTTTAGGGAAAAGATAGAAGAACACCAAATAATATGGTATAATTCTTATGTTGCTCACCGACACCCGCAACAGGGAGGA
>CAJUSO010000065.1 GCA_910588965.1 uncultured Lachnospiraceae bacterium | reverse complement strand
GTTGCCTTACCATTTGGCGATGGGCCATTGTTTTTCAACAAAATGTATTATATACGAGTTCCACCAAAAATGCAAGCTTTTTTTTCATTTTTTCAAAAAATTTTTATTTCCCCATCAATTTCGGCAAATTCCACCGTCCCGCCTACCTGGAACTGGGCTGTGCCATTGGTCGCCTCCGTCACTGCGTCCTGAATCTCTGCCAGGCGCTCCACCGGCGCCATTACTTCTGCCAAGACCCGGTCGGTATAAGAGGTATTGATGGTTGGGACCTGCTTCTGGGCTAGGATATACTGGATCTTCCCAATCCCGTTGTAATCCGTGCCAATCTGAAGGGGGACGCCCTGGCGCCTTTCTATGATAAGGCTGTTGCGCAGCCCCTCCTGCGTGGCCTTTTGGTAAGCCCGCACCAGCCCGCCAGTGCCCAGGAGGACGCCGCCGAAATAACGGGTTACCACCACCACGGCATCGTGGACGCCCTCCTTTAGCAGCACGTCCAGCATAGGGCGGCCAGCGGTCCCGCCAGGCTCCCCATCATCGCTGAACCGCTGGAGGCTGTGGGATTTGCCCGCCACAAAGGCATAGCAGTTATGCCTGGCGTCCCAATATTGCTTTTTTATTTTATGGATAAAGGCAAATGCCTCTTCTTCTGTGGTAATGCTCCCTGTGGTGGCGATAAAGCGGGATTTCTTCTCAATGATTTCCCCAGTACCGCCCTGGTATAACGTCTTCCTCGGTGTGCTGTCCATCTGCAGTGCCTCCAATCTGAAAAAATATACGACCCTTTATGGGATATTCTAACATACTTTCCCACGGAGCGCAAACAAAAAACCCTGCTGCAAGCTATCCCCCTGGCAGGCAGCCCCTGCGGGACGCAGCCTGCGGCGGCTTACCAGGACTGCGGCAAAACCAAGATTTTAGCAGAATCTTAAGGAATTCCCCCTTTCTTTGCACTCCCTTTTTTGCTATAATGGTAACTATTCAGTATCTACACTATTACCATGCCAAAACTTTTATCATGCAAGATATGTTTTCCAGAAACAGGAATATAAGGAGGCCCTCTATGAATTATGGGAAAAAAAGCCTGGCTGCAAAGGAACGGCAGATTACATCTACTGCATCCCCGATACGCAAGAAACTCACTGTCATTTTTTTTAAAGCCCTGCTCCTTTTCTTCTTAGCAATTGTTATAATCGGGGGCTGCGCCGGGATTGGGGCATTCAAAGGCATTATCGCCTCTGCCCCGGATATTTCCGACATAGACCCTACCCCTACCGGCTACCTGTCGGTTGTCCTTGACAACCAGGGCAGCCAGATTGCCACCCTGGTGGCTTCCGGCTCCAACCGGGTGTATGTGACGCTGGACGAAATCCCCCTCAGCCTCCAGCACGCTTTTGTGGCTATCGAGGACGAGCGTTTCTATGAACACAACGGGATTGACCTCAAAGGGATTATCCGGGCCGGGTTCTCCGGCATCCGCAACGGATTCCATTTTGACCAGGGAGCCAGCACGATTACCCAACAGCTTTTGAAAAATAATGTCTTTGAAGGCTGGACAAACCAGTCTGGCATAGAGAAGGTACAGCGTAAAATCCAGGAGCAGTACCTGGCCATGGAGCTGAGCAAGGTAAAATCCAAGGAATGGGTGCTGGAAAATTACCTGAACACCATCAACCTGGGGCAGAACACCCTGGGGGTGCAGGCAGCCTCACGCCGTTATTTCGGCAAAGATGTATCCGAGCTCACCCTCTCAGAAGGGGCTGTCATTGCAGGCGTCACCAAAAACCCTTCCGCCTACAACCCGGTCAGCCACCCGGAAGAGAACAAGAAACGCCAGAAGCTGGTGCTGAAGAATATGAAGGAACAGAATTTCATTTCCGAGGCACAATACCAGGAAGCTTTAGAAGACGACGTCTACTCCCGCATCCAGCAGGTAAACATTGAATACGCAGAAGAAAACCCCAATTCCTACTTTGTGGATGCGCTCATTGACCAGGTGGTACAGGATCTGGTGGAGAAGAAAGGGTATACGGACACCCAGGCGTACAAGGCTATTTACAACAGCGGCCTGACCATCCACTCTACCCAGGACATGGGCATACAGCAAATTTGCGACGAGGAGGTCAACAACCTGGATAATTACTCCACCGAACCCCAATATTCCTTCTCTTACCGGCTGACCATTGAACGGAAAGACGGCTCCATGGAAAATTTCAGCGACCAGACCATGATTTCCTATTACAGTGCGGCTAACCCGGACTATTCCCTGAATTTTCCCAGCATCGAAGAAGCCCAGGCAGCCATCGACGCTTACAAGGCAGAGCTTCTGGAACCTGGCGACAGTATCCCGGGAGGGGGCGAATCCGTTGTATTCACCATGCAGCCCCAGGCCTCTGTCACGATTATGGACCAATATACCGGGGACGTGAAAGCCATCGTGGGCGGGCGCGGGGAAAAGACCGGTAGCCGCACCCTGAACCGGGCCACCTCCACCACCCGGCAGCCCGGTTCCACCTTCAAGGTGCTGGCAGCTTTTGCCCCCGCTTTGGACACGGCCGGCATGACCCTTGCCACCGTCCAGGACGACTGCCCCTTCAGCTATTCGAACGGGACCCCGCTCCGGAATTACGACAACAGCTACCATGGGTTCACCACCATCCGCTATGCCATTACCGAATCCATCAATGTGGTGACCGTAAAGACCTTAGCAGATATCTCCCCCCAAGTAGGCTACGACTACCTGGAGAACTTTGGCTTTACTACCTTAGCCCCGGAGGACCTGGTGGAATCCCTGTCCCTGGGCGGCATTACCAATGGGGTAACTAACCTGGAACTGACGGCGGCCTACGCCACCATTGCGGACAAAGGCACTTATAAGAAGCCCCGGTTCTATACAAAAATCTTAGACCACAGCGGAAACGTGCTGATTAACAATGCGCCGGACACCCACACCGTATTAAAGGAGACTACGGCTTTCTTGCTGACCGACGCTATGAAAGACGTACTCACCAAAGGCACGGGGACTGCCGCCAATTTCAGCAATATGCCTACCGCCGGGAAAACAGGGACCACCACCAAGAACCGGGACGTGCTGTTTTCCGGGTATACGCCTTATTATACCTGTTCTGTGTGGTGCGGTTACGATGACAATTCCCCCCAGGACAACGCCCTGACCGGGAACCCCAAAAAGCTATGGAAAAACATTATGGGGCGCATCCATGAACAACTGCCCCAGAAGGATTTTGAAAAGCCGGAAGGGATCGTTACGGCAGAGGTATGCAAGAAATCCGGGAAGCTGGCAGTGGAAGGGCTCTGTGACGCAGACCCCCGCGGGAGCATGTTCGAGACAGAGTATTTTGCAGCTGGGACAGCGCCTACGGAATACTGCGACCACCATGTAAGCGCCACCATCTGCACGAAATCCGGGATGCTGGCCAATGAATACTGCCCCAAAAAACTGCGCCAGACAGGCGTGTATATCGTGGGCGGGTCGGCGAATACAGAGGACGAGCCCTACCTCCTGTCCGGGGACTTGGAAAATGAGAAATACTGCACCATCCATACGCTAAAAACCCTCCTGCCCAAAATCCCCCAAATCCCAGGGATTAAGGATATGGAAAACAGCGGGGAAAGCAATGGGACGGAAGGAAACCATACAAATGGCACAGGGGGAAACCCCGAGGATACCGAGAGCCCGGACGGGACCCACGGAGAGCCAGAAGAAGATAACGGAAGCCCGGACGGGACACGCGGTGAACCGCAGGAAGATACTTGATGCCCGGACGGGACACGCGGTGAACCGCAGGAAGATAACGCCAAAGGGCTGCCGCAAAATGCAGCATTTATACATTTTATGGGGATGGACATCCAGATCCAGATACCATATCCTGTATATAGCAGCTATTTTGCGGCAGCCCTTTTCCTATCCGCCACCCATACGGCGCCCTTTATATTTCAATCTGGTACGTTACCTTCCCCTCCTGGATAGCCTGTGAAAACCGCACGGCCACCTTGCCCAAAATCTTATGTACCACATTTGTCATTGCGCTTTCTGCGCCTTCCCGGTTTTTCTGCTCCCATACCCCTTCTGGGAAACTGCCTTCTACCTTAAGCCGAAAATGCCCCTCCTCCAGACAGGCGGCTTGGGCTTTCACCCGGTATGCCGGGGATATGGCCAAAAAACGCGCCATTACAAGCCAGAGGGCAAAGTGCAGGTACAGGGCGCTAAAAGCCTGGGCCTGCCCTTCCTCCCCCTCCATCCCGATTACCATTTCCCGCCCTTTATCTGGCTGGTGGAATTCCCTGGCAAGGCCCTGCAGGATAGAGGGAACATCCCTTGCCTCCCGCCCATGCCCCTGCAGAACCCACTGGAGGATTTCCCCTTCAAAACGGAGGAGGCGGGTCTTCTCCCCTTCCGCAAGCTCTGTATTGATATCTGCCTGGAATGCCTTGAGCAGCCCTTGCATAAAGCACAGGAAAGCTTCCTTTTCCTGCGGGCGTTCCCTGGATACCTGCTCCAGTTCCGCTATCTTCAAGGATGCGCACCGGATGGCCTGGTCCAGCCCATCCTTCTTCTGGGATGCAGACGCTTCACTTTCATAGAGGCCAAACCCTTCCTGGATAGCGGCATAAAGCTTCTCATAATCCGCAGGCTTCTGGAAAATCCGGAAAACCTTTAATTCATTGACCAGCAGCTTCAGATAGGCTGGCTCCATCCGCCTGGTATAGACAATGCATGTCGTATAGGGGGAATACTGGTTCAGGTATGCAATCAGCTTAGCGCCCCCAAAGGTGGAAAGGTTCATGCCGGTCACCACCACTTTGTAGCGTTTTTTCTTGAGGAGCTTGGCGGCCTCTAAACCGCTGCTGGCCGTGTCAATCTGGAAATTGCAATCCATGCCCTCCATAGCCGCCAAAAATTCCTGGATAAATTCTTTCCGGTTATTCGCAAATAGCAGGTTATCTTCCATATCCATCCCTCCCAAAGTCCTGATTTGCTTTATTATAACATATCCCGCCCCTCCCAACAATCAAATGCATTGCCAGATCCGGCAAAATTTTCTTGACTTCCACCACCTACCGTAGTATAATCAATTTAAACTACAAACAAAAAATGTTAACAGCTTAAAGAAAGGATGTGTTAAACACAATTATGATGTCAAAAAAACCTAAACACTTAACAGCCAGCGAAGAAGACCTCATGGAAATTTTTTGGGAGGCCAAAGCGCCCTTGACAAGCGTCGAAATTTTAAACATCTCTGCCGGCCGCTCCTGGAACGGGAACTATATCCACATGATGTTGCGTTCCCTCCTGAAAAAAGGGATGATTGAGGTCTGCGGCTCCATACAGTACGGGACCCAATACGCCCGGCAGTTTATCCCTGTGGTCACAAAGGAACAGTACGCCGCGAAGCTTGTCCTGTCGAAGGGAATCAAAGGAAACGCCATTGCGGCAGTCACGGTCGCCATGGTGAATGAAACGTCTGAAACAGGCAATGAAGGGCTGATAGAACAGCTGGAAGAAATCATCGAATCCTTAAAGTCCAAAGAAACAAAGGAGACATAGGTATGCAACTTACACTTTTTTCTATCTGTATGGCTGTCATATGGAGCAGCGTACTGGCAGCATTTAATTATTTCTGCCGTAAAAAGCATTTTTTTATCCGCCATCTGGGCATGGCCAACCTGCTGTTCCTGTACCTGTTCCCTTTGGTACGCATGATGGCCCCGTTTGAATTTCCCTTTGCCAGGGTAATCCCCCTTAAAGGAACGCTTGGCAGCCTCTGCGGGGATGCTTCCACCAAAACGGCCGGGATGCCCCTCTCCCCCTGGACCATCCTGGGCGCCTTGTGGGCTGGCGTAGCCGCCGTGCTTCTCTTGCGCTTCCTCTGCCAATACATAAAATCCATGAAGGAATTTTCTACCTACCCCCTATGCGGGGATGCCCAATGCCAAAGGATCCTCCAGCAGGTAATCGGGGAAGGCAAAAAACGGATGCGCGTCCAGGCCAGGCGCAGCAGCCATGTCTATGTGCCAAGAGGGGCTGGCATTTTCCAGAAAACCATCCTCTTACCGGATGGGGTTTACAGCGACGCAGAGCTCTACTATATCCTGCGCCACGAATGCACCCATTTCCGGAACAAGGATTTGCCCATTAAACTTTTGGTCCACCTTTATAGCTGTGTCTTCTGGTGGAACCCGGTGATTTACCTGATTAAACGGGACCTTGCCCAGATTTTGGAGATCAAATGCGACCTGGACGTAACGGGGCGTATGGAAAACCGTGAAAAGGCAGAATACCTGGCTACCATTGTGGCCAGTTTGAAAAAAGCGGAAGCCAAAAAGCCCCAAAGAGCCTTTTATGGGACAGCCGCCCTCGCCGCCAGGACCTATGATTCAGAAATCTTAGAACGGTTCCTTATCGTATCCTCGGGCCTCGGGGCAAGGAGGAAAAGCCTGGCATTTACCGGGGCATGGCTCCTGGTATTTACCTTGCTTATCTTTGCTTCTTATTCCTTTGTGCTCCAGCCGCCGGCAGGGGCATCTGTGCCGGAAGCCCCCTATACGGTAAAATGTATTGACGGCACCTATTATGTTTCTTTTCCGAGATAGCCTTCCTGCAAGGAATCCCCTGCAGGGACCGCTGTCCGGTTTTCCTATCTGAATTATTACCTTGACAAGGAGGTACAACATGAAAAAAACAACTGCATGGAAAACACTCCTGCGTTCCCCGCTCAAATCCATACTGACCTTCCTGCTGATTGCAGCCGCCTCCTTTGCCTTGTTTTCCCGGATTACGGACTACGCCATCACGAACCGGGAATCGGCAAAAGCTAAGAGCTTCTACAGCGGCGTGGCCGCTTTGGATAACAGCTCGCCGTCCATTGACTATTATGAAATAGAGCCAAAGCCCTGGCCCAAAGACGCGCAGATTGAGGAATTTTCTTCCCTGCCAGGCGTCACCCTGGCAGACACCAGGTACACAACGGACGGCCTGGTGGAGGATTACAAACGCGTGATAGACAAAGAAACCCCTTTGGAAGAGGGGGAATTTATACTGGAAGGCACTTTTGATGAATTAAAGGAATATAAATCCAGCAGCAAATATTTAATCTTCCATGATGTTACCGTACATGCCGGTGAGCTTTACTTTAACCCTGAGAAACCCATACAGGTCAGGACTACATCTGAAATAGACTGGGGGCCGCAGCACCCGCATTCCCAGGAATTTTTCGAAGGGTTAAAGAAAGGGGGCAGATACCTGGTATTCGGTACTTACAGCGAACAGTCCGGAACTGCTTTCGTCCTGGGCTCTATCTTAAGCAGACAGACAGAAGCGGTACGGGCAATCGACGGATTGGGGGAGGATTATCTGGACACAGAAGAATTTGCCTGGTACAAAGGGAGGATAGAAGCCATAAACCAGAGCACTTCCGCCTATGACCTTGTATACACCAAAGACATGCGCGCAATCCCCTATGTGAATGAGCGCAGGATTGTCATTGCCCAAGGACGTCCTGTAATGGCAGGGGATACAGACGCCTGCGTCGTAAGCGAATTATTCCTGGATACCTATGGCCTGTCCATAGGCGATAAGCTCCATATAAAGCTTGGGGACACGCTCTTGCCAAGGCTTGGGACAGGGGGCACACGGCACCATATAGAAGGGGAAACTTCCAATTTCATCCGTTCTGTGGAACTTGAAATCATTGGCGCTTACCAGTTCACAGATGAAGGCGTTGACCGGGCTTTTGACAACGACTGGAGTTACGGCCCAGCGACAATATTTTTGCCCTCCTCCCTTTTGCCAATAGAAATCCCAGAAGATTATGAAATCTCTATGGGCGATTTCAGTGTCTTTGTGGAAGACCCCCATGACCTAGAGGCCTTCCAGTTGGCTGCAGAAACAAAGGCTGCAGAAATGAATATGGGCCTGCGTTTCTCTGATGGGGGATGGGTCAACCGGAAAGAGAACTTTGAAACAGGTTCCCTGGCGTCCTTCCTGACCACTGTGCTGTATATCCTTGGTGCAGCCCTTGCCTTACTCCTTGCCGTGTACCTTTATCTTGGCAGGAACAGGGAGGCCTATGCCATTATGCGGACCCTGGGTGTCCCTGGCAAAAAAGCCGGGCTTTCCATCACGCTGGCGCTCTGTATCCTGTCGCTGTTCGCAATCCCAGCCGGCGGCATGGCCGGGCTGTCCTATGCCACCTATACAGCAACAAAAACCCTTGCAAGCATGTCAGGCAGCAATGCCCCTGAAGGGTTTGTCTATGTCCTGGATGCCGCGATACCAGCTGGGGCAGTTATCCTATGCCTTGTTTTGGAGCTAGCCTTCCTCTCCTTTATAACACTGTATTTCCTGTGGATGATGAAAAAAACCCCTCCCTTGGAATTACTGCAGGAAAACATGGGAAACACAATCTTGGGAAAAAGAACAAAACGGTTACGGCCCCATACCGCAGCCTCCAAGCAAGCCTTGGGCATTACAGGCACTGCCCCTGTCCCCGCCGGCCTTGACCTGGCCAAGATTTCTGATGCTTTGGGGCCGTCCGGGATTCCCCATGCTGCATCTGGCTACCGCCCGCTGCGGCACGCCTGCGCCTATATCCTGCGCCATATGCAGCGTAGCATCCGGAAAACAGCCGTATCCCTAACCCTTGCCATTGTGCTGGCTGCCGGGATTGGGACGTTCGTGCTGGCCAAGATTTCCTATCAGGAAGCCTGCCAGAACCTTGAAGTAAAAGGAAGGGCGATGCAGTTCCATTCTTCGAATATCATGGCGCTGTCAAAATCTGATTTAATCAGGGATATTTATTACTATAATACTTACAGCGTGCGGGTGAATGGGGTTGGGATATTGAGCCCCCTAATCCTGACAAATGACTTTAGCCATTACCTAGGGGGCAGCCTTGACGTCACTTATGCAAAAGGATATGACATTTCCGTTTTTGAGGGCACAGGGCCCGTATGCCTGGCAGGGCAGGGCTTGGCAGAAGAATTGGGTATCCGCCCAGGCGACCGGATAACCTTAATGTCAGAAGACCTGTACTCTTTCATGCCAAACGTATACGATGAGGAAGACCTGGAATTTGCCATTGAGCGCGCAGGAAAACCCTATACCGTAGTAGGCATCCTGAAATCGGAAGATGCTGATGTAAACGCCAGCATTTTTGCATCCATAAATGAGGCCGCAGAGAAACTCTACAGCCAGCCGTTCCCTGTGAATTACTGTGAATTTACCCTGGCAGACAACGGGAGGCTTATAGAACTGAACAACCTGTTGGAAGAACAGAAACGCAAAGGCACGGAGTATTCGCCGGCGGCAACCTACCATATTAATTCTGATTTACTGGAACATACGAGACGGATGAAGAACCTGCTGGAATCCCTCTTCCCCATCGCCATGGCTGCAGCCCTTCTGATTGGGCTGTTCGGATCCGGCCTTGTCATCCTGCAATCGGCACAGGAAGCCGCATTCCTCCGCATCCTTGGCGTCACCAAAGGACGTGTCCGGCGCACGCTGGTGATGGAACAGGCTTTCCTCTGTATTATGGGGACAGCCCTTGTGGCTGGCGGGCTTGCCCTGTTTGCCCCAGAACTATTTGAAAGAAACGCCGATACCCTTGCAAGCTATTGGGGGCTGTACCTAGCCGGATGCTTCCTGGGCGCCTTCGTGGCTGCGGCAGAGGTAGCCCGGCATAAAGCGTTAGCATTGTTACAGATGAAAGAATAGGGAACTTAAGCCGCAGCGCAGGCCTGCATGGTCCTCTTTTACTGCAGCGCAGGCCTGCATGGTCCTCTTTTACTGCAGCACAGTCCTGCATGGTCCTCTTTTACTGCAGCGCAGGCCTGCCAGTGAACCAGCGTTTCACATAGCAAAACCAGAAAGGAGCAAAGCTATGCCAACTTTAAGCCTAGATAATGTAACCTATACCTATAAAAATGCCCACAGGGCTGCCGTCTCCGATGTCTCCTGCACATTTGAAGGCGGAAAGGTCTACGCCATCGTAGGCCCCTCCGGCTCTGGGAAATCTACCTTGCTCTCCCTGCTGGCAGGCCTGGACCTGCCTACAGGCGGCCAGGTTGCCTTCAATGGGGAAAACCTTGCTGAATTAGACCTTGACCGTTACCGCCGGGAAAGCATCTCCATGATTTTCCAGGCATTCCACCTCTTCCCTTTGCTGACCGTGATGGAAAATGTCTGTTTCCCCATGGAGCTGTGCGGGGTAACGCCAAAAGACGCCAAGCCCCGGGCGGCAATGCTGTTAGAAGGCGTAGGCATCACAGAAGAACAGATGCGCCGGTTCCCTTCGAAACTCTCCGGAGGGGAACGGCAGAGGGTAGCCATTGCCAGGAGCCTTGCCTCCAATGCTAAAATCATACTGGGCGATGAGCCCACCGGGAACCTTGACAGCGCCAATACCCAGAATATTATTGAGATATTGTGCAGCCTTGCCCACGAAAAAGGATATTGCGTCATTATCGTGACGCATGACATGGAAGTTGCAGACGCCGCAGACGTGGCGTTCCGCATGCGGGATGGAAAGCTGCAGGAAAAATAATGCCTCCAAAACGGAGGGGGTTGATGCCTTTTCCCATTTTCGATTTTCTATGTTCACAAAATATTCATTTTTGATTCAAAAAAGTTTCATTTCAGTATCATGGAAACTTCATTTCTTTTGCATATAATAAAAACAAGTTAAAAAACTTACTTAACAAGCTAACTACTATTCTACTATTCAAATAAACTTTTTCATAATAAGTGCCAGGCAACATGAGTTGCCTGGCATCCTCCCTTTTATCCCCTAATCTCCCAAGCAGCCTTATTTTATGTTTCCCCCTCCATTATGATAGAGCTACCTTGCTTAAGGCTTACACCTTACGCCTTACACTTCAAAAATCAAGTCCCCATAAGAAGGCATCGGCCACATTTCCTTATCTACCATCATTTCCAGCTTATCCACCGGCGCGCGCAGGGCATCCATATCCGCCTTAATCTCATCCCGGTAATAAGCAGCCTGTTTCCTGCCAGCTTCCATTGCAGACCCTTTTTCTGCATCTGCCTGCAATTTCCCAAGAGCTGCCTTTGCTTCTGCCAGCAGCTGGGAAGCCTCCACCAGCAGCTCTTCCTGGGCGCTGGTGGCTGCCGCGCCCTGGCAGGCAGATTTGACGGCGTTGATGGAATTGGCCAGGAATGTGGTATACTTAATCACAGCTGGGATAATCTGCTTCCCTGCCATATCAATCATGGTACGCGCTTCAATATTCAAAGCCTTAGAATAGTTCTCATACAGGATTTCTGTCCTGGACTCCAGCTCTGCCTTTGTAAACACATTAAATTTTTCAAACAGCGCAACCGTCCTTTCCGTCGTCAGCGCCGGCACTGCGTCTACCAAAGACTTGATGTTCGGCAAGCCCCTGCGCCCTGCTTCTTCGACCCATTCCTGGGAATAGCCGTTCCCATTGAATACAATCCTCTGATGGGCGATGGCCTGTTCCTTAATCAGGTTGTGTACCGCCGTATCGAAATCCTCTTCCTTCTCCAGGTAGTCGCAGGCATCGGAGAATGCTTCTGCCACAATGGAATTTAATACCACATTAGGCGGCGCAATGGAATCATTGGAGCCCACCATACGGAACTCAAATTTGTTCCCAGTAAATGCAAATGGGGACGTACGGTTCCTGTCTGTAGCGTCTTTCCTGAAATCAGGAAGGGTCTTCACCCCTGTCTGGAGCACCTCCCGTTTCAGGCTCCTGGTCGCTTCCCCTGTGCTGATAAGCTGGGTCAATACATCCTGCAGCTGCTCGCCCAGGAACACGGAAATAATGGCAGGCGGAGCCTCATTTGCCCCCAGCCTGTGGTCATTCCCTGCGTCCGCAGCAGACTCACGCAGCAAATCCGCATGCTTATCCACAGCCTTCAGGATACAAGTCAGCACCAACAGGAACTGGATATTGTCATGGGGCGTCTTCCCCGGGTCCAGCAGGTTGATGCCGTCATCGGTGACGATAGACCAGTTATTATGCTTCCCGGAACCGTTTACCCCGGCAAAAGGCTTCTCATGCAGCAGGCAGGTCATGCCATGGCGGCCAGCTACTTTCTTTAGGGTCTCCATCACCAGCTGGTTGTTGTCCACCGCCACGTTAGCCTCTGCATAGATCGGAGCCAGTTCATGCTGTGCCGGGGCTACCTCGTTGTGCTGGGTCTTGGCTGTCACGCCCAGCTTCCACAATTCCTTGTTCACATCCCGCATGTAGGCTGCAATGCGCTCCCGGATTGCGCCGAAATAATGGTCTTCCATCTCCTGCCCCTTGGGCGGCATTGCGCCAAACAAGGTACGGCCTGTAAATATCAGGTCTTTCCTCTTCAGATACTTTTCACGGTCCACCAGGAAATATTCCTGCTCCGGCCCTACGGAAGGGGTTACTTTCTTGGAAGTCATATTCCCAAACAGGCGGATTAAGCGCAAGGACTGCTCATTGATAGCTTCCATGGAACGCAAGAGCGGCGTCTTCTGATCCAAGGCCTCCCCTGTATAAGAACAGAACGCCGTGGGGATGCAAAGCGTTGCGCCCGCGGCATCCTGCCGCACAAACGCTGGGGAGGTGCAGTCCCATGCCGTATACCCCCTTGCCTCAAAGGTCGCGCGCAGGCCGCCAGACGGGAAAGAGGATGCATCAGGCTCTCCCTTAATCAGCTCTTTCCCGGAAAAACTCATCAAGACTTTCCCATTGGGCATAGGCGCCGTGATGAAAGAATCATGCTTTTCTGCCGTCACGCCTGTTAAGGGCTGGAACCAATGGGTATAATGGGTAGCGCCTTTCTCAATCGCCCATTCCTTCATCTCATGGGCAATCACATCCGCCGTCTCCAGATCCAGTTCCTTCCCCTCGCCGATAACCTCTTTTAATTTTTTATAAACCTTTTTCGGCAAGCGCTCCTGCATCACGGTATCGTTGAACACATTTTCCCCAAAAACCTCTGCTACATTGTAATATTCACTCATATGCCCACATCCTTTCGTTAAAAACAAAATGGGCATTCCAATCCTCTTGGAACACCCTTGTTCGTCTAACATCTATTTCATGCCTGGTATTAAGATACTCTAATCTCCTGAAAAAATCAACAGAATTTTTAGAAATATTTTATTTTTTGCTATATCAGAGAAAAATATCCGTATTCCTATAAAATTTTGTGAAAAATATCTAAGGGTTTTTCCCCTTACCCATGCCAGTATTTCCCCAACACATCCCCGCCCTTACGCCCAGAAAGCATTTCACCCTCCCCCGCCTCCTGGCTGGCTTCCATCCTGGAAGCCACCAAATCTGCCAAAAGCTGTGTTATCCCCAATTAGTAGGAACAATACAGCTTTCTGGCGGGCGGCAGCACGTCAAGAAATATATGGAGTTTTTAAAGCATCCCCCGGAACAGGGGAGCGGTCAGCCTGTAGCCTGCTCCACTTCCGGTATGGGCTTAAGATTAAAATGAGTTTCGAAAGAAATTTGGCAAGCCGGATTTCATCGGCAAGGTGTTTCCTGCCTTTCTCAACTTTAGCCTTTAATCCTGCCTGTTCCTTCTGTGTCTTTTCCAGAAGGAAATTGAAGTTTGCATCTGTGATTCGCCTGGCCACCGCTTCACTGTCTGTCAGGGCAGCGGCGGCACACAGTTGATTTTGCTACACCATATTCGCTTGATAACTGTAGGAATGAACAGTTACCAGTATTGTATAAATCTACAATTTGCTGCTTAAATTCTTGTGTGTACTTCTTTTGATTTTTTGCCATATTGAACAGTTCCTTTACATTATAATATAGATTATAAACCGTTCAACTTTTCGTGTCCACTATTATATACTAACACCAAAATTTTATTCCACATTCAATTCTTCCTGTAATCTTTCAAAAAATAACGCAACATGATAGCCGTCTACGATTGCATGGGATACCTGTATTGTAAGCGGAAGTATATAGCAGTTATTTATTTGTTCCTATTTCCCAAAGGTAATCATCTTGACAATCTTATTCTCTATTGGATCTGAATTAGAAGAAAAATGTTCAAAATGTAACCAAGGTATACACGAAACATTAAATATATTTTCAGGCAAATTTCCCTGTGGAACAATCGTTGCATACTTTTCTACTATTTCTTTATAGTGTGCGTTATAATTATCACATTCTTCTTGCATATCCGCATAAAGCGTGAAAAATAATTTAGTGTTTTTGTCCATAGAAGAAAATGTAGGCACTATCTTATTCCATTTAATCAGCTTATCATTCAAAATATCATATTTAAAATTTCCAATAGCATTTATTCCTTTGTAAAGGTGGTATAACATAGTTGCCTCCTACAAATACCGATTTTTCGGCGGCACTATTATACAGCCTTAACTTGCTAAATGGAATATTTATCGATAAGGAAAATAACTTTATCTGGTTGCAAAATTGGTGATTATATGATATTTTCGCAAATCAGTTTTCCATGATCGTAATAAATATCGTCATCTGGCGTTATCTCCCTCAAAACCTTTGCTGGGTTTCCTATTGCGATAACATTTGCCAGAACATCTTTTGTTACGACAGAAGCCGCACCAATAATTGAATTATCACCAATGTGTACCCCAGGCAAGATTGTAACATTAGACACAATCCACACACTTTTACCAATATGGACAGGTTTGTTGCAACCATAGCCCTTTGCCCGAAGTTTTGGTGATACTGGATGTGATGCAGCGATACTTCTGCAAACAACTTTTTTAATATCTCATGCTTTTCCATTTCTTCTTCCGGGGAATAGCCGAGTTGATTATAGTTTTCCATTTGCTGAAGATAATCATGATACTGTGGGTCTTGATTCGTCAACTCCATTACCTTATATAATTTGCCTGAATTCATAATATTTTCATATTCTGTCATGGTCATTCTTTTTTCCCATTGATTTATTTCGGAATTGGCTCATACTCATTCAGATCATCGTCTGTAATTTCTCGAATCACTTTACAGGGTACGCCGGCTGCAAAACATCGGAGGAACATCCCTGGTAACAACACTTCCTGCGCCAATCACAGAACCTTTTCCAATCATTACGCCAGCGCTGATGACAACATTACTCCCAATCCAAACATAATCCTCAATCACAACTTTTTTGCAATACATTTCTCCGTGTGTGCGGGCTTTATAGTGCATGAGGTGGTTGGTTGTACTAATTGTGACATTCGGTGCAATCAGTACACCTTTGTCCATGCATAAGCCGGAATGTCCGGGGTGGCGCATTCTCACTTCGTAACAGAATTTTATGCGTCCTTCTTTTTTCTGTTGCGCTGTGTTACGGCACACCTAAATGCCTTAAACATTGCCGGGGACAGTTCAGGGGAATCTTCATCAAA
>CAJUSO010000064.1 GCA_910588965.1 uncultured Lachnospiraceae bacterium | reverse complement strand
AACCCGTGTTACCGCCGTGAAAGGGCGATGTCTTAACCGCTTGACCAAGGAGCCGGATATTGCTGTGCTTCTGTATCAGCAACGCATTAATATTACCACAAGTTGTCCCAGATTGCAAGCACTTTTTTTATTTTTTTGAATAATCTATGTTTGCCCCAAAGGGCGCACCCAAGGAATCCGCATAAAAATATTGCATATTTACGGTTACTATGTTAAAGTTATGGGGATATTAAAAAATACGAAAATATGACATTTAATATGGAAGAATTCCATCAAGGGTTAGCGAATACATGGAAGTAGGAGAGGAATATTTTATGAAAAGAGTAGTCGTATTTGACACAGCAATCGGCACAACGAATCTTGGCGATGAAATTATCCTGCAGTGCCTGGAAGAACAGCTGGCATTCTTGCTGGATAACAGCTTCATCATGCGTTTCGGCACGCATGTCAAGAACCTGCCCAGGATGCGGTACGTCACTGAGAACCCCAAGATCCAATTCGCTTACGATGCCGACTTCAAGCTTATCATGGGCACGAACTTATTAAGCCGTGATATCTGGCGGACACAGGCCCAGTGGCCAATCGGCAGAATGGACTGCTGGCTCTATGACAACTGTATCATGGCCGGCGTGGGCACAACATTACGTGAAGGCAAGACCACCCGCCATACCAAGAAAATATACAAACGGATCCTACGCCCGGACTTCTACCACAGCGTAAGGGATGAAGAAAGCAAACGCCTGCTGGAAGGCGTAGGGTTCCTGGCAATCAACACAGGCTGCCCCACCCTATGGAAGATGACGCCGGAATTCTGCCGGCAGATCCCCACCCAGAAGGCCAGCCGCGTTATCTTCAGCCTAAGCGGGTACAAGCCCCAGCAGAACCGCGCAATGGACCAGGAATTGATCCGTATCCTGAGGGAGAATTATAAGGAACTTTATTTTTGGGAACAGACCAGTGCAGACGGGCCTTACCTGGATACTTTCGAAGGCATTGGGGACATCAGGCGCGTATGTTCCCTAAAGCAATACCAGAATGTCCTGGATTCCGGGGATATCGACTACGTGGGGACAAGGCTCCATGGCGGCGTCTACGCCATCCAGCACAAGGTACGCAGCATCATTATTGCCATTGACCACAGGGCAAGGGGCTTCCATGACACCAACAACCTCTGTATCTGCGAACGGAACGAAATCCCCGAAAAGCTAGCTGGGATGATACAGGGGGAAATTGTCACGGACATCCACCTGCGCCAAGATGATATTGACCGCTGGAAAGCCCAGTTTACCCAGGACTACCCCAAGCCCCGCCGGAAGACCCATGAGGACCTGCTGTGGATTAAGGCTGCCCGCCCGTTCTTCAATATGATGAAAAAGTCACGGAAGCTTCCCGCCAAAGGCAAGAAATTTTTCAGGCGCTGCAATAAGAAAATAAAAAAGTTTAGTAAAGGCCTGAAAACCAGCTTCCGTAAATTAAAGAAAAAACTCTTCCGCCCCGTGCGTAAGGCAAAATCCATGCTGTTCCAGTTTTATATCCGGCACTTTTATGCCCGCACCATGCGCAAGAACCCCATCGAAAAAGGGAACATCATGTTCTTCCCTTTCCAGGGCGATTACACTTGCAACCCCAAATACATCAGCCAGGAAATCCTCCGGCAGGGACTTCCCTGGAAACAGGTCTGGGTTACCTTAGGCAAGCCAGGCAAGACGGAAGGCTCCTTCCCGCCAGGGATAAAGCTGGTCCGGTTTAATACCAAGGAATATTACGATGCTTTAAGCCGGGCACAGATCTGGATTGACAACGCCTTTAATTTCCCGAAGGGATTTGTAGACAAGAAGCCTGGCCAGACCTATGTACAGACCATGCATGGCTCCCTGGGCCTGAAAAAAATCGGCCCTGATGCGGTACATGACGGGAAACGGAATGCAAAAGGATTCCTATGCGGTGAGTTAACCGATATCTGCATTTCCAACAGCAGCTTTGAAACCATGGTATACCGGACTTCCTTCTGGCCCAACAGCCGTATCGAGGAACTGGGCCATGCCAGGAATGACATTTTTTTCATTGAGAATAAAGAAATTGCCGGGATAAAACAGAAAGTGTGCGCTTATTTTGAAGCCAGCGCCAATGCGCATCTGGCCCTCTATGCCCCTACCTTCCGCAAAGACCAGGAAGATGTTGCATTTGAACCCATTGACTTTTGCAGGCTGAAGGAGGCCTTAGAAAAACGCTTTGGCGGCGAATGGCTTATCCTGAACCGCGCCCACCATTCCAGCATCAAGAAGTCTGCCGTCAGCAAGCTTCCTTATGTGCTGGATGCAAACCATTACCCAGACATCCAGGAATTGATGATGGCTATTGACATGGGGATTACCGATTATTCCAGCTGGATCTGCGACTATGTGCTGACCTACAAGCCTGGGCTTTTGTACACGCCTGATTTAGATTCCTACCACGATAACCGGGGCTTCTACTACCCGCTTGAGGAAACCCCCTTCCCTATCTGCTGCAGCAATGCTTCCCTTGTGGAAAACATCCTCGCTTTTGACACAGGCAAGTTCAAGGCCGCAACAGACAAGTTTTTAAAAGCAAGGGGATGCATAGATGACGGGCATGCATCCAGGCACATCGTGGACATGCTCCGGGATTTGGCCGAGAAAGGATAATTATGGGAATAAATATCGCTTTTATCTATTTAGACGTCCCCAACCTGGGAGACCTTGTCATTTACGAGACGGCAAAGTATATTACAGAAGATATCCTTAAGAAGAACCACATCCAGGATTACACGCTGGTCCCCATTGATATCAGCTCCTATAAAGGCCGTACCCCCCATGACGGCCGGCGGGGGGTAAAGCGGCTCCTGATGGGCGGGATGAAACGGCTGGCCAAGACCGCGTTCTTTTCCCATTGCCTCCCAATGGCCGCCAGGAGCCTCCTGCGGGCCCAGTGGCGCATGACGGACCGGTACAAATACTATGCCCGCCAGGAAAAGCCTAAGCTAAAGGGGGCTGATATGATTATTTTTGGCGGCGGCGGCCTGATTAAGTTCCATCAGCAGAATTTCCACTTCCTATTGGACGATATTACAAAGTATGCCCAGGCAAAGGGCATACCTGTCCTGCTCAATGCCCAGGGGATTGAAGGGTACAGCGAATATGACCAGGAATGCCAGATGCTAAAAGACGCTATCAACCGGGACTGCGTGAAATATGCCTCTACCCGGGACGACTTTGCCATGCTGCGGAACTGCTATATCGACAACCCCGATATTACCGTACGGAGCGTATGTGACCCGGCCTTTTGGGTATCCGAGGCTTACCAGATCCAAAGAGACCCTTCCGCCAAGAAAGTCGGGCTCAATGTAATCCGGACCAATATCTTCCAGGAATACCTTTATAAAGACGTGAACCGCCAAACCTTGGGCGTCGTTTACTACGAGTTAATCCAAAAGCTTTTCCAGGAGGGGTATCAGGTGGAACTTTTTTCGAATGGGATTGAGACAGACACCAAGTTTATTGAATGGCTCTTCAAAAGCTATCCAGACCTGGAGAAAGATTACAAAGTGACCGTTGCAGCCCCCTCTACCACCAGAGAGCTTGTGGAAACCATTGCCGGATACCAGAGGTTTATGGCTGTCCGCCTGCATGCATCCATTATTGGCTCCGTATTGGGCATCCCCAATGTAAGCCTTGTGTGGAACCGGAAGCAGCCCCTTTTTGGCAAGGAAATCGGCATGCCCCAGAATTTCCTGTCAAAAGACCAGTTTAAGGCCGACATCATCTTCCAAAAATTATGCGGCGCCAAGCCTTACCAGATGGACGAAGGGTACAAGATGTCCGTTTACCAGAATCTGGAAGAACAGATATTGTCCGTCATACAGAAGCTTGGCAAGGCATAGCCTTATCTTCCCATCCTGCCCGGAGGGCTTTCTGGATAAAGCATATGGCTGCACGAAAAGGGCTGCCGCGCCTTTGCACTGGCGGGCAGCCCTTATTTTTATCCTCTTTCCCCCATTTCTCCCCTGAAATGCGCCACCAGGGATTCACAGGCCGTCCCATTTTCCCGGCAGCCCTTTTCCTCCAGGAAGGCCTTTGCCTTCTCCTGGAACCCTTCTTCCTCAAACTCCCGTATGTTCTTCACAAGCCCTTCCATATTGGCCGCGACAGGAAAAGGCGTCTCCTCCAGCGGATAATATAAGCCCCGTTTTTCATGGTATTCCTGGGCATTCGGCGCATAAAGAAAGCCCGGGCGCCCTAAGATCAGGAAGTCATAAATCCAACTGGAATAGTCTGTAATGGCCACGTCGCAGGACAGCATAAGTTCCGTAAGCTCCGGATAGTTATTCACGTTAACCACCCCAGGCGCTTTTTCCACCTCCGGCCATTTCCCCCTATCTTTCCGATGGGTCCTGGCCAAAATCGTGAACGTACCGCCAAACCGTTGGGAAAGCGCTTCCTTAAGCCGCCCAAAATCTATCTGCTCCCAGTCCTTGGGATCCATGGATTTCTCCCGGTAGGTGGGGGCATACAGCGCAATCTTGCTGCCCTCTGGGATTTTATAAGTCCTTCGTACCCTGGCTATCTGCTCTTCCCTTGCGGGACCTTCTGCAAACAGGGCGTCATTCCTAGGATGGCCAATCTCCAACACCTTATTTTCTTTCCAAAAAGAACTGCGGTAAGCCTCAGTTTCAAACGCGCTGTTGGAAATACAGTAGTCCACCATCCTCCCGCTCCGGATTTTCTTCCGTTGGGAAAGGGGCTCCCGGCTGACATCCTTAATCCCCAAAGACCCTCTTAAGATTTTATAGAACCTCTGCTCCGCATGTTTCTTGATGTCTTCCTTCGCCATATTCATGCCGTCATCCAGGATGATTTTCGAACTATAAATTGCCCGGTAAAACTCCGGGGTCTTCTCCAGCACCATCCTCAGCCGCTCCGAGGAAATCCCGATTTTCTCATTCTCCCTGCGCTTGACCCAGACCACTTCCCAATCCGGGCAATGCTTCAGGATATATTTACACAGGTAACGGATGTCGTCGCAATACCTGGCAAACGTCGGATACAGCAATATTTGCTTCTCCTTTACCTCTACCTTATTGTACCAATACGCTTTATCTGCCTTGGCCATAAGCGCCTCTTGGTAATCCATATATTCGTTGTACTGCTTGAGGGTCTCACTGGTCTCCCCATCAGCCACAATCTTCCCGTCATTCAGCCATATTACCCGGTTACAGAGCTTCTTGATGGTATCAGCGCTATGGGATACAATCATAACGGTCCTGTCTTCGTTCGAAATCAGCTCCTGCATCTTAGCATAGCTCTTTTTCTTAAACTTACGGTCGCCCACGCTCAAAATCTCATCAATCAGCATAATATCTGTTTCCAGGACTGCCGTAATGGAAAAAGCCAGCTTCGAATGCATCCCGCTGGAATAAGTCTTCACCGGGGCATTGATAAAATCTCCCAATTCTGAGAAACGCACAATCTCTTCATATTTTTCCTGGATCTGCTCCTTGGTAAATCCCAGCAAAAGCCCTGACAGGAAAATATTGTCCCTCCCTGTCAGTTCATTCTGGAACCCAACGCCAATGGACAAGAGCGACACATTGTTCCCGTTTGTCTCTATCACCCCGGAATCGGGGGAGAATATCCCTGCTAAGGAACGCAGCAGCGTAGATTTCCCGCTTCCGTTCTTGCCAATCAGGCCTACAATCTCGCCTTTCTTGATATCAAAAGACACGCCCCTGACAGCCTCAAAGCGGTCAGTCGTAGACTTTTTCAAGGAAAACAAGGTCTTTTTTATGGATTTTGCTTTTATGGTCTTATATGAGATATGGAGGTCCCGTACTTCAATCGCATTCATTATATCACCTTCACGTAACTATTCTCATGCTTATCAATTGTCTTAATCCCGATTACGGACAAGATACAGCCTATCAGAAAGATTACAGACAGCATCCCGTAATTCACCATATGGTTATACAGCAGGCTTTCCCTCAGCCCATTAATCAGGAATGCCATGGGGTTGAGGTTCAAAAGGTAGGTGCCATAAGGTTCCTCCACCCGGTTGCTGATGCTATAGAAAATCCCTGACATATAGAACACCAGGCGCAGCAGCACAGTAATGATGTTAGACAAATCTGCTATATATACCCCTGCATGCAGCATAATGCTGCTGCACCCAAAGGTAAATACAGCCATTGTTAAAAAGATTGGGATTGCATTTACCATATGCCAGGAAACAGGAACCCTGTAGATTGGCAGCATCACCAATACCCATACAAACGCCACGGCCATCTTAAACAAGTTCTCCATCATGGCAATTAGGATTAATACATACTTCGGGATATAGACCTTCGATATCGTCCCTTTGTAAGTACGGATGATCTTAACGCTCCGGTTCACGCTTTTATTGAAAAAATTCCATGAATTAAGCCCTATAAACACAAAAACAGGAAAATATGGCTCCCCTTTCCCAAAAACAATCAAAGCTACAAAAGAATATACCAACATAAACAATAACGGATCCAAAATCCACCACAGCCAATTCAGATAAGAGCCGGCCACTTCCGACTTAAGATTCGCTTTCGTCGCATATATTATATAGCTTTTATACCGTTTTATATTCTTCCAAAATTTCCTCATGCCTTTTCTCTTTCTATACGTTCCTCTCCTGCATTAACACTTCCCCATAGCCGGCTGCCATCTTACAGGCCCTGCCCGCTACATTGCCTGCCTTATGCATTACATCCCCTGCCTGCAACCATGCCGCGTTCTGCCTTATTGGCCCTTCCCGCTACATTGTTTGCCATGCCTGCTTCCATGCTGCCTTCCGCCTTACAGGCCCTGACCGCTACATTGCTCGTTTGCCTGCTTCCATGCTGCCTTCCGCCTTACAGGCCCTGACCGCTACATTGCTTGTTTGCCTGCTTCCATGCCGGGCTCCTGCCCTATTTCCCTTGCCTGCTGAAATACTGGGCCGTCCGCTTCATGCCTTCTGCCAGGGACGTCTGGACTTCCCAGCCTTCCCCTGCCGCTTTTGCAGAATCCAGAAAGCCCAGCTTATTGGCAAGGTATCCTGCCTTCTCTTGTTCTGTCGCTGCCTGGAACCGCGGCTTAATCCCCTTTTCCTGGAATAGGCTGCACAAAGTTTCGGCTAGCCCCTTGACAGAAATGGTTTCCTCACTGTTCGAAATATTATACACAAACTCCTGAAAGTTGCAGGCTGCCTGCATAATCCCAGCCAGGACGTCCCCGATATACGTCAGGGCCAGAGTACCGCTCCCATCGCTGTTCATGGTAATATCTTTCCCATCTACCACATTTCCCAGGAAGTCCCCTACGACCCTGCCGTCCCGCAGCACCATCCCAGGCCCATAGGTGTGGGCAATCCGCACCACCCTGCATTCTACGCCATACTGCGCCTGGTAGGAAGCACACAAAGTCTCAGACATGCGCTTGCTCTCCGGATAGCAGGAACGCACCAAGGTAGGATCCACTGCGCCATAATCCCCCTCCCTGACAAAATCCTTACTGCCGCTGCCGTAAATCTCCCGGGTGGATAAGAGCAGGAAGCCCTTCATCCCCCTTGCCCTGCCTCCTTCCAGAAGCTGGAATGTGCCGCCCACATTGGCTAAAATCGTATCCACAGGCGTACTTACAAACTGCCTGGGGCCGGTAGGGCTTGCCGTATGGATAATATAGTCAACCGGCCCGTCTACCTGCAAAGGCTTTGTCACATCCTGGTACACCATATGCAAGTCATCCCGTTCCAACAGGCTGCCATACTTGCTCCTTACCTTTTCTGGGCTCCTGGCCAAGCCAATCACCTTTACGCCCAGGCCTGCACGCTCATTCAGGTATAAAAGCATGTAAGTAATATAGGTGGCAATCAGCCCATTTGCGCCTGTAACCAACACAGAGGCATCCCGAAATTTCTCCCAGTGAATGCCCCTTTGGTAGACATTCTCCAAATCTTCCAGTATCACCTTGTCCAATTCCAGCATTGCTTCCTCCATTCCGGCGCTCCCGGCACGGCAGGTTTGCCCTTTTATCCTACAGGGCAGCGCCTTTTCCAATAAAATTTATAAGCCGAAAATCTCCTGGCTTTCCCTCAAATCCACCAACGCCTTAAAAATATAATAATCTTCCGGCGTAGTAATCTTAATATTCGTCGTCTCGCAAGGAACCAAGTGCAGCTTCCGCCCCAGTTCTGTCATTAAGGAACAGGTATCAATTGTAATCGTATAGGGCATAGATTCCCCTGCCTGATGAGCCTCATAGACGTCCTTAAAGTAAAAACTTTGGGGCGCCTTGGCAATATAAAGCGTATTCCTTATAATTGTTTTCTCTGTATACTCCTTATCTTCGCTGATAATCCCCGTCTCCGTAAAGGGCACTGCCGTAATCCCGTTCCCGAATTCCTTGACGCTTGCAATATTGTCATTAATGACCTTTTCTGTAATCAGGGGACGCACCGCGTCATGGAGCATCACGATATCGTCATCTTTGCAGATACTCTTTAAATAATGCAAGGCCTTCATTTTTGATTCCTGCGTGTCTTTGCCTCCTGTGAGTATCTTATCCACCTTGGTAATCCCAAACTTCTCCACCAGCTTTGCCAGGTAATCCTCCCAGCCAGCCACGCATGGGATTACAATTTTATCCACATTGGGGTTCTGCTCAAACACCTCCAGGGTATAGATAATGATCGGTTTATGGTACAATTCCAAAAACTGCTTGGGCTTGGCAGAATTCCTCATCCGCTGCCCAGTCCCTCCTGCAAATACCAATGCAATATTCATTCCAATCCCTCCTCGTAGGCTTTATCCTTTATAATATAAAAAACCATCCCGTTCTGGCACCCGTTTCCCCTCTGGGGGAAATACCTTCCAGTCCCCATACAGCCTCGCCAGGTAATGCTCCGGATCCTTTGGGACCAAAAACGTATGCCCTTCAAACAGATGCGGCTGCAATGGGTAAATCCATTCCCTAGGCATAACTTCCTTCCCATACCCCGCTACCCCAAAAAGGCTGCAGACCTGCTGGCTCTGCGCCGCATCCCATCTGGTAAAGTAAGCTTTGCACTTACGGATTAGGAGCCCCCATAACTTATCTGGTATGACAAAAAGCAAAAATCTTGAAGCCAGCCCCATTGCCTTCCCCTTATTCTTTGTGGGGAGGTGGTATACACCCAAATAATACACGAGGGAAAGGATTTTCTGCATCCTTTGCTGGCTTTTTTTGCCAGGCACCCCATCAATGGGATGGATATCTAATTTGGGCGCACACTCCGTCCTGCCGCCGACTGCGCCGATATCATATAAATGCCCAATCGGCGCTTCTGGGATAATGCTTTGCTCCACAGGGGAATACTGCAAGCTGCCCAGCTTATTCCCTTGCATTTCCATGCACTGTTCCATCTTCTCAAAATCCCCACGCAGCATGGCGATATCTACGTCATCATCCCATGGGATAAACCCATCATGGCGGTACGCGCCCAATGCACTTCCCCCTGCCAGGAAAAACTCCAGCTGATTCTGCCGGCAAAATGACTGAAATTCCTCCAGCATCCAGGTGATATGACCCTGATATTCCTTCAGCCTCTCCATATAGTTTCCCCTTTCACCTTTGTCTGTATCTCCTTTTTCCTATTTCACCGGGGCAAGGCCCTGTATCCAGTCTACGATACGCTTTGCCGAAGCGCCGTCATCCACCGATTGCTTTTCAGCCAGGAATCCCTCCACACGCTGGAGGTATTTCCCATTGTCAAACCTACGGATTTCTTCTACCAGCTGCCCATGGGACTGGCATATGGGGAACGGCGTCTCCTCCAATGGATAATAAAACCCTGTATTTGTATTGTAACGTTCCAAATCGGTTGCAAAGATAAACCCTGGCTTCCTTGTCAGCACATAGTCATAAATCCAGCTGGAATAATCCGTAATCCCGATAGCTGCCACCAGCATGAGTTCCTGGATATCCGGGTAATCCGTGACGTCATACAAGACCTTCCCCTCTGGCTTCCCGCCCAGTTCCTTCCCCAATGCAATGTTCTTGGTTTTCTTATGCATGCGTATCATTACAACATACTCACCGCCGAATTTCTCCTGCAAAGCCTTGCACATATCCTGGTAATCAATGCTCAGGTCCGCCGCCGTCAGGCCAGCCCGGTGGGTCGGCGCATACAAGGCAAGGTTCTTCTCCACAGGGATCCCAAAACGCCCCAGGAGCTGCTGGCGGATTTCTGCTATCCTATCCTGGCTGGTGTCAAACAAAACATCTGTCCTCGCATGCCCAAGCCTTACCATATCTGTATGTTTCCAAAATACGGTCCGGAATGCATCCTCTTCGAATTTAGAGTTCGTGATAACATAATCCGTCTCATTTGATTCCCGCCAGACCACCTTCTGCCCGCTTTTCCCCCGGGCATTCCTGCCAAGGACTGCGTTATCCAGCCTTTTAATGCCCAAAGAACCGTGCATGGTCTGCAGATGGATCTGCCCCTCTTTTTTATCAAAATGCTCCGAAAACACAATGCCGTTATCCAGCCAGATTTTTGCACTGTATGCCTCATGCAGCCCTTTTGCCGTATTTAAGGGGATTGCCCTGATATTATCTGGGCAATCCGACCCCCAGGAATTTTTTTTATTCACCAGCCAGACCACCTTATAATTCAGCCTGCGGCGGATTATCTCTTCGTAAATATATTTTGGATTACAGGTGTAAGTAAAAGTATTTGTCGCAATTGCAATTTTATTCGGCTCAATCTCTGCTTTTTTGCGGATCCTTTTGGAGATAAATCCCAAATAGCCCTTCCTCGCCTTCTTCCTCATAATCCGGAAGGATCTTATGATGGTACGGCAAACCGCAGTCCTGCGGGCTGCTTTCCGGAAAGATTTCCATGATTTTTTAATTTTCTTTTTTAGGCTTTTCCATTTTTTCTTCATTGCACCTTACTCTCTTTATCCCATAACACCTAAAATGCCATGGGAACAAACCATAAAGACCCATGTCTTTCCCTTCATGACGAATGCGCCGCAATGCCCGAAACACTATGAGAACAAACGATGGGCTTTTACTGCCACCTTTACTAGTTTTTTGTCCAACAACGCTTTTTGGCTTTCTATTTTCTCACTTTGGCTCTCTATTCTCTCTTTCTGCTTCTCTATCTTCTCTTTCTGGGATCCTACCTTCTCCTGCAGCTTATGGATTTTCTGTATTTTTTTCTCTTTGTCCAGCTTTAGGCTGTCAATCCTTTCTTTTTGCCTCAGGTTCCTGTCTGCTGTCTTCCTCAGCTTATCTTTTGTATTTTGGAAGCGCTCCTTATAATGGTAGGTTTTCCCATGGTAGAACTGATATTGGCAAAAAGCATATGCGCCTGCATCACAGGACAGCATGCTAGACAGCTCAAACGCATTTTTCTCCGAGTACATCCGGGCCACATCTGCCTCCCCAATGCCAAGGGCTGGCAGCGCTTTTTCCTTAAAGTAAGAATAAAGTTCCTGATACTCTTCATAGTCCCCAGCCATAGAAAAACGGAATGCCATCGTGCTGAAAGCCTTGTTGGCAAAACTTCCCCTGATATCTGGATCCTCCCATCTGCCTGACTGTTCCAGGAAACCTTTCACTTCCAGATAAGCATGCAGGAGGTTCTCCTTCACCTTCAGGGCATTTCCTGACAGGCTGCCGGAATTACGGAACTGGTAATAAGTGACGACCTGGTCGGATACGGTAATCCTTCCAGCTGAAACTAAAGCTGCCATAACGAAATATACATCATTCGCCTGCTTCAAATCAGAAAATTGCAGTTTATTCTTTTCTAAAAAAGATTTCTTGAATAATTTGTTCCAAGTACAATTTATCCCAAAATTAAATATATATTGCGGGATATCCTGGACGCTAAAGGGCCTCTGATCCGGTATCCTGTCCCAATTCAGGTAACATTTTTCCTTTACTTCCCCAGTAAGCATGTCCATCCTTGTGGATTCGCCTACGCAAATATCCGCATCCTGCTCCTGAATCTCACGGTACAAGGCTTCCAAAGCATCCTCTGCAAAATAGTCGTCGGAATCCCAAAAAATAACATACTCCCCCTGCGCTGCCTGAAGGCCCTTATTCCTGGCCACGCCCGCATAAAGGTTCTGCTGATGCAGAACCTTCACCCTGGAATCCTCCTGCTGGTAACGGGCCAATATCTCCGGCGTGGAATCCGTAGACCCATCATCCACGGCAATTACCTCAATCTCTTCTAACGATTGTCCCAGAATGCTATCCATACAACGCCCAATATATTTCTCCTGGTTATAGGCTGGCACAATTACTGATACCTTTACCATACTGCTCCGCCTCCCATATCAATACATCTTTTAGCCTTTGCATAAATTACCCCTATTATAACATACGCCATACGGGTGTCAACCATTTTCTTCCTGCCCCCTCCGCAGCAGAAGCCCATAAACCCGCTTCCTCAGCCATCCCGGCTGCAGGCTGATGGCAATGCTTAACGCACATCCAACCAGATACTCCCAGCGATTTGTAATCCCAAGTTTTCTTTGTATCCCCCGGAATTTCAGGTAACGCCTGCAATAAGCAAAGCCTCCCCGCCTTTGGAACATGCTTCCAGACGTCCTGGCACAAACCAAGACATCCGGCAGGTTTGCCAGCTTTGCGCCTTGGGCATACATCCTGCACCAAAGGTAATAATCCTCTAAAAAGGGAAAATGCTCATAATTCCCCGCCTGCATGACCGCCTTTTTGCGGAACATAACGGTCATATGGTTCAAGGGATTGCGGTAACGCATATAATGCCGTATTTCCTCTTCCCCCAATGGCATTTCCTTTACTTTTTCCCAAGTCCCGCTGTCATCAAATTCCTGGATATAACCGCCCACTGCCGCAACCTCTGGATGGCTGTCCATATACCTGCACTGTACCTCAAACCGTTCCCCAACGGCAATATCATCTGCATCCATCCTGGCCACAAGTTCGTGGCTGGCATATCCCAGGCCTATCCTAAGCGCCCGCCCCAGCTGCTGGTTTTCCTCCAACTGCACGGCCTTCAGTTCTGGGTGCAGCATCTGCTGCTTCCTAATCACTTCATACAGCCCCTCTGTCAGTTTCCCATCTTCCACCAGGATAACTTCATCTGGCGGCAAAGATTGCCGGAATACGCTCTCCAGGGCAAGCGACAGGTATGCTGGCTGTTCCTTTGCATATACCGACATCAATACTGAAAAAGACATGATTCCCTCCTACCCTGCTGCCATTCCATTAATAGTTTCCCATTTTCCCAGCCTGCTATTCCATATCCCTAACACGTTTTAAAACCCGCAAATACCAATATTTGCGGGTTTTCTTAAACTCCCTGGGTTGGGCCAGGACCACCAACCCCACGGCCGGCAGCCGTGTACCCTACCATTGATACGGTTATATACTGTAACATCCCTTTGGCAGGCAACGGGAAAAGTCAGCTATTTTTTATTACATATTTTTTCCCACCATGCTTCATTCTTTAAATAACGCTCCATGATGTCAAACCGCCGAAATGCTGCTGCCATCGTCCGTCCATCTATTTCTGACAGATTAGTATGATTGAAATAATCTTTTAAGATATCCACCATTGCCCATTCTGCCTTACTGTACATCAATTCTTTGTTTTGCCCAAAAAAACTTTTTAATTCACTAAAATTGATATGGGTAATTTCCTGTAAGGTTATGCCAAATTTTTTTAATATCTGTTTCCCAATCATATACGCCATAAAATATTGGCTGTATAACCGATGTTCCTTAATCCCTTCTTTTTCACACTCTTTTTTTCTATTATTATCACAATAACGGAATATCAGCACCGCAATCACCATTTGGGCAGCGTTCAAGCCATCAAAGATAAATGAATAGTACTTATCAAAAAATTCATTACGCCTATATTTTGCCAAATGCGGGCTTTCCCTCCACACTGCAAAAACAGCTTCAGCAGCAACTGTAGATGGTATCACATTTATATTTAATGCATTGTCCCGCTTTCGTTTATAAACATATCCTAAATCATGTGCGCCTATTTCCAAAATCCGTTGCCACTCATCATTTGATTTTAAATCTCTGAAGTCCACTGGATTCTGGCTATTTGTGGCATAAATAATATCCTGGATGATACCTGGGTCCTCCGTATCTTCTACCTCATAAAGACGTACTAGCAAATATGTCTGCGAAAAGTCTAAATTTGGATTTTCTTTCACGGTTTGATGTATCGTTTTACATGTCTGCCCACCATTTATAATCTGTAAATCATCCGTTTTTACCATCCAATTCTGTTCCTGCAGCGCATTAAAACTAAATTTCCTACAAATCATTGTTGCACCATTATTAAAAAAGAAAAAATTCTGGCGCTTACCTGTATCCAATAAAGTCTCTGCGATTCCATCATTCACTACATTATTTCCTAAATAACGGCGGATGTTTTTTTCTAATAAACTATCCCCAAATTCTTCCATCAATTTATAAACTTCCATTACGGAAACACGCCCAAGAAGCACTCTTTTATAATTAAAATTCTCCTGGATAGCCTTTCCGCTTAAAGAAATTTGTGTATTAATAGCTTGTTCCCTATTAATATACCGCATAATATCAACATGGGAAAAATGCTCAAACCGAACCTGCCTCTGGCCTGCAAATGCATTATCGATATGGTTCTGGCCATCCCGGTTCCAAGACAAGCCATTATTAAGCATCACAAAGGTAACATATGGAATAGCACCATCTAATATAAAAGAGCGGATTTCTTCCACTTTTTCCCTGCTTTGGACATTTAATTCAATCCGCGTAGATGGATCAAACACACATTTTATCGTATTTACAGCTTTTTCAATTGCATTAGCCGGGAAATTACTATCAGTATCTAGTTTTCTGGAATACTTTGATTGAAACAATACCACATTCAATTGCGAATCCTGCGCCTCAACAATATATGCCGCATCGAATCCTCCATCATTTCCCCCATCCGTCAGATACTGTACTGCCTCTGTCATATCAATGTCTAAATAAGCAGCAACCCCTAATAGCAAAAATGCTTTAGAACGCTTTCTCTCTTTATCACTATCCGTAAAAAGTTCTTCATTTCCCTCTAAAATCCTATTGATTCTTTGATCGATAACCTGTTTTGCTATGTCCATTTACATACCTGCCTTTAAAATTTTCTATTGCTGCTATAATTCGTTTAACGCAGTTTTCTCTATCCAACTATTCCACATTTTAATTTTTTATCTGTCTCTCAGGTAAGCAAAAACCTGTAAACAGCTATGTCTACAGGTTTTTTTATTGGACTATTCAATTCCAAACTCCCCGAGTTGGGCTCGAACCAACAACCCCGCGGTTAACAGCCGCG
>CAJUSO010000063.1 GCA_910588965.1 uncultured Lachnospiraceae bacterium | reverse complement strand
GTTTTTTTAATAAATTCTCAAAAAACACTTGACTTTTTATTAGCAGGCTTTCTTTCGTCTGGAGGGCTACTTGAACCCTCCGAAAAAAAAGAGGGGTAAAGCCGCCTTTGGCTCTATGGTTTTCCCATATTGTCAATATATCATATTCCCGCAGTTGGACAATATCCTTTACATTATTCTTTCGCCGAACTTGGTTCTGCGATATAATTTGGCTATCACGAAGAAAGGAAGGCATCTGTCTGATTTCCAACACTCATGCAGCACGTTAGCCAACTAATTTCCTACTTACTTCCGTAGAAAAAGAACCCTTTTTTCCAAAAACACAAACACTTTCCCTTGTAACTTACCCATAAGGGCAAATCACGGGAACAGGATACCTATTTTAAGGTTGGACCTTATTGGGCTTCCTTTTCATTTCCAACAGCCTGATAAAATCCCCAAACAAAGAAGTGTCTCTCGGCTCAAACATCATCCATTTCCCATCATGGTATGTTTTTGTCCTATCATATACCCTCTGGACTTCTTCCCCATATGTATCCCTATCTTCCTCAAATTTTAACCGTTCCTGTTTTCCTAAGATAACCATAAACCCTATACAGCCCTCCCTTGCATATAATGCACACAGGGTCTTACCGCCCCGGCGGTATTTATATTCGTATGTCCATGCTTTACCACCTTTCCCCCACAAACAGTCCATATCATATTTTTCATCAATAACAGCGCACAAATTATTCCATACCTCATATAAAGATTTCCCGACCAAAGCTTCCATTTGTTCTGCGTTAGGTTTGATTTCTGGCATAATAACCTCCTCTATCACTCCTGATGGTGATTTGATGCTTTTTCCTTAAAATATTAACAGTGGTATCTTATTTTTAATATCCCCGCTCCCCCTTAAACACATTACGGAATGCCGGTTTTTTCAGATACCCATAGGCAACGGCACATACGATGACAGACAGCAGGGAGCCCCCCGCCGCCGCAAGGCCCATGGGGTATAAGGTATCGGCAAATAATACTGACGCAAGGTATGCCCCTGGGATCCTTACAAGGACAATCGACAGCACATTATGCAGAAAAGATATCCCTGATTTCCCATAGGCGCAGAAATACCCGCTAAAGCTAAAATGCACGCCTGCAAAAATGCAGTCCCATATGTAACCGCGGATATACTGGCTGCCAAGCGTCACCACTTCTAAGTTTTCCCCTTTGGTAAACATCCCGACCACAGGCTCTGCCCAAAACTGGATAACTGCTGTGGCTGCAATCCCAAACCCTACCGCGATGGCTGTGGCATAATGCAGCGCCTGATCTGCCCTGCCATGCTTCCCTGCCCCGATATTCTGTGCCGCTAAGGCCGAAACGGCAGAGAGCATGGATGAGGGCACAAGGAACAATACGCCTATCACCTTCTCGACAATCCCGACTGCTGCAGCATCGTTCAGCCCCCTGCGGTTTGCAAGCACCGTAACTACGATAAAAGCAACCTGGATAAAGCCGTCTTGCAGCGCTACTGGGATGCCGATTTTCAGGATCCTTGCCATTACGCTGCGTTTTGGCCTGAAATCACTTCTGGAAAAAGACAGCCCTATCTTTTTCCTGCGGATTACGGTTATGGCAACAGCCACGCTTACGGCCTGGGAGACAACCGTGCCGAGCGCCGCGCCTGCAGCGCCCAAGCGGAATACGCCGATAAAAAGATAATCCAGCCCAATATTTACCGCACAGGCCACCGCGATAAAATACATAGGGCTTTTTGAATCCCCCAATCCCCGGAAAATGGAACTGATGATGTTATAGGCTGTGATAAACGGGATGCCCAGAAAGCAGATGGTCAGGTAAGCGCTGGCTCCTGGCACTGCTTCTGCAGGCGTGGACATGACACTTACAATCGGCCCAACAAGGGCAAGCAAGAGCCCCATGGCCACGGCTGACACGATTAGGAACAGCGTAATGGTATTGCCTATGGTCTCTGCCGCCTCTTCCGCCTGCCTGGCGCCTGTGGCCTGCCCAATCAGAACGGTTGCGCCCATTGCCAAGCCCACTGCCATAACTGTCAGCATGTGCATGGCCTGGCTGCCCACCGATACAGCCGTAATGCTGCCCACCCCGTTAAATTGCCCTACCACAAACAAATCTGCCATCCCATACAGGGTTTGCAGGAAATAGGATAAAAAATAAGGAAGCGAAAAATATACGATACTTTTTAAGACGCTTCCTGAGGTCAGGTCTCTTTCCATATGGTTTAATATGATACTCCTTCCTGTCTGGTTATGCTGGCCGTAAACGCTAAAAAGCCTGATATCATCATTGATTATAACAAGCAGGCTCCCAAAATTCAATCCCATAATACAACGTGCATACGCTGCCAGGCATACCCAAAAACGGCATAGCCCGCAAAAGCTATGCCGTTTTCTAAAACCCTCCGAAAAGATACGCAATGCGCCTATTTCGAGAACATCACTTTCTCACTGTCAAACATTTTCGTCAGCACAAATACGCCCAGCCCGGAATAACAGATATTTGCTGCAACTGTGACTGCAATATTTACCATATCTGCCTCCAGGGAGAAAATCCCGCTCATGCACTGGGCGCTGTTGTACAATGGGATCAAAAACCAGACCGGGTCTGTCATGCACAGGCTGTCTACCATAGAGGTCACACCCAGCAGCATGGATATAATCATAATAGGGGTAACCCAGCTTGTGGCTTCTTTTACGTTCTTGGCATAAGCCGACACGATGGATACCAAAGACACAATCACCAACGACGTGCTCAAAATCACCAGAAGCAGCATCAGGTATTCCTGGAGCCCATAGACATTGGCATTGATGCTTACTTCCCCGCCCATCAGCTTCGGCAGGGACAGCATGGTTCCCAGGAAGCTGGAAAACCCGCACAGGATTGCAATGACGCTTAGGCTGAGAATCTTCCCAAGAGCCAGGTGGCTCCGCTTCATAGGCGTTACCAGAAGGGTTGCAATCGTCCCGCGCTCCTTCTCCCCTGCAATGGATTCCGGCGCGATTGCCATACAGCCGCTGAACAGGAATACCATCATCAGCATTGGCACCATCATGGAAAACATCCGGACAGACATGTCTTCTTCTGTCGCCAGATCATAGGCGCCTTCCCCCGGGTTGATGTCAAACTTATTGGCAAGGGTGCTCTCATAGGCGTCCAGCAGTTCTGTCATCATCGTATAAGCTGACTGGGAATCCGTTTCTGCTGAGTTATAATAAAGTTCCACATAAGGCGCCTGCCCGCCGGCAGAAATATCGTAGGAGGCCACCTTTTCATCAAACCCCTCCGGGAATACCGCCACCAGCTGGCAGCCATCTTCTTCGCCTTCTGCCAAGCCCTCAAGCGCTGCCTCCCGCTCCTGCTCCCCAGAAAGCCCTGTAAATGCCAAAGCATCCCCCTGGGCTGCCATCGCCTCTATGCTCCCAGGCAGGTTCTGTACCCCCACCTTCACCTTGCCGTTTTCCTGGAACTGGGAAGTAAAGCCCTGCCCCATCAGGGAATACAGCAGGTAAATCATAATCCCAGGCATAAGCAATGTGGTAAGGACCATCCTGCGGTCCGTAAAAAAACGGTTAAATTCTTTCTTCATTACAGTTATCACATTACTTTTCATAACTCTCACCTGCCCTTTCCGCATAGATGTCAAAGAATTTATCTTCCAGTGATTTCCCTGCTTTTATATGTTCCAGGGTGTCGCAGACTGCCATGGTGCCGTCAATGATAATCCCCACCCGGTCGCAGATTTTTTCAATCAGGCTGAAAATATGGGTAGATACCACAATGGTCTTCCCCTGCGCTTTCTGCTCCAACAGGAAGTCCGTCACCACCTTGGCTGTCAATACATCCAATCCATTGGTGGGCTCGTCAAATATGATAATGCTTGGGTCATGGACAATCGAAATCACCAGCGACACCTTCTGTTTCATCCCTGTAGAGAGGTTGGCCACCTTCACTTCCGCAAATTCAGAAATCTGGAATTTATCAAATAGCTTCTGTTTGCGCCTTGCAGCCGTCTCTTTCTCTACGCCGTGCAGTTCCGCAAAAAAATCAAATAGGTAATTGGGGGTGAAAAATTCCTCCAATTTCAGTTCGCTGGTCAAAAAGCCAATCTTACTGCGGACTTCAGCAGGGGCGTTCACCACGCTGGAGCCATCCACAATTACATCTCCTTCATCCGGCTGGATCAAAGCTGCCATCATCCGCAGGGTAGTGGTCTTCCCAGCCCCATTAGAGCCTAACAGGCCGAACACTTCCCCCTGGTAAGCCGTAAAGCTTAAATGGTTCACTGCCACTTTGATGCGTTCCTTCGTGTTCTGGATTTTCTGCTGCTTGGCAGAAATCTTAAAGGTCTTTTTCAAGTTTTGCACTTGCAGTAATTCTTTCATATCGTGTCCTTCCTTTATGTATTATTGTACTATACATATAATACAATAAAATAGATTACCATTCTTGTCAAGCAAAAAATAAATTTTTCTACAGGCTTCCCCTCACAAACCCAATATCCATCCGCTTCTATGCCAAAACCGGCCTTTGGGGATTCCATGACCTTCTTGCCTTATGCCCATAGAAATAGCAAGCCCGCTTCAGCTCCTCTCCCCCCCAACCTTGAGGGGATTGCACGCTTTTCAGCAACACGGTCTTTCCTATGAAAATAAAAAACAGCATCCAAACGCATTCGCTTAGATGCTGCGGCAAAATTTATTTATGCATCTTCCGGTAATCTGCCGGGGAATACCCTGTGCACTCCCGGAATACCTTGCTGAAATACTTGCTATCTGTATACCCCACCTCCTGGGCAATCTCATATTGCTTCATCTGGGTCCCAATCAAAAGCTCCTTGGCCTTATTTACCCTATAATTTTTCAGATAGCTGGTATAGGTTTCCCCTACTTCCTTATGGAACTGCATGCTTAGGTATTCCGGCGTGACATTTAATTTCAATGCAATCTCATCCAGGGTAATCCCCGACTGGTAAAATTCATGGATCATGCTCTTAATACGCCTTACAGTCAGATGCGCCACCTCCTCCTCTGTATCTGCATGTGCCTGCAGCTTCCCAAACACTTCTTCCACAGCCTCTTCCAATTCTTTAAAAAGCTTTGCCCCCATAACCCTGTCCAGTACCTTCTGCTGGCTTAAGCTGGCAGAATCCAGCATATCAATCTCAATGGTCACATGGATGAATGCCCATATAAAACGGACATAGCATTCTTTGATATCCTTCGGCGTATAGATTTTGCCATCTGCAAAATACCGATGGAAGCTATCCACCACCTTCCCCACCCGCTGCTGGTCCCCCAGGCACAGTTCTGTCTTCAGGCGGTTCTCCAATTCAATGGGATAGACGCAGATAGACGCCTGCACCTGCATTACATTCGGGTAGGCAATCAGGACATCCTGCCCCAGGGTAATATTCCAATCCATAAACCTGTAAAGCATTTCAAACTTTTGTTTTATGCCCTGGATCCCATCCGCTTCAACCCATCCAACGCTGCCCAGCCAATCAGCGCTTGCGCTAATCTCCAGCATCCAGGACTGGATGCTCCGTTTCAGCCCCTGGATGCTGCCAAACTGGTAAACCATGACCAGCAGTGACTGCTCATATTCTGCCTGGATCAGGCAAAATTCCAAATCCTTCTTTAATTTCAGCATCTGGCTCCATTCCCGTTCCGCCTTCTGTACCTTATCCTTATACCCGCTCCCCAAATAAACGCATATTTCTATGATTTTCTGCCCTTCGCGGATCCCAAACCGTTTCGCCAGGTATTCCTCTACGGAAGAATCTGCCTTCAGCTGCCCATATAAGATTGTGCTAACCACCTGCTCTATAGTGCCCAAGGTCTCTGGCTGGGCTGCCTTCTCCTTTTCAATCTGCATCTCTATGGCATGCATGGCTTTAGAAAACTCGTCTACGGAAACAGGCTTCAGCAAATACTCGGTCACGCCCAGCCCCATAGCCCGCTTTGCATAATCAAACTCAGAGTATGCGCTTAAGATAATGGCCTTTACCTGGATGCCCTGGGCCCTCATTTCTTTCAGCATTTCCAGCCCCCCCATTTCTGGCATGCGGATGTCTGCAATGACAAGGTCTGGCTGCACCTGCTGGATTAATGCAAGCCCTTCCAGCCCATTTTCCGCGCCCCCAGCAAATTCATGCCCCATCATCTCCAATAAGCCCTGGATCCCTTCCCGTATCCTAATCTCATCTTCCACTACTACAACTCTCATATCATCTTCCTTCCTGGCATTCCTTGTCACTGGTATCCCCTGGGCCTATGCGCGTTTCACGCCTTAACCTTCAGCCTATCCCATGAACCCCTGCGTTCCGGCGCATCCATCCCCTGCCATCCCCAGAAACAATACAGGCTGGCCATCCAGACTCTGGCCTGCCCCAACGAAGGCTTCTGGCTGGCGCTTTAGCCTGCTGGCAGTTCCATGGAGATCTTGGTATATGCCCCCTCCTGGCTTTCCACATGGATCTGCGCCTCCCCTTCATAATAAAGCTTCATGCGGTACAGGGCATTCTGCATCCCTATGCAGCTACGGTTCCCCTCCTCTAGGTGCAGGCCTTGGTTGATTGCCTCCACGATATGTTCCGGCATGCCCTTCCCATTGTCCTTTATCCGGACCTTTAGGGTATTCCCTGTAAGTTCCATGCGGATATCTAATATAGGCTTCCTTTTCACGCCTTCAAAGCCATGGACAAAGCTGTTTTCTATAAAGGGCTGGAACAGCAGCTTATGCACTTTTACCTCCATGGCTTCCGGCGGTATGCTGATAATGCTTTCCAATTCATCCTTCAGTCGGTTCTGCTGCAGCAGGAGGTATTGCATCAGCCATTCATATTCTTCCCGTATCGTGACAATCCCATTACTATTATCAATCCCATACCGCAAGATCCTCGCCAATGCGGTGATTGCACGGCTGACGTCAAATTCCTTCTTGCCGATGGCAATCCAGTTGATGGTATCCAGGGTATTATAGAGGAAATGCGGGTTAATCTGGGCTTCCAGGGCGGTAATCTCAGCATCTTTCCACTGGCGGTTCAGTTCCTTTTCCCTTTCCATGGATTCCACCAGGCGGTCCATGGTATCGTTATACTGGCGTGCAATCACCTCCACCTCTTTTGGCATTTTCCGATTAATCTGCACCCGTTCCTGGAGGCGCCCCTCGCTGGCGGACTGCATAATCTTCACGACGGACTTCACCGACTTGGTCAGCCTCTGGGCCAAGAATAGGATAATGACCAGCAAGACAGCAATGAAGCCAATCATCATCAGGAAAGTCAGCTTCTGCTGGCTGCCTATTTTTTCCAAGGTTTTTTCCTGGCTGGACACATTCACAATCTCCCACCCCAGCTTTTCATCCTGTATGGCGTCCACGCAAATGCCATTGCTGGAAAAAAGGCTCTGTTCCTTCGCAAATTTCTCGTAGGCCTGCATTTTGCTGCCGCCCCCAAGCTCTATGGCTTTGCCCAGCAGGCTTTTATCCTGGAAAGACACCAGCTTCCCTGCCTGGTCTACGATAAAGCAATATGCCGCCAAATCTTCTTCCCCGCCTGTACAGATGTTTTCCAGCATCTCTTCGTCAATGGTCAGGATGACAAGCCCGATTTCCTTATTCTGTTTTTTAAAATCTACCACCTGGTGTACCATATGGAACAGGTAATGGGACTCATTCTGGAAATTCCCTGTTTTTCCTGTAGGCATAAAGTGGGTGCCTTTCCGTCCTGCATACCTGGCATATAATTCCTCTTGGCTAATCCCCAACCCGGATATCCAGGAATTCCTGGTAGTTGACCCTGTGATAGTGTCATAGAACACCAATGTGCCGTTTTCTGTAATGACAGAAATGTCTTTGATATAGTCTTTGACATAAAAATAACCGTGCAGGGTACGCCTTAGCTGGTTTTTGCAGACCACCAGCTCATCCTCCTGGTTAATCCGGTTAATCAGCTGGATTACCTCGTCATTGGAATAAATTTGGTATAAAACATCTTCATAAGATTCTATGCTAATATCAAGGGCCGTCTTTGTCCGGTTTAAATTATATTTCATCAGGTCATTGTTATTCTCATTCACAATGTCTAAGATATTCCAGTAAGAAAAAAGATTGATAATGACAATGGGTATAATGGAGGTCACCAGGAAAGACAGGATTAATTGGATGCTTAGGCTCTTCCGGTTTCTTTTCATGTTGGCACCACCTCCTTCTTTATTTTTTTGCCCAAAAAACATCCATTTATGCCAGGAATATCCCTTCTGCATCTGCATGCCTGATGAACCCACGTTACCTTATATTGTTACCCCCATTATACCCGAAGAAGGTAATGCAGAATATTCGATATTCCTAAAAAAGGTGGAAAAATCTAAACCAACATCTCCTGCCAACCGCCAAATTTGTCCCGGACAGCCCTAGCTACTGGATGGATACGTGATGAATGGCTGCCGCACCAAGAAATAATATCTTTATGCAGCAGCCATTCCCTATCCTTTATCTTTTGATTTCTTTTCCGTATTGTTTTTGCAATGCAGGGAACCTTCCCATCTTCCCTTACACATTAATCTCTGCTGTCATCCCCAGCATCTCTTTATGCGCCTCCAGTACAGGACCCACCACACCTTCTAGGAACTTCCCTACCTGGAGCGGCGCGCGCCCCACATACTTCGAAGGCTCCATGGACTGCTCCAGCTCCTCCAGCGTCAGGTTAAAGGCCGGATCTTGCGCAATCAGCCCCAGCAGGTTATTCTCCTTGCCCTCTGCCTTGACATTCCTGCCTGCCTCCATAGAAAGCTGGCGGATCTTCTCATGCATTTCCTGCCGGTTGCCCCCGTTTTTCACGGCATCCATCATGATATTCTCTGTTGCCATAAAGGGCAGCTCCGCCATCATATGCTTATGGATGACCTTGCCATACACCACAAGCCCATCCACCACATTCAGGCATAGGTCTAATATCCCGTCTACCGCCAAAAAACCTTCTGGGATGGACAGCCGCTTATTCGCAGAATCATCCAGCGTCCTCTCAAACCACTGGGTAGCTGCCGTAATTGCCGGGTTCAGCGCATCTACCATTACATAGCGCGCCAATGAGGCAATCCTCTCGCTCCGCATCGGGTTCCTCTTATAAGCCATGGCGGAAGACCCAATCTGATTTTTCTCAAACGGTTCTTCCACTTCTTTCAGGTGCTGCAGCAGGCGGATGTCATTGGACATCTTATGGGCGCTTGCCGCTATCCCTGCCAGCACATTCAGCACCCTGGTATCCACCTTCCTGGAATAGGTCTGCCCAGATACGGCATAGCATCCCCCAAACCCCATCTTTTCTGCAATCATCGGGTCAATCTTATCAATCACTTCCTGGTCCCCTGCAAAAAGCTCCTGGAAGCTGGCCTGGGTCCCTGTCGTCCCCTTAGACCCCAGCAGCTTCAGGCTCCCCTTCACATACTCCAGATCCTCCAAATCCATCAGGAATTCCTGCAGCCAAAGCGTAGCCCGTTTCCCGACCGTCGTCGGCTGCGCCGGCTGGAAATGCGTAAATGCCAACGTGGGCAGTTCCTTATACTTATCTGCAAACTCTGCCAGGCATGCAATTACGTTTACCAGCTTCCCCTGCACCAGCTTCAGCGCTTCATCCATTACAATAATGTCCGTGTTATCCCCCACATAGCAGGAAGTAGCCCCCAGGTGGATAATCCCCGCCGCCTTCGGGCACTGCTGCCCATAGGCATACACATGGCTCATCACATCATGCCTGACAAGCTTCTCCCTCTCCTTTGCCACATCATAGTTAATATCATTGATATGGCTTTTCATCTCGTCAATCTGTTCCTGGGTAATCACAGGCTTCCCGTCCTCGCTAAGCCCTAGTTCCATTTCTGTTTCCGCCAGCGCCACCCATAGCTTCCTCCAGGTGGAAAATTTCATGTCTGGTGAAAATATATACTGCATCTCCTTACTTGCATACCGTTCTGATAACGGGCTCTGATACCGATCCGTTGCCATTCCTCTCTCTCCTTATCCTAATATGATCCACTGCTTCTTAGCCAGCTTTCCTTACAAAGCATATCACTGCCTTTTACATAGATGCACATCCATAAGCATCCTCCCGGCCAGTATTTTCCCCTTACCTCTCATATTCCCCCCGGATATCATCCACGGGCGGTTCCAAGGGGTATCCCCCCTGGAAGCACCCCTTGCAGACCGGCAGGCCATCTGCTAATTCTCCAAGCCTCCCAAGGGCAAGGTATCCCAGCGTGTCCGCCCCCATTCCCTGCCTGATTTCCTCCTGGGATTTCTTATAGGCAATCAGCTGCCCTCTCTCTGGTATATCCGTCCCAAAATAGCATGGCCACAAAAAGGGTGGGGAGGAAATCCTCACATGCACTTCAGCTGCCCCAGCCTCCCTAAGCATCCGTACAATCCGACCGCAGGTCGTCCCACGTACAATAGAATCGTCAATCATAATGACCCGCTTCCCCCGCACAGCCTCTTCTAACACATTCAGCTTCACCTTCACGCTAGATTCCCGGCTGCTCTGCTTGGGCTTAATAAAGGTCCTTCCCACATAGGTGTTCTTCACAAATGCCACCCCATAAGGAATCCCTGATTCCATCGCATACCCCAAGGCCGCCGCATTCCCTGATTCGGGTACGCCCACCACCAAATCTGCCTCCACAGGTGAATCCATGGCCAAAAAACGCCCGGCTTTCACCCGTGACCCATAGACGCTGACACCGTCAATTCGGCTGTCCGGCCTTGCAAAATAAATATACTCAAAGACGCACCTGGCTTCCTTCCCATGGGGCAGGCACATGCTGGTATCTGACTTAATCCCTCCCCTGGTGATAGCCACCACTTCCCCAGGAAGCACGTCCCGCACAAACTCCGCACCAACCGTATCCAATGCGCATGTCTCAGAAGCCAGGATATAAGCATTGTCCCGCTTCCCAATACACAAGGGTTTGAATCCATAGGGATCCCGCACCCCTATCAGTTTCCGCGGACTCATGACCACTAGGGAATACGCCCCCTTTAACATCCTAGCTGCCCGGAGCACCGCATCCTCCACTGTCTGGCATTTAACCCTCTCACGGGCAATATGGTAAGCAATTACCTCTGAATCAACCGTCGTCTGGAAAATGGCGCCTGTATACTCAAGGCCGTGGCGCAGTTCTTCTGCATTAATCAGATTTCCGTTATGTGCAAGCGCCAGCGTCCCCTTCACGTAATTTAAGACCAAGGGCTGGGCATTCTCACGGCTAGATGCCCCCGCCGTGGAATAGCGCACATGCCCCACGCCAATGTCTCCCTTCATAGATTCCAGGGATTCCTGGGTAAATACCTCATGCACCAAACCCATCCCTTTCTGTGATGCTACCTTGCCCTTAGGCCCACCCGTCTGGCTAACGGCAATCCCACAGCTCTCCTGCCCCCTGTGCTGCAAGGCAAACAGCCCATAATAAATGGTGGAAGCCACGTCATTCCCATCAAAATCATAGATGCCAAACACGCCGCATTCTTCATGCAGCTTGTCTGGCCCTGTTTGGATTTCCCTCTTGCTATCTTTGTCCATCATCTTTCCAGCCAATTCTTACAATCCTTCCTGCGGATTAAATCCGCCTGCAACGGTTACAATCCTTCCATACTTCAACTAGGCCTTTCTGGCCGGCACTTCTACACAAACTTTTCCCCTGTCAGAAGTTCATAGCCCTCTTTATATTTATCCACTGTCTTAGCCACCACTTCCTCTGGAAGCCCATAGCCGCTGTCTGGATTCTGCTTGAGCCAATCCCGCACAAACTGCTTGTCAAAAGAAGGCTGCGGTTTCCCTGGCACATACCCTTCCCTTGGCCAGAACCTGGAACTGTCTGGCGTCAGCATCTCATCGCCCAGCACAATCTCCCCTTCCTCATCCAGGCCAAACTCAAATTTGGTATCGGCAATGATAATCCCCTTCTCCCAGGCATATTCCGCACATTTCTTATAGAGGCTGATTGTGTATTCTTTAATCTTCCCCGCATACTCAGCCCCCCTGCCTGGATGGAGTTCCTCTAAAATCCCCACGCTGTCCTCAAATGTAATATGCTCATCATGGAGGCCCAGGTCCGCCTTGGTGGTAGGCGTATAAATGGGTTCCGGCAGCTGCTGCGATTCCAGCAGCCCCTCTGGAAGCTGGATCCCGCAGACTGTCCCATCCTTCTTATAACTCTCCCAGCCGCTCCCGGTAATGTATCCCCGCACAATACACTCCACTGGGAGCATTTCCAGCTTCCGGCACTTCATGCTGTTGCCCGCAAAACCTTCGCTACGGAAAAATTCCGGCATGTCCGCCGCCTCTGTGGAAATCATATGGTTTGGCACAATATCCTTCGTAAAACCAAACCAAAACTTTGACATCTGTGTCAGAATCGCGCCCTTCTGGGCAATCTTATTTTTCAGAATCACGTCAAAAGCAGAAATCCTATCTGTCGCCACAATAATCAGGCAATCCCCAATGTCATAGACCTCACGTACTTTCCCTTCCTTTACTGGCTTAAATTCCTGCATGCCTATTTTTCCTCCATTCTTTTCTCAATATTAGTGTATTTATAATCTCACCGTTATTATAATGCAAGCCCATTTCACAAGTCAACATATTTCATTTATTGTTATAATATTTTGAAATTTTCTGAAAACTCACCTTGCCTTTTTGGGCTTTGCATGATAAACTTAAATTATTTCCATGACCCTTTGCAAACCGTTCTACGAAAGGAGAAGCCATTTATGCTGGAAAAAAGAAGATGTCAGCGAATCCCTTTACAGGCTTTGCAAATCACCCTCCAGGTCTGTGACCCTTATAACCCAAACCCACTTGAACCCCATCGTGTCGATGATGCTATAAAGTTAACAAACCTCTCCGAATATGGCATCGGATTTATCTCAAAATACATCCTGCCTATCGGATACCATTTCCATGCCCTCCTGAATTTGGGCACAGGCAAGGACTTCTTCGTTACAATGGCTGTAGTCCGCAGCTCCGACCTGGAACGCGACCGCTATGATTACGGCTGCGAGTTTATTGCGCCTGACGCCTCCATACGGAATACCATACGGAACATTATATCAACACACCCCGCTGCTGCAATCCCCCCGCAACAGGCCGCCAGGCTGCCGCACGCTTAGGCCAACGCCGAAAGCCCATAACCTGCAAGGATACAGGCCATGGGCTTTTGCAGATGGGCAAAGGCTCCCCTTTGGTTTCTTGTAACTTCCTGCTTAGGGCCCCCAGGGCGCCCCGCCAGGAACTGCAGGCATCCCTATGCAAACCTGCCGGAACATCGCCGTTTTTTCTCATCCGCTTCTTAGCGTTTCACCAACAAAGATTTCCCTGTCATTTCTGCCGGCTGTTCCATCCCCATAATCTCAATCAGGGTCGGCGCAATATCTGCCAGGCATCCTCCCTCCCGCAAGGTATAGCTGTCATCGTAGTTAATCAGGATAAAGGGCACAGGGTTTGTGGTATGGGCCGTAAAGCTCTCTCCTGTGGCGTAATCAACCAGCTGCTCTGCATTCCCATGGTCAGCGCACAGGAACATAGCGCCGCCCGCCTCTTTCAGCGCTGCTACCGCCTTGCCTACGCAGGTGTCTACTGCTTCTACAGCCTTAATCGCTGCTTCTTCCACGCCCGTATGGCCTACCATATCCGGGTTTGCAAAATTGATGATGATAATGTCATATTTCCCAGACTGGATGGCCCCTACCAGCTTATCACATACCTCAAAAGCGCTCATTTCCGGCTTCAGGTCGTACGTGGCAACCTTCGGGGAATTTACAAGTATCCGATCCTCCCCTTCATTGGGCTCTTCCACGCCCCCATTGAAGAAGAAGGTCACATGGGCATATTTCTCTGTCTCCGCTATCCGGGCCTGGGTCTTGCCATTTGCAGCAAGGAATTCCCCAAAGGTGTTCTCCAGCTCTACCTTATGGAATGCCACGGACTTATTCGGGATTGTAACGTCATACTCCGTAAAGCAGACATATGTCACATCCTTCCTATCTCCCCTGCCAAAGCCGTCAAACTCATCCATACAGAAGGTCCTGGTAATCTCCCTTGCACGGTCTGGGCGGAAATTAAAGAAGATAATGGTATCTTTGTCCTGGATGGTAGCAAGGGGCTTCCCATCCTTATATACGACGGTAGGCACCACAAACTCGTCCGTCACGTCTTCTGCATAAGACGCAGCCACTGCCTCTATGGCATTAGCGGCCTGCACCCCTTCCCCTTGGGTCAGGGCTTTATAAGCACGTTCTACCCTGTCCCAGCGGTTGTCACGATCCATGGCATAATACCGCCCTGATACGGATGCGATTTCACCTACGCCGATTTCCTTCATCTTGGCTTCCAGTTCTTCCATGAACCCTTTGCCGGAGGTAGGCGCCGTATCACGCCCATCCAGGAAGCAATGCACATAGACCTTATCAATGCCTTCCCGCCTGGCCATCTCCAGCAGGCCGTACACATGGGTATTGTGGCTGTGCACGCCGCCGTCTGAGAGCAGCCCATAGAGGTGCAGCGCGGAGCCGTTCTCCTTCACATTCTTCATGCCTGCCAGCAGGGCTTCATTTTTAAAGAAATCCCCGTCTTCAATTTCTTTGGTAATCCTAGTCAGTTCCTGGTACACAATCCGGCCTGCGCCCATATTCAGGTGGCCTACTTCTGAGTTGCCCATCTGCCCGTCCGGAAGGCCCACGGCCAATCCGCTGGCATTCCCGCGCACAAAGGGATATTCTTTCATCAGGCTGTCAATATTCGGGGTCTTAGCTTCGTAAACGGCATTCGCCTCGTGCTTCTCATTCAGCCCGAATCCATCTAAAATCATCAATACAGTTGTTTTTTTGCTCATTGGAATCTCCTCTTTTCTCTCTGCTGATATTATCCGCTAAAATTATAACACACTCCATCCGAAAAGTAAAATTTTGGCGCAATTTTCCGCAAAATCAAATCTTGGGATAAAAAGCGCCTTCCCTAATCTTAGGGAAGGCGCTTTGTCTCTCATACCTTATTCCATCTATTCTGCCAGCGCAGCTTTTAATGACTCGGTCAGGGCTGGTACAACCTTATGGAGATCCCCAACTACGCCATAGTCAGCCACATCAAAGATAGGAGCATCCTCATCCTTGTTGATGGCGATAATGATATCTGCCTCTTCCATGCCAGCCACATGCTGGATAGCCCCGGAAATGCCGATAGCAAAATATACATTCGGGCGTACGGTCTTACCGGTCTGCCCTACCTGCAGGTCAACTGGCTTCCAGCCATTCTCCACAACCGCACGGGAGCAGCTTACCGTACCGCCAATCACGTCTGCCAAATCCTGGAGCATCTGGAAATTCTCTGCGCTTCCCACGCCGCGGCCGCCAGATACCAGGATCTTGGCTTCCATGATGTCCTCTGTCTCTTTTACAGACTTAATGACGTTCAGGATTTCTACATATTTGTTATTGGGTGCAAACCCTGGATTGTATTCCACTACATTTGCCTTAGCGCCCTTGATTGGCTCAATTTTCTGCATAACGCCAGGACGTACCGTAGCCATCTGAGGCCTGTTGTCCGGGCAGGCAATCGTAGCGATGGTGTTGCCGCCGAATGCAGGACGTGTCATCAGAAGCTGGTTATGCTTCTGCTCGTCTTCCTTGCCTGGAACCGGGTTCAATGGGAAATCGCCGATTTCCAATACGGTACAGTCTGCCGTAAGCCCAGTTTTTACCCTTGCAGATACGCGGGGGCCCAGGTCACGCCCAATGGCGGTAGCGCCTACCAGCATAATCTCTGGTTTGTATTCGTTGATGACAGATGACAGCGCATGTGTATAAGGCTCTGTCCTGTACTCCTTCAATTCTGGGTCATCCACAACGATAACCTTGTCAGCGCCGTATTCTGCCAGCTGGTCTGCCAGATCCTTTACGCCGGAACCAATCAATACGGCTGTTACGTCTGTACCCAAATCCTTTGCTAAGTCTTTTGCCTTGCCAAGTAATTCAAAAGCAATCCCGCTTAATACATTGTCTACCTGCTGTGCAAAGACATATACTCCTTTATATGCTT
>CAJUSO010000062.1 GCA_910588965.1 uncultured Lachnospiraceae bacterium | reverse complement strand
TTTATATGCTTCTAAACCCATTATTTTCACCACTTTCCTTATTTTTACGGATATTCGCAATCCTCTTTTTTTGCGCCCTTAAGGGCTTCCAAAGTATTCGGTTAGATTACGTGCTTCTCTTTTAATTTGCCAACAATATATGCAACTGCGTCTTCAGCTGTATCGGGGGTGACTTTCTCCCCTGCGCCCTTCTTTACTTTGTCAGATGCTTTTGCAATCTTGGTAGGAGAACCCTTTAACCCAAGGTCAGAATCATCTACATCTTTCAAGTCCGGCCTGCCCCATACAGTCACTTCCTGCTCATAAGCATCGAAAATCCCGCCTGGTGTCATATAACGCGGCTCATTTAATTCGGAAAGAGCGGTAATCAGGCATGGCATTTTGGCTTTCAGCTCATGATACCTGTCCTCATACTGGCGCTGTACAATCACAGAATCCCCTTCAATCTTAATATCCTGTGCATAAGAAATTACTGGGATGTCCAAATGCTCGGAAATCTGCGGCCCTACCTGTGCGGTATCGCCGTCAATCGCCTGACGCCCTGTAATAATCAGGTCATATTCCAGATTCCGGATTGCGCCTGCAATGGTTGTGGAGGTAGCCCATGTGTCTGCGCCCCCTAATACCCTGTCTGTTACAAGGATTCCCTTGTCTGCGCCCATAGCCATAGCTTCGCGGAGCACCTCGTCTGCCTTTGGAAGGCCCATGGTCACTACAGTAACTTCCGCCCCATACTGTTCTTTTAATCTAAGCGCTGCTTCCAATCCAGCCTTATCATCTGGGTTCATGATGGTAAGCATTGCACCTCTGTCCAGCGTACCGTCTGCATTAAATTTTACCCCGCCCTTGGTATCTGGCACCTGTTTTATACATACAACGATTTTCACGGTTTTTCACTCCTTATATTTTAATATAATTTACCCTGTCTATCTGCACTGCACATTGATTGCCTATTCGCCTATTTCAGCAATGCGCCGGAAATAACCATACGCTGGACCTCGGAGGTCCCTTCGTAAATCTCCGTAATCTTTGCGTCGCGCATCATGCGCTCCACATCGTATTCCCTGATATACCCATATCCGCCGAATAACTGTACGCACTTGGTGGTCACTTCCATAGCTACCTCTGCTGCAAATAATTTTGCCTTTGCTGCCTCTACGGAATAAACCTTCTGGGTAGCCTTTGCCATAGCTGCCTTGTATACCAGAAGCTGTGCCGCTTCTATCTTAGCTGCCATGTCAGCCAGCTGGAACTGGGTATTCTGCTGTGCTGCGATGGAACGGCCGAACTGCTTCCTTTCCTTGGTGTAAGCAACGGTCAGGTCTAATGCGCCCTCTGCAATACCCAATGCCTGCGCAGCGATACCGATACGCCCGCCGTCCAAGGTGTGCATAGCGATTGGGAAGCCTTTGCCCATAGGCCCTAAGAGATTGTCTTTCGGGATCCTGCAGTCCTCAAAAATCAGTTCATATGTAGCAGAACCGCGGATACCCATTTTCTTCTCTTTTGTCCCGAAGGAGAACCCTGGCGTATCTTTTTCTACGATAAATGCAGAGAAGGATTTCTTCTTCCTGCCCCTTGCGTCCACTTTTACATCTGTTACAGCGATTACGATATAGATATCTGCTTCCTTACCATTGGTAATAAAGCACTTAGATCCGTTCAGCACCCACTCCTCACCGTCTAATACGGCCTTGGTCTGGCAGCCCTGCGCGTCTGTCCCGGCGCCTGGCTCTGTCAATGCAAATGCGCCTAATTTCTCGCCCTTTGCAAGCGGTGTAAGGTATTTCTGCTTCTGCTCTTCCGTCCCGTAGGTCATGATCGGGTCGCAGCACAGGGAGGTATGTGCGGATACGATAACGCCTGTGGTGCCGCAGACCTTAGACAGCTCCTCTACGCACATGATATAGGTCAGGGGGTCACAGCCCTGTCCGCCGTACTCCTTGGGGATTGGGATTCCCATGAACCCAATTTTCTGCATTTTTTCTACGGTTCCCCTTGGGAATTTTTCTGTCTCATCCACTTCCTGGGCAAGGGGCTTTACTTCTTTTTCGGCAAACTCCCTAAACAGAGTCCTCGCCATTTCATGTTTCTTATCTAAAGAAAAATCCATGATACTTTTCCTCCAAACTTTCTTTTATTTTATAGCTTTGGAACCCCAAAGCGCCTACACAGCTATAGCCGCAGCCCAACTAGCCCGAACAATTACGCTTCAGGCCGGCGCTGCGGCCAGCACTATGTAATTTCCTTATTTATTTGCTGTAATCATAGAAGCCTTTTCCAGTCTTCATGCCCAGCTTGCCAGCACGGACCATCTTCCTCAGCAATGGATGCGGGCGGTATTTTGGATCGCCGGTCTCATTATAGAGCACTTCCATAATGGCAAGGCAGATGTCCAATCCTACCAAATCGCCTAATGCCAGAGGCCCCATCGGGTGGTTTGCGCCCAGCTTCATTGCAGTGTCAATGCCTTCTACGGAAGCCACGCCATCTGCATAGATGCCAACTGCCTCATTGATCATCGGGATTAAAATACGGTTCACAACAAACCCTGCTGCTTCATTTACTTCTACCGGGGTCTTGCCGATTTCCTTGGAAATCTCCACAATCCTGTCCTTCATCTCATCCGGCGTGTTCTCACCCTTGATGACCTCAATTAATTTCATAACCGGGGCCGGGTTGAAGAAATGCATGCCAATCACCGGGCGGTCAAGGCCTGCGCCGATCTCTGTAATGGAAAGGGAGGACGTATTGGTTGCAAACATGCAGTCTTTCTTAACGATATCCTGCAGTTCTTTGAATGTCTGCTTCTTCACATCCATCACTTCCAAAGCTGCCTCAACTACTAAGTCGCAGTCACTGCAGATTTCTTTGGTGCCTGTGGTAATCTTAGCAAGGATAGCGTCTGCTGCTGCCTGCTCCATCTTGCCTTTTGCAACCCTCTTCTCGAATCCCTTTGCAATTTTATTCTTGCCGTTTGCTGCAAATTCGTTGTTGATATCGCATAAGCAAACTTCATAGCCTTCTGTCTGTGCGAAAGCCTGCGCAATTCCGGAACCCATGGTCCCTGCCCCGATAATACCTACCTTCATGATAATCCTCCTTAAGTTTTCGTTTATTCTTATGGGCGGCAGGAGGCATTTCCCAGCCCTTGGCTGCTGCCCTAATTCTTGCTTTCAAAACGGTGGGACCCTCACTGCCTTCTGTATCGGCCCCATCCTCCTGGGGATACGCCCTTCTGATATGCGGACGTACTTTTTAAGATGCTAGTCCCTCTCTACGATGGTGGAGCATCCCATCCCGCCGCCGATGCAAAGGGTAGCTAAGCCCTTCTTAGCGTCTCTCTTCTGCATCTCATGCAGCAATGTAACCAGGATACGGCATCCGCTGGCCCCTACCGGATGGCCTAAAGCGATTGCGCCGCCGTTTACATTTACCTTGGCCATATCAAAGTTCAGGTCACGTGCCACTGCTAAGGACTGTGCTGCAAATGCTTCATTTGCTTCTACCAGGTCCATATCGTCAATGGTCAGGCCTGTCTTTGCGAATACTTTCTTTGTGGAAGCAACCGGCCCTACGCCCATGATAGATGGGTCAACGCCGCCAAGCGCGCCTGCCACGAAAGTAGCCATCGGCTTCACGCCTAATTCCTGTGCCTTCTCTTCGCTCATAACAACCATGGCTGCTGCGCCGTCATTGATGCCGGAAGCATTCCCTGCTGTTACAATCCCGTCTGGCTTGAACGCTGGGCGGAGCCTTGCAATGCCTTCTTTGGTAGTGCCTGGGCGCGGCCCTTCATCTGTATCTACAATTACGGTTTCTTTCTTTTTCTTTACTTCTACAGGAACGATTTCATCCTTGAACTTGCCTTCTGCCATAGCCTTCTCGCACTTCTGCTGTGAGGATGCTGCAAACTCATCCAGCTGCTCCCTGGTCAGCCCCCACTGTTCTGCTACATTCTCAGCAGTGATACCCATATGGTACTGGTTGAATGCATCCCACAATGCATCATTTACCATTGTGTCAACCAAAGTGGCATTGTTCATTCTGTATCCGTAACGTCCCTGCATAGCAGCATAAGGAGCCATAGACATATTTTCCATACCGCCTGCTACAACGATGTCAGCATCGCCTGCCTGGATCATCTGGGCAGCCATGTTCACACAATTCAAGCCGGAACCGCATACAACGTTTACGGTAACTGCCGGGGTCTCAATCGGAAGGCCTGCCTTGATGGATGCCTGGCGTGCTACGTTCTGCCCCAAGCCAGCCTGGATAACGCACCCCATGTACACATGGTCAACCTTGTCCGCTGGGACGCCAGCCCTGTTCAATGCTTCCTTGATTACGATAGAACCTAACACGGATGCAGGGGTTGTGCTTAAAGCCCCGCCCATTGTCCCGATTGCAGTACGGCAAGCGCCTGCTAATACAACTTTCTTTGCCATCTTCTTCGTCTCCTTTTAAAAAATTTGATAAAATCCTCCCGCTTATTCGCCTTGCAAATATTGTGCGGACATTCCAAAATAAGGATAGAATCCTGGAAACTTTTTTTGGCAGAATCTACAAAATGAATGTTATTTTTTTAACAATCTTTTGCCAAAAAAAAGGAAAACAGGTGCGCGGCTTCTTCCCTGCCTTGCCTGTAAAACTCTCTTTTTCCTGCTTTACCCATGTTCCCATTCCTCACTAGAATCATCCTAGCACATTTTACCGCAAAATGCAAGGAATATCTTGCTTTGTCCTTTATTTAATACAAGGCTCCATCCAAATCCTGAAAGCAGAAATCAGAAATCCAGCCTTTTCCAAATGCTTTGATTGGCCGATAATTAAGTATAGGTTATTTTCGGCACACAGAACATCCATAGCATTAATCATTTGGGAGGAGTTTTCATGCAATACATCCGCATTAGCCACTTAAAACCAGGCATGCGCCTCGCCCGGCCAATTTACAACCGGCAGGGGGTCATGCTCTATGAGCGGGATACGCGCCTGACGCCGCAAGGGATTGCAGGGATCCAGAATTTCGGCCTTTGGGGGATTTATATTCTGGAACCGGCAGAACCAGCGCCTCCCCTCACCAAGGAAGACATTGAGATGGAGCGTTTCCTAACGGTCTCTACCTTCCGCCTGAAGGACGCCCTGGACCTTTTGATGAATGGGATAGCCTCTAAGGACATCCTTTCCCTTGCCCAGACAATCCTGCGCAGCTTTGGCTCCCTGGAGCACAAACTTAATTTCTTAAAAAACCTGCGCAGCCATGAAGACTATGTCTATAAGCACTGCCTCAATACAGCCATCTTAGCGGCCATGATGGTGTCAAGGCTCCGTTACCCTTATGCGGAGCAGCTTGCCATTGTCTGCGCGGCGCTGCTGCATGACGCAGGGCTCTTGCTCGTACCAGAGGAAATCCTGGAAAAAGGCGAGAAGCTGCTGTCCCAAGACGAACGCCGCCTCATCCGGGGGTATTTAGAAAAAGGATACCAGATGCTGCACCCGGATTACAATGAAAACGGGCTGCCAGAGCTTACCTTGCAGATTGTGGGCCAGATGACACGGCTGGAACATGATGTAAACGTGCCTTTACAGAAGAATATCAACTGGAAGGACGGCACCCATGTGCTCCATACTGCCAGCATGTTTGACCAGATGACTTCCATGAGCCCTGACACGGAGCCTTTGTCTGAAATTTGCGCCGTGCGTTTCCTGCAGGAGCACAAGGAGTACTATCCTGCCAAATATGTGACTGTCCTTACCCAATGCATCCATGTGCTGCCCAGCGGCTGCTGCATTGATCTGGCAAACGGGCAGAAAGGGATTGTTATAGAAGAGAACCTGCGGGATTTCTCACAGCCTATGGTAATCCTTTTTTCCGATAACCGGCTTCTGGATTTTTCCAATGTAACGCTGCAGAAAGCCATGCATATCGTAGATGTGATGAAAACCATGGATGTGCGCCTGAAAGCTGACCGGGAGACCTTAAAGAAATACAAGAGCGACCCGAGGACGCGGGAGATTTCCCGGCGGTATTTTGAGAAAAGGAAACGGCTCGTGGCGGCGGGGCGGCTTTAAGCCTCCCCACGCTCCGTAAAAGGACGAAAGGCCGCCTGCCACTGCACCGCTGCATGGAATGGGACAAACTTAATGCTGTTTTGCCCATACAGAAATGTCTTCTATCTGCCTGCCAGGCTCTTAGCTCCAGAGCCTGGCAGGCAGTTTGCCTTACGGAAACTTTTACTTCTGAAATCAAAAAAATGCAACTGGCACCGCCATCCTAACCACATACAAAACCTATCTGCTGGGCTGCTGGGGATGCCATCCTTTCTAATCTTTCCTATGCAGGTATGATGTCTCCCTCTTTTTTTGGCCCCTACAGGCACTGCGCCACGATTTCTGCCATCTTGTCCCAGTTCGCCTCCATGTCTGACACCAGCTTCATCTGGGTGCGGCACCGATCCAGGTTATGCCCCTCCCTATGGGTCTTGAAATAGGTATCCCCCTGCAGGTAATCCGTCAGGAAGCGCATCCCGCATTCGTAGGTCATCACCTTGGCCCCCATGGGCAGCATCGTACGCTCTGCCTGGGTTAGGCTGCCCTGGCAGCCTTTTAAGAACCCTTCCGTATAGAGCTGGAACAGGTGCAGGTCACAGTTTACTTTGGACAGATCCGGCTCATCCTCATCCCCGGTGCTTGCGCCGAAACGGATGGAATCCCCAAAATCATGGACAGCCAGCCCCGGCATGACCGTATCCAGGTCAATCACGCAGATGCCCTTCCCTGTCTTGGCATCCATCATAATATTATTGAGCTTGGTATCATTGTGGGTCACCCGCAGGGGAAGTTCCCCAGCTGCCAGCATATCCCCAAGGACAGAGGCTATCTCTTTCCGCTCCTGGAAGAAAGCGATTTCTTTGGCCACATCCTTCGCCCTGCCGCAGATGTCTGCCTCCACGGCTTTCAGGAACACCTCGTAGCGGGCTTTCGTATCATGGAACCCCGGGATTGTCTCGTGTAGGGTCCCTGCCGGGTAGTCTGCCAGCATCTGCTGGAAGTTCCCAAAGGCGACAGCGCTTTCATAGAAATCCTGCTCAGATTCTACCCTGTCATAACTTATGGCGTCTTCAATAAAATGGTACATACGCCAGCAGTCCCCTTGGCTGTCCCAATAGAGGGATTCCCCGGACTTCGTAGGGATGACCGTAAGCGTCTCCCGCACCGTATCCCCGCCTGCTGCTTCAATCTTCTCTTTCAGGAACTTGGTAACGCCCAGGATATTCTCCATCACCCCCTGGGGATCCGTAAAAATATTGCGGTTCATCCGCTGCAGGATATAGCGCTTCTCCTTACGCACCAGGAAAGTGTCATTGATATGGCCGCTGCCATAGGGGCAAATCTCTTCTAAGTCCCCAGGCAGGAACTGCCCTTCTGCCGCTTTCGCCCGTTCCAGTAAATTCATTTCTTCCATCATATTCTCCCTTCCGCTGCTCCCTGGCAGGCCTCCTATCAGAACTCCTCTGGATACAGTCCCTGACGCTTCAATTCTGCAATGGCATTCACCACCATTTCCTTATCCTCTTTGTAAGTAACCCCATACCATTTGTCCTGGGAAGTCAGCACCTGCACGCTTGCCTTGCCCTGCTGGAGCAGCGCGTCTACGGCAAACGGCAGGAAATACTCTGCCTTCAGCGGGTTCTGAGGCAGTTCCTCCTGGAGGAACTTCTGGAAGCCAGATTCCAGTTCCTTTAGGATGCTGTTGGAAAATCCCCACAGGTTCATGGACACCGTACTGTCCATGGCAATTTCCTGGAAGCTGGCGCCTCCATCCTCTGTGTAGGCGGCCTGTTCCCCATGCTTTTCAATATGGGTGCGTTCTACAATCCCCGTTAAAAATCCCTGGGCATCTGTCTCGCATACCCCCCTGGCCACATAGCCATTCTCTGTCAGCGTATTCTTTAGGGCATAGCCCACCATGGCATAACGGTATTTCTCATCATCCTGGTGGTTTGCCAGATAGTCATAGATTGCCTTATATGCATACCTGCCATAGTAGTCGTCCGCATTTATCACGGCAAACGGGCCGTCCACCACGCCTTGGCAGCACAGGATGGCATGCCCCGTACCAAATGGCTTCTGCCTGCCTTCCGGAACCTGGAACCCCTCTGGGATCTTGTCCAGTTCCTGGTACACATACTCCACTTGGATCTTCTCTGAAATACGGTCGCCAATGCTCTCCTTGAAAGCCGCCTCATTGGCCTTCTTAATGATGAACACCACTTTCTCAAACCCTGCCTGGAGGGCATCATAGATGGAAAAATCCATTATGATGTGCCCCTGGGGGTCTATGGGGTCAATCTGCTTGAGCCCCCCATAGCGGCTGCCCATACCTGCTGCCATAATGACTAATACTGGTTTTTTCATATGAAACCTCCTTATCCAAAATACCTTCGTGGCTACACGGTCCCCATTTTACAATAACATCGCCAGAACGAAGTTATACCAATCACCCTTTTCCTCAGTACAGGGCGCATATCCCCCAGAGGGTTCCATCTTATTAGGAAATCCGAAGGGATTTCCCTATAAGATGAAAAATCCCCCGCCCCACGGCGAAGGACTAAATACGCTTGACCCAATCCTTGGTATATCTCAATTGCAATTGATGCCAAATGCCATGCCTGGCTATTTATATGCCACATTTTGCTCAATGGCAACCATTTATCATGCCTATATTTTAGCAATTATGCATAGAAAAGTCAAGAGTAAAATTTACTAAATATTTACGTCTATCCTATACCGTTTTACCTTCCTATTTCCAGGGACACCTGCAGCCAAACCCGGCAAAAACCTTACACGAAAAAACAGCCGCCCCAGAAACGGGACAGCTGCTTCTTTTACTCATGCCGCAAGGCATCAATCGGATTAAGGTTCGCCGCCTTATAGGAGGGCAGCAGCCCAAATACTATCCCGATTACCATAGAAAACACCACGGACAGCACGGCGGCAGGGATACTGATGGCCACCAGTGTACCGCTCACCCTGGAAATCACTTCCGCCAGCACAATCCCCACAGCCACGCCGATAATGCCTCCCAGGCTGGTGAGCACGGACGCCTCTGTCAGAAACTGCCCCAGGATTTTGCCCTTCCTGGCGCCGATGGCCTTCTTCAGGCCGATTTCCTGGGTACGCTCCGTCACGGACACCAGCATAATATTCATAACGCCGATGCCGCCTACCAGGAGGGAAATGCCCGCAATCCACACCAGCATAGCGTTGGTGGACTGGCTCAGCTTCTGGATGTCCTCCGCCTGCTTCAAAAGGTCGTCCGCCTGGTATTTCATGGTCTCGTCTGACACGGAAAGGCCCTGGTTCAGCAAAGCTGCTGCATCCTTGCCTGCCTTTGTCATATTGTCCACGCTATCCAGCTTCAATACCAGGTACTGCGGCTCATCATAACCGTACAGCAAAGGCCATGCGGTATTGGGCACATAGACCACGCCGCTGGTATTCTGGGCATAGGTATAATATTCCTCAATGGAATTGATGACCGGCTCAAATTTGCTGGATTTTGTGATAATTCCAACCACGATGAAAGGCTGCTGATGGATCTCTATCGTCTTCCCAATCGGGTCTACCCCTTGGAACAAGGTCTCTGCAGAATCCTCATCCATAACAACCACGTTGCGGAACTTCTTGTAGTCGGACTCGCAGAACCCCCTTCCCTTCTTAATAATGTAATTGCAGGTGCTTAGGTAGTCCTGGTCTATCCCATAGAGCCTCCCGCCAGACATCCCGGTATTCTGGTAGTAAACGGTATTATAAATATCCCTGGAAGTATAAAGGGAAGCGCCCTCCACATGGGCTAAATCCATAAGCTTCCCTTTCGTTTCCTCTGAAATGACAGGCACGCCGTCCGGCACGCCGTTATACTCCATTTCATATGTGAAATCGCCCTGGTACAGCCGCACGTTCACCGTATTCTCCCCAGAGCCAATCAAGTTCTCCTTAATCTGCTCATTGGTTCCCTTAATGGTGGAGACAATGGCTATGATTGCCGCAATACCGATAATAATGCCCAACATTGTAAGGAAGGAACGCATCTTGTGCGACCACAGCCCCTGAAAGGACAATCTGATATTCTCTAACATCTATCTCTCTCCTTTATCCTTCTAAACCATTTCTTTACTCTGCGCTTTTTACCTTCACGCCCTCCTTAGCTGTCTTCCCATAAGGGAAGGCAACCCGGTCTTCCATTGTCAGGCCTTTCACGATTTCTACGGCATCCCCCCAGAGCACCCTGCCCGTCTTTACATATTGCTTTGCCAGGCGCTCATCCTCTCCTGCCTTCAGGACATATTTCCCGCCGTCGTCCTGCCGGATATATGCTTTGCTGATACAGATGCCGTCTTGCTTTTCCTGGCGGCTGCTCATGGTCAGCTCCACCATTTCCCCATTGCTCAGCCCCTCAGAGTCTTCAATATAGGCCGTATAAGGGTAATAAGACACATTGGGGTTCCCTTCCCCCCAGACGCTGCTGTTCGTCTCAGGATAGATGGAAATCTCTGTAATGGTTGCTTCAAAGCTTTTGCCGCTCTCCCAAGAGTTGGCATAGATTACCTGCCCTATCTCTACCTGGCCTAACTGCAGCTCACTCAAGGCACCGCTTACATAAAGGCCTTCCGAGCCGGATACCATAAGGAAGGGGGAACCGTCATTTGGGATTTCACTCTGGTCATGCAGGTTTTTCACAATCCCTGTCACAGTAGCCCTAACCACGCCGTCGTCCGAGATCTGCTTCATCTGCTCCAACTCCAGCTGGACTTTGCGGTTGGCCAAATCCAAATCCCGGATTTCCTCTTCTTTTTCCCGGATCATAGTGGCAAGCTCTTCTGCCGTATACCCTTCCGGGATCTCAGGCTCCGGGATCTCGGGCTCTTCTTCTTCCACTTCCCAGCCCTCATCATCCGGCTCCTCTTCCTCCACAACCTGGGTCCTGGTGCTTACAGACCATTTAGAATCATCATCCATTTGGGGGAAGCCGCTTTGCCCGCTGATTTCCCATGCACTGATTAACTTGCCTGTCATCACATTCTTCTTATGGATTTCCAGGCTCACATACACAGGGTTATCCTTGTCCTCTGACAGGCTGTTGATAAAACTCCCATAGACATAACAGCCAGGCATGCAGAGGTACACATACGGGTCGTCCTCTGTCCCCGCCCCCTCGTTTGGCTCCGCATCCCTGGTAATATAATTGTAAGCCTTGTTCGTCATCTGGGGCTCTGGCACAGGCTCCGGCTCCGGAGGAGCCACTGGCTGGGGCGGGGCCACCGGGGCGGGGGCAGGCGTAGGGTTCGTGGGGATTGGCTTGGTTGCCCGCAGCTTCTCCAGCTGCCGCTTGGCAGCCTCTAGCTTGTTGGCAGCAGTGGCGGCGCTTAGCTCTTTCATTTCCATTTCCAACTCTGACAGGGTCATATCATAAGCCATCAAAGGATCCCCCTCCGACACCTCTTGCCCCTCTTCCACATATACCTCCGTAATATTCTTATCCTCCAGGGCATAGACGTTCTGTGAGAAATCGTTCTTCACTGTCCCGGAACTGGTAGTGTCTTCGCCAAAATAAAACTGGTTGATGTTGGCAATGGCCTCCACATCTGCTTCCAGGCTGTTGGCCTGGTAATTCTGGTACGCCTTAATCCCGCCATACGTGGCTGCGCCCACGACGCCAAGGGATATGATTGTAATAATAATGCCCTTCTTACCCATTCTGTTCCTCCTTGCCGTTGCGTTTCCCAAAGGCGGCGCCCCATTTTTTGTGCTTGCCGCGCTTTTTTCCCCTATGGCCTTGGCTCTCCTGGCGGCTGCTTCCCTCTGCACCGCCGTCCGCATTCCCAGCGCCATGCACTGAGCTATCTACGCTGTCTGCGCCACCAGAGCCATGCATAGCGCTATCTACGCTGTCTGCGCCATTACCGCCATGCATGGTGCCATCCGCGCCATCACCGCCATGCATGGTGCTATCATCGCTGTCTGCGCCATCACCGCCATGCATGGCGCCATCCGCGCTATCATCGCCATGCACTGCGCTATCTATGCCATCCGCGCCACCAGCGCCATATAATGCGCTATCTGCGCTATCTGCGCCGCTATCGCCATACACAGCGTTATCTACAGCCTCTCCGCTATATATTGCGAATTCTGTGCCGCCATCGCCGTGCATGGTGCTAACTTCGGCCTCTCCATCATGTATTGTGCTGATTATGGGCTCTGAACCCTCCCCCTCTTCTGTGATAATCCCATCTATAATATGCACAATCCGCTTTGCTTTTGAAGCTATGTTCCTGTCATGGGTAATCATCACAATGGTTACCCCTTCTTCGTTTAACTGCTCAAACAGTTCCATAATCTGCTCCCCGGACTTGGAATCCAAGGCTCCGGTAGGCTCGTCGGCCAGGAGGATCTTAGGGTTGTTGACCATAGCGCGGGCGATGGCCACACGCTGCTTCTGCCCGCCGGACAGCTGCGTAGGCTTAAAGGACACCCGGTCGCCCAGGCCTACCCTCTCCAAAGCCTGGGTAGCCCGCTGCCGGCGCTCCTTCTTCTTGACGCCTGCATAGCTTAAAGGCAGTGCCACATTATCCAAGGCAGTCTGCCTGGATAGGAGCTGGAAGCTTTGGAACACAAAACCGATGCTGCGGAGCCGCAGGTCAGACATTTCTTTGTCCTTGCATTTGAGCACATCCTCCCCAGCCAGCTGGTAAGCGCCGGAAGTCGGGCGGTCCAGGCATCCGATGATGTTCATCAGGGTAGTCTTCCCAGAGCCGGAAGGCCCCATAATCGCCACATATTCCCCTTCCTCAACTTGGAGCGACACATCTTTCAGCACTGGGACTACCAGCTTTTCCTGTTGGTAGTCTTTAAAAATATTCTGCAAATCTAGTATCATTTCTGTTTCCCTCCGGTCTTTGCTTGCTATCCTTAGCCCACAGGCTCTGAAACACCTGTCTCATCCAGCATATCTACAGGCTCCGTGCCATCCATCATGTTATCCAGGCCTCCGGATGCCCCATCTTCTGTGGATCCGTCCTCCATACCGCTATCCATACTATCGTCAAACGCCCCATCTTCTAACATACCGTCTTCACTGCCTTCCATGCCTTCCATCCCATCTATGCTGTCCATCATTTCATCTGTCATCCCGCCGCCGGCCGGCATATCGCTGTTCCCATCTCCTGCTTCATCCTCTTCCCCGCCCTGGTTATACAGCGGAGCCTCATAATCTACCTCTGAAGCGTCTGTTACTGCTGTTACGCCTTCATACAGGCCTTCCATTGGGGAAGCAATGGCATCCTCTTCCGTAATGCCGGATAAAATCTGGTATTCTCCAAGGTTCTCGTCGTATTCCCCCAGTTCTACCTCACGCTTTTCCAGCCTGCTGTTGGCATCTGCCGCCCAGACATAAGATTTTTCCTCTTCCTTCACAATGTACCCTTCAAACAGCCATATGCCTTCTTTCTGCTCCATCTGCCCCTGATCCAGCTCAATATACAAATGCTGCCCCATCATCAGGCCGTCTGTGGAATCCAAGGAAACATAAAATGGGTATTTGGTGGCCTTCTCAGTGCTGCCGGAGTCATAGTACATCATATTATCATTATTATCTGACTCTTCCCCTTGGGTATCAATCTTGGTAATGGTGCCGTTCCAGGTCTGCTCCTCGTCTATCCTGGAACGCAGGATAACGGGCTGGTCTTGGGACAGCATTTGGATATTCAGCTCGCTTACCGTCCCTTTTACCCGGAAATCCCCCACTGCAATGACTGTCATATAGGCAGAACTCTCCCCTGACATTTCAGAATCTGTCTGATTAATCGTCTTAACCATACCTGCAATCTTGCTCGTAACCACAGCATTATCAATGGATTCCTGCTTTTTCTGCATTTCTGCCTTCTTGCTCTCTATGTCATACTCCGTCTGCTTGATGCCATTCTCTTTCTCCTGGATTTCCGCTGTATATTCAAACCGCTCGCTCTCCGGCACCCTGCTGCGTTCCCGGGTCAGCTGGGTAATCTGGTTCTGCAGGCTGGTAATTTCATTCTGCTTTTCCTCCAAATCCAGTTCCCCCTGGGCCAGCTCAGCCTTTGCGCTTTCCATGTCATATTCAAATAACGGGGCGCCTTCTTCTATCATATCCCCTACTTCCACGAATACTTCCTTCACTTCCCGCTCAGGATCCTTATTGACATCCCAGGTCTCTTGCGCCTCCACCACGCCGGAATAACGGTTCTGCGCACCGGCATTTGCTGTATTCAGCGAAGATACGGATTCTACATATACTTTATCGGCGCTGTTCCCCCCGCCGCCGTTCTGCTTTAGGTAATACCATCCCCCTCCTGCCGCAGCTGCTGCGATTACTACTACTGCCGCAAGAATGCCTACTGTCTTCTTCTTCATCTCATTCCTCCTGTTTTCTCAATGACGCCTACATACTGGCTGCCGTTCCGTTACCATAGTATCACAATCCAATGATAAATCTGAGTGAAAATTCTTAAAATTTCCTTAAGATAGGGGAACCGAATCAAATAAGGCATAAAAATGCACCCAGATTCCCTCTTTTCCCTTGGGATGCCCGGTGGGAAAACAGCAATTTAGGATTGCAGCAGGTACAGAGGTTGGTAACTGCAATTTGTTCCTGCTTCACGCCTGCATCCAGGAGGATCCTCTCATTGGCACGCCACAAATCCAGCTGGTACTTGCCATTGCCCTTATCCTGCAGGATTTCCCCTTCGTACATGGGAAATTCCCCTGCAAAGGCCTCTGCCACATCCCCGCTGACTTCATAGCATTTCTGGCAGATGGAAGGGCCGATGGCACAGACAACATCACCAGGATCCGTCTGGTACTCTGCCCGCATGGCCTCTAAAGCCACCCTCCCGATACGCCCCACCGTCCCACGCCACCCAGAATGGCACAGGCCGATGGCCCTGTGTTTCACATCTACAAAATACAGCGGCACGCAGTCTGCATAAAAAGCAGAAAGAACAATCCCTGGCTCATTGGTAATCAGGCCGTCCACATCTGCATAGCCGCGTTCCCTTTCCAGCCCCTTGCCTGCATCATCCCTTCCCACAGCCCTGACATTCGCCGTATGGGTTTGATCCGTAAAAACAAAATCCCCATATTCCGTCCCCAAGGCCTGGGATACCCGGCGGAAATTTTCCCGCACTGCCTCTGGGTCATCCCCTCTGGAAAAACTTAGGTTCAGGCTCTCAAACATCCCCTTGCTGACGCCTCCCAGCCTGGTGGTAAAGCAATGACGGACTATCCCCGTCCCCTCCAGCAATGGATAATATAAATAAGGGAAACTGCCCCCTCCTGCTTTGCTTACCCTACAAAGGGGCATCTGCCCTTCCCCTGCTGCCTGAAATACCATCCTATCACATAACCTTCCTGTATGTTCCATATTACTTCCCTTTCCGTTTCTATACACCCAAAACATAACCGCTTGCCCTGCCACCGCAGCCTCATAACCGAATCCGCAGTACGCATCCTATCCTTTACGGAAGGAAAGCGTCCCTATTTTCCCGCCTTATGGACTCATTGATTAGGTTCTGCAAAAAGGTTACCATGGTATCGGAGTTAATAATAATATCCATCATTTCCTCTACCGCCTGCATGGAAGCTAGGTAAAACGTCGTATTCACCTTTCCCTTATAGGCAGCAGCCAATTTTTCATTCATAATAATTGTTACTGGATATGAAATACTTCCATACTTAAGGAACATCATTCTATATTTATAATACTCCAGGCCCTTTACTGTAAGGAAAACCTCATACTTATGGATTTGGTTATTCTGTTCCCCTAAATCCTCCTGGATATCAACCTGTTCTTCTTTAAATAAATTCGTTTCCATAAGGCTAAGCTTTTTTACATAAGAACTTATGGGGCCATCATATTCTTCAACATGCCCCTCCACATATCCCTTTGTCGCTTCTTCAATCTGTTTTAGGGAATTTTGAATCACTATTTCTGGCGTATACCTATCCACTAATTCAAAAGAAAATGTTGTCCTGTCCACCCTTATAACCCTCCTTTTTATCTCTAATCACATATTTCACATATAATCGGAAAATGATCGCTAATCTTTTTATTTGGATGCTGGTTCCTATCTTTCAAATCTGCATAACTACAAGCAGTAATTATCTCCAAACTCTCTTTCCTAAACATCGGCAAAATCTCCTTACTTACAATCACTTGGTCTACAATATACCACATCGGTGAATGCATCTTCGAATTATTGACTCAAACTTCCCACATTAAAAATGGGATTTGCTCCTTGAAAAATCAATACTTT
>CAJUSO010000061.1 GCA_910588965.1 uncultured Lachnospiraceae bacterium | reverse complement strand
GGGATGAAAAACAGGGAATCCTAGGATCCCTGCAGAGAAGGGGACGGGAAGAAGGGATATTAAGAGGGGATGGGCTCAGAAGGGGAGGATAAGGAGATTACACCGCAATAGGGGGAAGGCTGTGGAAAAGCTGTGCAGGAGGCATTAATATTGAGAGTAAGGAGAGGGATATGTTAGTAGGTCTGCATGTGAAAAATTTGGCTTTGGTGGAAGAGGCAGAGGTTACGTTTGGGAATGGGTTAAATATCCTTTCTGGGGAGACAGGGGCTGGGAAATCCATTATTATCGGCTCCATTAACCTGGCTTTGGGGGGGAAGGTGCCCAAAGGCATGCTGCGGGAGCGGACAGGGTATGCATTGGTGGAACTGACCTTCCGTGTGGAGAGCAAGAGCCAGCAGGAGAAGTTAGAGGAGATGGATATTTACCCAGAAAATGGGGAGATTATTATGTCACGCAAAATCTCGGCTACCAGGAACGTTGGGAAAATCAATTCAGAAACGGTGTCTGCCGCTTGTATGAAAAAGGTAGCGTCGCTGCTGATAGATATCCATGGGCAGCATGAGCACCAGTCTTTGCTTCATAAGAATAAGCATCTGGAAATCTTAGATGAATTTGCCAAGGAACAGCTGAACGGGAAAAAGGAATCCTTAAAGCAGTGCTATAAGACGTACCAGAGCCTCCGGGAGGAGCAGGCGCAAGCCTTGCAGGAAGGGGAAGGCAGGGAACGCGAGCTGTCCTTCTTAGAATATGAAATCCAGGAAATCGCAGATGCAAACTTAATCGTGGGGGAAGATGAGGAACTAGAGTCCTCTTACCGGAAAATGGCAAATAGCCATAACATTATGGAGGCCGCAGGCCTTGCATATGAGATGACAGGGGAAGACGGGAGCGCAACAGAGCAGATAGGGCGTGCGCTGCACGAGCTGCAGTCCGTATCCTCCTATGACCCTAAGCTGGAGGGCTTTTCCAGCCAGCTGGAGGAGATTGATAACCTCCTGAATGATTTTAACCGTGAACTGTCAAGCTATTTATCGGATGAGGAATTTGATGAAGAGGCATTCTATGAGGTGGAAAAGCGGCTGGATTTGGTGAACCATCTGAAGGGCAAATTTGGCGGCAGCATTGATGCAGTCCTCCAGGCAAAGGAAGAAAAGGAACGCCGTTACAGCCGCCTGAAAGATTATGGGGAATATATGGAGCAGCTTAACAGCCGCCTTGCACAGGCAGAAGAGGCCCTAAAAGAAGTGTCTGCAGAGGTATCCCAAATCCGTAAAGAGCATGCCCAGGTGTTGGCGCAGGAGGTAAAAGAAGCCCTGGGGGATCTGAATTTCCTGGATGTGGACTTTGATGTAGAATTCCGCCAGGCAAAAGGTTATAGCCCGAACGGGACGGATGAGGCGGAATTCCTGATTTCCACAAACCCAGGAGAGCCGTTGAAGCCTTTGGGAAGGGTAGCTTCCGGCGGTGAACTGAGCCGGATCATGCTTGCCATCAAGACGATTTTAGCAGAATGCGACCAGGTAGGGACGCTGATTTTTGATGAGATTGATGCAGGCATCAGCGGGAGGACAGCCCAGATGGTGGCTGAGAAGATGAACACGCTCGGCAAGAGCCACCAAGTTATCTGCATTACCCACCTTCCCCAAATAGCCGCAATGGCAGATTCACATTTCCTAATCAGTAAAAATGTGGTAAACCAGACGACGATTTCTAAAATCCAGCTTCTGGGGGAACAAGAAAGCGTTACGGAACTTGGGCGCATGTTAGGCGGCGTGAAGATTACGGACAAGGTTATGGAAAGCGCCCGGGAAATGAAAGATTTGGCGTATTCTGTCAAACGCAGGGTCAGTTAAAGGGATGGCTGGACGCACAGCAGCTTATCATGGACAGGCAAACAGGGTGCAGGCAGGAGCAGAGTAGTAATCGCCCCAAAAGTGGCTGGCGGCGGGCTCCCTGCGTTCATGCCCTTACCCTGTTACGTTATCATAACCATGGTTTTGGCTCCACAGATGCTGGCAAATTGGTATTGCGGTGAATCTGGCATCATACGGGCCTTCCATGCCGTTTTTGGAAAAACTTGGCCAAGGCAGTGCAGATTACAATGCCGATGGCATAGGGGATACCAAAGAAAAAAGCCACGCTTGCCGGAGCGCTGTATCCAGCATATTGGCTCCCCCATTGTATGTCACAATAGTTATATGCGACGGTAGCGCACATAATATTTGACAGTAAAATGGCAAGGGCAGCGAAAAAATAAAAGAATAATTTGTTTTTCACTTTAATTACCTCCATGAAATGATTTTTTTTGGATCTTATTGCCAGCTGTTCCTGAGATAGTCCGTTCCTTTGCCTGAGTATCTATTTTTCAGGCAGCATTTTCCTTCCCTCAACCGATAACCTGCCAATGGCAGCCGAAGCAACCCGGAACCTGCCATGGAATCCAGTGACCGTCTGCGGAAGCAACCGATAACTTGCCAATGGCAGCCGAAGCAACCCGAATCCTGCCATGGAATCCAGTGACCGTCTGCGGAAGCAACTTATATCTTGTCAATGGCAGCCGAAGCAACCCGAATCCTGTCATCCTGCGGCCGTCTGCTGGAATTACAATAGCTGGCGGTTGCATTTGAAGGTTTTTTAACTATTTCTAAAATAATACAATATTTTTCCCCTTATTGCAAGGCCAATGAAATCGGCAAAGATTTGGAAACAGAGCGCAGTGATAACATCATCTGCAAGATTCAATAAGACGGCAAAGGTTTGGAGGCTGCGCGGCAGTTATGGAGAAAAGAACGTGATATATCCATCCTATAAGCGAAAAAGATAGCAAGGCAGCCCTAATGGGGCAGAACCGGCGCTGGCGTAAGGGACAACATTCCACAGCATTTAGGAAACATTTCACGGCAATTAGATTGCCCTGGTATTTTGGGTGGATTATAATAAAACATATGTTCTTGCAGTGGCGAGGAGGTGGCACATTGATCCATATTGCAATCTGTGATGACGAAGCATATATGTCCAGCCATATAAAGGCAATGGCCTGTGCGTTTTTCCGGAAGAAAAACAGGGAGGCAACCATACAGCTGTTTTCTAGCGGGGAGGAACTGCTGGAATATGACGGCCAGATTGATATCTTGTTTCTGGATATCCAGATGAAGGACATAGACGGTATGGAGACGGCAAGGAAGCTGAGGGCGGATAAGTTCCGGGGATTTTTAATCTTCATCACGGTGCTTAAGGATATGGTATTCCAGTCTTTTGAGGTGCAGGCTTACGATTATCTGCTAAAGCCAGTCGGGGAGGAACCGTTTGAGAGGACAATGGAGCGCCTATACGCTTCCATGCAGAATGCATGTGAGGACAGCCTGCTCGTGCAAAAGGGATATGAGGGCCGCATTGTCCGGCAGGATGAGATTGTTTTCTGTGAGATTATAGACCGGAAGATATATCTGAACCTGGCGGAGGAAGAGGTGATTGATTATTATGAACGGATTGAAAACCTGGAGGCGAAACTGGGCAATCATTTTTTTCGGTGCCACAGGAGTTATCTCATCAACCTGAAGCATTTAAAAGGCTATAAAAATGGGATTGCATATATGGATAATGGCAGGGAGGTCCCCGTATCACGGCTGCGGAGCAAGGAGTTTTCCAGTGTTGTGTTACAGTATATGAGGAGCATCTAAAGATTTCTGGAATGGTTCCATACAGGATGTGGGATGTGCGGTGAAGGAGCTGGGCAGATATGTGGGGCAGATGAGGGAGGTAAAATGGCTGGGTATCTAGATTTTTTTAATGTGTATCTTATGGGAAGCGTTGAATTGTGTTTCCAGTTTTATTTCTTCCATAAGATATTGAAGAAGAAAGTATGTTTTCCTGCTTATTTCCTGTTTACCGTATGCGCAGTTGCAATGGTTCAGTTTGTCCCGGTTGGTTCAATCGCCGGATTCGTGATAGTGGTCTCTTTACTTACGGCAGGAGGAACCTTAACCTGCCATGCAGGTTTTAAGTCTTCCCTTTTATATGCGGCGCTGATAGTTGAGATTATGATAATCTGCTATGGGATTGTGAAATATCTGTCCAGCATTTTGTATCTTCTGGTGCCTGACGGTTCCCGTGATTTGTTTGGTATTGTATTTATGCTGGCCAGCGAGTTTGCATCGCTTGGCCTGACGGGGATTTGTTATTATATGGTATACCGGTATTTTTCCGATTATACTGCTACGGAAATGCAATATATGTTTTTGGTTTTTATCCCCATCTCGATGATATTTCTTGTGGGCGAATATATCAATACCATTGAGTTTAGCATCGGGATTGTGGAGGGCGCAGGGCTTGCGGGATATCTGTTTAGCCATGGGCAGCTGCTTGCCATGCATCTTTTGGGGCTTGCCAGCCTATTCTGCATCTTGTTCACGTATAAGAAGCTGCAGCAGGGCTTCCGCCTCAGTACGGAATTATCCCTGCTGGAACAGGAAGAGCATTCCCTGAACCAGTATGTGGAGGAAGCGAAAGCCCGGTACGATGCGACAAAGTCATTCCGCCATGACATAAGGAACCATATCGCGGTGGTAAAAGAGCTCCTGCAGGGCGGGAAAATAGAACAGGCTGTAAGCTATATGGAAGATATGGACGGGATGGCACAGGAAATGTCATTTCCCTGCAGCACCAATAACCCGGTAGTGGATATCTTGGTGGGGAATAAACTGGGGATGGCAAAGAGCATGGGGATCCGTGCCAGCTGTTCCCTCCTTCTGCCATACCCCTGCGGCCTGCGGGATATTGATATCTGCATTGTCCTGTCAAATGCTTTGGATAATGCCATCCATGCATGTAAAAACCTAGATGCTGGCACAGAAAAATATATCCATGTGTCTGGGCGTATCCAGGGGGATTTCCTTATGATAGAAACCCAGAACAGTTTCCATGGGAAAGGCGTGTTCAAAGAAGGGACGGGTTTATCAAATGTAAAAAAGGTAGCTGAAAAATATGGCGGCGCCATGAGTATCGAGACAAAGGGGAATGTATTTGTCCTCCATGTGTTGTTGATTCTTCCGCGTAACGATCCAAAGGCTATCGGCACGGTTTGTACCCCGCGGTAAATGGATTTATCTGAGGCTTGCTGCGGACAAAAGAAAAGGGAACCAAGTGCAGGCCTTGATACCATCCTTTTCTCCTGCGGCCTGTTATGGGACTGTACATGTTGTAAATGGTAGGAAGAGATTTTAGCTTTGGGAACGGAGGGAAAATAAGAGTGGATAAGAACATAGATTCTTTTGGGACAGGCGTTGAGGCAGTCATAACAAGTTTTAACCAAGGCTCGATGATTCTTGAAGCCGTTGCATCTTTATGTGCCCAAACACGGTTACCACAAAAAATTATAATTGTAGACGATGGGTCTACGGATGAATGTTCCAAGCGCATATTGAAAGAGATTGAAAAAAAGCCTGGCTTGCCAGTTCCGGTTATGGTACATTACCAGGAAAACAGAGGGGTATCCGCTGCAAGGAATGCTGGTATCCAGAAAGCGCAGGCGCCAATGGTTTTAGTATTGGATGGGGACGATAAACTGAAGCCGGGATATATAGAGGAGGTAAGCCGGATGCTCCTTGGCAATCCATCTATGGTTGCAGCGTCCTCGTGGATGCATACATTTGGGATATTAGATTCGCTTGTCTGCCCCTCTGGAGGGAAAATAAGTTCCTTTTTATCCCATAATTGCTGCCCGGCAACACATATCCTCCGCCGGGACAGATTTGAACAATGCGGGGGATATGATGAATCCATGCGTTCAGGTTTTGAAGATTGGGACTTCTTTTTAAGCATGTTAGAAACTTCCCCAGAATCATTGATTGGGATTGTTGATAAACCGTTGATCCAGTACCGTACAGCCCCTGCTTCATCTAATGTGAAAAGTATGGAGAAACGGCTTGGGCTTATGCGCTTTCTAATTGAAAAACATAAGGACAGCTATCATGAGCACATCGTGGACGCACTGTTGGGCATCGAAGCTATATCAAATTTAAGGTTATACCATTGGGAAAACGAAGTAACCCACGCAATGGCGAACCATCAGGAATTAAGCCAATCATCAAAGGATCTTTTGGAAAGCCCTACCTATGGCGACGGCGGAATGGCTTCGGCTGTCCGGATTGTTTCGGCTCGGGAAGAACAATCACTGTCATAACCCGGTTGTACCTTGCAATCAATTAAAATGCAATGCTTTGGATACGAACAGCACGCTTTCAAAAAATAGAATGGCAGTATCTGTCTGGCCAAGAAGCTTAGGCGGAAGGGAAAGGAAAGAGAGGAGGAAGATAATAACATGGACTTATGGGAAAATTTTGGGATGGGCGATAGGATTAGCGAACTGTGGCGGGAATTGGGTATCAGCGCAGGAACGGCAATTGTTATTTTGGTTGCCTTATATTTCGTGGTTAAATGGGCGGTCAGGAATGGGATATTGGAAGCCTCCAAAAAAATAGAAGAAAAGAGATTACAAGAGGGTGTAAAAACAGAGGGAGCAACGGAAGGTTCCATAGGAAATCAGAGCGGCAGAAAAAGTGAGGAGTAATGATTATGTTGAGAGGAAAGGAAAAAGATTTTGTCTGAAAGAAGAAGAAAACTGTGGCGGAAGTGAAAGCATCCGGGTTATAGTTGATACAAGGACAGGCGTTCATTATATTATGGTAACAGGCGTTGGCGGCTCATCCATCACATCTTTGCTTGATGGCAATGGGGATGTGGTAATTGATAAATAACGGCTCATTTGCCAGGCAAGAAAATAGGGGTTTAGTTGCGGAAATCTATAATGCAGGATTCCTAAATGAATTGCTGTCGAAATACCCGGATATATCCTGCGCACAGGAAACCATTTCGGCGGGAGAAGCTGGAACAGCCTATCAATCCCCCTATGTATGATAAAAGCCCTTGCGAACGCACTGCAGGGTAGGGAGCGGATAAATAAGTCCAGCATAGAAAGGAAACCATTATGGCAAAAGGAATGATAGTGTACCAATCAAAATACGGAGCAACGAGGAAATATGCAAAATGGCTCCAATCCATGACAAATTTCCGTTGTATAGAAATCTCAGAAGCGGCAGTGAGTGAAGTAGTACAGTACGGAACAATCGTCTTATGCGGGGGTATCTATGCTTCTGGAATAGCAGGGTTATCGTTTTTGAAAAAGAATATTGGCAGATTGGAAAACAAAAAATTGGCTATCTTTTGTGTGGGCGCTTCTCCTTATGACGAGAGTGCATTTGCAGAAATCAAGGCACATAATCTGACGGGGAAATTAAAGGATATCCCGCTTTTTTATGGAAGGGGCGCATGGAACGAAAGCAAAATGAAATTCATGGATAGGGCTTTGTGTAAAATGTTACAAAAATCTGTCGCAAAAAAAGACCCAAGTACATACGAGCCATGGATGAAAGCCCTAATGTGTGCGGTAGGGCAAGACTGCGACTGGACGGATCAGGAATATCTAATCCCGCTCATGGAGTATTTAGAAGAATAAGTTTTAAGGAAGATGGAAAGGCCGGCGGTAATCGGAAGGAACCAGAATCTCCGAAGTGCAGGCAGGAAACATGGATGGGAGCCAGGAAGTTACAGATAATAGCGATGAATGGGCAGGATATCGGAGGAACCGATGAAAACCAGGGATTCCGGCACATTGGATGTTGCCAGGATCCCTTAAGTGGTATTATGGGGAGGTCCAACAGCGGGCGCTGGGTGGATACTATTCCGTTGTTTCCCTTCGGATTAAAATGGGCGTTATCTTTTTGTGGACCAGTTCTGTTTGCAGTTTGGGGCGCCGTTTCTTCCTTTCCTCCATCCGTGTGACTAAGAGTTCCATTGCCTCATATGCTATTTTGTCAATCTGTTGCCCAACGGTACTGATTGGAAGGATTGCCTGTGCCGCAATAGGGGAATCATCGAAACCAATGATGCGGTATCCATCAGACAGTGAACCATATTCCCGGAAAATAAGATTCAGCATACTATTGGCATGGGTATCCGTTGGCATAAATAGCCCTTTTTTTTCGTTTGGGTATTTTTTTTTCAAATACTGATAGATTTCTAGCATAGCCATGTGGATTTCCTGCGGGGAGTGGCCTAAATCCCTTAAAATCAGCTCATGCCGGATGTTGTTTTCCCTACAGGTGTCTTGGAAGCCTTGAATACGGCCATAGGCAGGGATATCCTTTGGGAAGACAGAATTTACATGTATTAAAATATCACAATTATTCTTGGAAAGCAGGCTGGTTGCCTGGACAGCCCCCATATAGTTGTCAGTGTTTACACTGTTTATATACTGGTCTTCCCGTTCGATAGCGACGGTCGGGAGATCATAAGAGGCAAGTTCGCTGGAGGGGAGGGCATGGCTTAAGATAATCATGCCCTCAATCTTGTATGCTAGCAATTCCTGAATATATTCCCGTTCTGTTTCAGCATTGCCTTTGCTCATAAAGACCAGGAATTTATATCCGAACGTTTTGTAGGTACTTAGAATCTGGTTTAGCATTTCGGCGTAATAATGCAGGTAAAGGTTGGGGATGATGATACCGATGAATTCGCTTTTCCCATTTGCCAGCACTTTGGCAAGTTTGTTTTTCTGATAACCTAGGTCAATCAGTGCCTGGGCAATTATGTCTTGGTTTTCCACGGTAAGGGAATCTGGATGATTAAAATACCTTGATATCGTAGTTTTGGAAAAATTGGTGTATTTTGCTATATCATTAAATGTTACTTTCTTTTTATCCATACGGGCCTCCAATATTGGGCATGACAACAAAAGATTTCTTTCCATTATCTCTAGTATAACAGTGCGGGAGGGAAAAATCAATCCAAATAATAACTGGTTAAGTAACCGGTTATTATTTTTTTTGGAAAGCCTCTTGACATTATGATAAAAAGGTGGTACTGTAAGGGTAGAAAGTAACCGGTTACTTAATCGGTTACATAACTGGTTATTTATAGGGTTAAAATACAAGGAAAGGATAGGGACTATGGCGCAGGCGGAAAGCAGCCAGCTAGATCTGGCTCGGAAAATCGAAAAAAAAGGCATTTTAGAAATCCCTGCTGAAACCAGGCCGGCATATCATCTGTCATCTCCAGTGGGCTGGATGAATGACCCGAATGGATTTTCAGTTTACCAGGATGAATACCATTTGTTTTTCCAGTATCATCCATTCAGCAAGAGTTGGGGGCCAATGCATTGGGGGCATAGTAAGAGCAAGGATTTTATCAGTTGGGAATATCTGCCCTTAGCAATGGCGCCAGATGAAAAGTATGATGAGGGGGGATGCTATTCAGGAAGTGCAATTCAAGCTGGGGATGAGCATGTGCTGCTTTATACTGGTGTAATGGATCGTTATCTGGAAGACGGGACGCATGATTACTGCCAGGTGCAGTGTATGGCAAAGGGAGATGGATTGAATTATACCAAGTATAAGGGAAATCCTGTCATTGCTGGCGGCAGCCTTCCGGAAGGAGGCAGCACGGAAAACTTCCGGGACCCCAAAATATGGAAAGAAGGGGAATCTTATTATCTGGTAGTTGGCAACTGTAATGCAGGGGGGGATGGCCAAATCCTGCTTTACCGCTCCGATGACCTGGAACAGTGGGAGTTCCTTTCTGTGCTGGACCAGAGCAGTGGGAAGTATGGAAAGATGTGGGAATGCCCAGATTTCTTCCCACTGGGAAACCGCCAGATTTTAATGGTTTCCCCGCAGGATATGCGGGCAGTAGGGTATGAGTTCCATAACGGGAATAATTCTGTATTTATATATGGGTATTATGATAAGGCCACATACCGATTTGAAAGGGAGAAAATCCTGTCCGTTGATTATGGGCTGGATTTCTATGCCCCCCAGACCTTGCAGACGGCAGACGGCAGGCGGGTCATGGTTGGATGGATGCAGTCATGGGACGCTAAGCTAGCAAATGAGTTCTGTAATTGGTCGGGAATGATGACGCTTCCAAGGGAGCTTATTTTAAAGGAAGGAAAGATATATCAAAATCCTGTCAGGGAATTGGAGCTTTACCGTAAAAATAAAATTGAGTATCTCGGAGAGAGGATATCTGAGACGGCTGTGCTGGAGGGGATCCGAGGCAGAGTAATCGATCTGCAGGTTGATATTACGGAATTTGGCTTTCATCACTTTGCCATTCATTTTGCTTGCAATGAGGAATATGAAATGCTTCTCCAATATAACCATTTGAGGAAATGCCTGACCATTGACAGGACGCATTCCGGCCTTGTGCGGGATGTGGTATGCCGAAGGAAAATGATGGCGGAGCCATTTATTTCGGAAACGCAGAAGGAGGTACTGAGCCTGCGTCTGCTGTTGGACCGGTATTCGGTTGAAGTATTTTTAAACGGAGGGGAAAGGGTGATGTCTGCCGTCTTCCACACCCCTATGGAGGCAGACGGGATAGTTTTTGATACAGACGGGACAGCCTGTATGGATGTTACGAAATATGATATCTGTGTTTAACAAAGGAATGGAAATCCACCCAAAAGAAAGGAGGCCGCGATGGAAATACAGTATTTGGGGACTGCGGCAGCAGAAGGGCTGCCGGCCCTGTTCTGTGAGTGCAAAACTTGCAGGAAGGCAAGAGATACCGGCGGGAAGGAGGTGCGCACCAGGACACAGTCAGTTATAGATAGGAAGATCCTTATTGATTTTCCGCCAGACACATACGCACATGCTCTCAGCTATTCCTTGAGGCTGGGGCAGATCCAGCATTTGCTGATCACGCATTCCCATATGGATCATTTTTTCCCGGTTGAACTAATCCACCGGCATGAACATTTTGGGCATAATGCGCAGGGGATGCTGCATGTATATGGCAATGCGGCGGTGGAGAAAGCATTTTATGATGCTGTGCTAATTGATAGGTTTCAGGTACATCCTTTGGATAACGCAGTTAAGTTCATCCGGCTTGAGCCGTTTGCTGATTTTATGGCGGATGGATACCATATCATCCCGGTACCTGCAGACCATGATAAACGGGAGGCCTGCCTGATTTATATCATTGAGAAGGATGGGAAATGCCTTTTATATGGCCATGATACGGGAATGAACCTGAGCAATGAGGCATGGGAGTGTATCTTTAGCCATAAATATGACCTGATATCCATGGATGCTACTATGGGCAAGAGGAAGACGGACGGTTACCATATGGGGCTAGCGGATGACATTGCATTTGCAAAGATGCTGGAAGAGAAAGGATGTATCCATCCAGATACCGTTAAAGTGATCAGCCATTTTTCCCATAATGGAGGCATGACGCATGAAGAATTGGAAGGATTTGCCAGAGCGCATGGGCTGGACGCAGCTTATGACGGTATGAAAGTGTCAGTGTAAAGGCGCAAACGGTAATTGGCGGCAAAACGCAAAGATAATGAAGGAGGTAAGCGTTATGGAAGAAACATATGTAAAAGCGGCGCAGGAAATCCTTGCCTGTATGGGCGGCAAAGATAATATTATCAGCGCTGCCCATTGTGCGACAAGGCTTAGGCTTGTCCTTAAGGATGATTCCCTGATTGACAAGGATGCCCTGGAAAATGTCGGCCTTGTGAAAGGCAATTTTAACAATGGCGGGCAGTTTCAGATTATTCTCGGAACGGGCATTGTGAACCATGTCTATGCCGAGTTTATCAAGATGGCTGACATCACAGAAATGACGAAAGAAGAATTGAAAAAACAGGCAGCAAAAAAAATGAACCCATTGCAGAAACTTTTAAAGACCCTTGCAGACGTGTTCGTGCCAATCCTGCCCGCGCTGGTTGCATCCGGACTTCTGATGGGGATCAACAACATCCTGACGGCGCAGGGTATGTTTGTGGAAGGCAAGTCACTTGTGGACGCATTTCCGCAGATTAAAGATTTTGCAGAAATGGTGAACCTGTTTTCCAATGCTGGTTTTACATTCCTGCCAGTGCTGATTGGGTTTTCCGCCGCTAAGATTTTTGGCGGGACGCCAATTCTTGGGGCGGTTATCGGGGCAATCATGATCCATCCGGATTTAATGAACGGGTATGGTTATGGGCAGGCGTTGCTTGACGGGACTGTCCCGTACTGGAATATTTTTGGGCTGTCTGTTGCGAAAGTGGGGTATCAGGGGACGGTCCTTCCGGTCATCGCATCCGTCTTTTGCCTGTCATTTGTGGAGAAAAAGCTCCGTAAGATTGTCCCTGCGATGCTTGACAATATTGTCACACCGCTGCTGTCTGTGCTGATTGCCGGGGCAATGACATTCCTGTTTATCGGCCCGGTCATGAGGGGCGTCGGCGACGCTATGACAAATGCGGTTATGTGGCTGTTCTTCGACCTGGGTTCTCTTGGAGGGCTGATTTACGGGGTTACATATCCATTGCTGGTTATCACAGGCATGCACCATAGCCTGGTAACGGCTGAGACACAGATCCTTGCAAATATCGGCACATTGGGCGGTTCACCTACGTTCGCGGTTGTGGCGGCTGCAAACTGTGCACAGGGCGCAGCGGCGTTAGCGGTCATGTTCCGTATGAAGAAGGATCCTAAAATGAAGAGCCTGGCTTCTGCCTCTGGCATATCCTCCTTTCTTGGGATTACAGAGCCGGCAATCTTTGGTGTCAATCTAAAATTAAGGTATCCGTTTTATGGGGCATTGATTGGCGGTGGCATCGGGGCTGCTTATGCCACGCTTGCAAAGGTATTATCTGTCTCGCAGGGGCCTTGCGGCGTAATCGGCGTTATCTGTATCCGCCCTGACTGCATGCTGCAGTTCATGGTATCCATGGCGGTTGCAATCGTGTGTGCGTTTGCTGCCACAATGGCGCTGGGAGGAGCATTCGGGAAAAAAGAGAGAGCGGCAGCTGGGAGCCGTGCAGCGGAACCTGCCAGTATAGGGAAACCTGCAAAAGATATGCATACAGGGACAGGGGATAAGGCGGAAAAAGTGATTTTTGCCCCAATCCAAGGAAATGTTATCCCAAGAGAAAATATCCCAGATGAAACGTTTGCATCTGGTGTTTTAGGGGACGGCGTTGGTATTGAGCCAGAAACAGGGGAAGCTGTAGCGCCTTTTGATGGGGAAATATCTTCTGTAGCAGAAACGCGCCATGCCATCGGTATTGCCGGGCCGGGCGGAATGGAACTGCTTATCCATGTCGGGGTAGATACAGTAAAGATGGACGGCGATGGGTTTGCGGTTCTGGTATCTGAGGGGGATAAGGTCAGGGCCGGACAGAAACTTATGGAATTCGATATTTCCAAAATCAAAGCTGCTGGGTACAGCACAACTTCAGCGGTATTACTGACGAACAGCGATGACTACCAGTCTTGTAATGTAGTAAAGACAGGTAAGTCAAAGCAGATGGAAAAGATCATCACAGTGGAATGAGGGGCTGCCAGCGGATTGGCATAATATAAAATACAATGAAAAAGAAAGGAATGGAGATTATGAAGAATTTTAACTATGTGATTAAGGATGAGGTAGGGATCCATGCAAGGCCAGCAGGGATCCTGGTAAAAGAAGCAAAGAAATACCAGAGTAAGATTGTGATTGTGAAAAATGGGAAAAAAGCGGAAGCAACCAAACTGATGGCTTTGATGGGGCTTGGCGTAAAATGCGGCGACGAGGTCATGGTAGAGGTCTCCGGAGAAGATGAAGATACTGCGAGCAGGGAAATCAAGGCATTCTTTGAAAACAATCTGTAATCAGCTTATGCCTGGCCGGACATGGCGCCGGCCGGGTGGAATGGAGAGGTAAGGTATGGTAAGGTTTTTCGGAAAATCGGTTTATAAAGGCATTGCCATGGGACGTGTGGTATTGCTTGATAAAACAGGCTGCCAGGTAAAAAGAGGGAAAGTAGAGGATACGGACGCGGAGGCTTCGCGTGTCAGGGCAGCCATCGGGCAGGCGAAGGAACAGCTTGGCAGCCTGTATGATAAGGCCGTGAAAGAGGTCGGCGAGGCGAGCGCGGCAATTTTTGAAGTGCACCAGATGATGCTTGAAGATGAAGATTACCTTGAATCAATTGACAATATCATCCGAACAGAGAATGTGAATGCGGAATACGCGGTAGCCATAACAGGCGATAATTTCGCGGAGATGTTTGCAGGGATGGATGATGATTATATGCGTGCGCGCGCTGCGGATGTAAAGGATATTTCCAACCGCCTGGTGAATAATCTGTACGGGCATGAGGAAATTGATTTCCGTGCGATGGAGCCATCCATTATTGTAGCGGATGACCTGACGCCTAGTGAAACGGTGCAGATGGATAAGGAGAAGATCCTTGCGTTTGTAACGGTGCATGGCTCAACAAATTCCCATACGGCGATTTTAGCGCGCATGATGAATATCCCAGCATTGGTGGGTGTCCCGATGGAGTTGGGAAGTATCCATAACGGGATGACGGCAGTCGTGGATGGGTTTTCTGCGGAAGTGATATTTGATCCCACAGAAGAAGTGCGTGGAAAGGCACAGGAGCGGATTAAGGAAGAAAAGGAAAAAAGCCTGCTGCTGCAGGATATGAAAGGCAGGGAAACCGTGACCCAGAGCGGGAGGGAGGTTAAGCTTTACGCAAATATCGGCAGCGTTTCTGATGTGGGGTATGTGCTGGAAAATGATGCAGCAGGGATTGGGTTATTCCGCAGTGAATTTCTTTATCTTGGCAGGACGGATTTCCCCACAGAGGAGGAACAGTTCCAAGCGTACCGGCAGGTAGTCCAGACGATGGCTGGCAAGAAGGTTATCATCAGGACACTGGATATAGGGGCTGACAAGCAGGCGGATTATTTTAAGCTTGGCAAAGAGGAGAATCCGGCTCTGGGGTACCGGGCTATCCGTATTTGTTTAAAACAGCCCGATATTTTCAAAACACAGCTCCGGGCGCTGCTCCGGGCGTCTGTCTATGGGAATCTGTCAATTATGTATCCAATGATTATATCGGCTGACGAAGTAAGGGACATTTACGGGATTGTGCAGGAAGTGCAGCAGGAATTGGAAGAGCAGAAAATCCCATATACCGTGCCAGAACAGGGGATTATGATAGAAACACCTGCAGCAGTCATGGTTTCTGATGAGCTTGCAGAGCTTGTGGACTTTTTCAGTATAGGCACGAATGATTTAACACAATACACGCTGGCAATCGACCGTCAGAATGAGAGGCTGGATGATTTTTATAATCCACACCACAAAGCTGTGCTGAAGATGATCCAGATGGTAGTTGATAATGCACATAAATATGGTAAATGGGCGGGAATCTGTGGGGAACTTGGCGCAGATATTGATTTGACAGAGGAATTTGTACGCATGGGCGTGGATGAATTATCTGTTTCCCCATCAATGGTACTCAAAATCAGAAAGCGTATCCGTGAAATCGTATTTTAAATAGAATGGAAAAGGGCGCATGAAAAGCTATGCCAGAAAGGGCGGGTATCTTTGCGTAGGTAGAGGAAAGGAACCGGTGAAAAAGGATGAAGGAAATAGAACTATCATTGGATAGTATTGATAAAGTAAAAAATTTTGTATCCATTACGGCAAAATTTGATGCAGAGATAGATCTGGTCAGCGGCAGATATGTTATCGACGCAAAGTCCATTATGGGTATTTTCAGTATAGATCTGTCGAAGCCGGTCAGGCTCAGGATCCATGAAGGAAGGGAAAATGTGGAGGATATTATCAATGCGTTAGGTTCTATCTGATTGCAAAAGAAGGGATACAATAGTAAGCCCTGAAAATCTATCATATCACGCTGTACCAGTTATGGCGGATTTGATTTTGGGATGGCTGGCCCGTATGGGCAGCAGATGTCAGGCAAGATGATAGATAAGATTGTACTGTGGATAAAAAGTTCCTACTATGCGCAAAAGGCAGGTTTTTATCAACGGATGCCGGCATTTTCCTTATCCTTCCGTCCAAATACTTGCGCTGTATCTATCATCCATGCAATTTATTTTTCTTCTTAATTTTTAGAAAATAAGAGCCAATACAGAAAATCCCAGACTGAAAAAAGAAGAACTCCGCATACTAACATAGGATTTTGAAATCCTTGAGAGGATGTGAAGGGATGAAGGAAAATAGAAAAAAAAGGCAGTCTGCCTTGCAGGGATGGATTGCCTACGGGAGCCTCTTGGCAGGCTTTTGCTGGGTGCTGTTTTTCTCTTATTTTACGATAAAGGAGTCCATTCCCGACAGAATCCGTATAGAGAAAGGACAGGAAGAGAGTTTTGACTTCCATCTGCCTGTTACCGGGGAAGTGGGGCAGGAGGGGCTGGAAGTGTTTGGCAACCAATCCCCTACCGTGGACGCAGATAAAATCCGGCTGGACTTAAACCAGAGTTTTTCCCTGAAATCCAGGGAGCCAGGCAGCTATTCCATTTCCTGTAAATTATTCGGCCTTATCCATATGAAGGAAGTCGCCGTGGAAGTCATGGAAGAAGAGCAGGTAGTACCATGTGGGACCCCTGTAGGCATTTATGTAGAAACAGAGGGGATTTTAATTATTGGCACTGGGGCAGTGACCGGAAGCGATGGCATGAGCCATGAGCCAGCCGGGCGCTTAGTCCAGAGCGGGGATTACGTCAAGACAGTAGACGAAGCAGTGGTAGAGGGCAAGGAGGATTTGGCAGAGCGGATAAACCAGTCCCAGGGTGAGCCTGTGGTATTGGGCATCTTACGGGAAGGCGAGTATATCCGCCTGAAAATGCAGCCTGTTAAGACAGCAGAAGGGGAATATAAGCTTGGCATCTGGGTTAGGGATGACTTGGCCGGGGTTGGCACCCTGACTTATTATAACCAGGAAGGCTCTTACGGTGCGCTTGGGCACCCCGTCAGCGACATGGATACAGGCCTAAAGGTGAATATTGGCCAGGGAACCTTGTATGAGGCAGAAATAGCAGGGATTAAGAAAGGGGAGAAGGGAGACCCTGGCGAGATTTCCGGCGTCATTACTTATCTGGATCAATACCGCCTGGGGGATGTGGCAGAAAATACAGATGCCGGCATTTACGGCACCCTGGAAAAAAAGCCAGGATTACCACAGGAAACTTATTATAGCATAGGCTTGAAACAGGACATCAAAGAAGGAGAGGCAGTGATAGCATCGTCTGTTTCAGGAGAGAGGAAAGAGTATTCCATCCAAATTACAGAATTAGATTATAACAGCGAGAATAAAGGGATTCTTTTCCAAGTCACAGATCCAGAGTTATTAAGCCTTACGGGAGGGATTATACAGGGCATGTGAGTGAGTTATAATAAGGACAACACAGGAAATGCTGAAAATCGGCGTTTCTGGTGGTTATCCTAATTCATTGACCAAGAATGGGACACTGTATCTGCGCGGATATGTGAATGTAAGTGAAAGGAGGAGCAGTTTCGGTAAATACATATTCATAATTGAATACCTGTCATAAACGGCCAGATAGGAGTAGCTAACCTGTCTGGTCGTTTTTATGCGCAGGGGTGCGTAAGGAAATTAGCAGCGAAAGCTGCACGCGCCCCGCGCGGCGAGTAGCGGAGAGGGACATTCCCCTACTCGGTTTATATTACAGAGAAAGGCATCTGGAACCGCAATTCGCTACTCGTTGAATTAGCAAATTCATTATATCATGTAGTGATTTAAGAGTAAATAACTGGAAATACTTAGTCAAAGAGATTGGAAAAGATAATTGGAGGAAAATTCTATGGAACATTGCGTGATGTGGTAAAGGATAAGTACAAGAAAATATCTCCGTCATTGTATTG
>CAJUSO010000060.1 GCA_910588965.1 uncultured Lachnospiraceae bacterium | reverse complement strand
GTACCGTTATTGATGTGAAACCAGACGAGATCATCTTGAATATTGGTTACAAATCTGATGGAATTATTACCCGCAACGAGTATACGAACGAGCCGAATGTTGACCTGACTACCGTAGTATCCGTGGGAGACAGCATGGAGGCCAAGGTCCTGAAAGTCAATGATGGGGAAGGGCAGGTTATCCTGACTTATAAGCGCCTGGCTGCTGAGCGCGGGAGCAAGAAGTTAGAAGAGTCCTTCAACAACCAGGAAGTGATGAAGGCTAAGGTTACCCAGGTATTGGAAGGCGGCTTAAGCGTAGTGATTGATGAGACAAGGATTTTCATTCCTGCCAGCCTGGTGTCCGATACATATGAGAAGGATCTGGGCAAATACAAGGATCAGGAAATCGAATTTGTCATTACAGAATTCAACCCCCGCAGGAGGAGGATTATCGGCGACCGCAAGCAGCTGTTAGTAGCCCGGAAGGAAGAACTGCAGAGGGCTCTGTTTGAGCGGATTAATGTAGGCGATGTGTTGGAAGGCACCGTGAAGAATGTGACAGATTTCGGCGCATTTGTGGATCTTGGCGGCGCAGACGGCCTGCTCCATATCTCAGAGATGTCCTGGGGCAGGGTGGAGAACCCGAAGAAGGTATTCAAGGTTGGCGAGGTTGTAAGGGTATTTATTAAAGATATCAAAGAGAAGAAGATTGCCTTGAGCATGAAGTTTGAGGATGAGAACCCATGGAAGGATGCTGCTACCAAGTATGCGGCAGGGAATGTGGTAAGCGGCGTTGTGGCAAGGATGACAGATTTCGGTGCATTTGTGGAACTGGCTCCTGGCGTGGACGCATTGCTCCATGTTTCCCAGATTTCCAGGGAGCATGTGGATAAGCCTGCAGACGTATTGAAGATTGGGCAGGAAATTGAGGCTAAGATTGTGGACTTCAATGAGGAAGAGAAGAAGATTAGCCTGAGCATTAAGGCATTGCTTTCTGCCAAGGAAGCAGCAGCAAGGGCAGCGGCAGAAGCAGGGGAAGCGCCGGAAGAATCTGAAGCAGCAGAAGAAGTGGAAGCTGAAGTTCCAGCAGAGGAAGCATAAGGACCAAGGCTAGGGCCTAGGGATTAAGGCTGTGGAAGGATAGAGAGAATATGTTGATAGGGTATGAAGATTTCAAGAAGGATGTTTTGCGGCTTACAGGGATTGACCTGAGTGCTTACAGGGAAGAGCAGATGAAGCGGCGGATTGACACCCTGATTGCCCGGAACGGCATAAATAGCTATATTGCCTATGTGGCCTTACTGAAGAGGGACAGAGAGAAGTTCGAGCAGTTTGTAAATTTTCTAACCATCAATGTGTCAGAATTTTACCGTAACCCAGTACAATGGGGGGTTTTAGAGCAGGAGGTCTTCCCAGCCTTAATCCAGAGGTTTGGGAAGTCCTTGAAAATCTGGAGCGCCGCCTGTTCTACTGGGGATGAGCCTTATTCCCTGGTTATGGCCTTGTCGAGGTATCTTCCCTTAAGCCATATCCGGGTCATTGCTACGGATATTGACCGGCAGGTGTTGGATAAGGCCAGGATGGGGCTATATAGTGAAAAAAGCATTGTTTCCGTACCGCAGGAACTGAAAAACCGGTATTTCCGGAAGGTAGGCAAAGGGTTCCAGATTGCAGATGAAATCAAAAGGCAGGTGGAATTCCGCGAGCATAACCTATTGAGTGACTTATATCCTACAGGATGCCATCTGATTGTCTGCCGGAATGTGATGATTTATTTCACAGAAGAAGCCAGGGACAGCATTAATAAAAAATTCAGCGCCTCTTTGGTACGCGGCGGGATACTGTTCATTGGAAGCGCGGAGCAGATTATCAATTACAAGGAACTTAAGTTCCAGAGGAAGAAGTCATTTTTTTTCCAGAAAGAATAGTGAAAGAAGGAATAGACGTGTGGATAGGCCTGGCCTATGGAAGCACGTCTTTTTATCTTATAGGAAAGACTGTGTTGCAGAAGCAATCCCCTTATTCCAGCAGCCATTGGAGCAAGTGCCGTGCATAGGCTTCCCAGGATTCCGGGGAGCCTGCAAATGGGGCAGCCAATTCGAAGTAAGTTGCTTTGCTGCGGAAGCCTGTTTGGAAGCAGGGGCGGAATAGCTGCCGGTACTGGGGGAGGAAGCAGCCGGCTTTGCGGGTGTAGCAAGTGGCGGCAGTTGCTTGGATGCGGTAATTTTTATCCACGTAGGATCCCACGCTTTTGTGGATGGCGGTGTCTTCTGCGGGGAGGTAATAGTACTCCTTGGGGTTGGGGTAGAAATATTTCAGTTCCCCCTGGAAGGCTTTCACAGCCAGTTTGGCGTTGGATCCAAACCCTGTCAGGTAGACAGGGGGCTTTCCAAAGGAAAAACGCATGGGCAGGGGGGAATCCAAGCGTAAGGGCAGGATCCATTCCATCGCTTGGGAGCCGTTGTAATCCGCGTAAATGTTCTGGGAGGGGGGAGTGGCATGGAAATCCCCTTCGAATAGCCTGCCGTATGCCAAGGCGGGGAGCAGATTCGCCATGCCCAAAATATCCTCGTAATTGTGGAGCTTTAGGAGGGAAGCTTTTTCTGTAGGGGGTTCTGCCCCTGTCTGTGCGGCGGAGGCTGCATATGCATTGTAGAGCTGGATTAATTCTTTGCCAGTGTAGGTATCTTCCCGGCATATCCCCAAAAAATGTTCCAAGGTCTTCTGTTTCATATCTGGCAGCTTTAGGATATGCCTGTATCTGGAAAGCTGCCGGAACAGGTCTATGTGCCGGAGGGTTTGGAACGGCTCTGGTATGCAGTGGCAGGCGCAGCGCGCTGCCAGGAAAGGAAGGTCAAAGCTTTGGCCGTTGTAGGTAATAACGGTGTCAAAGGGGAGGAGGTATCCTAAGAAGGCAGAGAGGATATCCGGCTCCTCCTGGGGGCATTCGCTGAAAAACTGGGTGACCCAAAGGCTGCCTTCCTTTTGGCAGGCACATCCGATGAGGTATATCTGGCTGTGGGCTGGGGAAAGGCCTGTGGTCTCAATATCCAGGAACAAGGCAGATTCTGTGAGAATTTCCTTAAAGGGCGGGAAGCCTGTGGGTAGCGGCGCTTTGCTTTGCCAGGTTTTCATAAGGGATACCTCCTTTGCAGGATACAGGGCTGTCTGGTACGGTGTTTCATTCCATTATAATAGCTGCCGGAAGGGAAGTCAATGGGTGCATAAAGTATCCCAAAAAATGCAAAAAAATATCGAAAAACTATGTATACATCCACCAAAGTATGATATAATCAAAGTAGTTGACTTATACGGTTCGAAAGAGCTTAAGCAACTATTTTTATGCAATTTTGCGAATGCCCGCCAATTTCAGGCGTTCTGGCATTGGCATAAGCTTTCGCATAAAAATATAATTTTAAAGAAAGTGGGGCATGAAAAATGGGTTTCATGACATTTAAGGGTGGTGTTCATCCGCATGATGGCAAAGAATTTTCCAAGGATAAGCCAATCCGCCAGTTATTGCCCAAGGATGAGCTGGTATTTCCGGTTTCCCAGCATATCGGGGCTCCTGCCAATCCAATCGTCGCCGTAGGCGACACGGTATTGCGCGGGCAGATGATTGCGGAGGCCGGCGGCTTTGTGTCTGCGCCGGTGTATTCTTCCGTATCTGGGACGGTAAAGGCAATCCAGCCGCGCCGGGGCGCAGTCGGGGACATGGTTAAGTCCATCATTATTGCTAATGACGGCGAGATGCGGGAAGTGGAATACAACCCTGTGGACAATGTAGCATCCCTTTCCAAGGAAGAGATTATTGGGAAGGTGAAAGAGGCTGGCGTAGTGGGGATGGGGGGCGCAGGCTTCCCGACGCATGTGAAGCTGTCCCCGAAAGAGCCGGGGAAGATTGAGTACATAATTGCGAACTGCGCAGAGTGCGAGCCATACCTGACGGCAGATTACCGGCGGATGCTGGAGAACCCCAAGGAACTGATTGAGGGCATGCGCATCGTGCTTCAGCTGTTTGACAAGGCAAAGGGGCTGTTTGGGATTGAGGATAATAAGCCAGACTGCATTGCCAAGCTTCAGGAGCTTGTGAAGAATGAGCCGCGGATGGAAGTCTGTCCATTGAAGACCAAGTACCCGCAGGGCGGGGAGCGCCAGCTGATTTATGCGACCACCAAGCGGGCGATCAATTCCACCATGCTGCCGGCAGATGCAGGGTGTATTGTGGACAATGTGGAGACTTTGATTTCGGTCTATAAAGCAGTAAAGCTGGGGCAGCCCGTGATGAACCGGATTTTTACTGTGACAGGGGATGCTGCTGCGGAGCCTGGGAATTTTGATATCTGCTTGGGCATGAGCTATGGGGAGATTTTAGAGGCAGCCGGAGGCTTTAAGGTGCAGCCGGAGAAGATTATTTCCGGCGGGCCTATGATGGGCTTCTCCATGTTTGGGTTGGATATCCCTACCACGAAGACGTCTTCTTCCCTGCTCTGCCTGGCCAAGGATGACGTGGCGGCCAGCGAGACGACAGCCTGCATCAACTGCGGGCGGTGTGTGTCTGCCTGCCCAGAACAGATTATCCCTACCCGTTTAGCCAAGATGGCAGACCATGGGGATATGGCTGGGTTTGAGAAATGGAATGGAATGGAGTGCATTGAGTGCGGCAGCTGCAGTTATATCTGCCCGGCCAAGATCCCATTGGCCCAGTCTATCCGTACAATGAAGAAGCAAGTCCTTGCAGAGCGGAGGAAGAAGCCTTAAGCAGGTTTTATCCGCCAGGCGAAGCTAGATGGCGCTGCGGGGTCTGGTGCAGCGCAAGCAAGACGGTAGCAAGAATGAAATGAGAAAAAGAGAAAGAGGTGTCTGATTGTGAGTGATTTGTATAACGTATCATCCTCATCACATATCCGTTCCAAGGATACATCCTCCAAAATCATGCTTTATGTGGTGATTGCACTATTGCCGGCCGCGGCATTTGGGGTCTGGAACTTTGGGCTGGATGCATTGATTTTGATTTTGGCCTGTATTGCCACCTGTGTGGCTTCCGAATGGCTGTTTGAGAAGCTGATACATAAAAAGAGTACGATAAATGATTTCAGCGCAGTTGTGACAGGGCTTCTGCTGGCGCTGAACCTGCCCCATACGCTGCCAATCTGGCAGGCAGTCTTGGGCAGCGTGTTTGCTATTGTAATCGTGAAAATGATGTTCGGCGGCCTGGGGCAGAACTTTATGAACCCTGCCTTGGGGGCAAGGTGTTTCCTGCTGGTTTCTTTTGCAGGGACGATGACCAGCTTTACCTATGACGGGGTGACTGGGGCTACGCCTTTGGCGCTTTTGAAAAATGGCGAGAGCGTGGATACGATGAAGATGCTGGTTGGGACCACCGCTGGTACAATCGGCGAGACCAGCGTGATTGCTATTTTAATCGGCGCGGTTCTTTTAATCCTGCTGGGGGTCATTGACCTGACCATCCCTGCCAGCTATATCCTTTCTTTTGCAGCATTTGTCCTGCTGTTTGGCGGGCATGGCTTCGATGTAAATTACCTGACGGCTCATTTATGCGGCGGCGGGCTTATGCTGGGCGCATTTTTCATGGCGACGGACTATGTGACTTCTCCTATTACGCCCATGGGGAAAGTCGTATATGGGATCTGCCTTGGGGTCTTAACCGGGCTGTTCCGTATCTTTGGGGCGAATGCAGAGGGCGTTTCCTTTGCAATTATTTTGAGCAACCTGCTGGTGCCGATTATTGAGAAATTTACAATCCCAAGGGCATTCGGGCAGAAGAAGGAGGTAAAACAATGAATAAGAAGATAGTGCATGACGCGTTGGTTTTAACCGCCTTTACCCTGGTGTTAGGCTTGATGCTGGGGGTTGTATACGATATTACGAAGGAGCCCATCGCGGCGGCAGAGAAGGCTGCTTTGGATGAGGCCTATAAAGTGGTGTTTGCCGATGCGGCCGAGTTCCAGGAAGAGGAATCCTTCCAGGCCGAAGAGGCGGCAGCAGTGATTGCAGCCAGCGAGTTCCCGAATGATGAGATTACTGCAGTCAACAAAGCTTTGGACAGTTCTGGGAATGTGCTGGGCTATGTCATAAACGTGACGTCCCATGAGGGGAGCCAGGCAGATATTTCTTTTTCCGTAGGGATCCAAAGCGACGGGACTTTGAATGGGTATTCCATTACCGCCATCAGCGAGACGCCGGGCTTGGGCGTGCTGGTGCAGGAGGAGCCTTTCTATTCCCAGTTCCAGGGGAAGGCAGAGGAGGTTTATGCAGTAGTGAAATCTGCGCCTGCAGCTGAGAATGAGATCCAGGCGGTGACTGGCGCTACGATTTCATCCAGGGCCATCACGAACGGCGTGAATGCCTGCCTAGTATATTTCAGGGCTGTTTTACAGGGAGGTAACTAAGTATGAATAAGTATGCAGAACGTTTATATAATGGTATTATCAAAGAGAACCCTACCTTTGTGCTGATGCTGGGCATGTGCCCTACCCTGGCGGTTACTTCTTCCGCTATCAACGGCGTAGGCATGGGGCTTTCCACCACAGTGGTGCTGGTAATGTCCAACCTTCTGATTTCCATGTTCCGTAAGGTCATACCAAATGGGGTGCGCGTGCCGGCTTTTATCGTGGTAGTGGCGTCTTTGGTGACCGTAGTGGAATTTATCATGAAGGCTTATACGCCGGAGCTTTCCGCTTCCTTGGGCGTATATATCCCATTGATTGTGGTAAACTGCATTATTTTGGGAAGGGCGGAAAGCTATGCTTCCAAGAGCCCTGTCCTGGTGTCCATTTTTGACGGCCTTGGCATGGGGCTTGGCTTTACCGTGGGCTTGACCTTTATCGGCCTAATCCGCCAGATCCTGGGTGCAAACCTTGGGATTACCGTATTCATCATGGCTCCTGGCGCTTTCCTGGTGCTGGCCTTCCTGGTAGCGGGCATGAATGTGGTAAGGGATAAGATGGAAAAGAAGGGCAAGCCGCTGGCAGCCCCGTCCGGGTGCCTGTCCGGTGACTGTGCAAGCTGCTCCCAGTCTGCAATGTGTACCGGGAAATCATCCGATAAGGCATAAGAATAGGAGGCGGAAAAATGAGAGAATTATTGATGATTGCAATCGGCTCTGCCATTGTGAATAACGTAGTGTTGAGCCAGTTTCTGGGAATCTGCCCCTTCCTGGGCGTGTCGAAGAAGACGGAGACGGCGGCCGGCATGGGCGGCGCGGTTATTTTCGTCATAACCTTGGCTTCCCTGGTGGCCGGCGTGATTTACAAATTTATCCTGGCCAACCAGGCTCTGTTGGATCAGGGGATTGACCTGCGCTACCTGCGCACCATCGTATTTATTTTGGTCATCGCATCCCTGGTGCAGTTCGTGGAGATGTTCCTGAAAAAGAACATGCCCCCTTTGTATGAATCCCTGGGCGTGTTCCTTCCGCTGATTACGACCAACTGTGCCGTGCTGGGCGTTGCCTTGAACAATGTGACCAAGGATTACAGCATTTTAGAAGGCGTGGTAAATGGGATTGCCACCTCTGTAGGCTTCTTTATCGCTATCGTAATTATGGCAGGGATCCGTGAGAAGATTGAGTACAACGACGTGCCCAAGCGTTTCCAGGGCACAGCCATTGTGCTGATTACAGCCAGCTTAATGTCAATCGCCTTTATGGGATTCTCAGGCATGATATAGGAGGGAATAGAGATGAATGTAACAGCAATTATCGTTGCCGCCCTGGTGGTGGGCGGGACTGGTATCCTGCTCGGGTTTTTCCTGGGGGTTTTTGGGGAGAAATTCAAAGTAGAGGTAGATGAGAGGGAAGAGGCCATTATGGGCGTGCTCCCTGGGAATAACTGCGGCGGGTGCGGTTATGCCGGCTGTTCCGGCCTGGCTGCCGCAATTGTAAAGGGGGAAGCCCCCGTCGGGCAGTGCCCGGTAGGCGGCGACCCAGTGGCGGCTAAGATTGGGGATATCATGGGCGTTTCCGCAGGAAGCGGGACAAAGATGGTTGCCTTTGTGAAATGTGCCGGGGACTGCGAGAAGGCAAAGCAGGACTATGAGTACACAGGCGTAGAGGACTGCGCAGCCATGGCGTTCATCCCGGGCGGCGGGCCTAAATCCTGTAATTATGGCTGCCTGGGCTATGGGAGCTGCGTGAAGGCGTGCCCCTTTGATGCGGTGCATATCGTAAACGGCATTGCCCTGGTGGATAAGGATGCCTGCAAGGCCTGCGGGAAGTGCGTGGCAGCCTGCCCGAAGAACCTGATTGAGCTCATTCCCTATGACGCCAAGCAGAAAGTGCAGTGCAATTCCAAGGATAAGGGCAAGGACGTGATGGCGGCCTGCTCCGTAGGGTGTATTGGGTGCCATCTCTGTGAGAAGAACTGCCCGGAGAAAGCGGTTACCGTTACAGACAATGTTGCCCATATTGATTATGAAAAATGTACAGGATGCGGCACTTGCGTAGAGAAGTGCCCCAAGAAAATCATTAAAGCAGTCTAAGACGGCAAAAAGCCTGCATGTCCAGCGCCATGGCATCTGGATATGCAGGCTTTTCCATATCACCCGGCTGGTTTATGCAGATCCTAAGGAAAGGTAATTTTTCATGCTTTTCAAAGCGGATTTTTCCAGGCGGCTGACCTGCGCCTGGGAGATATGGATTTCTTCCGCAACCTCCATCTGGGTCTTCCCTTCAAAAAACCGAAGGTTGATAATGTAATTCTCCCTCTCGTTCAGCCGCTTCATGGCGTCGCTTAAGGAAAGTTCCTCCACCCAGGTATCCTCCTTATTTTTTTTATCGCTGATTTGGTCCATCACATAGAGGGTATCCCCTCCGTCCGTATAGACCGGATCATAAAGGCTCACGGGGCATTGGATGGCGTCCAGCGCAAATACGATATCTTCTTTTGGGATCCCGATTTCTGCGGAAATGTCGTCAATGGTGGGTTCCCGGGACATTTCCCTGGACAGGAGCTCCTTGGCGTGGATGGCTTTATAGGCTGTATCCCTGAGGGAGCGGCTGACCCGGATGGAATTGTTGTCCCTCAAGTACCGCCGGATTTCGCCTATAATCATTGGGACTGCATAGGTGGAAAATTTTACCCCGATGTCTGGGTTAAAGTTATCAATAGATTTAATGAGCCCGATGCAGCCAATCTGGAATAAATCGTCTACATTTTCGTTGCTGTTGGAAAAACGCTTGATAACGCTTAAGACGAGGCGCAGATTGCCCTTAATGTAAGTTTCCCGTGCCTCCTTATCCCCTGCCTTGATGCGGGTAAACAGGTCGCTTTTCTCCCCCTCTTTCAGGATTGGGAGCTTTGCGGTGTTGACCCCGCAGATTTCAACTTTGTATGCAGCCATGGTGTTACCTCCGGTAAGTATTCGTTACCGCCCAGGGCAATGGGAGCGTGGGCGGCAGCAGATTTTTAGCCTAATTAAAGAATGCACGAAAATTCCTACTTTTATTCATAAAAAATTCATGGTATAATCCATAAGGAAAGCAATGAAAAGCGCCCAAACATACCTTCATAAAAGTTAGGAGAGTAAACCGTGAAAGATGCCATTGACATAAGGAATGACAAAGAGCGTTTTGCCAGGAGCATCGTAAAACGCAGGAATATCATGTATATGACCAGGGAGCAGGCCCAAATGCACAGGGACCGGGAGGATGCAGAAGTAGTCATTGAGCAGCTCTTAAGCGAGAATGACAGGAAATCTGCCGCGATGATAGAACAGCTTTTGGCAGAGCAGGAGATGCTGCAGGCTCAGCTGTATACCGGCATGGATGCCACAGGGACGGCTCCCATGACCCAGGAGAACCAAAGTAGGATAGAGGCGATTTTAAATGAGAAGAACAAGCAGCTGCAAGATCTTATTGCTACCCACAGTCCTGAAACAGCAAAAACAGATACGGCTCTGGATCAGGCATTTCCAGAAGGCGCTGGCGCAGATAGATCCCCAGCAGAGGAGGGAGCTTCAGGTAATGGCGCGCCGCCTATGGCAGAAGGCTTGGAAGAGGATGACCCAGGCCTGCCGAACATGAATGCAGTGCTCCAGGAGATTGGGGGAGCGTAAGGCATTGTTTTATGGGACGGCAGGGAACCTATATCCGCCAACAAAGTCAGTGAAAGGAATGGAGGACAGTATGCAGAAACTATTAGACCTAATCAGCAAGGAAGCCATGGCCGCTTTTGAGGCAAATGGCTATGATGGAACATATGGGAAGGTGACATTGTCCAACCGCCCGGATCTTTGTGAGTTCCAGTGCAATGGGGCGTTGGCGGCTGCCAAAACGTATAAATGCGCCCCGTTCCAGATAGCAGGCAAGGTGGCCGAAAGCCTGAAAGGAAACCCTATGTTTGCATCGGCGGAATCTGTGAACCCAGGTTTTTTGAACCTGGTGTTAAGCCCAGATTTCCTGGCAGGCTACCTGCAGGAAATGGCAGCAGATGAAGAACGCCTGGGCTGTGGGAAATGCGCGGCGCCCAAGACCATCATGATTGACTACGGCGGCCCCAATGTGGCAAAGCCCCTCCATGTGGGACACCTGCGCTCCGCCATTATCGGGGAGAGTGTCAAGCGCCTGGGTAAGTTTATGGGGCACAGCGTAATAGGGGATGTGCACCTGGGGGACTGGGGGCTGCAGATGGGGCTGATTATTACAGAACTTAAGGCGCGTAAGCCGGAACTGGTATATTTTGATGAGGGCTACCAGGAGGAGTACCCCAAGGAGCCGCCCTTTACCATCTCTGAACTGGAAGAAATCTATCCATCCGCCAGCGCCAGGTCCAAGGAGGATGAGGCATATAAGGATGAGGCTATGCAGGCTACTTACGAACTGCAGCATGGGCGCAAGGGATACCAAGCCCTGTTAAGCCATATCCTGGATGTCTCCGTGAATGACTTAAAGCGCAATTATGAGGATCTGAATGTTTCTTTTGAACTGTGGAAGGGAGAGTCAGACGCCCAGCCCTATATCCCAGATATGGTGCGCAAAATGAAGCAGGAGGGTTTTGCCTATCTCAGCGACGGCGCCCTTGTGGTGGATGTCAAGGAGGATACGGATACAAAAGAAATCCCGCCCTGCATGATTTTAAAGTCGGACGGCGCTTCCCTCTATAACACGACGGATCTGGCTACCATTGTGTGGCGTATGAAGGATTACCGGCCAGATGAGATTATCTATGTGGTGGACAAGCGGCAGGAGCTTTACTTTACCCAGGTTTTCCGCTGTGCCAGGAAGACAGGGCTGGTAGGGCCGGAGACGGAACTGACCTTCTTGGGCTTTGGCACTATGAACGGTAAGGACGGCAAGCCCTTCAAGACCCGGGAAGGCGGCGTGATGCGCCTGGAATACCTGGTGTCGGGTATTAATGACGAAATGTACAAAAAGATTACGGATAACCATACCGTGGAAGAGGAGGAGGCCAGGAAGACGGCGAAAACCGTAGCCCTCTCTGCCATTAAGTATGGGGATTTGTCTAACCAGGCGTCGAAAGATTATATTTTTGACATCGACCGGTTTACCTCCTTTGAGGGGAACACAGGCCCGTATATCCTGTATACGGTTGTGAGGATTAAGTCCATTTTAAAGAAATACCAGGCGATGAGGGAACTGCCCAGTGGGGCGGAAATCCTCCCGGCCTGTACCGGCAGCGAAAAGGCCTTGATGCTGGAAATCAGCAAATTTAACGGCATGGTAGAAAATGCATATGAAGAGGCGGCGCCCCATAAGGTCTGCTCTTATATTTACGACCTTGCAAATGCTTTCAACCATTTCTACCATGAGACAAAGATTATGGCGGAGCCAGATGAAATGAAGCAGGCAGGGTACATCAAGCTGCTTTGGCTTACCAAAAGGGCTTTGGAGATTTGCATTGATATCCTGGGGTTCGAAGCGCCGGAGAGGATGTAGCAAAATCATGATAGGGATTCGGCCTTGCTGCGGTAGGGCAATGCAAGGCATTTCATAAATAGGCATTCAATCATTAGGAGGATAGAGATATGGCAAAATACGATGTAACGGCATTAGGGGAACTGTTGATTGATTTTACTTACACAGGGATGTCCGAACAGGGGAATTCCCTATTGGAAGCCAACCCGGGAGGCGCCCCCTGCAATGTGCTCGCATTGCTGAATAAATGCGGCAGGAGCACGAATTTTATTGGGAAGGTGGGGAAGGACCAGTTTGGCTACCTGCTGCGGGATACGCTGGAAAGCCTGGAGATTGGGACAGATGGGCTCTGCTTTGACGATGAGGTGAATACGACCCTGGCATTTGTTAAAACATTTGAGAATGGGGACCGGGATTTCGCCTTCTACCGCAACCCAGGCGCTGATATGATGCTGTCCGAGGAGGAAGTGGATGTCAGCCAGATCAAAGACAGCCGGATTTTCCATTTCGGCACCCTGTCCATGACCCATGAAGGCGTGTGCAGGGCTACAGAGAAGGCGGTTAAGGCCGCGAAGGACAGCGGCGTGCTGATTTCCTTTGACCCGAACCTGCGCATCCCCCTCTGGAAGGATCTGGGGACTGCAAAAGAGAAAATGGAGTATGGCCTCAGCCAATGCGACGTGTGCAAAATATCAGAAGAAGAGGTGGAATTCCTTACAGGCGAGAAGGATATCAAGAAAGGCGCAGAAATCCTCCGGGCAAAATTCCCAGTAAAGCTTTTCCAAGTGACAGCAGGTGCAGACGGCAGCTATGCTTTTTATAAGGACCTGCTGGTCTACAAGCCAAGTTATATATTAGGCGGCACCATTGAGACTACCGGCGCAGGCGATACATTCTGCGGCAGCATCCTCCATGGCTTGCTCAGCAGGGATATTGATAACCTGTCCCAGGAAGACTTAGAGGAAATGCTGTCCTTTGCCAACGCGGCGGCTTACCTGGTGACGACGAAGAAAGGGGCAATCCGCTCCATGCCGGAGATGGAAGACGTCCAGAAAATATTAAAAGAAAATTAATGGCATAGCAAAAGGCTTCATGCATAGTTTCCTAAGATGGGGGAAAGCTACTCTCGACAGGCATGCCATTGCCTGAATATGTTACAAGGAAAGGAGCTTCCCATGAACCAGATTTCAGAAAAAGAGCTGTCCGCGCTCAACGACTTGCTGTCCGGCGAGGAGCTTTTGATTAAAAAGTTCCAGGTGCTGGCAGATAATTGCACCGATGCAGAAGTAAAGGCAAAGTTTACAGAGATTTCCAACGAGCACAAGGAGCATTTCCGTTCCCTTTACTCCCAGCTGAGTTAGGCGCTTACCAGGCAAGCCGTTACAGGCAGTTTATGAACCGAACAGAATGGAGGGAATTATGCAGCAGTCATTTTATTCAGAAAAAGAGATGTTTGCGGACGCGCTGACCGCAGAGAAATCAGCCACAACCTTATACAACACATTTTCCAATGAATGCGTCCATGAGAACGTGAGGAACGCCATCCTGGACTGCTTGGAGAAGGAGCACCATATCCAGAAGGAAGTATTCCACATGATGCATGACCGGGGCTATTACCCCACGCCTTCTGCTGAAATGCAGAAAGTAGATGAGGCAAAGCAGAAGTTTGGGCAGTGTATGCAGAGTTTCTAAGATACAGAAAGTATGATGCGTAGGGCAAGGGTGTTGGAAGTAGGGCAGGGAAGGCCCCCAGGCTTATGGGTGGACATAGGCTTGGGGGCTTTTACCCCTTTTTATGGTGGGGTGTACGGGTGGGCCAATCAGGTGGTTTTGTGTATCTGGATTGGTACATATAGGAGGAAGAAAGGAGGAAATGACATTGAGAAAAACAATGATACGGTGTATTGCAGTTATGGCCATCCTTGCATGCGTAGGCTGCGCCGGCAAGAAGGATGCGCCTGGAGAGGCACAGGAGGATGGGGCAAAGCAGTATGAGACAGCCCTGGATGTGCTGCTTGCAGTGGTAGGATCCTATGGGGAAGGGGAATTGTTTGCCATGTATGGAGGGGATCAGGAAAATGCGGTGATGGATGCCCCAGGCAAATTTGATATCAGCAAGACAGAAGAGTTAAAATCCACGTTGGGGCTTCCAGAGGATCAGTTCCCCAATATTGAGGATGCAGCCTCCATGGTGCACATGATGAATACCAACACTTTTACAGGGGCGGCCTACCGGCTGAAAGACGGTGTAGAGGCAGACAGTTTTGCAGATGCCGTCAAATCCAATCTTATGGCGACCCAATGGATGTGCGGGCAGCCGGACACGCTTCTCATCCTTCAAGTAGGCGGGAGCTATGTAATCACAGCTTATGGCGAGGCAGGGATCATGGAAGCGTTCAAGAACAACGCATTGTCTGCATTAAGCGGCGCAGAAGTAGTAGTGGAAGCGCCGGTTACATCATAAGGCGATGCTGTTTTCCAGCCTTACATTTTTATATTATTTCCTGCCCGTGGCTGTGGGGCTGTATTTTCTTGTGCCCCGAAGGGCCAGGAATGGGGTGCTCCTCTTGTGCAGCCTGGTATTTTACGCCTGGGGGGAGCCGAAATATGTATTGTTGATGGGCGTTACCATATTGCTGGGATATGGGTTTGGCCTGCTGGTGGGGAAACACAGGGAAGGGAAATGCGGGAAGGCCTTCTGCATACTGTCTGTGGCGGCCAGCCTTTCTTTTTTGCTCTATTTTAAGTATGCGGATTTTATTTTGGGAAGCATACATGACGCCACAGGGTGGGATATCCCGCTTTTGGGCGTTACCCTGCCAATCGGCATTAGTTTTTATACCTTCCAGATGGTGAGCTATACGGTGGATGTATACCGGGGGGAAGAGGCCCAGAAGAGCCTGGTGGGGCTGGCTGCTTATATTGCCATGTTCCCCCAGCTGGTTGCAGGGCCTATCGTACGGTATTCTAGCATTGCAAAGCAGCTTGGGGACAGGAGACATTCCTGGGGGCTGGCCGCTTATGGTATACGCCGCTTTGTAATCGGGCTGGCAAAAAAAGCCTTGCTTGCCAACCAGCTGGGGGAAGCCTGCAGCCAGCTCCAGGCAATGGGAGGGGAATCGGTCCTGTCCTATTGGCTGGATGCCGCTGCCTTTACCTTGCAGATATATTTTGACTTTTCAGGTTACAGCGATATGGCCATTGGGCTGGGCAGCCTGTTTGGGTTCCGGTTCCAGGAAAATTTCCGGTATCCTTATGTTGCTGCGAGCATAACGGAATTTTGGCGCCGGTGGCATATTTCCCTGGGCTCCTGGTTCCGGGATTATGTCTATATCCCTTTAGGCGGGAACCGTAAGGGATGGAAGCGGCAGGTTTTGAATATCCTGGCCGTCTGGGTGCTTACAGGCTTTTGGCATGGGGCGTCCTGGAATTTCCTTGCCTGGGGGCTGTTTTTTGCCGTGCTTTTAATCGCGGAGAAGCTGTGGCTGTTAAAGAGGCTTCAGAAGAGCAAGGTATTGTCCCATGCCTATACTATGTTTTCCGTTATGCTGGGCTTTCTCCTATTCCAGGCTGGAAGCCTTGGGCAGGCTTTGGATGGCATCGGGGGGCTGTTTGGGGCGGGCGGGATTCCCCTTGCTTCGGAAGAAGCCCTATATTGCCTCCGCAGCTATGCCGTCGTCTTGCTGGCAGGCGGCATTGGGGCTACGCCCATCGTGCGGGATGTTGCCAGGCGTGTGAAGGCTGCCCCGGCGGAACCGCTGTTTGTGGCTGTGCTCCTATTGACGGTGACGGCTTACCTTGTAGATGGCTCCTTTAACCCTTTTTTGTATTTCCGTTTTTAAGGGGAGGAAAGAGCGTGCTTGGATTTGTGTGATGTTAGGAGGCTAGCTATGGACAGAGGAAAGAAAAATATCGCTGTCTGCCTTGCTTTTGCGTTTGTGCTGGGGGGAGGCTTTTTTGCCAGCCTATGGATGCCGAAGGCAGGGTATTCCTACAGCGAACGGCGCAAGCTGGCAGAAAAGCCCCAGCTGACGGTGCGAACATTGTGGGAGGGGCGTTTTATGGAGGGCTTTGAGGAGTATTTGCAAGACACGTTCCCGTTCCGGGAGGGGTTCCGGAGGGCCAAAGCCCTGGCTGCCAAAAATGTTTTTTTCAGGCAGGACAACCATGGGCTTTATACCGTGGATGGATGGATTGCCGCTGTGGAATATCCCATGCATGAGGAGGCTTTGGCGTATGCCGCCAGCCGTTTCCATTATATTTTTGAGGAATACTTAGATGAGGATAACCAGGTGTTCCTCTCTGTCATACCGGATAAAAACTGTTTTCTGGCTGAGGGGAGCGGCCATCTTTCCATGGATTATGCCGCTTTTGAAAAAAGCATGGCAGAAAAGGTAAGCTTTGCTTCTTATATCCCTATTTCAGATTTACTGGAACGGGAAGATTATTATAAGACGGATACCCATTGGCGCCAGGAAAGGATTACCGATGTGGCCGAAAGGCTGGCCCAGGCGATGGGGGCGGAACTGTCTGGGAAATACCAGGCTCATACCTTGGCGCAGGATTTTTATGGCGTATACTATGGCCAGGCAGCCCTTCCCTTAGCGCCGGACAGGCTCCAATACTTAACGGGAGCGTCTATGGAAGGATGCCGCGTATACGACTGGCAGAACGGGAGAGGGATAGGGGTGTACGATATGGAGAAGGCAGCGGGGGCAGACCCCTATGAGATATTCCTGTCTGGCCCGCTTTCCTATGTGTCCATAGAAAATCCCAAAGCCCCCAAGGATAAAAAACTGGTGGTTTTCAGGGATTCCTTTGGATCTAGCCTTGCGCCCTTGCTCATCAGCGGTTATTCCGAGATTGCCCTGGTGGATATCCGCTATCTCCATCCCGCCCATTTAGGCCGCTTCCTGGATTTTGAAGGGCGCGATGTGCTGTTCTTATACAGCACGTCCGTGCTGAACAACAGCAATACGATGAAATAGCATGGTTTAGGCGGCACAGTCTTGCAATTCTACATAGAATTGCCTATAATAACTATATATTTGGCATGGAGCCTATGCCCAATATCCTAAGGTATTAAACCGATTCCAACAAAGGCGAAAGGAGAACAGGAAATGTCTTTTATTATCCAATATCTGCTGCATCCCAGAAGTGTCGGCGCAGTGAAGCCAAGCTCAAAGCATCTGGCCAGAAAGATGGTGGGGGATGTGGACTTCCAGAGGGCAGGGTGCATCGTAGAGATAGGGGCCGGGACCGGCGTATTCACAGAAGAAGTGATAAAGAGGAAGCGCCCATCCACAAAATTTATTGTTTTTGAAATTAACCATGTCTTTTATAAAGGCCTGAAAAAGAAATACGGCAAGTGCCCCAACGTGCGTATCATACACGATACGGCAGGCCATATGGGGGAACATCTTGCCAAATATGGCATACCCAAGGCAGATTATATTATTTCAGGCCTTCCCTTTGCCAGCCTGCCCAAGGAGGCTTCGGGGCAAATCCTGCGGGAATGCCGGGACTGCCTGTCCCCCAAAGGCCTGTTTATCACATTCCAGTATACAAAATGGAAGATCCCCCTTTTCCTGGGATATTTCCCGTCTATTTCCATAAAGAAGGAATGCCGGAATATCCCACCAGCCTATGTCCTAGGATGTAGGAAAACAAAGAAAAGAAAACAGAAAAAGGATGTTACCACATAAGGAAGTAATTTCAAATCAACATTGACATTCAATTTTATGGGCGTTGCAAAGGCAAGCAAAATTAAAGACAACGTAAAAGGCAAAAATGCTTTTTACGCTGTCTTTCTTTATTTCTTTAATCTCTGTTTTTATAATCTAATCCCCATTGTTCCATAGCTTTAATGATAGGACGCATAGATTCGCCCAATTCGCTCGATGCGTATTCTACTCTGGGTGGTACTTCGGGATAAACAGTTCGGGTGATAATACCATCCTTTTCCATTGAACGCAAGCTGTCAGTCAGCACCTTTTGGCTGATCCCTTCCGAATCCTTCCGCAGTTCATTAAAACGCCACGGGCGGTCAAGTAGATTTCTCATAATCAGAAGTTTCCACTTGCTTCCGATTAACTGAACGGTTGTTGCGACAGGACAAGCGGGCAGTTCTTCTTTCGTCACCATATGTTATTACCTCCGAGATTCCTAATAGTTCATATTTGAATGTTACATTTTAATTACAATGCTATATGCATATAAAATCAAGAGCTTACACAAGATTGCCGAAAAAAAATTTACCTCTTAATCCCCGAAATAACGCAAAGGTTACAAAAAGGTGACTGTGTTATAAAAAAGTGCAGCCTTGTAGAGTGAAAAAACAGCCGTTACAATAGTATCAGAAACGAGGAACGGAGGCAATAAGCAGCAAGTAGAATTCTATTCCCAAATGGAAGAATTAGCGGCGCAAGGTATCTATCCAAAGGGATTTGACAAAGCAGCATATGGCAGACATCTCTATCCCATAGAGGTGGGAGTGTAAAATAAAGTGTGTAAGTTAGAAATACAGCAAATCTAACTGCACACT
>CAJUSO010000059.1 GCA_910588965.1 uncultured Lachnospiraceae bacterium | reverse complement strand
ATGCGGTACAGAAAAAGGAAGAGCCTGGATAACAGGATACGGGAAGGAAAGAAGGGTCTGGATAACAGGATACGGGAAGGAAAGAAGGCCTGGATGAAAGGATACGGTACAGAAAAAGGAAGAGCCTGGATAACAGGATACGGGAAGGAAAGAAGGCCTGGATGAAAGGATACGATACAGAAAAGGAAGAGCCTGGATAACAGGATACGGTACAGAAAGGGATTGAGATGGACTATAGGATTGCTGTAGAAAAAGACATTGACTTCCTGGTGCAGTCCAGGATGGATTTTATTGAAATAGGATCTGCCCATTTGGGGTATGGGTTTATGCAGAAAAGCTGCCTTCATTACTTCCAGGAATCCTTTGAGAACGGAAGCTTTGAAGCCGTGATTGCGGAGGAGGACGGCAGGCTGGCGGGCCTGGGCATGATTTTTTATTACCGTTCCGTGCCATCCCAGCTCAACCCCACTGGCTGGAACGGATATATCACGAACCTGTTCGTGGAGGAGCCCTTCCGTAAGCAGGGCGTAGGGACAGAACTTATCCAAAGGCTAGTCCGTCAGGCAAAAAAACGGAACTGCTATATTATTATGCTGCATGCTTCCGAAATGGGCATGCCTGTCTATGAAAAAATGGGATTTAAAAAGATAGAAAACGGGATGATTTTCAATAATTGGGAAGCGGCCAGCCGATAGCTGCCGTGCAGAGGCTGACAGAAAAACATTTATCGACTTCTGCCCTTTTCTATGTTATAATGTGCCAAGCAGATATTCTGGCAAATTATAACATAGAAAGGGGCACTTTTAATGGATGGCACATCTGGGAATAGGCTGGGAACATACCTTACGGCAGGCTTGCTGGCCCATGTGGATGCAGGCAAGACCACGTTATCGGAAGCGTTGCTGTACCGTAACGGCGTAATACGGGAAATGGGGAGGGTGGATAACGGGGATGCCTTTTTGGACAATTTCCCTTTGGAGCGGGCAAGGGGGATTACAGTATTTTCCAAACAGGCCATGCTGCGGGAAGGGCAGGATACCATCACGCTTTTGGATACCCCGGGGCATGTGGATTTTTCAGCAGAAATGGAACGTACCCTCCAGGTACTGGACTATGCCATCCTGGTAATCAGCGGGGCGGAAGGGGTGCAGGGGCATACCCGTACCCTTTGGCATCTTTTGGAGAGATACCGGGTCCCGGTTTTCCTGTTCGTGAATAAAATGGACCAACCTGGCACAGACAAGGAGGAATTGCTGGGGCAGCTTCGGGCAGGGCTCCATGAGAACTGCCTGGACTTTTCTAAGGCAGGTACGGAGGCATTTTATGAAGAAGCTGCCATGTGCGGGGAGGATGTGCTGGAGCATTTTCTGGAGCATGGCAGCATAGGGGAAGGGCAGATCCGGGAATTGGTTGCCAGCCGCAGGGCTTTTCCCTGCTATTTTGGCTCTGCCCTGAAGTTTGAAGGGGTAGAGGAATTCTGGGAGGGCTTCCGGCGGTATACCAGGCAGCCAAAGTACCCAGCAGGGTTTGGGGCAAAGGTATTTAAGGTTGCCAGGGACAGCCAGGGGAACCGGCTGACTTACCTGAAAGTCACCGGGGGGAGCCTAAAAGTCCGGGAAGCCATTTCCCCTAGCCAGGAAAAGGTTAGCCAAATCCGCCTGTATTCCGGGGAAAAATATGAGACTGCCAAGGAGGTGTTGGCCGGGGCTGTCTGTGCGGTCATCGGGCTGACAGACACCAGGCCTGGCATGGGGCTGGGGGTGGAAGCGGATGCAGCCCTGCCTTTTTTAGTGCCTGTCCTGACTTACCAGGTAATCCCCCCGCCTGGGTGCAGCCATAGGGTAATGCTTTCACATTTATACCAGCTCCAAGAAGAGGATCCGGAACTCCATATTACCTGGGATGGGCATCTGGAGGAAATCCAGGTGCAGATTATGGGGGAGGTACAGCTGGAAGTCCTAAAGAGCGTGATTGCGGAGCGTTTTGGGTTGGAGGCCGCATTTGGGGCAGGGAATATCCTGTATAAGGAGACTATAGCCAGCACAGTAGAGGGCGTGGGGCATTACGAGCCCCTGCGCCATTATGCGGAGGTACATTTGCTGCTGGAGCCAGGGGAGCCGGGAAGCGGATTGGTCTTTGATTCCATATGCAGCGTGGATATTCTGGCCAGGAATTGGCAGCGCCTAGTGCTGACACATTTGGAGGAGAAGGAGCACCGGGGCGTCCTGACAGGTTCTGCCATTACAGATATGAAAATTACCCTGGTGACAGGGCGGGCGCATTTAAAGCATACAGAAGGCGGGGATTTCCGGCAGGCCACATACCGTGCGGTGCGCCAGGGGCTGATGGAGGCAGAATCCGTGCTCCTGGAGCCTGTGTACCAATTCCGCCTGGAGGTGCCGGATACGATGATTGGGCGGGCAATGGCCGATATTGAAAGGATGCATGGGGCATTTGAGCCGCCCCTGGTACAGGACGGGATGGCGGTATTTACAGGAAGCGCCCCGGTGGCGGCTATGGGGGATTACCAGAAAGAGGTGGCGGCTTATTCAAAGGGACGCGGGAGGCTTTCCTGCGCTTTAAAAGGCTATGAGCCATGCCAAAACCCCCAGGACATCATAGAACGGATGGCTTATGACCCGGAGCGGGACTTGGACAACCCTACGGGATCTGTATTCTGCTCCCATGGGGCAGGGTTTGTGGTTAGCTGGGATCAGGTAAAGGAGTATATGCATGTGGAGGGCGGAAATAGCCTTGCAGGGCTTGGGGAAGCGGCAGGCGGGGGAGAAGGTCACGGAGCCTGGGGGATAGGAGGGGAGGGGGAAGGCGATGGGGGGGAGATAGGGCTTTCAGGGGATGCAAACCGAAGAGTGGGGATATCAGCAGGGAAGAGGATCCAGCAGGAAAAAGAGCGGCGGCAGGAGGAAGCATGGCTGGGGGAGGATGAGGTGGAGGCAATCCTGTCCCGTACGTCCAATGCCAACCGGCGGGAACGGGAAGGGGGATGGAGGAGATACCATAAGAAAAAAGAAACCCCTTCCCCAAAGGCAGCGGCTGTGACACATACCTACCGGCAGGCAGAGCCGAAAGAGGAATATTTGCTGGTGGATGGCTATAATGTGATTTTTGCCTGGGAAGGGCTGCGGAAACTGGCAGAGGGCAATATAGACAGCGCAAGGGGAAGGCTTTTAGATATCCTCTGTGATTACCAGGGGATCCGTAAATGCAATTTAATCGTAGTCTTTGACGCATACCGGGTGGAGCGCCACAAGACGGAAATCTTGGATTACCAGAATATCCACGTGGTGTTTACCCAGGAGGCAGAGACGGCCGACCAGTATATTGAAAAGTTTGCACATGAAAATGCCAGGAAATACCAGGTGACGGTGGTGACCTCAGATGGGCTGGAGCAGATTATTATACGGGGGCAGGGGTGCGCCCTGGTTTCCGCAAGGGAATTCCAGGGGATTGTAAAAAATACCAGGGAAGAGAATTACCGGGAGTATACACAGGGGCAGGAGAAAGGGAAGCATTATTTGGGGGAAGTAATAAAGGAAAAGATGAAGGGGGAGGAAGTGGGATAGGAAAAGCGGCCTGCCTTTCCGTAAGGGCTTTTGGGAGGGGACGGAAGGTCCGGGCATGCAGCGGCAGATATATGGGGCGGGTTTCATTTCATCATGGAAAGAGGAGATAGGAAAATGTTTAATTTTAATTATTATGCGCCGACAAAGGTTATTTTTGGGAAGGGGACGGAAGCGGAGGCAGGAAAGCTAGTGAAAGCATTCCGTGGTACAAAGGCGCTGATCCACTATGGTTCAGGCAGCGTGGTGCGGTCCGGGCTTTTGGAACGTGTGAAAGCTTCCCTGGACGCAGAAGGGATTCCCTATGCAGAATTGGGGGGTGTGGTGCCCAACCCCAGGCTTTCACTGGTATATGAGGGGATTGGGCTTGCCAAGAAGGAAGGGGTGGATTTTATCCTTGCCATCGGCGGGGGGAGCGTAATTGACTCTGCAAAGGCAATTGGATATGGGGTAGCCAATGAGGGGGACGTGTGGGATTATTACGGCCGTGAAAGGCAGGCAGAAGCCTGCTTGCCTGTCGGCGTGGTGCTGACGATTGCGGCGGCGGGAAGCGAGATGAGCAATAGTTCTGTGATTACGAAGGAAGAAGGGGGGCTGAAACGGGGGTATCGGAACGATATCTGCCGGCCTAAGTTTGCCATCCTGGATCCGGAACTGACCCTTACGCTGCCAGATTACCAGACAGCCTGCGGGTGCACCGATATCCTGATGCATACTATGGAGCGTTATTTTACCAATGGCGGGAATATGGAGCTGACAGACCAGCTGGCAGAGGGTCTGATGCGGACAATGATGGAAAAGGCACGGGTACTTAAGGAGAATCCGCAGGATTATGCGGCAAGGGCTGAGGTGATGTGGGCAGGCAGCCTATCCCATAACGGCCTGACAGGCTGTGGGAACGGAGGGGACGATTTTGCCACCCATGGGCTGGAGCATGAGATGGGCGGGCTCTACGACGTGGCTCACGGCGCAGGGCTTGCGGCCATTTGGGGAAGCTGGGCAAGGTATGTCTATCAGGATTGCCTGCCCAGGTTCTATCGGTTTGCAGTAAATGTGATGGGAGTGCCGGCGGGCAAGGATGAAGCGGCGGTGGCATTGGAAGGGATTGAGGCCATGGAGGAGTTTTACCGTTCCATCCAGATGCCCACGTCCTTTGCAGAACTGGGGATTACGCCTACAGAGGAAGAACTGGCGGACATGGCGCATAAATGCAGTGTTGCGGCCGGCGGGAAAAAGGGCTCTGCAAAGGTATTGTACGAAGCGGATATGCTGGCAATTTACCGGATGGCGGCGTCTGGGAAAACCCCTTAATATCTCAGCTTTATGTTGGACAGCGAGACGGCAGCCTGATACCCTTTGGCATGCAGCATATATTCCATGCCGCTTTTGGCAAGGTCGATATGGTTCTGGGGTGCAACGATGATTTCTTCGATGGGGAGGTTCTGGCCGCTTAAAGGGATTTCGATATAAGGGAGCATAAAACCGTCTTTGGCGCGGAATTGCACCATGGTATCCTTCTGCCTCTTGAATACAAACCGGTATTCCTGTTCTTCTGCAAACCCCTCATGCTTAAAGAACATGGCGTAGACCTCTGCCGTCCGCCGGAATTTCCTGCAGGCCTTTTGGTAGAGGGCATCTTGCGGGTTTTGGCTTCCTAGCTTTAAGATGCCCTCAAGCGGCAGGCGCAGGAGGTTCGGCAGGTAGCTGCAGAGGTTTTTGCGGATTAATTGCATCTGCTGTTTTGTTTGGTAAACGACAAGGCCATGGTATGCAATCTCAGCCGCTTCTTCAATCCGCGCAATAATGCGGTTGCTGGAAAAGCCGATATTATATCCTGTCTTGTTGCCAAATTCTGACCACATGGTGATGCTGTCCCGGCAATTGGAAAAGGAGAGCACGAAATATTCCCGTTTTTTCTCTGTTCCGGCATAGATAGAGTCATGGAGGAACATCTCCCGTAAGGCCGTATCCCGGATGGTTTCCTGGCATACCTGTGCGAGGATCCTTTGGATATGGGAAAATTCATTGGGGTCATTTAAAAAATCGCTTTTTGTTGCCCAGAAGCAATTGTGGTTTAGGATTCCGTTGACGCCGTTGCTTTTGGTATAGTGGTATAAAATACTGCCTTTTTCTGCCTGCTGCAGCTTTACTTGCCTTCCGGACATGGCCGAGACCTCCTTTTCTAGCCGATATCATGATTCCTGGCTTGCGTTTGCAAGAATAGTTTCTACAATCCCCCTGTATTCTGGGATCCGTTTCACCTTGCGGATTTTCTTAAGCAGGGATTCCGATGCTCCCACATATTGCCCCATATAACTCCAGAGCTCTTTCATCTTAAACAGTACCGGCTGGTCTCCAGACATGTAGCCCATGTAGCCGGACAGGATTTCGTCATGGAAGGCCCGGAAGGCGGGGATTTTTCCCGCAGGGGGCGGGGAGGGTTCCCCTTGGCGGAGGGTTTGGAAAAGCCCTGGGTTGGCTAAAATGCCCCGGCCAATCATAACAGCTTCCGTGGAAGGGGCTTCCTGGAGCAGCCCAAGGAAATGCCCAGGGGACGTGATATCCCCGTTGTAGCAGAGGGGGATGCCTAAGCCTTTTAAGGCGCCTGCCGCCAGTAGAAAGGCGTCTAAATGGGGGGAACCGTTGTAAAATTCCTTTTGGAAGCGTGGGTGGATAATCAGTTCCTTGATGGGGTATTTCTTATAAATGGCAAGGATGCCTGGCCATTCTTGCCCTGACTCGATGCCGATTCTTGTTTTGACAGAGATTTCCAGCGGGCATTGTTCAAATATCTCATACAGGAAAGCGTCTAAGGCGCTTGGTACGGACAGGAAGCCGGCGCCGCGTTTTTTGGCCGTGACCGTGCCAGAAGGGCAGCCTAGGTTTAAGTTCACTTCCTCATAGCCGTAGGCCTGCAGGTTCTTGGCGATGGCCAGGAAGGTGTCCGCCTGGTTGGAGAGGATTTGCGGGACAATATGGAGCCCTTTGTTATTTTCCGGTAAAATGTCCCGGAGCTCTTTGTAGTTAAATGACTTATTGGATAAAAAGGGGGTGTAGTAGCAATCGGCGCCGCCGTAGTGGCGGTGCAGCGCATTCCGGTAAACATGGGTCGTGATTCCTTCCATAGGCGCTAGGTACAATCTCATGGGAACCTCCTTTAAATGTGGGCAGGGCATGTTTTTATCAGGTATGGCCCTGGGAGTAGTATAAAGGATTTCCGGCCAAAATTCAACAGGAAGTAAGGAAACCAGAGGGAAGGCATTTGAGGCAGCTTTCGGCCTTGCAGATGAGGGAAGTGGAAAAGCAGATGCCGCCCGGAAGGAGAGGGCTGCTGGTTTTCTTAGTGCGGGGATTTATACCGCAATGCCCATATGGCGCCTCCTTAAAGGCAGGATCCCTTTTTAAAGTAAAAAAATTATTTAAGAAAATCCATTGGCAGGCTTCCCAAAAATGGTCAATCGGTTATAATGGTAATGGAAGAAAGGGGGGAAGGCGGCTATGAACGAAAAAATTTTCGTCCTGCCAGAGGAAAAACAGGAACGTATCAAATTTGATGTTATATTGCTTTAAGCAAGGTATTTGGCTTGCGTAAGGACTAGGATGGGAGGACGCCATGGAAGCGGTTAAGACAGAAAGGCTAACGAAATATTACGGGAAAGCCAGGGGGATTGTGGGGTTAGATTTGTGCGTGGGGGAAGGGGAGTTTTTCGGCTATATCGGCCCCAACGGCGCAGGGAAAAGCACTACAATCCGTACGCTGCTTGGCCTTATACAGCCAAGCAGCGGCAAAGCCTATCTTCTGGGGAAGGAGATAGGGAAAGGGAGCCAGGAAATACGGAAGGAAGTGGGTTATCTTCCTTCAGAGGCTATTTTTTACCAAGGGATGCGGGTGAGGGATATATTAAGCTTTTCTGCCCGTCTCAGGAAGGCGGACTGCCAGGAAGAAGCAGAGCGCCTTTGCCGGCGGCTGGATCTTGACGTGTCGAAGAGGGTGGAGGAACTTTCCTTCGGGAACCGGAAAAAGGCGGGGATTATCTGTGCCCTGCAGCATAAACCAAGGCTCCTTATCTTAGATGAGCCGACCTCTGGGCTTGACCCGTTGATGCAGAGGGAATTTTTCCAAATCTTAAAGGAACGGAAAGAAGAGGGGGCAACCATTTTCCTTTCTTCCCATATCCTTTCCGAAATCCAGAAGAACTGCACCCGGGCGGCCATTGTCCGGGAAGGGAAGATGATTGCCTGTGACCGGGTGGAAGTATTGGCAAGGACAAATGCAAAGCGCGTTACCGTGCATGGGGACATAACCGCATCCCAGCTGAAAGGGATCTGCGGGCAGACAGGAAAAGCGGCAGGCGGCATCCAAGGCAGCGTGCCTGGGGCAAGAGGCGGCAGCACACAGGGCAGCATATCTGGTGCAGGCGTTGGCGGTATCCGGGATTTGCAAAAGGAGGGGGATGGCTTTGGCTTCCTCTATGCAGGGGACATCAATCGGCTGGTGCGGGTGCTGGCAGGGCATCAGATTACGGATTTGTCTATTTCAGAGCCAGATTTGGAAGAAATCTTCCTGCATTATTATTTGGATGGGGGTGATGGGAAATGACATTGGCAAGGCATGAATTGCGGCAAGGCAGGACAGCCCTTTTGGTTTGGTCTGCGGCTATTTCCCTTCTGATGGCCGTTTGTGTGCTGCTTTATCCAGAGATGGAAGGGAATATGGAAAATGTTGGGGATATGTTTTCGTCTATGGGCAGCTTTTCTGCGGCCTTTGGGATGGATCAGGTAGATTTTGGGGCATTGGAGGGTTTTTATGCCGTGGAGTGCGGGAATATCCTGGGTCTGGGCGGCGCATTTTTTGCAGCTCTCTGTGCCATAACGGCGCTGGAGAAGGAGGAGCGGGGGCATACGGCGGAGTTTTTGCTGGCCCATCCTATCAGCAGGCAGCGTATCCTGTCAGAAAAGCTAGCGGCATCCCTGGCGCAGGTGGCGCTTTTGAACCTGGCAGTCCTGGCAGTGTCTTCGGCTTCCCTTGTAGGCATCGGGAAAGAGGTTCCATGGAAGGGGATCCTGCTGGTGCACTTAGCATATTTCCTGCTGCAGGCAGAACTGTTGGGGATTTGCTTTGGGATTTCGGCGTTCCTCCGAAGGGGAGGCATGGGGGTTGGCCTTGGGGTTGCCGCTATGATGTATTTCCTGCAGATTCTTGCAAACCTCTCAGAAGAGGCGGGATTCCTCAAATACATTACGCCCTTTGGCTATGCAGAAGGGACGAAAATCGTAGCAGAAGGCAGCCTGGACGGCGGCCTGATCCTCTTAGGGGCTCTGTATGGCCTGGCTGGGATTGCAGCGGCTTTTTGGGAATATTGCCGGAAGGACATACAATGATAGAAGGATCCGTAGTAGGAGGGCAGTACCCAAAGGCCTCTGTTTGGGTAGGATCCCAAGCAGGGGCCTTTGGGGAAAGAGGTTACAGATATGTCCTTGCTTCTGCTTCAGAAAGGCCATAATTTTTGATAAGAGCCATTTTGATTTCAGCGTCCCCATGGCCAAAATCCCGAAGTGCGCCTATTGTGACTTGAATGCCTTTTTCCATGCCTTTCTCCATGCCTTTTTCCATGCCTTTCTCCATGCCTTTCTCCATGCCTTTCTCCATGCCTTTCTCCATGCCTTTCTCCATACCTTTTTCTATGCCTTCAGCCATGCCTTTCTCCGTTGCTTCCTTACGGATTTTTTCATAAATAGGCTGCAGCTGTTCCTCAAAAATTTCCATGATTGATTCAAACATATGGACATCTCCCTTCCATTTTACTATTACATCCCTATTTGCTGCCAATGCGACCTCCAGTACAGAATCCGCAAGTTCCCGTTCTGAGGTTTTCCCTAGGCCTTCCCGGATGTCCAAAAGGTTGCAAATATCGCTTTCTTCCAGGCTATCCGATAGTGCCCTTAACCATAAATGAAGCTTTTTGTCTAATTCTCTTGTGACTACAATCTGGGTAGGGAATAAAACTCTTTTTTGCACATGGTAAATTCCAGCATGGGTGCATGACAGGCCATAACCATGTGTTTCAAAGTATTTAAAGAGGCTTAGCGGCTTTGACTTCCGCAAGATAGTTACAGTGATATCTTCGGCTTTCCTTTCATCTAAGGACTTCCCATACGATTTGTAAAGCGCGGCATAGGCGCCGCATTTATAAAAAACATCTATGTCCAGGCTATCTTCCGGCGACTTATACTCTATGATATTATGCCCTCTGAAGAAATTCCCTATCTCATTCGTAATCTTGGCAAGGCTGTTTTTCCGGATAATCAAGAGGTCAATTTCCAGTGGTTTTTTGTTTAGGTTGTGCTCGCTCTCAAATTCCAAGTCATCCCTGTTTTCCATAAATTCCAGGTTCATGGCGGCTACAAAGCCTGGGTGCCATTGTATTTTTGGGTTGCCCATCGGATGGCCTCCTTTCTTTCTTTCCATTATACCATATCTTATAGATATTACAACTCTGGAACATACAGTAAAAAAATACTTGACAGCAGGGCAAAAATCAGATATGCTGATAATGGTCATTGATAAAACCTTTGAGCGGAAGAAGTACCCTTTTGGAACATTTCAGAGAGCTGCAGGCGGTGGGATTGCGGTAATGGGAAGATAGGCGAATGGATCCGTGAGGGCGAACTGAAACCGCGGCTGCGGCAGTAGGGGAGACGTGTCTGCACGTTACAGCAGGAGTGTATGACAGTACACGGCAGAGCGCATTCTTTGGAATGAAATTAGGTGGCACCGCAGAAGTAGACGATACTCCTGTCCTATAGATTATAGGGCAGGTTTTTTTCGTGCCAATTTGCCGTTTCGGCAAAACATGGAGAAAGAGAGGATAAGATATGGATAAGAAAATACCTTACAAAATTTATTTGGAAGAACAGGAAATGCCGAAGCAATGGTACAATGTCCGGGCGGATATGGAGAAGAAACCTGCGCCTATTTTAAATCCTGGCACCATGCAGCCAGTGACGGAGGAGGAGCTCTCTGGTATATTTTGCCAGGAACTGGCGAAACAGGAACTGGATGATACGACCCCTTATTTTGACATTCCGCAGGAAATCCGGGATTTCTACAGAATGTACCGCCCTTCCCCATTGGTAAGGGCATACTGCCTGGAGGAGAAGTTAGGCACGCCAGCCCATATTTATTATAAATTTGAGGGGAACAACACTTCAGGGAGCCATAAGCTCAATTCTGCTATTGCCCAGGCTTATTATGCAAAGCAGCAGGGCTTAAAGGGCGTGACGACAGAGACTGGGGCAGGGCAGTGGGGCACGGCGCTCTCTATGGCATGTTCCTACTTTGGCCTGGACTGCCAGGTCTATATGGTAAAATGTTCCTATGAACAGAAGCCCTTCCGCCGTGAGGTGATGCGTACCTATGGCGCAAAGGTGACGCCTTCCCCATCCATGGATACCCAGATAGGGCGCCAGATGAATGAGGAATTCCCGGGCACGACAGGGAGCCTTGGCTGCGCTATTTCAGAGGCGGTGGAAGCAGCCACCAGCCAGGAAGGATACCGTTATGTGTTGGGTTCCGTGCTTTCCCAGGTATTGCTGCACCAGTCAGTTATCGGAATGGAGACGAAGGCAGCCTTGGACAAATACGGCATTAAAGCAGATATGATTATTGGCTGTGCCGGCGGCGGGTCCAATTTGGGAGGCTTGATTTCCCCATTTGCAGGGGAAATACTCAGGGGAGAGGCAAAGTATGAGATTATTGCTGTGGAGCCAGCTTCCTGCCCAAGCCTTACAAGAGGCGTCTATGCCTATGATTTCTGCGATACGGGGAAGGTCTGCCCCCTTGCGAAAATGTACACCCTGGGAAGCGGGTTCATCCCTTCCGCAAACCACGCAGGAGGGCTGCGTTACCATGGCATGAGTTCAACCGTATCGGAACTGTATGACCAAAAACTGTTAAAAGCCAGGAGCGTGGAGCAGACAGAGGTATTTAAGGCGGCAGAGGCTTTTGCAAAGGTAGAAGGGATTTTGCCGGCTCCAGAAAGCAGCCATGCCATTAAGGTTGCCATCGACGAGGCATTGAAGTGCAAGGAGACCGGGGAAGAGAAGAATATTGTGTTCGGGCTGACCGGTACGGGGTATTTTGATATGGTTGCTTACCAGAGGTACAATGATGGGGATATGGAAGATTACATCCCTACAGAGGAGGAATTGGCAAAGGCCATTGCCAAGCTGCCTAATATTCCTGTTTAATAAGCAGATATCTGTAAAAAATCTGTAGGCAATTGCGTTGCACGGACAAAGAAGAGGCAATGCAAAAGGGCTGCTGCAAAAAAGAGGCGTGAGGTATTTACACGCCAAATCCAAATTGCAGCAGCCTTTTTCCCTGATAGGATTCTCCTACCGCCCCTCTTTTGCAATACAGTAAGCGCCTGCCCAAACATAATCTTTAACTTATGCCTTCCTTAATATCATATTATCTGTAGTTTTCCTATCTGGTTCCTATCCAATTCAGCAGGTTCTAAGCCAGAGGCATCCTGGGTAACTTGCACAAATCCCCAAAAGAAAATTAGGACATTTGCATAAAAATTTTTTTGTTGCCAAAAAGCAGTTGTAAAAGTTCCTGTTTGGAGTTATGATAAAGTAAACGTGCACGTGCACATTTTTGTAAAAATAAGTTAGGAGGAGGATATGGATTACATAGGAATTGATTTAGGGACTTCTGCCGTCAAACTTCTGCTGATGCAGGGGGATGGCAGGATTTTAAAGGTGGTTAGCCGGGAGTACCCCATCCATTTCCCTAAGCCAGGCTGGTCCCAGCAGGATCCGCAGGACTGGTACCGGGAAACCGTGGAAGGCTTAAAGGAATTGCTGGAAGGGACGGATAAGTCCCAGGTGGCAGGCATCAGTTTTGGGGGGCAGATGCATGGCCTTGTGGCTTTGGATGAAGGAGGGCAGGTAATCCGCCCGGCGATTTTGTGGAATGATGGGCGGACAGCGGGGGAGTCTGATTACCTGAACCATGTGATTGGCCAGGAAACATTGGCAAAGCATACGGCTAACATCTCCTTCCCGGGTTTTACCGCTCCGAAGGTATTGTGGATGAAGGAGAAGGAGCCAGAGAATTTTGCCAGGATCCATAAAATTATGCTGCCCAAAGATTACCTGGCATACTGCTTAAGCGGCGTCCACTGTACCGATGTGTCAGATGCCTCAGGCACGTTGTTTTTTGACGTGGAGCGCCGGCGCTGGTCAGATGAGATGTGCAGGATCTGCGGGATCAGGAAGGAGTGGCTGCCCAAAGTGTTTGAAAGCTATGAGGCGGTAGGGTGCCTCAAGCCGGAGCTTGCAGCGGAGCTTGGGTTATCTGCAAAGACCGTAATTGCAGCTGGCGCTGGGGATAATGCGGCGGCAGCAGTCGGGACAGGGACGGTAGGGAATGGAGCCTGCAATATTTCTTTGGGGACGAGCGGCACGGTATTTATTTCTTCAGAAACTTTTGGGGCAGACCGGCACCATGCACTCCATGCCTTTGGGCATGCGGACGGGACTTACCACTTGATGGGCTGCATGTTAAGCGCGGCATCCTGCAACAAATGGTGGATGGATGAGATTGTGGGCACAAAGGACTATGCAAAAGAGCAGGGGGAGATTACGAAGCTGGGGGAAAACCATGTGTTTTTCCTGCCCTACCTGATGGGAGAGCGTTCTCCGCACAACGACCCAAACGCCAGGGGCGCGTTTATTGGGCTGACTTTAGATACGTCCCGGGCAGAAATGACCCAGGCAGTCCTAGAAGGCGTGGCCTTTGCCCTGCGGGATTCCCTGGAGGTGGCAAAATCCTTGGGCATCCAGGTAAAGAGGACGAAAATCTGCGGCGGCGGCGCCAAGAGCCCCCTGTGGAGGAGAATCCTGGCCAATGTCCTAAACCTTAAGGTAGATGTATTGGAACATGAAGAAGGCCCTGGCTTGGGCGGCGCCATCTTGGCTGCGGTGGCCTGCGGGGAATATGGCTCAGTGGCAGAAGCAGCCGGGAAAATCGTAAGGATAGCCAGTACCATAGAGCCGGAGCCTGCATTGGCGGCAGCATATGAGGCGCGTTACCAGCAATTCCGGGAGATTTATCCCGTGTGCAAGCCATTGTTTGGAAAATTGGCGGTCTAAATAAAAAAGGAAGAGAGGAAAACAGCATGATGAATATGCCAAAAGAAAAAATAGGGGTTGTGGCTGTCAGCCGGGATTGTTTCCCAATGACATTGTCCGTATCAAGGAGGAATGCCGTTATCAAGGCTTATCAGGAGAAATACGGGCAGATTTATGAATGCCCCGTCTGTGTGGAAAATGAAACCCATATGCAAGAAGCGCTGAAAGACCTGCAGGAAGCAGGGTGCAACGCAATGGTGGTCTATCTGGGGAATTTTGGGCCAGAGACGCCGGAGACACTGCTGGTCAAGGAATTTGACGGCCCAGCCATGGTAGTGGCTGCTGCTGAGGAAACCGGGGATAACTTAATCCAAGGCAGGGGCGACGCTTACTGCGGTATGCTGAACGCAAGCTACAACCTGAAGCTGCGTAGCCTGAAGGCTTACATCCCGGAGTATCCAGTAGGTACGGCGGCAGAATGCGCGGATATGATACATGAGTTTTCCCCGATTGCAAGGGCAATCCTAGGGCTTCGCAGCCTTAAGATTATTTCTTTCGGCCCAAGGCCAGAGAATTTCCTGGCTTGCAACGCGCCTATTCAGCAGCTTTACAACTTGGGCGTGGAAATAGAGGAAAATTCAGAGCTGGATTTGTATGAGGCGTTCCATAAGCATGCAGGGGATAGCCGGATCCCAGGGATAGTGGCACAGATGGAGGAAGAGCTGGGCCAAGGCAATAAGAAGCCGGAAATCCTTGCAAAGCTGGCCCAGTATGAAATCACCCTGACAGATTGGGTAGAAGCCCACAAGGGAAGCCGCAGGTATGTGGCAATCGCTGGCAAATGCTGGCCAGCGTTCCAGACCCAGTTTGGCTTTGTGCCCTGTTATGTCAATAGCCGCCTGACCCAGCAAGGCATCCCGGTATCCTGCGAAGTGGACATATACGGCGCTTTAAGCGAGTTTATCGGCACGGTCATCAGCCAGGATGCGGTAACTCTCCTGGATATCAATAATTCTGTCCCAGCTGATATGTATGAAAGCGAAATCAAAGGGAAGTATGGTTATACCTTAAAGGACACTTTTATGGGCTTCCACTGCGGCAACACCGCTTCTGGGAAATTGTCCTTCTGTGAGATGAAGTACCAGCTTATCATGGCGAGGAGCCTTCCGGAAGAAGTGACCCAGGGTACGTTAGAGGGGGACATTGCACCGGGGGACATCACCTTCTACCGTCTCCAAAGCACCTCTGACGCACGGCTGCGGGCCTACATTGCACAGGGCGAGGTGCTGCCTGTGGCCACCCGCTCCTTTGGCGCCATCGGCATTTTTGCTATTCCTGAAATGGGAAGGTTCTACCGCCATGTGCTGATTGAGAAGAATTATCCCCACCATGGCGCGGTAGCCTTCGGGCATTTTGGGAAACCATTGTATGAGGTATTCAAGTATCTGGGCGTGCCGGTGGAGGAGATTGGCTTCAACCAGCCCAAGGGCATGCGTTATCCTACGGAAAATCCTTTCTGCTAAACCGCAGCGAAGGGGATACAATAAAAAAGCAGCCTGCCATTGACGGAAATCAAGGCAATGCCTGAACTGCTGGACTGTTTGAATATAAAGGGAACCATAATTACAACGGATGCAGTGGAGACACAGACAGCAATCGTAAAAAAACGCCAGAAACGGGCATAGTATGTGTTGGCGCTAAAGGCAAACGTTGTTATTGACGGGAAACTATCAGACGCAGCAGGGATGGGGCACAAGGGATGCCTCGGAAGCCCATGTAGTAAGCGCATGGGCTTCCGAGGCATCCCTTGTCCTTGGCCAGATGCGGGTGGGAGAAAAGACAAACGAAATCAAAGCGATTCCTGAATTGTTGGATATCCTGCAGGTAAAAGGGAACCAGGAAACCCTGCTGGAAGACATCTCGCTGTATTTTGAAAAAGATATTTTCTTACGGAAGAAAAAAGAACCTGAGAACGAAGGGCGATACAGCAGAGGAATGGATTCTGGCCATGGAAGGCAGGAAATAAGGGAATACAACGATTAAATAATAATGGCGCTATATATGGTTTGAAAATTGGATGGAAAATACAATATATGGTGAACGAATGGACAATTTGAGTTTGCATGGACTATGCGGACAGGCAGATAGAGTAACCAAAATTCGTGTAAGGGAAAAGCGGCAGGATGGAAAGAGCGTTTTGGTTGTAATAATTAGGGTTTGGCGTTATAATAGGAAATAAAAAAAGGATGTGATGGCTGTGACGCTTCAGCAAAAAGCTATTGATGTTATAGGTCGTTTACCTGAGGATAAGATCATTCAGGTTATTCAATTTGCAGAATTTTTGTCTTTTGATAAGAAACCACAGAGGGAAAAAGCATACTCTAAAGAAATAAGTAAGGATGGCTATATCAGAAAGCCCGGTATTCTGAAAAGAAAAATAGTAATGGCGGATGATTTTGACGAAACGCCAGAATGCTTCAAGGAGTATATGTGATGTATCTAATGGACACATGCGCACTGCTTTGGTTTCTTGATGATAACGGGCAATTATCAGAGAAGGCAAAGGATATCATAGGAAAAAGTAATGACTTGTATTTTAGCATTGCTTCTTTGTGGGAAATTGCGATTAAAAAACTATAAGAAAATTGGATATAGAAGAATCTGTTACTGACATTGAGAGGATTTGTGATGATTACGGTATTTCCATACTTCCAATAAAAACAAAATATTTAGAACGTGTTCAGATGCTCCCCATGATACACGCTGATCCGTTTGACAGGCTGATTATGGCAACGGCACTTGAAGAAGGGATGGAACTTATAACTTACGATTCAAAGATACAACAGTATGATGTGGAATTAGTTTGGTAAAATGACATGATATATCTGCAATCTGTAAATCTTTTCGATTATGCTCAAGCAGAACTGGGTATGAATGATAATGACCGAAGAATTAGAAGAGAGGATGCAGAAAATGTGTAATTTATCTGAATTGGTTGAGGAAAGAGGCGCAAAAAGGGAGCGGATTGATGCTATAAAGAGAATGCTGAAAGCTAATTTTACGAAAGACCAGATTATCTCTTGCGGTTATACGGAAGAAGAAATTGAGAGAGCGGAGAATGCGTTGTATACAAATGTATAGTGCTTTTTCTGTTACAGCAAAAAACGATAGGGTATTCCATAAAATTATATAATATGGAATGCCCTTATTTTTATGTAGAAATGAAAGAAACTCAGCCAGTCTATGAGAAACGGAAAAGGAGGGTGGTGGAAAAGATTATGCGGATTTCGGGAATCCAAAAAGAAGGAAAAAGAACCATAAAACCGGATGGATGAAATTTTAAGGCTAACTGATTCAGATGAAAAATCTGAACTTATATTCACAGATTCGGACGGTAATGTAATCTTACCAAATGGAAGAAAGACGATGGAGATTATGCATCCAGGTTATAAGGAACACTTAAAAGAGGAAGGTTTTTGAATATTACTAAAAGCATATCCGGGGTATTCCAGATTGACGTGCCAAGGAGCCGTAATGGGGAATTTCTGGCTTGGGATGCTCAATGGCCTGAAAAACCGCGGTGTGCCATCCATATGTTGCGCAATTCTTTTCAATATTTGAATTATAAGGGCCTTAAGAAATTTTCATCAGACTTCAAGGCAGTATATGATGCTCCGACTGAGGAGACTGCCCCTGCAGAACTGGAGGGTGTCAAGGAAACATGGGGGAGGAAGTATCCTTATGCCATCAGTAACTGGGAAAATAAGTAGTAAAGAAATGGACACAAAGGTACCGTAACTGGGATCGGTTGCTGGACCAGCTGATTGTTCTGTTTAGCGAAAAGCCCACAATCTGCCTGTAAAAGAGCAAACAGGGGCAGAGAAAAAGCCTGCTGCTCCTGTTTGTTTTATTCCATCGGCATATGTATTATTTCCAATACACAGCATTCTATTTCTTAGACAATCCTGGTAATCCTCCGCAAACAATGCCATTTCTACCCAATTATCTGCATTTGCGAGAGTTGGAAACAACACAATTACTAAAATATCCGTCAAAGGATGCCTCGCTTTGCGTTGTTGGCGCCTGTCTTCAATATATTCCATCCATTGTAGTAATTCCTGCATATGCTAATGTCCCTTTTCTTTCATTTTATCAGAAAAAGGGCGTATTCACAATTTATTTACCCATGCGTTTGTCGTGCAGAAAACTGGCCTGGTATTGAAACAAAAGGGAAAAGATGGTATTATAAGGGATACAGGGAAGCCGGGCGCAGCCGCTTTAGCGGCATCAAGCCCTTAAGTAAAAAGAAAGGAAGAAAAACCATGGATCAAAAGGTAAAAGAGTATGTAACAGAGAAAGTAAAGGAGCTTATGGAATCACCGACTTGCTGTGCGGAAGCGAAAGCAGCCTGCCAAAGCTGGCTGGAAGCAGATGGGACAGACAGGGAAGCGGAACTGGCAGGAAAACTGGTTGCGGAACTGGAAGAAGATATCATGCCGATTGATGGGCTGATTGCTTTTGCCGGTTCCGAAATGGGAGCACAGGTTTTTGGGGAAGAGAAGGCGAAAAGCGTCCTGGCCCATGGGGAGGAAATCAAGGCGGCAGGCGCAGTATACTGTGACTGCCCAGCCTGTGCGGCAGTTGAGGCAATCTTAGGGAAGAAGGAAGAAATTTTGGCCTGATATTGCCAGCATAAAAGGAGTGGGCAGAGGATGAAGGTTGATTACAGGCAGTTTTGCAGGGAGACAGTAAATATCCCTTTTTAATAAAGAACTCAAACTTCCCACATTAAAAATGGGATTTGCTCCTTGAAAAATCA
>CAJUSO010000058.1 GCA_910588965.1 uncultured Lachnospiraceae bacterium | reverse complement strand
AGGAATGGGGCGGTTTAACACGTTAAAACAATACAACGGCAGTTGGTTAGCAAGGTGCCAAGATAGTAAGGCAGCATGATGGTTTGCGCCGAAAAATAATTTATGGTATAATATTTTCGCTTTTTGTAAGCATTTTTAAAGAGGATATCTTTCTGGGATAACATGGGAGGACAGGATCCCAAAATTCCACCCCTAAAAGCTGCAAAGCAGCTTTTAGGGAAAAAACGGGAAAAGGCTACGCCTTTTCCCGGATAGATAAATTAAAAGAAATTGGTTATCCTAATGGTTATAAGGTTCCCGCAGGGTTCTTATAATAAATAAATTATTACTTATAATCTTAATTGTTAAGGAGGACAAAAGTATGAAGAAGAAATTACTTTCACTTTTCCTGGTAGGTGCATTATCCATCAGCATGCTTGCTGGATGCGGCAATCAGGGAAACAATGCGGACAATTCCAATACGACGGAAGAGTCTGGCAATGATGCGGCTGAGGCCGGCAATGATGACAGCAGTAACGATACCGATACAGGTGAGGGCACAGAGGAAAGCGGGGACGCTGAGGAAGGCGAAGACACCGCTTCTGACGGCAATTACAGCAATAAGCAGGTCATCATCGGCGACAGCACTGAGACCAGCGGGGATGTGACCCCATATTGGACAAACAATGCGTCAGACTACAATGTATTCAAGATGATTACTGGCCTTGATATCGTATCTGTTGACCAGGAAGGGAAATGGGAAGTAAATGAGACCGTTGTGGATTCCCTGGAGGAAGCCGACAATGAGGACGGTTCCAAGACCTATACGATTAAGATTAAAGATGGGCTGAAGTTCAGCAATGGCGAGCCAGTAGCAGCAAAGGACTATGTGTTCTCTTACCTGTTCTGGGGCAGCAATGAGATGCTGGTGGATTTAGAAGCTGCAGAGGCTTCTGCAGGCATCCAAAGGTATGCAGTTGGCTATGCCGCTTATTCTGCAGGGGAGACAGATACGTTTGAAGGCGTGCATCTGGTTGATGATATGACATATTCTGTTACCATTGATAAGCAGTTCCTCCCATATTATTATGGCAAGGCGTTAGTATCAGCTACGCCAGAATATATGCCAGGCTGGGTGCCGGAGGACGTTACCATTGAAGAGACAGAAAACGGCGTAAAATTCTCTGATAATTTTACCTCTGAATATATTTCAGACAAGGTAAATGAGTTCCGTTACAACCCGACGGTATGTACAGGGCCTTATATGTTTACTTCTTATGACAAGAACGCATATTCCTATACAGTGACAAAGAACCCGGAATTCCCAGGGAACTTTGAGGGGCAGACAGCTAATATCGAGACGGTTATTTACAAATATGTAGCCCAGGATACCATGATGGACCAGCTAAAGACCGGCGCAATTGACATCCTGCTGCAGTGTGCAGATGGGAATGATATTGAGGCAGGCCTTGACCTGGTGGATGAGGGCGGATATGACTATGTAAATTACCCGCGTGCAGGATATGGCATGGTATGCTTTAAATGTAACCAGGGCCCCACACAGTTTGTTGAGGTACGCCAGGCAATCGCACATCTCCTTGACCGTAACGCATTTGCACAGACATTTACCGGCGGGCACGGCGTTGTCGTGAACGGGCCTTATGGTTCCTCCCAGTGGATGGTAAATGAGCATGCAGACGAAGTAGACGCTTTGAATGCTTATAATTACAGCCCGGAGAAGGCTGTGGAATTGCTGGAGCAGGGCGGCTGGACATTGAACGAAGACGGCTCTGATTATTCCGGGTCCGGTATCCGTTATAAGAAATTAGAAGACGGCACCATGATGCCTCTGGTAATCGAATGGTGTTCTTCTGAAGATAACTCCGTATCTGACCTGTTGGTTACCAGCCTGCAGAAGAACCCGGACGTAGAAGCTTCCGGCATGCAGATTAACCAGACGGTAGTAACCTTTAATGAATTGATTGAGCACTACCATGACCCATCCCCAGAGAACAAATACCAGATGTTCAACCTGGCAAATGGGTTTGGCAACCCTTATGATATCGCTTACATGTATGAGCCAGGCTCTGATTCTAACATCAACTGCCTGTTAGAACCAGAAGGCACGGAACTTTACGACCTGTCTGTTGCCATGAACCAGACAGAAGAAGGCGATGACGAGGCTTATGGCGCAAACTGGGTGAAATTTATGCAGAAGTGGAATGAGCTGGTTCCAGAGCTTCCGCTGTATTCCAATGATTTCCATGATTTCTTCTCTACGAAGGTCCATGATTATGAAGAGGATGGATATAACTGGGATGTTTCCCAGGCAATTCTGTATACGAATGTAGAGTAATCTGGGAGCTGTAGCTGTTCAGCCATAGTTACGGATTGTTACAGGAATTTGCACAATGGCAATATAAGGCTTATAGTTTTCAATGCTGCCGGGAAATAGCCTTGCATAAGGCCAGGCCGAGGGCATAGGCGGTTTCCTGGCAGGTACTTCAAAGTAAATGGAAAGCCAAAGAAGATGGGATATGTATTTGCACAGGCGCATTTCATATCCTGTCTTTGTATGGCACAGAAGCATTTGCAGCAGTTCCTTTTGGGGCAGGGCGGCAGGATAATCCCTGCGCTTTGTAGGGACAGGGGTAACTATAATTAGGTATGGGATAGTTACAGGCCAAGAAAAAATGGGAAAGTTGGTTGAACTATGTTAAAGTATGTGGGAAAAAGACTGGTATACATGGTAGGGGTTTTTTTCATCGTTTCCATTATCATGTTTATTTTATTTAACAATACGCCTGGCGACCGTGCGTTAAACCAGGTCCAGAGCCTACGTGGGAAAGTCTCGGATGAGCAGTTCCAGGTCCGTTATCAGGCGGCCAGGGATAAGTTGGGGTTAGATGACCCTATCCCGGTCCGCTACATAAAGTGGATGGGCAACCTGCTGCAGGGGGATTTTGGCTATTCTACTTTTTATAAGAACGATGTGATTGACGTGGTTGGGGAGCCATTGAAGAATACGGTTATCATCAATATATTTGCCACGGTTGTTGCCTTGGGGATTACGATACCCCTTGGGATTCTCTGCGCGGTAAAGAAATTCTCCAAGTTTGATAATGCGGTGCAGGTGCTGACCATTGTGGGGTACAGCGTGCCGATTTACATTATCGGGTTGGTGCTGATTTATTTCTTTTCCGTACAGCTGGGGTGGTTCCCAATCAGCGGGATGAATTCCCCTAATTTCCAGGGGAGCGGCTTTGCGGCGTTTATGGACAGGCTGTATTACCTGGCGCTTCCGGTTATCGTTATGACCGTGGCGTCCTTAGGCGGTATGACCCGTTACGTGCGTGCGGCCATGATTGACGCATTGCGTATGGATTATATCCGGACGGCTAGGGCGAAGGGCTTAAAGGAGAAGGTGGTTATTTATTCCCATGCCTGGAGGAATGCCTTGCTGTCGGTTGTGACTTTGATTATTAGCTGGTTTATGAGCGTATTTATGGGCTCTATCGTAGTGGAGCAGATTTTCCAGTTAAACGGAATCGGGCAGATGTACTATAAGGGGCTGATGAACCAGGATTTTGATGTGGCATTGGCTATCCAAATGCTTTATTGCGTTATCACGCTGATTAGCAACCTGGTAACGGATTTAAGCTATGGATTGGTAGACCCACGGGTGCGTATTGATAAATAGGAGGAAAGAATGATGCAAAAAGATAAAAAAAATAGAAAGAAACATTCTTTTTCTCTTATGAAATGGCTTTTTGGGGGAAAGAAAGAGGCAATGGATGTGATGCAGGAGGAAGCCATCCAGAGCCCTATGCGGACCATCGTAAAAAATTTTGTAGGCAACAAGCTGTCTATCGGCGGGCTGGTTGTGTTCCTGCTGATGTTTTTGGTGGTGCTGATTGGCCCTCTGTTCTACCCAATCCAGTTAAGTGAAAAAGAAGAAACCCAGACCAATGTGGCGCCAGGCAGGGACATGATGAAAGTCCCAAAAGGGCTGGACGGAAACGTGCGGATGATTTCCACAGGCTCTACCTTCAGCGTAGGCGTGGACAACAATGGCAAGGTCTATGTATGGGGCCGTACCAAAATCAGCAATAAGATTGACATTAAGAAGGACATGCCTTCCCAGAAGGAACTAGGGAATGTAGTGGCTGTTTCCGCAGGGTTTGACCATGCGATGGCGCTGAATGAGGATGGGGAAATCATCTGCTGGGGCAGCAACCGTATGAGCCAGGCCAAGCCGCCCAGCGGCATGAAGCGTAAGAAGGTGAAGCAGATTGCAGCCGGCTACCAGGTTTCTTTTGCGCTGACAGAAGGCGGGGAGGTAATCCATTGGGGGAATGACAACCTGAATGATATCCGCATCACCCGTAAGAACGGTGATGGGAATATTGAGAAGATTGCCGTAGCGAATACGACGCTTTTAGCAATCACCAAAGACGGGGAAGCCGTGCATATGGGGAGCCAGCCTACGGATATCGACGCAATCCCGGAAGATTTGGGTGTTGTTGTGGATATTGCGGCTACGGCAGACAATGCATTGGTACTGTTAGAGGATGGTTCCCTGCGTGCCTGGGGGAAGGGATCCAGCGCGGTCATGGAGCTTCCGGAAATTGACGGCAAGGTCGTGTCCCTTGCAGGGGGCAGGAGCCATTTTACAGTCCTGACAGACCAGGGCAAGGTATATGCCTGGGGCGCGGACAATAAGGGGCAGTCTGCCGTGCCTTCTGCAGCCAAGGATGTGTCTGCCATCTATAGCGGCTCTTACCAGAATTATGCCATTACAAAATCCGGCAAGACGGTTACCTGGGGCTTGAAAGGCTATCTTTTAGGCAGCGACGACCTGGGGCGTGATGTGTTTGCCAGGCTGTTAAACGGCGGGCGCATGACCATGACCATCGGAGCCATTTCCGTTGTGATTTCCACGGTCATCGGCATTATCGTGGGCGGCGTGTCCGGCTTTTTCGGCGGGTGGGTGGACATTCTCTTACAGCGTATCACAGAGATTGTATCTTCCCTGCCGTTCCTGCCGATGGCTATGATCCTGACATCCATCATTGGCAACAGCATGTCTGAGAATGCCAGGATTATCCTAATGATGGCGGTCTTAGGTATCCTAAGCTGGCCTTCCCTGGCCCGTCTGGTCCGTGCCCAGGTGCTGGCGGAGCGTGAGAAGGAGTTCGTAACAGCCGCCAATGCCATGGGCGTGAAGAAATCCTCCATTGTGTTCAAGCACATTATCCCGAACGTGATTTCTGTCATCATTGTGTCTGCGACTTTGGATTTTGCGTCTTGCATGCTGACAGAGTCCACCTTGTCCTTCTTAGGCTTCGGCGTGAAGCTGCCCCGCCCGACTTGGGGGAATATGCTGAACGGATGCGTAAATTCCGTGGTCATCAAAAGCTATTGGTGGCGTTGGGTATTCCCGGCCATCATGCTGAGTATCTGCGTGATCTGTATCAACATGGTCGGCGACGGCCTGCGGGATGCGATTGACCCGAAATCAAATGAGCGCTAGAAGGAGGAAAACACGATGGCTTTATTAGAGATTAATGACCTTCATACCTTTTTTAAGACGAAAAGAGGTACGGTAAAGGCGGTGAACGGTGTTTCCTACTCTGTGGAGCCAGGGAAGACCCTTGGCGTGGTTGGAGAAAGCGGAAGCGGGAAATCCGTGTCTGCCATGAGCATTTTAAAACTGTTGGATGGGAACGGCTATATTGACAGCGGGGAAATCATTTTTGACGGCAGGAACTTGGCGGACGTATCTATCAAGGATATGTGCAAAATCCGCGGGAATGATATTTCCGTTATCTTCCAGGAACCCATGACTAGCTTAAACCCAATCTTTACCATTGAGCGCCAGGTCAGCGAGCCTTTTATCATCCATCAGAATATGGGCAAAAAGGAAGCTGCCAAGAAGGTGGTAGAAATGCTGAAAGACGTGCGTATCCCCAATCCGGAAGCGGTGGCCAAGCAGTATCCCCACCAGCTTTCCGGCGGGATGCGCCAGCGTGTCATGATTGCCATGGCCCTGGCTTGCCAGCCCAAGCTCCTGATTGCGGACGAGCCCACCACGGCCCTGGATGTGACCATCCAGGCACAGATTTTAAGGCTGATGAATGAACTGAAGAAAGAAAAGGGGACGTCCATCCTCTTTATCACCCATGACTTAGGGGTAATCAACGAGATGGCAGATGACGTAGCTGTCATGTACTGCGGGCAGGTGGTGGAGATGGCGCCGGTGCGGCAGATTTTCGGTGAGAACCGTTTCCTCCATCCATACACGGAGGGGCTGCTTTTCTCGATTCCCCGGCTGGATACCCCTGCGGGCATCCGCTTAGAGGCTATCCCAGGTGCGGTGCCCCATCCTTTAGACCTGCCCAAGGGCTGTAAGTTTGCGCCCAGGTGCAAATACGCCACGGATAAGTGCAGGGAGGAAGAGCCTGCCTTGGAGGAAGTAGAGCCAGGCCATAAGGTGCGGTGCTTTTATCCAAAGAAAGGGGAACGATAAATATGAGTGAAAATAAGAAAGTTTTATTGCACATTTCAAATTTAAAACAGTATTTCCCGATTGGAAAAAAGCAGATTGGCAAGGAGCAGCTTTATGTGAAGGCTAATGACGGCATTTCCCTGGATATCTATGAAGGCGAAACGTTTGGCCTGGTAGGGGAGAGCGGCTGCGGCAAGTCCACTTTTGGCCGGACGCTCCTGCAGCTGTACCGCCAGACCGCTGGCCGTTCCATCTATTATGGCCGTGAGGTGGACGAGATAGCCCCCAAATACGTGGCGGATATTTTTGAGAACCTTCCGGAAAAGAAGCAGAAATGTGAGGAGGCCCGCAAAAAGGCGGCAAGCCTCCGTGCAGAATGGGAAAAGATGCCGGAAGGCACGGCCAAGAATATCGAACTCCAGAAATTGAATGAGGCGGAGGCCTTTGCCCAGAATGAGCTGTTGGATATCACATCCCTGATTGGCGGCCTATATGTGGCGGACAACCTAAAGGAGATTTCCCAGGTGTATGTCAGTGAATACCGTGCCACCTTAAACCGCAAGAAGCTAAGGGATCAGATGACCCAGCTTAAGGCGGAGATTTCCAATAAGAGGTCTGCCCTGAAAGGGAAGGGCAAGGGCAGCAATGAAATCAACGGCGCCGTAAAATCCATGGAAGATAAATTGGCCCAGCTGAAATCCCAGGTGGAGCAGGAAGAGCGGCGCGTGAAGGAAGAAGCAGCTAAAATCCAGGCCTTCAGAAAACAGAACAAAGGCAAGAAGGATTTTGAGGTATACGAGCAGTATCTGGACGACGGGATTAATCTGGCTAACTTAACGGATGCGGAAATGCGTTTCCTGCGCCGGGACTTGCAGCTGATTTTCCAGGATCCCTATTCCTCCCTGAACCCTAGGATGACAGTGGGGCAGATTATCGGGGAAGGCCTGCAGGCGCACCATCTGTTTAAAAAAGGGGATGGGAAGATGCAGGATTACATTATGGAGGTTATGGAGAAATGCGGCCTTGCAAGCTATTTTATCCACAGGTATCCCCATCAGTTTTCCGGTGGGCAGAGGCAGCGTATCGGGATTGCAAGGTCTTTGGCAGTGAACCCGAAGTTTGTGGTCTGCGACGAGGCAGTATCTGCCTTGGATGTATCTATCCAGTCGCAGATTATTAACCTGCTGTTGGACTTAAAGGAGCAGAACCATCTGACCTACCTGTTCATTTCCCATGACCTGAGCGTCATTAAGTATATCAGTGACAGGATTGGGGTCATGTACTTAGGGAACATGGTGGAATTGTGCGAGACGGCGGAACTGTTCGAACGGCCGTACCATCCCTATACGGAAGCTTTGCTGTCTGCCATCCCTACGACAGACATTGACCATAAGAAAGAGGCAATCGTGTTAGAAGGGGATATCCCAAGCCCGATTAAGCCGCCGAGAGGATGTAAGTTCAATACCCGCTGCAGGCATTGCACAGAGGTGTGCAAGGAGGTGGAGCCTCCCTTTGAAGAGGTGACGCCAGGGCATTTTGTGGCCTGCCACCATAAGCTGAATGTGCCAGGGTAGGAGGAGGTTCCCCTAGAAGCCGGGTCCCGCATATCTTTTCTTTTATAAGTTTGGAGCAGATGCCCTTAGCTGTGGCTGAAACCATAGCTAAGGGCATTTTTATCCCGACGCCAAAAAATAAAATGATTGTTGTGCCGGGCAGCGATGCATGGTATAATGCGGGTAGGGATACTTCAAGGATTTTGGGAAATGAGTACCAGGAGGTAAAAATGCTATTACAGAAAAAAGTAAACCGCGCACTGGAAAAACTCCATGAAGATAGCGTGGCATCCCAACAGGATGGGGATTTTCAAGAAGATGATTTCCGTTTAGAAAAAAATGATTTCCTTGCAATGGTGATTTCTGCATTTCTAGTTTTCATCCCAGCGGCATTGCTGGTATTAGGCGGGATTGTGCTGATTGGCTATTTGTTCTTAATGCATTGATTTTAGGAGGGCAGGATCCCCCATGGGTTTCTGCCCTTGTGTGGGCTTCATTTCCATGGGGATTTCCTTATCATCCGCTTCAACCATTAAATCTGATTTACATTTCTCAATAGGAAGTTTGTAAAAGGCAGGGTTCCCATTTTCTTAAGTTTCCAGTACAATATTACAAATGGATCTGATGTTTTGAAGTGCCAATCTGCCGGTTTTTGGGGAGCTTTGGCGCGGCAGCCCGAAGGGCCAGGCCTTATGCCCCTGTGCCCGGGGCGGTACAGGGAACCAGGGCAGTCCTTTGGGAATCCTGCGGGCAGGGCTGCGGAAACTCAAATAAGGTAGGGCTTGACACCAGGGAAGCAGAAAATTATAATAGTAATATTCAGCAAAGAGGTAAGGTTTCATCCGAGAATGCAGTATTTTGCATCAAATTACAATGGTGATTGTTCAGATGGGAAAGGATGCACATATGAAAAAATCAAGAAAAACGATAGGAATTGCGATATCCCTGTTCCTGTCCCTGGGGGTCTTGCTTCCCCTGCCGGCCAGGGCGACAGAGCCAGCCGATGGCGCTCAAGGGGAGGAAACGCATAATCAGGCCAAATCAGGGGATAATAGCTTATCAACATTATCAATATCCCCAGGTACTCTGTCCCCGGATTTCCAGTATTCTGTCATAAATTACACAGCTTCCGTAGGCGCGGATGTCACCAGCGTGGATGTGGACGCCAAGACGTCCAATGCGGCGGCTAAAATTGTGTCCATAACGGGCAATGAGGGTTTGGAAGAAGGGGAGAATACCATAAGCATTTCTGTTGAGGCAGAAAACGGCGCTCCCGTTACCTATAAGATTGTAGTGACAAGGGGCGCCGGGGGAGAAGGGCAGGCTGGGGGAGAAGATGCGGCTGCCCAGGACGGGGACGCCAGCGGCCAGGAAGGCGGGGCGGGAAGCCAGGGGCAAGATGCAGGGCAGGGCGCACAGGAAGGCGCAGATGGGATTACGCTAAACGGGCATTCCTTCCATCTGGCGGACACAGTGCCAGAAGACCGTATCCCGCAAGGCTTTTCTGCCAGAGAGGTGAATTGTATGGGGCAGCAGGTGCAAGGGCTCCAGTTTGACAAGCTGCCTTCCCTGGTGCTGGTATATCTTACGACCCCAAGCCAGGATGTGAAGAACACCTTAGCTGTCTATGAAGAGGCCAGCGGGAGCTTTTCTCCCTTCCGTAAGGCAGAGGTAGGGGAAGGGTATTTCATCTTGCTGGATCCTCCGGCAGATGCGGTTTTATCGGAAGCTTATACCAGGACCTCTGGAACGTTAGGGGGATTTGAGGATGTGCCTATATTTACCCAAGGCGGCGGGGAAGAGTTTTCCCTGGTGTATGCAGCCAGCAGCCATGGGAATATCGGCTGGTATCAGTATGACACAGTGGAAGGGACCTTCCAGCGTTATGTCCAGGGGGAAGAGGCTGTTGGCAGCTCCCCAGCCAGCGGCACAGAAGGGGATTCAGAAGAAGCGAGCGCCCAGATGCAAGGGCTTAGGAATGCATACAAGGATTTAGAGGAACAGTATAACCACAAAAAGGAAACGTCTAGGAAGACCATTTCCGTACTGCTGTTTTTGGTAGCGGTGCTAGCCATTATCATCCTTAATTTGCTGCTGCGCAGAAGGCACAGGGAAGATGGGGAATGGGAGGAAGAGGGGGAAGGGATTGATTATGCAGAGCCAAGCCCGAGGAGAGCGAGGCGTTCCCGCAGGGAAACGGAAGAGGCGTGGATAGATGAGGACGGGGAAGAGCCAAGCCCCTCTTCTGCCAGGAAGAAAAGGCAGGGGAAGAAAGAGTGGGCGGATGATTCCGTCCGCTATGGTTCCGAACGGATTGGGAAAGGCAAGGGATCCCGCATGGGAATGGGACATTCCCGGGACAGGGAAGATAGATGGCAGGAGGAAGACCCTATCTTTGCAGAACTGAACCCCAGGATTAAGAAACGTGCGCAGGAGAAGGATGATTGGGACCAGAAAGGCCTGGGCGCTGAGAAGGATGACTGGGACCAGCATGCCCCACTTCCAGAGAAGGATGATTGGGATGCGCCAAAGCCCAAGAGGGTATTGAGCGAGACGGCAGAACTTAAGCTGGATGACAGGGATGATGGCTTTGAGGTAATTGATTTGGAAGATTTGTAAGGAAGGGACGATGGATGGGCATTGTTATTGAGATTGATTTTGACAGCGAAGAAGCAATTTATATACAGCTGCGGAACCAAATTGTCCTGGGGATTGCTACAAATAAATATCAGGAGGGGGAATCCCTCCCTTCCGTGCGCCAGCTTGCGGAAAGCATTGGCATTAATATGCATACAGTAAATAAGGCATACCATGTGCTGCGCCAGGAGGGGTTTATCCGCCTGGACCGCAGGAATGGGGCAGTTATTTTCCTGGATGCAGACAAAAGCCAGGCTATCCGGGAACTGCGGGAGGGCTTGCGGGTAACCTTGGCCAGAGCGGTGTGTAAGGACATTTCCAAGGAGGAAGTGCATCAAGTCGTGGACCAGGTATTTGAAGAGTATGGATTATAATGATATGCAGGAGGAGAGCATGCAGAAAAAATATACGCCACAGGCAGGCAGGGTCCTGGAGCTGGCAGCGAAATTATCCAAGAAGCTGCGGCATAATTATGTAGGCACAGAACATATTTTAGCGGGGCTGATGCAGGAAGGGACTGGGGTGGCCGCCCAAGTACTGGCGGACAGCCATATGGAAGAGAAGAAGCTGCTGGAACTGATTGAAGAACTGATTTCGCCAGGGGAAGGGATTGAACTGCCGGATGCGGATGGGTATTCCCCCAGGATCCAGAAGGTACTGGATACGGCAGAGAAAGAGGCGGAGCATTTTGGGAGCCCGGAGATAGGGACAGAGCACCTTCTGCTGGCCTTGCTCAAAGAGAATGAATCGGCGTCTGTGCGCCTGTTAAAGACAATGGGCGCCAACCTCCAGAAGCTGTATATAGATCTGCTGGTGGCCATGGGGGAAGAGGGGAGTTTTTCCAAAGAGGAATTAAAATCCTCCCGGGGCAGGAGGCGGAACCGGGAGGCCACCCCGGTGTTAGACCAATATTCCCGGGATCTGACGAAGCTTGCGTTGGAAGGGAAGCTAGATCCGGTGATTGGGCGGGAGGGTGAAATCCGCCGCGTCATCCAGATTTTAAGCCGCAGGGGGAAGAATAACCCCTGCCTGATTGGGGAGCCGGGCGTGGGCAAGACGGCTATTGTGGAAGGGCTGGCCCAGCAGATTTCCCTGGGGCTGGTGCCGGAGCCAATCGCTGGGAAGCGTGTCATCACCCTGGATCTTTCCAGCATGATTGCAGGCTCGAAATACCGCGGGGAATTTGAAGAGCGGATTAAAAAAGTAATCCGGGAGGTCAGCGAAGCCAGGAACGTGCTGCTGTTTATGGATGAGCTCCATACCATGATAGGCGCAGGGGGCGCGGAAGGGGCTATGGATGCCTCCAATATCCTGAAGCCTTACCTTGCCCGCGGGGAGTTCCAGATGATTGGCGCAACCACGGTGGAAGAGTACCGGAAATACATTGAGAAGGATGCAGCCTTAGAGCGCCGCTTCCAGCCCGTCATGGTAGAAGAGCCCACCGTGGAGGATACCATCGAAATCTTAAAAGGGCTGCGCCGTTTTTATGAGAAGCACCATCAGGTCGTGATTACGGAGGAAGGGATAGAGGCTGCCGCCCGCCTGTCCGCCCGCTATGTCACGGACCGTTTCCTTCCGGATAAAGCGATTGACTTAATGGACGAGGCGGCAGCCAGGGTGCGCCTGGAAGGCGTGAAGACTTCCACATCCTTACAGGATATCCGCATCGAGATGAACCGGCTGGCAGAAGAGATGGAAGAGGCCATCCAGCGCATGGATTTGAAGGAGGCGTCTTCGCTGCGCAAGGAAAAGGAAGAGCTGCAGGAAGAATATGAGAAGCAGCAGAAGAAGGCCAAAAAGTCCTTAAAACGCAAGAAAACAGAAGTTGCGGAAAATGAGGTTGCCGAAGTAGTCGCCCAATGGACAAAAATCCCGGTGAAAAAACTGGCAGAGGAGGAGTCTGCGAAACTGCGGAAGCTAGAATCGGTGCTCCACAAACGGGTGATTGGCCAGGAAGAGGCCGTGGTTTCTGTGTCAAAGGCCGTGCGCCGCGGGAGGGTGGGCTTGAAAGACCCAGGACGCCCCATCGGTTCTTTCCTGTTCCTAGGGCCTACCGGCGTGGGGAAGACGGAGATTTCCAAAGCCCTGGCAGAAGCCATGTTTGGCACGGAAGACTCTATCATCCGTATCGATATGTCAGAATATATGGAAAAGCACAGCGTTTCCAAGATGATTGGATCCCCCCCAGGTTATGTGGGGTATGACGAAGGCGGGCAGTTAAGCGAGAAAGTGCGGAGGACGCCCTATTCGGTCATCCTCTTTGATGAGATTGAAAAAGCCCATCCGGATGTGTTTAATATCCTGCTGCAGGTGCTGGATGACGGCCATATCACAGACGCCCAAGGCAGGCGGATTGACTTTAAGAATACCATTATCATTATGACTTCCAACGCAGGGGCACAGTCCATTATTGAGCCGAAAGCCCTGGGCTTTGCTTCTGTGGATGATGCAAAGAACAATTATGAGCGGATGAAGGGCAGCGTGATGGAAGAGGTTCGCAGGATTTTTAAGCCGGAATTCCTGAACCGGATTGACGAGACGATTGTATTCCATGCCCTGACAAAAGAAGATATGAAAAAAATCGTTACCCTGATGGTCAAGGCGCTGGCAGAGCGCTGCAGAAAGCAGATGGATATTACCCTCCAGGTTACCGGGAATGTGAAAGGGTTTATTGTGGATGCCGCCTATGAGCCCAAATACGGCGCGCGCCCCTTGCGGAGGATGATCCAGAATAAGATTGAGGACGGCTTGGCAGAGGAACTGCTTGCAGGCAGGGTGAAGGCAGGGGATACCGTGGAAGTGGCTATGCACAAGAAAGAGATTGCCTTCACAGTAAAAAAAGGGAAGTAGCGGGGGAAAATATTACTGGAAAAAACACGGGATTTATTATATAATGTAAGTGTGTTAATTCCCAGGGGCAGGATGCGTCAGGCTGGCAGAATGCTTCCTGGGCATTTACAGAAGGAAACACAGGACAAGATGTCAACAGGAGGATAATTAAAATGGCTGTAGTAGAAGAACTGATCCGTACAGAGAACAATGAGAGTTTGAGCTTTGGGAATTACAAGCTTGCCAAGAAGTCAAAGGCTGATAATTATGAATTTGGCGGCGACCTGTATAAGGTAAAGACTTTCCAGGAGATTACCAAATTAGAGCGGAATGGGATGTTTGTGTATGAATCTGTGCCGGGGACGGCAGTAAGCCAGTTCTGTGCCACTGGCAGCGGCGTTAGTTTTCAGGTAGAGGGGCCAGAGGATGCGCAGATTACATTGGAACTAGAAGATCAGGCTGAATATAGAGTGTACGTGGATGGAGCGGACGCAGGCACCATGAAGACGAACCTGGGCGGGAAGCTGAGCCTTAGTGTAGAACTGAACGAGGGGATGCCAGTATCCGTGAAGATTGAGAAGATTGGATAGGGATAAACCTCGGCATGGAATTGGATGATAAGCCATCGGAGGCCATGGAGGTTAGATTGGGAAAGCAAGCCTTGGTATGGAGCCGGGCGCACTGGCGTCTTTGAAGCGTGGGGAGCGGGCAGGAGACGGAAGCACGGGGAAGAAAGCAAAAGGATAAGGGAATGTGGGGAGGAAAGCAAAAGGGTAAGGGAATGTGGGGAGGAAGTGAAAGGGTAAGGGAATGTGGGGAGGAAATAAAGGGGATGGGAATAAGGGGGAGAGCCAGATAAGGGGATGGGAATGCATGGCAGGGCGCCTGAAGAGCCAGAAGGCTTTTTTGGGTGCCCATGTTTTGTTTTTGGAATTCTGTAAAACCATGAAAGAAAGGATTATGATATGGCGAAAGGGAAAAAGATTACGGTGTATTTTTGCCAGTCTTGTGGCTATGAGTCTTCAAAGTGGATGGGGCAGTGCCCAGGGTGCGGGGAATGGAGCACATTTGTGGAAGAATCCGTTGAGAAAAACGCTGCAGGGAAGAAAAAAGGGGGCGCAGCCGGAGAGGAATTAAAGCCAAGCAAGCTGTCCGAAATCAATATGCAGGACAGAAGCCGGGTCCAGACTGGGTTTGCAGAGCTTGACAGGGTGCTGGGAGGCGGGATTGTCCCAGGTTCGTTGGTGCTAGTGGGCGGAGATCCAGGGATTGGGAAGTCTACCTTGTTGCTCCAGGTGTGCAGGAACCTGGCAGAATCCATGGAGGTGCTCTATATTTCCGGGGAAGAATCCCTCCAGCAGATTAAGATGCGGGCTCAGCGTATCGGGCAGTTTTCTGATGGGCTCCGCCTGTTCTGCGAGACTAGCATGGAACGGATTGAGCAGGTGGTGGAACGGCAGAAGCCTCAGGCGGTCATCATTGATTCCATACAGACCATATATAGTGAGGATATCGGTTCTGCCCCAGGCAGCGTGTCCCAGGTAAGGGAAACAACAGCCCGTTTGCTTCAGGTTGCAAAAGGGATGGATATAACAGTATTTATTGTAGGCCATGTGACAAAAGAAGGCGTGGTGGCAGGCCCTAGGGTATTGGAGCATATGGTGGATACGGTACTGTATTTTGAAGGGGACAGGCATGCTTCTTACCGTATCCTGCGCGGCGTGAAAAACCGTTTTGGCTCTACCAATGAGATTGGCGTGTTTGAGATGCGGGAAGCCGGACTGAAAGAGGTGGAGAACCCTTCGGAATTTATGCTGAATGGAAAGCCCCAGGGAGCCTCCGGTTCTGTAGTGGCCTGTTCCATGGAAGGGACCCGCCCAATCCTGGTGGAGATCCAGGCGCTGGTCTGCCATAGTAATTTTGGGATTCCCAGAAGGACGGCGGCAGGGACTGATTTAAACCGTGTAAACTTACTGATGGCAGTTTTAGAAAAGCGGGCGGGGCTGTCCCTATCTTCCAGTGACGCCTATGTGAATATCGCAGGGGGCGTGCGGATGCATGAGCCGGCCATAGACCTCGGGATTGTCATGGCCTTGGCCTCCAGCTTCCGCAATAAGGTAATTGACGATAAGGTAATCTGTTTTGGGGAAGTGGGGCTAAGTGGGGAGGTCCGTGCAGTCAATATGGCGCAGCAGCGTGTCTCGGAGGCAAAGAAGCTGGGGTTTTCTACTTGTATCCTGCCCAAGGTATGCGTCCCTGGGCTGACGGATACAAGTGGGATACAGATTGTGGGAGTAGGCAATATCCGGGAGGCAATCCAAAAAGGATAGCTATTTCTTATATAAGAGCCGGATGGAATTCAGGACGCAAAGCATCGCAACCCCGCTGTCTGCAAAGACTGCCATCCACATGGAAGCATATCCGGTAAGCCCAAGCGCCATGACAACAGCTTTGATGCCCAATGCAAATACAACATTCTGCCAGGCAATCCGTGTCGTGGCCTTTGCGATGGTAATGGAATCTGGCACGGCTTCCATATTAGAAGTCATGAATACGACATCTGCCGCCTCAATAGCGGCGTCTGCACCGCTGCCCATAGCGGCTCCCACATCTGCGCCTGCCAGCACAGGGGCGTCATTAATGCCGTCCCCTACGAACATGGCAGCCCCATGTTCTTTGCGTATTTCCTGCAGCTTGGACAGCTTGCCTTCTGGAAGCAGTTTTGCATGTACTTCATCAATGCCGGTAGCTTCTGCAACAGCCTGTGCGCTTTCGGATGCATCCCCTGTCAGCATAGCTGTCCGGATATTTAATTTTTTCAGCGCCTGGATGGCTGTTTGGGCTTCTGGCTTGATGGTATCTGAAACAGCCAGGCATCCGGCAAGCTTGCCATCCACAGCCAAAAGGACTTCTGTGCCAAATGAGGATTGGCTGCAGCCAGAAGTATCTATTTGGAAGCGTTCCATCAGCTTGCGGTTTCCAGCTAGGACCTTGCCGGCAGAAAGCGTGGCGCAGATGCCCTGGCCTGCGATTTCCTCTAAGGAAGCAGGCTGCTCCAGAGCCAATCCCTTTTCCCTGGCGGCTGCTGTTATGCTGACCCCAATCGGGTGTGTGGACTGCTGTTCGCAGCTTGCGCAGAGCGTTAAGATTTCTTCTTCTTCATATCCATGGAAGGGCGTCACCTTCTGCAGGGCAAAATCCCCTTTGGTCACTGTCCCGGTTTTATCCATAATGACGGTGGATATGCGGCCAAGGGCTTCGATGGACACGCCGCCCTTGAATAAAATCCCACGTTTCGAGCCAGACCCAATGCCAGAAAAGAATGCCAGGGGGACGCTTAAGACCAGTGCGCAGGGGCAGCTGATAACCAGGAAGGTCAAGGCTGTATAAATCCAATGGCGCCAGTCCCCGGTAACCAGGGAAGGGAGGATGGCCGTTGCGAATGCCGCAGCCACCACAAAGGGGGTATAAATCCTGGAAAAGCGTGTTATGAACCGGTCAATCTTCGGCTTGCTGGCCGCTGCGTTTTCTACAGAATCTAAAATCCTGGTGACCATGGAATGTTCCAGGTTTTTCTCAACCCGGATGGACAGGGATCCGGAAAGGTTGATGCACCCGGACGTCACAGGGTCGCCGGCCGAAGCCCTTATAGGCACTGGCTCACCGGTAATCGGCGAGGTATCCAGGCGGCTTTCCCCTTCTGTGATGACGCCGTCTAGGGGAATCCTGTCACCAGGGCGGATAAAAAGCAGGTCGCCTGGCTGTGCCTCTTCTGCAGGAATTGCTTTTGTCCCATCCCCAACGACAAGGTTTACAACCTCTGGGCGTAAATCCACAGCATCCATAATCTGGGAACGGCTGCGGGAAACCGCTGCTTCTTCAAAATATTCCCCAATACGGTAAAACAGCATCACCCCAACAGCTTCTGGGAAGTTCCCGATGGCAAAAGCCCCCAGTGTGGCAATACCCATTAAAAAGTTTTCATCAAAAACCTGCCCTCTTACAATATTTTTCCCGGCAGCCGCTAAAATCTCACTTCCTAGGATGAGATAAGCAAGGACAAAAATTAACGGGGGAAGGAAACTTGCGCCTATGCCTGCCTGTTCCAATACCTCCCCTAAAATAAAAAGCGCAGCGCCTGTGAGGATAGAGATAAGGCTTATCTTCTGCTTGCGGGATTTCTGCGCTGCCTCCTTGCTGGCTGTAGGCTGGAGCGCTTTCTTCCCTTTTTGGGAAACTGCCTGCCTGCTTACAATAACTTCTGGTTCAATGGAAGAGCAGATATCCTGGAATTTTGCAAGCAGTTTATCCGCGTCATCCGCTGCAACCGCTGTAACCGCCACACGCAGCTGCTTGGTGGCAAAGGTAAGGGTTGCGGCATTCACTTCAGGAAGTTCATGGATGCGCCGCTCCATTTTAGCCGCACAATTTGCACATCCTAGATTTTCTACAAGGTAAGCCAGCTTAACGCCATCAGCAGCTGAGATGTCTGGGTGGTGCCCGCCTGGTTCTGCATGCTTGTGCCCATGTCCTGTCCCGCAGCCGCAGCTCTGCCCGTGCATATGCCCATGTTCCTGTCCATGTCCCAGTTCCGTCCCGCAGCTACATCCATGTTCCTGCATATGCCCGTCTGCATGTCTGTGCCCATGTCCTGCCCCGCAGCCGCAGCCATGTTCCTGTGTAAGCCCGTCTTCATGTTTGTGCCCATGTTCTGCTCCGCAGCTACATGCATGTTCCTGTCCATGCCCGTATTCAAGCCCAGTGCCGTTTTTATGGGGATGGCCGCATGTGGGGGTATCTTTATGCTGGTAAATATGGATGCCGTTATGTGGATCCTTGTTTGGTTTTGTTTGTTTCATGAATATTTCCTCCTCTATTTAATCCCATATAGAAACATGAAAACACCATTCATATGAACAGTTATTCATATGAACATTAAATCATATATAAAAGTTTTTGTCAAGAGGATATTTTATTGTTTGCTGCGGGGGATTTTATCCGCAGCCGCTTCTTTACAGGATTGTATCATCCTATTATTGCAGTATAGCCCGAATTGTATTAAACCAAACAAGCACCGCAGGCGCTTTGAAATATAGCTATGGCGGCTGCTTATTTATTGGTAGCTTTACAGGTCTGAAATATACTGAAAATTCAAATAATAATGGATGAAAATGGTAAAATAACTTTCTTTAAAAAAATAAGGATTTCTTGTTGACAATATAAGGCAATCATGATAATATAAATGACGTTGTTGGCAACGGACGTCGAAACGAGAGGGAAATTGTCATACACAGCCTTGTTTTCTTAGAGAAGCAATAGAAAAATAAAATTAAAAAATTTAAAAAAACTATTGACAAACACAAGAAAGCATGATAAAGTATAGAAGTTGTCGCACAGAACAGACAACAGATAAGACCTTGACAACTGAACAGTGAAATAACCTTGAAAGATTCTAAGAGTT
>CAJUSO010000057.1 GCA_910588965.1 uncultured Lachnospiraceae bacterium | reverse complement strand
GCCGGAAAATGTGTATTTTTCAAAATCCCTATTATCTATTTCTATTATACACAGGCTTCCGGCAAATTACAATAAGCCGAAAACCTGTCTCCCGGCATTTTTCTTTTTAATCCCCAGTTTATTCTGGTAATACTCCACAGACACGCTGCATCCAATCTCAAAGCTCCTCTGCCCCACCCAGTTCCCCTGCAGGATAATCTGCGGCACATTTTTCCCATTCCTTGCTGTAAATGAGTATGCTTCCATCCTGCTGCCATGCCCAACAGAGCAAATCCTTTACGCCAGCTTCCTGTCAGTTCAGATGGTTATGGCGATATAAAATTCACTTAACTGAAATATTAGAAGGAAAAAACATTTCTCTCAATCAGTTATCCTTTCGCACAGAAATGCAGAGAACAAAATTAAGAAATTACAGGGATAACAAGATGCAATGTCTGGATATTGACATTCTGAAATACCTGTGCTATGTGTTGGAGTGCAGCCTGGCTTATTTGATAAAATATATCCCACCAGACAAACTGCACACCCAACAGTAAACCCCCATGGGGTTAAAAATATAACTCTTATTCTCTTCCATTCCCAAGAACACCCGTTCTCATTCGTACTTACTTGTGATATGGCTCATGCTTCATAATACGGTAGGCACGGTAAATCTGCTCCAGCAGGATTACCCGCATCAGCTGGTGGGGGAAGGTCATTTCCGAAAAACTCAAAAGAAAATCCGCCCGCCCCAAGACTTCCTCGGAAAGCCCCAGGGAACCGCCCACCACAAACACCAGGCGGCTTGCCCCACCAACCCCAAGGGCATTTATTTTCTGGGAAAATCCCACTGAATCCAGCATTTTCCCTTCTATGGCAAGGGCGCATACCCAGTCTCCTTCCCGTATCTTTTTCAGGAGCCGCCGCCCTTCCTGTACCTTTATCTGCCGCTCCGTGGCTCCGCTGGCATGGTCCGGCGTCTGCTCATCCGCCACCTCCACAATTTCCAGCCGGCAATAGCGCCCCAGCCGCTTTTGGAATTCCCCAATGGCATCCCTGTAGAATTTTTCCTTCACCTTGCCTACTGCTAAAACCGTTATTTTCATGGCATTTTCTCCTTTTTCCCATTTTAACATAAGAAGAACTGTCTTTCAATCTTGTAAAAATCTTGTCATATCCTCTTTTTTCCTATATAATAAAGGGGACATGCAAGTTTAAATCTTTTTCAGAGGTGGACGATTATGAAATTATTAGAAGAAAAAATTAAGACAGACGGCGTTGCGTTAAATGAGCATATCCTAAAAGTGGACAGCTTCATTAACCACCAGATAGACCCCATGCTGATGCAGGAAATGGCCAATGAGATTGCCGCGCACTTCAAGGGGAGGGGCATCACCAAGATTGCCACGATTGAGAGCTCTGGCATCGCCCCGGCGCTGATGGTCTCCTTGGCCTTGGGCGTCCCATTGCTAATCCTGAAAAAACAGCCCTCCAAAATCCTGAACCAGGATTTATACCAGACCGTTGTCACTTCCTTTACGAAGGAAACCAACTATGAGCTGACCCTTTCCAAGAAATACATCAGCCAAAACGACCATGTCCTGATTGTAGACGATTTCCTGGCAAACGGGGAAGCCGCCACGGCTGCTATCCGTTTAATCCGTATGTCCTACGCCACCATTGCAGGGCTTGGCATACTGATTGAAAAATCCTTCCAGCCTGGGCGTGAGAAATTAGAAGCGCAGGGGATTGAAGTCTATGCCCTTGCAAGGATTGGGAATATGGGGGAGAATTTTATTTCATTCATCTAAGGAGCCGCTCAAAAGGGCTGCCGCAAAATACAGCTTAAATACAGGATCTGGGTGCGTCTGGTGCCATCCAGGCGCCCTATCTTGTATAAAGCGGTTATTTTGCGGCAGCCCCTTTGCCCTTGCGGGAAGGAACATGGCTCCAGCTTACTGCAGGCTTTTCCTGCCCTTATGGACTGCGGTCCCGCTGTGCCTGCCCTATTTCTTCTTTGCCTTCTTGTCTGCTTTTTTCTTGCTGGCAAGCAATTCTTTTAATTTTAACGCCTTGCCCAAATCGCCTTCCACCTTCAGCTTCTTCAAGGTATATGCCAGAAGCGGATCCTGCTTGCCTTCCGCAATCTTCATCAGCAAGTCTGCAGGTGCTGTGAAGATGGCGTCCCTGTCATAATATTCATACGGTTCCACATACAGCTTGCCCTCTTTGACCTCCACATAGAAAATACCTTCTGCCTCGCCAGTAATATTGAACTGGTAGGCCAGATGCCCTTCTATGCCGCTGGCATCCGCATCCATAAAGGTATCCTTCACCTTTGCAAAAAATTCCTCATATGTCATATCTTTTCCTCCACTGGTTGGTGCAATGTCCTATAAACTACCAGATAACAATAACACTCTTTCTGCCATTGGTCAAGGAATACTTAAAAATCAAATAATGACAGCTGGTTCGATTCCGGCAAGTCCCCCAGTATCCCCAAGCTGTCCATCAGGTCAATCACCGTCTTTGACACCTTGGTCCGCTGGCGGAAATCATCCTTGGACAGGAATGGGCCGTCCTTTGCCGCTTCCACCACCGCATCCGCCGCCTTATCCCCCAGCCCCTCAATGCTGTCTAGGGAGGGCATTAATTTCCCCTCCACAATCTGGAAGGTATGGGCCTTTGCAGCAAACAAATCCACCGGCACGAACGTAAAGCCCCGGGCATACATCTCCTGCACGATCTTCATGTCCTTTATGGTATCCTGCTCCTTTTTTGTCAGGGAATCCTTCCTCCTCCCATAATCTGCCAGGAAAAATTCCAGCTTCTCCTTCCCCTGGCACATCAGTTCATAGCTGAAGGAGGTGGCGCGGATGCTGAAAAAGGCGGCATAATAGGCCAAAGGGTAAAACACCTTGCAGTAAGCAATACGCCAGGCCATCATAACATAGGCTGCCGCATGTGCTTTGGGGAACATATACTTTATCTTCTTACAGGACCATATATACCAATCCGGCACTTGATGCTCCGTCATGGCTTTCTCCCATTCCGGCTTTAGCCCCTTCCCTTTACGCACGCTCTCCATAATCGTAAAGGACAGCTCGCTTTCCATCCCCATCCCAATCAGGTATGTCATAATGTCATCACGGGTACAGATTGCCGTAGAAATCGTCGCCTTCCCTTCCTGGATTAGGGTCTGGGCATTCCCAAGCCATACGTCCGTCCCATGGGACAGCCCGGAAATACGGACCAGGTCTGAAAAAGACTGGGGCTTCGTATCCAGAAGCATCTGGATGACAAATTCCGTGCCGAATTCCGGAATCCCCAAAGACCCTAGCTGGCACCCGCCAATCGCCTCCGGCTCAATGCCCAGAGCCTTGGTGCTCTGGAACAGGGACATCACGTCCTTGTCATCCAAGGGGATCTTCTGGGCGTCAATGCCCGTTAGGTCCTCCAGCATACGGATCATGGTAGGATCGTCGTGCCCCAGGATATCCAGCTTCAGCAGGTTATGGTCGATGGAATGGTAGTCAAAATGGGTTGTGACAATATCCGTGGACATATCATTGGCCGGGTGCTGGATGGGGGTAAAGGAATGGATTTCCTCCCCTATCGGCAGCACGATAATACCGCCTGGGTGCTGCCCGGTCGTACGCCGCACGCCCACACAGCCCTGGACAATCCGGTCAATCTCGCAATTCCGCTTGCGCATGCCGCGCTCTTCAAAATAATTCTTGATATACCCATAGGCGGTCTTATCTGCCAAGGTCCCAATGGTCCCAGCCCGGTATGTCTGCCCATAGCCAAAGATAACCTCACAGTATGCATGGGCCTTACTCTGGTATTCCCCGGAAAAATTCAAGTCAATATCCGGTTCCTTGTTGCCCTTAAAGCCCAGGAAAGTCTCAAAAGGGATGTCAAACCCCTCCTTACGCAGAGGCGCGCCGCATCCAGGGCACTTTTTATCCGGCATGTCGCAGCCTGCCCGTCCCGCATAGGCTTTTACTTCTGGGGAGCTAAAATCACTGTAATGGCATTCTGCACAGTAATAATGGGGGGATAGGGGGTTTACCTCCGTAATCCCGGACATGGTGGCCACAAAGGAAGAGCCCACAGATCCCCGGGAACCCACCAGATAGCCATCCTCATTGGATTTCCACACCAATTTCTGGGCGATGATGTACATCACCGCATACCCATTGGAAATAATGGAATTCAATTCCCGCTCCAAGCGCTCCTTTACAATCGTAGGAAGATCCCCCCCATAAATCTCATGGGCCTTGTTATAGCAGATATCCCGGAGCATCTGGTCAGAATTTTCAATCACCGGCGGGCATTTATCCGGCCGTACCGGGGAAATCCTTTCACACATATCCGCAATCTTATTGGGATTGGCAATGACCACTTCCTCTGCTTTCCCGCTGCCCAGATAGGCAAATTCCTCCAGCATTTCCTCGGTAGTCCGCAAAAACAGCGGCGCCTGGTCATCCGCATCCTTAAACCCTTTCCCCGCCATAATAATCCGGCGGTACACCTCATCCTCCGGATCCAAAAAATGCACGTCGCAGGTTGCTACCACAGGCTTCTGGAAATCTTCCCCCAGCTTTACAATCCGCCGGTTGATTTCCCTGAGCTCCTCTTTGGAGGCCACGGCTGGGTCTTCTCCCCGCAGCATAAAATCATTGTTCCCCAAAGGCTGGATTTCCAGGTAATCATAGAACCGCACCAGCCTTGCAACCTCCTCCTCTGGCTGCCCCCGCAGGATGGCCTGGTACAATTCGCCCGCCTCGCAGGCCGAGCCGATTATCAGCCCCTCCCGGCGCTTTAGGAACTCGCTTTTGGGGATCCGGGGCACCCGGTGGAAATACTTCAGATGGGAGTCCGATACCAGCCGGTACAGATTAATCCTGCCCGTATCATTAGAAGCCAAAATTATGGCATGGTGGCTGGGCAGCTTTTTGATATTCTCCACAGAAGCAGCGCCCAGTGCATTTGCTTCCTCTAACGTATGTATGCCCCGCTCCCCGAGCATCTCCAAGAAATGCACAAAAATCTCTGCCGTACAGGCCGCGTCGTCCACGGCCCGGTGATGGTTGCCCAGGGGGATTTTCAAAGCCTTCGCCAAGGTATCCAGCTTAAAGCGGTTCAGCTGCGGCATCAGCACCCGGGCCAAGGCAACCGTATCCACAACCGTATAGCTGCAAGGATATCCCAGACGCTCACAGTTCTTGCTGATAAAGCTCATGTCAAACCCTGCATTGTGCGCCACCATAACCGCCTCCCCGCAGAAATCCAGGAACTTGGGCAGCGCATGGCTGATTTCCGGCGCGTCCAGTACCATATCGTCCCGGATGCCCGTCAGTTCCTCAATCTTAAAGGGAATCGGCACTTTCGGGTTCACAAAGGTAGAAAAGCGCTCCGTAATCCGCCCCCCTTCCACCTTCACTGCCCCAATTTCAATAATCCGGTGGTTTGCAGGGGAAAACCCCGTAGTCTCCAAATCGAACACCACATAGGTGTCCATCAGGCCCTGCCCCTTTGGGTTTTCAATCATGCTTTTCACATCATCTACCAGATAGGCTTCCACGCCATATATCACCTTAAACCCATCCTCCGGTGAAAGGGCATGGTTCGCATCTGGGAATGCCTGTACATTCCCGTGGTCTGTTACGGCAATTGCCTTATGCCCCCAGCCCCTGGCACGCTTTATGAGATCCTTTACCTCCGACACGCCGTCCATATCGCTCATTTTTGTATGGCAATGAAGTTCCACCCGCTTTTGGGGGCTATTGTCCATGCGTACGCTGGTAAAATCCGGGATTTTTTTAATCCCATTGACAGAGCCCACCGTCAGTTCCCCATCAAACCGGTCGATGGCTGTAACCCCTTTGATTTTCAGGAAAACCCCCTTCTTAACCTCAGAGGTAATCTCCTCTACATATGCATTCTTGGAAAACATCTTTATCATGATGGTATCCGTAAAATCCGTAATGGAAAACATGATAATTGTCTTCTCATTACGGATTTCCCTCGTCTCCAGGCTTAACACCTTCCCCCGGATGACAATTTCCCCCATTTCCCCTGCAATCTGTTCTATCGGGACAGCCTCCTCGTCAAAATCACGCCCCAGCACCACATCGGGATTCCCTGCTTTCCCTTTCTCCTTCCTGCCTGGCCTCAAAGGCTCCTTCGGGGCTTTCTTCCTCTCTGGCAGGCTGCCAGCCCCCTTCCCATCCGCCTCTGGCAAAAAGGCGGCGCCAGCAGCATGCCTCCCCCCTTCCAGGAAATCAGGCATTTCCCCCTTCTCCGGTTCCAGATAGCCTCCGCCCTCCATGCCCATGGAGGAATTCTTGATAATCTGCCTTACTTGGTTCTGGATTAGGATTTCGCTGTTTTTCTTGTGCTTTTTTTCCTTTGGCTCTACATACCCCACCTGGATGTCCACATCCAAGCCGCAGCGCTCACAGATAATCTTCTCCAATACCTGTACCATATCCTCTGATTTCTGCCTTGCAATGACAGAATCCTCCAAGAGAAGCTGCATTTTGCGATCTCCAGAGAACTCCATCTGCGCCAGCCGCAGCATACTGTACTCCAGCAGGCTATACATCCGGAATTCCTGCAGAATGCTGTCCTTGTATGCGTCCATCAGCGTCCGCGGGTTATACTGCCCCGAAAGGCGGAATTTCTCAATAATCTTAATGGCCACGCCATGCTTTGGGAACAGCTGCTGCTTGATATCCTGCTCCAAATGGTAGATATCCGTTTTTTCAATCAGCCTGTCGCTTACAAGGTACACGCGCAGATGGTTTTTCTGCCGGTTCGTGGATACCTTCGTCACTTCCACCCCCGCCATCAGCCCCTCTATCTGTGCCTGTACGCGCAATCCTGGAAACACATCAAAAAAAAGCTTGCCCATGCCCTATTCCCCCCAATGCAATAATTCATAACGGAGCGCTGGCAGAAGTTCCTCTTCCTTCACTTTCTTATACACCTGGCCGCCCTTGAAGATCAGCCCTTCCCCAATCCCCCCTGCAATCCCGATGTCCGCCTCCTTGGCCTCCCCAGGCCCATTGACCGCACATCCCATTACCGCCACTTTTATATCCAGGGGGATATCGCCCACCATATCCTCCACCTGGCCGGCCAGACTTATCAGGTCAATCTGCGTCCTCCCACAGGTAGGGCAGGACACCACTTCAATGCCTCCCCGCCTAAGCCCCAGCGTCCGCAGGATAATCTTGGCAGACTTCACCTCTTCCACGGGATCCCCCGTCAGGGACACACGGATGGTATCTCCAATCCCCTGCCCCAAAATCATGCCAAGCCCTATGGCCGACTTAATGTTCCCGCTGGTTACCGTACCCGCTTCCGTAATCCCCACATGCAGCGGGTAATCGGACTTCCCTGCAAGCAGCTCATGGGCCCTGACGCACATTAACACGTCCGACGACTTAATGCTGATGACTAGATTGCCATACCCCATCCCTTCTATCATACGGACTTTGTCCAATGCGCTTTCCACAAGCCCTTCTGCCGTCACGCCATGGTATTTTTCCACTAACCCTTTCTCCAAGGAGCCGCTGTTAACACCTACGCGGATGGGGATATTACGTTCCTTTGCCACATCAATGACAGCCTGGACACGCGCAGGTTCCCCAATATTCCCTGGATTAATACGGATTTTGTCCGCGCCGTGCTCCATGGCGGCAATGGCAAGGCGGTAGTCAAAATGGATATCTGCAACCAAAGGGATGGTAATCCCCTTTTTAATTTCCCCCAGCGCTTCTGCCGCCTCCATATTCGGGACTGCACAGCGGATAATCTCGCATCCTGCCGCCGTCAGGCGCTGGATTTGGTCAATCGTGGATCGGACGTCTTCTGTCCTTGTATTTGTCATGGACTGGATCAATATGGGGGATTGGCCGCCAACCACCTTATTCCCGATTGTAACTTTCCGTGTAAACCTGCGGGTAATTTGAGGATTCATAAGCTTTTGCCTCCTTTTTCGCCTCTCTCCTTGCTTAAAGGATATTCCTGATATCATTGAACATCACAAACACCATCAGCGCCATCAGCGCCACCAGCCCTACAAAATGCACCATCCCCTCTTTTTCCGGTGAGATCTTCTTCCTGCGGATTGCCTCTATCAGCAGGAACACCAGCCTCCCCCCATCCAACGCCGGAATGGGCAGAAGGTTCATAATCCCCAAGTTCGCTGACAGGAAAATAGAGAAATTCACCATGCTCAGGACCGCAATCCAAGTCCCCCCGCTGGACTGCTCGTTCTCATAAGTGTCCCCCATCATCTTCACAATCCCTACAGGCCCTGACATGTCGTTGACGCCCACCTTGCCTGTCACCAGCATGCGCAGGCTCTCAACCGTATTGCAGATCCAATAGCGCACTTCAAAAAAGCTGTTGCCCAATGTCTCTAACACGGTGCCCCTTTTCCTAGCTAAGGTGCCGTTCAGGCCAATCAGTTCCCTGCCGGATTCCTCATCCAGCTGCGGCGCCAGGGTAACCTCATGGCGCCGGCCGTCCCTCTCATAAACCAACTCGACGGTCTCGCCGGGATGGAAGAGGGAATATTGGCTGACTTCCCGGTAAAAATGGGTGCGGTAGCCATTCATGGAGATAATTTCATCCCCTGCCTGCAGCCCGGCCTCCTCTGCCGGGAAGCCTTCCATAACACCTGTCAGCACAGGCCTGTCATAACCTACGCTTCCGATTACAATCAACGCAAATACCCAGGCCATAATAAAATTAAAAACCGGCCCTGCTGCAACTACGCTGATACGGGCCCAGACTGGCTTGCTGTTAAAAGCCCTGGCGTCATTGCTGTCCCCGTCTTCCCCTTCCATCATGCATGCGCCCCCAAAAGGCAGCAGCTTAATGGAATATTTTGTCTCACCCTTCGTAAACCCTACCAAGGTAGGGCCAAGGCCAAGGCAAAATTCATTTACCTTAATGCCATTGAACTTGGCAAACAGGAAATGCCCCAGCTCATGGAATAAAATAATGATACTGAAAATAATTATCGCAATCACAATATTCAAATTTACCACCTGCTCTCTATATAAGCGTAAACGCCAGCTTCTGTCTCAAGGATTTCCTCTATGCCCGGATCCTTAATATAAGGGCACTGCTCCATGCAGGAACCGATAATTTCCGGGATTTCCAAGAAACGTATTTTCTTCCCTAAAAATAATGCGACTGCCTTCTCATTGGCCGCATTGTACACCGTGGGGAGGTTCCCGCCGCGCCTCATTGCCGCAAAGGCCAGGCGCAGGCCCAAGAAGGCCTCCAAATCCGGCTCCTCAAACGTAAGCCCGGACAGCTTGTAAAAATCCAGACGCTCCCCAGACAGGCTCCTGCGCTGGGGGTAATACAAAGCGTATTGGATGGGGAGGCGCATGTCTGGGAGCCCTAGCTGGGCAATCACCGCCCCATCCGCATATTCCACCATGGAATGGATGACGCTTTGCGGATGGACCAACACTTGGATCTGCTCTAAGCTTACGCCAAATAGCCATTTTGCCTCCATGACCTCCAATCCTTTGTTGACCATAGTGGCAGAATCCACCGTTATCTTCCTGCCCATAGACCAGTTCGGATGCTTCAAGGCGTCCTCCACCTGGACATCCGCCAGTTCCTCCCGCTTTTTGCCGCGGAACGGGCCGCCCGAGGCAGTCAGCAGGATTTTATGGATAGGGTTCCCATTTTCGCCGTGCAGGGATTGGAAAATAGCGCTGTGCTCGCTGTCCACGGGCAAGATGTGCACGCCTTTTTCCTTGGCCAGCGGCATAATAATATGCCCTGCCGTTACCAAGGTCTCCTTATTTGCAAGGGCAATGTCCTTCCCCGCCTCTATGGCCGCAATGGTAGGCCTTATCCCTATCATACCTACGACCGCCGTCACTATAATTTCCGCCTCCGGCACCGTGGCGGCCTCCAGGAGGCCTTCCATCCCTGCCGCCACCCGGGTTGGCAAATCCCTTACCCTGGCCCGCAGGCAAGAGGCTTCCTTTTCCCCCCAGAGCACCGCTAGCTTGGGGCAGAACTCCCGCACCTGCTGCTCCAGCAAATCCACGTTCGTGCCCGCAGCCAACGCCACGACTTCTATATCCTTCTGCTCCCGGGCAATTTCCAAGGCCTGCGTCCCAATCGACCCTGTAGACCCCAATATCGCAATCTTCTTCATATGCCACCTCGCCATTCCTACCAATGCGCTAACTTAAGGCTTTATGCCCATCACATCAGGTACTGCCCCAGATAATAGATAATCGGGGCAGTAAAAATCACGCTGTCAAACCGGTCCAATACCCCGCCGTGCCCTGGGATCAGCTTGCCATAATCCTTAATCCCATAATTGCGCTTGATGGCAGAGGCCGCTAAATCCCCTACCATAGAAATCAATGCCCCTACAGCCGCTATCCCAGCTAAGAGGAACACGCCATTTTCTGAAAGCCCCATCTCCCCACGGAACAGGAAGCCATACAGCAAGGTCAGGAGGGCTGTGCCCAGGCATCCGCCTACCGCGCCCTCTACAGATTTCTTGGGGCTGAGCTTTGGCGCCATTTTATGCTTGCCAACCAGCACGCCGACACAATACGCACAGGTATCGCATCCCCAAGAGCACAGGAAAATCAGCCAAACCAAGTATGCGCCTGACGGCAACGCCCTGGTCTGGTAAATCCCCGCCAGCATCACAGGCACATAAAAAGCCCCTGCAAACCCTGCAAACACCTGATCTGCCTTGTACTTTGGGAATGAAAAAACGTAAGCCGCCATTAAAAATACCAGCAGCCCCAGCGCAAAGGCCTCAAACCCAGGCAGGAATGCTTCCCTTAAGCTGGCATAATACAGGGCCGTACCCAGATACCCAATGGCTCCAACCAGGGATTTTTCAATATGGAACACCCGGTAAAGCTCAAACTGCCCCACCAAGGAGACTGTGGCAAGGCCTACAAGAAGCGCATCCCCGCCCGCCGTCACCAGGGCGACTGCCGCCGCCACCAGGATGATCCCGCTCAGCAACCGTGTCTTAAACACTCCTACCCCTCCTTTATCCCGCCATAACGCCTATCCCTATTATTATAGTCCTCAATGGCTTTTACTAATTCCTCTTTTGTAAAATCCGGCCAGGGAACAGGGGTAAAATAAAGCTCGCTGTATGCCAGCTGCCATAAAAGGTAATTCGACAGCCTAAGTTCCCCGCTCGTACGGATTAATAAATCCGGGGAAGGGATGCCGCTGGTATCCAAATACCCCTCAAACCGCTGCTCGTCCAGTTCCTCTAAGGCAAACCCTCCCTGCCCATAATCCCGGAGCATCCGCCGCATGCCGCGCAGCATCTCATCCCGGCTCCCATAATTAATGGCAATCTGGAAATTCAAGCCCTGCTGGTCCTTGGTAACCTCCTCCAGCCGCTCTATGGCCTCCCGGATATCCGGCGCCAGCTTGGACTTGTCCCCGATGACCCGCACCCGCATATGGTTCTTTAGCGCCCTTTTCATACAGTTTTTCATATAGCTGCGCAGCAGCTTCATCAAGGCATTCACTTCTTCCTCCGGGCGGCTCCAGTTTTCAGTAGAAAACGCATAGACTGTCAGATACTTAATCCCCAGGTCCCACGCCTCCTCGCAGATAACCTCCACATTCTTCGCCCCCCGGGTATGGCCATAATTCCTTGGCATCCCCCGCTGTTTTGCCCATCTCCCATTTCCATCTAATATAATCGCCACATGTTGCGGAATTTCCATTCTCTTCCTCCATCTCCGTTATCTGCTTCCCCCATCCGCCTGCCGCCAAACCGGCTGTAAACGGCTCCTCACAGAAAAGGGACAGACGCGAACGCCTTGCCCCTTCCACATCGTGCATCCTTACACAGTAAGAATCTCTTTTGACTTTTCTTCTACTGCTTTCTCCACATTTGCTATGAATTTATCCGTCATTTTCTGGATTTCTGCCTCCAGCTGCTTAACCTCATCCTCTGAAATATCGTTGGCCTTGCCCATTTTCTTCATAGTATCATTCGCATCCCGGCGGATGTTCCGGACTGCCACCTTCGCGCCTTCGCCCTTTTTCTTTACTTCCTTTGCCAGATCTTTCCTGCGCTCCTCGGTAAGCTCCGGGAACACCAGGCGGATTACCTTGCCGTCATTGGTAGGATTAATCCCCAAATCCGATGTCTGGATGGCTTTCTCAATCTGGCGGACCATACTTGCCTCCCAGGGCTGGATTAAAATCATGCGCGGCTCCGGGACTGAGACATTTGCCACCTGCTGGATTGCAGTAGGCGTGCCATAATAATCTACACGCAGCCTGTCCAGCACATGGGGGTTCGCCCGGCCTGCACGGATAGAGCCAAACTCATCCAATAAATTATCAAAAGATTTCTGCATTTTGTCGCTATATGGTTGTAACCTCTCGTCCATAAAAACCTCCTTCATCCCATAACTGCCCATCCCATTGCAGTTATGCAAAACAATTGCCTGGTTCCTTTTATACTGTTACTTTCGTCCCTGTAAATGCCCCATTGACGGCATTTACAATACTGTTTCCCTCATTCAGCCCAAATACATACATGGGCATCTTATTTTCCATACATAAAATGGAAGCTGCCAAATCCACCACCGCCAGCTTCTGGCTAATGACTTCCTGGATGGATACTTCCCCATACTTCACAGCCTTGGGGTTTACCTTGGGGTCGCTGTCATAGACCCCATCCACTGCCTTGGCCAAATAAATGCCCTCAGCCTCTACCTCAACTGCCCGGAGTACCGTAGCCGTATCCGTGGAGAAGTAAGGATGCCCTGTCCCACCGGCAAAAAAGCACACCATCCCTTTGGAAAAGTACTTATTCGCCCTGTCTTTGGAAAAAAGCTTCGTAAAAGCGCCGCAGGCAAAAGGCGTCAGGATCTGCGTACGGATCCCCACAGAACGGAAAATCTCCGATACATAAATACAGTTCATCACCGTGGCCAGCATCCCTATCTGGTCTGCCTTGGTACGGTCGATGCGCTCGCTGTCCCTCCCCCGCCAGAAATTGCCGCCGCCAATCACAATGCCTACTTCTATCCCAGCCTCTACCAACTGCCTGACCTGGCCGGCCACTTCCGTTACGGTGGGCTCGTCAAACCCCATATGCTTCTCCCCTGCCAAAGCCTCGCCGCTTAATTTCAATACAATCCTCTTCATCTGCTACCTGCCTTATCCTTCTTTAAACAGGCTGTCCATATCCACATCTGCATAACACTGGGAACAGAAGCCCTCAATCACTGCGCCATTGTTAATCTGCACGGAACGGGATTTAATATTGCCCTTAATCACTGCAGAAGTATCCACTACTACCGGGCCTTGCACGTCAATATCGCCCTTCACCGCCCCTGCAACTACTGCGCTTGTAGCCGTAATATTGCCAACGACCACAGAACCAAGCCCAATCTTGACGGTGCCGCTGGCAGAAACTTCCCCTTCTACCTTGGCAGAATCCGCAAAGAACTCGGCGGATACCGTATCTCCTTTCAGGCTGCCTGTAATCGTCATCTTGCCATTGCACTGCACATTGCCATCAATCTTGCCCCTCAGTTCCAAAGAGCCTGTGGTCTCCAAATCCCCTTTCAGGTATGTCCCTTCTGTAACAACTGTCGTCTCCTTCGACGCTGCCTCTGAAAGCCTGCCGTCACTTGCGAAAGTGTCAGCCGTTTCCATGTTTGCCGCTATATCCACTCCCAATGCGCTTTCACCCTCCTGTTCCTCTGCAACAATCTCTACGCCAACCTCCCCCATATCACTGCCGCTTTCCTCCAGTTCCGGGCCTATTGGCGCCTCTTCCATTCTATTGGCGGGCTCCCCCACCTTCTCAAAAAGCCCTTCCAGCTTTTTCAGCTCAGACTGCACGTCCACTTCCTGCTCCAAAGTATTCACAACCATTTCCGGATGCACTTCCTGGCTATTGGCCCCTGCCTCCTGCCCTTCCCCCTCCGGAGGAAGGATATCATTGACTGCCTGGAATAAATCATCCTTGAAATCTTTGAAAAAACTCATATATGTACCTCCATTAATTTGTTTTCTGCCATTAACATCCCGCCATTACCCAATTCTGTCTGCAGTGATATGCTGCACTCCCCCTATCACCCAACACTGTCTGCAGTGATATGCCGCACTACCCCTATCACCCAACACTGTCTGCAGTGATATGCTGCACTCCCCCTATTACCCAACACTGTCTGCAGTGATATGCTGCACTAGCTCTGTATCCTCATCAATCGGAAGCAGCGTAAACCCATTTTCCCTTAGCTGGTCAATCATCGGCGCTAACGCCTCCACCGTAGGGGCTTTCGTGGCTGCATCATGCATCAGCACGACCGCCGTATGGTGCCTTACTGCATCTTTCATTACATTCTCTATCAGTTCCCCGGAAGTATACGCCTGCCCAGTGGCATCCCCGCTCATCACATTCCAATCATAATACGTCAGCCCCTTTTCCTTGGCATAGCGGATAAACTCCGTCATAGGCAGGCTGCTGACATGGTTGCTGCTCCCGCCTGGGAAACGCATAATAGTAGGGGTCACGCCCGTCACTTCCGCCAAATATGTCTGTAAATGGTTCATATCTTCCGCAAACGCATCCACGGATGCATATATTTCGTTGTACTTGTGGGAATAGGAATGCATTGCCAAAGTATGGCCTTCCTCAACAATCCTACGGTAAAGCGCCTCCGCCTCCTCCCCTTCTTGCCCTATCACAAAAAAAGTGGCCTTGACGCCTTTTTCCTTTAGGATATCTAAAATCTCTGCCGTACTTTCGCTTGGCCCATCATCAAAGGTAAGGTAAGCCTTAGGCGCCTCCCCGCTCTTGGCGCCTTCCTCAGCATCTGCGCCGCCCTTTGGGGCTTTTGCCATGCCGCCCACTTCATGTTCCACGCTTCCCATATCCTGCACAGGGCCCACTGCCCCTGCCTCTTCCCCAGAAAGAACACCGCTCTTCCTGTCCTCGTGCTCCACAGACTGGTCTACCGAGACAACCGTCTCCGCCAGGCGTTCTATCTTGCCCTCCAACTGTGAAAGCCGTACAAACAGGACAACCACCAACACAGTGATTACAAGGAACCAGATAAACATACCGGCCACAATTGATGTCCGGATTTTATTGACACGCTTTCTCCTCATTCGCTGCTCACGTATCCCAACGGGCGTTTTATCTTCCATGTACGGACCTCCCAGATTTTCCAGTTTCATAAACATGCTTTCGTTTATTGTATCACATTTTTATAAAAAGGTATTCAAAAAAAAGAAAATAATATGTACTATTTTTCTAAGAATTTTATTTTATTTTCCAAAAACTACAATATATTGATTAGATTTTCAGATAATAATGTATATTGTTTCTTTGAGAAAGGGAAACCAAAAACTAAATGCCAGAAAATTTTGGGGAAAAATATCTTATTTTGGCGGCAGGCAAACATAGCACCAAATAGAATCAAAAACCCCGCTGCAAGCAACGGGGTATCAAATATCCATGCAAACCTGGCTATTTTTCTCATTGCTCGCGGGAATAAAGCGGGCAAACCCGCTTCAACTCCCCTATCCCCTCACTCTCAAGTGGGTTGCACACAATGATGCGCCGGGCACAATTGCGGAGCAATCTTTTCCCTCTTGTGCGGGTGCGCATCCCCCAGAGGTTTTTATCTTATAGGAAAGCCATGGACTTTCCTATAAGATAAAAACCCCCGCGGCATCCGCCAAATGCCTGTGCAAGCACGGCGCTTGGCTCATTGCCCGCGGGAACTAAACCTTACCTGCAGATGCAAAGGGCACGTTGGACGACGCCCTTTGTGCGTTGGCCTTTACTGTACAGACAGCACCTTATAATCCTGGCCTTCCACAGCCTGCCTCAAGGTTTCTTCAGAAACCTCGGCAGCCAATGTTACGGTAGCCGTACCATCTTCATGGCTTACCTTTGCCTCCGACACCCCATCCAAAGCTTCGAGGCATTTTTTCACCCTTGCCTCGCAATGGCCGCACATCATCCCTTCGATTTTCATTGTTTTTTCCATATTCTTTTCCTCCTTTTTGCGGGGGATCCCAGCCTGAATGACTGGCTCCCCTATTTTCCCTGCATCTTTTGGCTGCCCATCGGCTAACCGGCCTGGGCTTAAATGCCCCAAACTCCCTTTCCTTGGCCTATCTTTTTTTGCGCTGTGGATATCCAGCAGGTTCAGGCGCAATGCGTTGGTTACCACGCAGAAACTGGACAGGCTCATGGCTGCCGCCCCAAACATAGGGTTTAGCTGCCATCCAAAGATTGGGATCCAAATGCCTGCGGCCAGCGGTATCCCTATGATATTGTAGATAAAAGCCCAAAACAGGTTTTGATGGATATTTTTCAAGGTTGCCCTGCTTAAGCGGATAGCTGCAGGCACATCCCCAAGGCGGCTTTTCATCAGCACGATATCAGCCGCATCAATTGCAATATCCGTGCCCGCGCCAATGGCAATCCCCATATCTGCCCTGGTAAGGGCTGGGGCGTCGTTGATGCCGTCCCCCACCATGGCTGTCTTCCCCTCCTTTTGCAAAGCACGGATAACGCTTTCTTTCCCGTCTGGGAGCACGCCGGCAATCACCTGGTCTACGCCTGCCTGCCTGCCAATGGCATTCGCCGTCTTCTCATTATCCCCTGTCAGCATGACTACCCTAAGCCCCATAGCCTGTAATTCCCTGATTGCCTGGGCGCTGTCTTCCTTCATTAAATCTGCCACGGCAACCAGGCCTACCAACTCCCTCCCGCGGGCAAAATACAGCGGGGTCTTCCCCTCTTCTGCCAAGCTCTCTGCCTGGCGCAGCATTTCTTTGGGCACTTCTGCCTGGCTGCGGATAAACTTATAGTTCCCCCCGCTGACAGGCTCCCCCTGGAACCTCCCAGATAGGCCGTTTCCTGGAAGCGCCTGGAAATCAGTCACTTCCGGCGGTTCCACCTGCCTTTCCCTGGCGTACGCCAATACCGCCTTAGCCAGAGGATGCTCGCTTTTCTTCTCTAAGGCGCATGCCACCAGGAGCAGTTCCTCTTCCAAGACCCCCTCAGCCGGCACCAGGTCGGTAACTTTGGGCTCCCCATTGGTAATCGTCCCCGTTTTATCCAGCGCCACAATCCCTATCTTCCCTGTCTCTTCCAGGGATACCGCTGTCTTAAACATAATCCCGTTCTTGGCGCCTATGCCATTCCCCACCATAATAGCTACCGGGGTAGCCAGCCCCAAAGCACAGGGGCAGCTAATCACCAGCACAGAAATCCCCCTTGCCAGGGCGTAACCCAAGGACTGGCCAGCCAGCAGCCAGGCTGCCATAGCCACTAAGGCAATCACAATCACCGTTGGCACAAAGACGCCAGACACCTTATCCGCCACCTTGGCAATCGGGGCTTTCGTAGCGGCGGCATCGCTCACCATTTTTATAATCTGGGATAAGGCCGTATCCTCCCCCACCCGGGATGCCTGGCATTTGAGGAAGCCTGACTGGTTGGTGGTAGCTGCCGAAACGCTATCGCCTGCTGCCTTATCTACAGGGATGCTCTCCCCTGTCAGCGCCGCTTCATTGACCGCGCTGCTGCCCTCCAGCACAATGCCGTCTACAGGGATATTTTCCCCTGGGCGCACCAGGAAGATATCCCCCTTTTCCACCTGCTCAATGGGCACCTCGGCCTCTTTCCCCTCCCGGAGCACCACTGCCGTCTTAGGGGATAGCTTTAGCAAGCCCTTTAGGGCGTCCGTAGTCCTGCCCTTTGAACGGGCTTCCAGCATCTTCCCTACCGTAATCAGCGCCAAGATCATGGCTGCAGATTCAAAATAAAACTCATGCATGTATCCCATCGCGCCTTCCATATCCCCTTGCGCCTGGGCGCCTGCCATGGCAAAAAGCGCATAGGTGCTGTATACAAAGGCAGCGCCCGCCCCCAAAGCCACCAGGGTATCCATATTCGGCGCACCATGGATTAGGCTGCGGAACCCGCTGATAAAAAACCTTTGGTTAACCACCATGATGATGGCTGTAAGCAAAAGCTGCAAAAGCCCCATCCCCACATGGTTGGCAGACAGGACGGGAGGCAGGGGCCATCCCCACATCATGTGCCCCATAGAAATATACATGAGCACAGCCAAAAACCCCAGGGAAGCGAGCAGCCTCTTTTGCAGCAGGGGGGATTCCCTGTCTTTCAACAGATCCTCCTGGGGCGCCACAGCCTTCCCAGCCCCAGGGGCATCCCCTTTCTTCCTAGCGCCGTACCCCGCCGCCTCCACAGCTTCCACAATTTCCTGCTCCTGAAATTCCCCCTCCACTCCCATGGAGTCCGTAAGCAGGCTCACTGAACAGGATGTGACGCCAGGAACCTTAGATACTGCCTTCTCCACCCGGGCGCTGCAGGCTGCACAGCTCATCCCCGTAACCGTATATTGTTCCATCTTTCCCTCCTTTACAATCCCATCTATCGTTATTTCATCAGTTTCTGCAAGGTTGCCACCAACTCCTCTACCGTCCCTTCCTTCCCTTCCCGGATATCTGCCGTTACACAAGTCCTGATATGGCTAGCCAGCAGTTCCTTATTAAAACTATTCAATGCGGCGTTTACCGCCGCCACCTGTATTAAGATATCCGGGCAGTAAGCATCCCGCTCCACCATCCCTTTTATCCCCCGGACCTGGCCTTCAATCCGGTTGAGGCGGTGGATTAAATCCTTATATTCTTTTTCCGGGCGTTCCTTTGTCTTATGCCCGCAGCACCCTTGGCCTTGTCCTGGCATAACCTGTATCCTCCATTCTGGCACAGCCATGTATTTTCCCTCTGCGGCCCTATGGCCTTCTTATTTATCCCTTCGGGCAACAAGCCAGGCAGCCGCACTTGTGCGGATATTTGGCGTATGCCGCAAGGGTAAGGCCCTTTGGGTACAAATCCCCCGCCCCTTGGGGCGGAAAGGACAAGCCATGCCATGCCATGCCATGCCATGCCATGCCCTATAGCTTGCCGCAGGAAATTTGGCTTTTCACGGAACAGATGCAAAACCAAATGCAATCCTTCTGTCCTGCCTCCATTATATACCCCTTAGGGGTATATTGCAAGCATTATTTTCCTGTTTTCTAATTTTTAGGACGCCATGAAAGGATATCCATTGCAGTGCGATCCCCACGGAGCGTTTCTGTTTCATAGGCCGCACTTTCCTATGAACAAAAAACAGCCGCAGGCCTAAGGATCCCTAATAAAACCCTTAAGCCTGCGGCTGCGCCGCTTAAGTGCGGATAACAGGACTCGAACCTGCACGGTCTCCCACCAGAACCTAAATCTGGCG
>CAJUSO010000056.1 GCA_910588965.1 uncultured Lachnospiraceae bacterium | reverse complement strand
ATATAACAAAAAAACTCAAAAAATGTATGTTTTTTTCATTCATGCGTTTATTCTGTGCCATGCCCTGCCGCTTTCTATGGGGCATCTGGATCCCCCACTGCCAGGAAGGCCTCCTCTAAATCCTGGATAATGTCGTCAATATGCTCCGTCCCGATGGACAGGCGGATGGTGGTGTGTTTTATGCCCTGCCTGGACAGTTCCTCTTCCGTGCATTGGCTATGGGTCGTAGTGGCCGGATGGATGACCAGGGATTTTACGTCCGCCACATTAGCCAAGAGGGAAAACAGTTCCAAGTTATCTATGAAATCCATGGCCTTCTGTCCATCCCCTTTGATTTCAAAGGTAAAGATAGAGCCGCCGCCTTTGGGGAAATACTTCTTATACAGTTCCTTCTGCCTCTCATCTTCCGTAACGGAAGGATGATGCACCGCCTCCACCTGGGGATGGCTGTTTAAATACCTTGCCACCTTTAAGGCATTTTCCACATGGCGTTCCACACGCAGGGACAGGGTTTCCAGCCCCTGCAGGAAAAGGAATGCATGGAAGGGGGACAATGCCGCCCCGGTATCACGCAGTAGGATTGCCCGGATTTTTGCCACAAATGCCGCTGCCCCCGCCGCTTTGGTAAAACTGATGCCATGGTAGCTGGGATTGGGCTCTGTGAGGGATGGGAATTTCCCCGAAGCCTCCCAGTCAAAGTTCCCTCCGTCTACAATCACGCCGCCGATTGCCGTGCCATGACCCCCAATAAATTTCGTGGCAGAATGCACCACGATATCCGCCCCATAAGAAATCGGGCGCACCAGGTAAGGGGTCGCAAAGGTATTATCCACCACCAGGGGGATTTTATGCCTGTGTGCAATTTTGGCAACCGACTCGATATCCACCACATCTGAATTTGGGTTGCCCAGGGTCTCGATAAAAATGGCCTTGGTATTCTCCTGGATGGCTGCTTCCACTTCCTCTTCCTGGAAAACATCCACAAATGCCGCTGTTATGCCATACTGGGGGAGCGTATGCGCCAGCAGGTTATAAGTCCCCCCATAGATATTTTGGGCAGATACGATGTGGCTGCCATTCTGCGCCAAGTTCTCAAACACATATGTAATAGCGGCCGCGCCGGACGCCACAGCCAGAGCCGCTACCCCTCCTTCTAAGGCAGCCATCCTTTTCTCAAATACATCTTGGGTCGGATTTGTAAGCCGCCCATAAATATTGCCTGCATCTGACAGCCCGAACCGCGCTGCTGCATGGCTGCTATTGGAGAAAACGTAAGAAGATGTCTGGTAGATTGGCACTGCCCTGGCATCCGTCACTGGGTCTGGCGCCTCCTGCCCCACATGCAATTGCAATGTCTCGAATTTAAAGTCCCTATTTTCCCTTGTAATCTTTTTTCCCATGTCCCTTTTCCTTTCTGCTATCAGAGGCCGCCGAAAACCTGCCGCCTATTATTCTGTAAAAAGGGGCGTAGAATAATACCTATCCCCGGTATCCGGCAGCAGCGCCACAATTGTCTTTCCTTCATTTCCCGGCCGTTTTGCAATCTGGATTGCCGCATGCAGGGCTGCCCCGGAAGATATCCCAACCAGCACGCCTTCCTTTTTGGCAAGAAGCTTCCCCATCTGGAAGGCATCCTCATTGCCTACTTGGATGATTTCATCATATACCTCTGTGTTCAATACCTCTGGCACAAACCCTGCGCCAATCCCCTGGATTTTATGGGATCCGCCCTTCCCTTCGGACAGGACTGGGGAACTGGCCGGCTCTACCGCAGCCACCTTAATTGCCGGGTTCTGGGATTTCAGGTATTCCCCAGCGCCTGTTATGGTCCCTCCCGTCCCTACGCCAGCCACAAAATAATCTACCTTCCCATCTGTGTCCCTCCAGATTTCCGGGCCGGTCGTCTCTTTATGGACAGCCGGGTTTGCAGGATTCCCAAACTGGCCTGGGATAAAGCTGCCAGGGATTTCCTTGGAAAGCTCCTCTGCCTTGGCAATGGCTCCCTTCATCCCCTTTAATCCCTCTGTCAGCACAAGCTCCGCGCCATATGCCTTCAGGATATTCCGCCGTTCCATGCTCATAGTCTCTGGCATGGTAAGGATTATACGGTAGCCCTTCGCCGCTGCAATGGACGCCAAGCCAATCCCTGTATTTCCGGATGTGGGTTCTATTATCACAGAGCCCTCCTTCAGAAGCCCTTTTCTTTCCGCGTCCTCAATCATAGCCTTCGCAATCCTGTCCTTTACGCTGCCAGCCGGGTTGAAATACTCCAGTTTGGCCAAAATAACCGCTTTTAACCCTAGTTCCTTCTCTATATTCCCTAATTCCACCAAAGGGGTATTCCCAATCAGCCCCAATGTCCCTTGATAAATATTTGGCATAATATGCTCCTTTCCTAATTCTATTAGCATGCCCTGTTTTTTTGATTATATACATATATTTCCTATCTGTCAACTATATTTTATCCCTGCCATAACTGCAATCCCATACCCAAAAATACTGCTTGCATAAACCAGGAAAATATTGTAAAGTAAAGGCATGGATGAATACTCCATGTCTAAATAGACGTCTGGGATGGATTCCCATCCAGCAAATCCAGAAACATATGCCCCGCCGTACATTGACAATTCCATAGACTTTACACCTACTTTGTGGTATACTATAGGAAGCCAGACACCATATACATAATCGTAAAGGGGTGATACCATGACAGACAATAAACTGTTATTTTCCATATCTAATATGCTTAGCCCTATCCAGAAAGAACTCCAGGAAATCAAAAACGATACCAGGGACATAAAGGATGACCTACAAGGCGTGAAAGGCGGCCTTCAGGGCGTAAAACTAGAAATCCAAACCATAAAGGATGACCTACAGGGCGTAAAGGATGGCCTACAAGGCGTAAAGGATGGCCTTCAGGGCGTGAAACTTGAACTCCAAACCGTGAAGGACGACCTACAGGATATGAAATTAGAACTCCAAGCCGTGAAGGATGACCTTCAGAACGTAAAGGACGACCTCCAAGGCGTGAAACTTGAACTCCAAGCTGTAAAGGATGACCTTCAGAACGTAAAGGATGACCTTCAGAACGTAAAGGATGACCTTCAGGGCGTGAAGGACGACCTTCAGGGCGTGAAGGACGACCTCCAAGGCGTAAAAATGGAACTTCGTGAAGTAAAAGATAGGGTGAAAAAGATTGAACTTACACAAGAAAATGTAATCCTGCCGCGGCTGAATACCATAGAATCCTGTTACATATCTACATACACCAGATATAAAGATAGTACCGAAACTTATGAAACAATGAAACAAGATATCTCCATCTTAAAAAATGTAGTAACGGAACATAGCAGCAAGCTGCAGAAAATTTCATAAATACTGTGAAACCGGCCGTAGGACAGCCGGAGCAGCCATTCCCCACAAAGTAACCGTGTAAAGCCTATGGAGCTGTCCTATGCCGGCGGGATATGCCAGAAACGGAGCTATCATCCATATCCCGCATCTGCTGCAGATACCGGAGGGCGACAAAAGCCCCGCATAAAGCTGGCAGGGATCCTGCAAACCATCTGCCCGCCGCTATCCGAAGAACTTTTCCCCTAAAGTAAATGTACCGATTTCCTCCACGGTCCCTGTCATGTAAATGCTCCCGTCTTCCCCCATCTCGATAGACAGGCTCCCGCCCTGCATATGCACGGTTACTTTCCCATCTACCAGGCCCATCCGTTTTGCCGCCGCTGCTGCTGCGCATGCCCCCGTGCCGGAAGCTAACGTATAGCCTGCGCCGCGCTCATAGATTTCAATCGCCAGGTTTTCCCGGTCTATCACCTTGCACAGCTGCATATTGATACGGTTGGGGAAATAGGCTGCGCCTTCCACATAAGGACCCAATGTTTTTGCCTTCTGGGGCGTTATTTCTTCCATCATAATCACACAGTTAGGGTTTCCGATGGACAGGCAAGTGGTATTGTAGTCATTGCCATGGAAACGGAGGTGGGTATTCACCACTTCGCCTTCCAAGCCGGACAAGGGCATTTGATTGCCGGCATAGGCAGGCTTACCCATGTCCACCCGCATCGTTCCCCCTTCTTCGTCCAAAAACTCAATCCCTACCTGCCCTCCCAGGGTATGCAGGTTGAATTTCTGTGCATTTATATACCCTTCATCCAATAAATATTTTGCGAAAATGCGCACGCCATTGCCGCTCTCTTCTGCTTCTTGGCCATCTGGGTTGAAAATCCGCAGGCGGATCCCCTCCCTTTCCAGGATAGGGCCATACAGCAGCCCGTCTGCCCCAACCCCAAAATTCCTGCTGCACAGCATTTCGATGTTCCTCTTGCGCGGCTCAAGCTGGCTCTTATTCGGATCCAGCACCAGATAGTCATTTCCAAGGCCATGGTATTTTTTCAAAATAATTGCAGACATAAGCTTCCTTCTATCATATCTCTTCTTTTCAGCTTATGTAAATGCTTTCTTTTTATGCCCCAATAAGCCCTTTGTTTCTTTCTTAACCTTATATTTCTTCCAGCTTTGCTAACAGCTTCTTCCTCTTTTCATCAAAGAGCAGCTCCTGGTTATATTGGTAATACCGGGGGCAGCCGCAGCCCTGCAGGAATCTTACGCTGTCATAGTTGGAATTAAGTTCTGTAAGAAACAGGACCATTTCCTGGCTGCTGCCAAATGCCCCTTCCAAAAAATCAAACGCATATTCCAGGGTAGCAGACGCCTCCTCCTGCTTGTGCCCATAGGTTTCATTTTCTGCCGCAAACAGCTCTTTTAACCGTTCCAAGGCCGCCTCCCTGCCCATAATCCCCTCCAGCTTCAGGGTTTGGGCAAACCGTTCCATGGTTTGCAGCAGCCTGCGGTACTGTGCCCCTTCTTCCCGGCTTAACAGCTCTGCTTTCTTTTTCCTTTCATATTCGGAAGCTAGCTTTTGGCATACGCCGCCAAAAACCTCCTGGGCATCCTGCTTCTGCTGGCCGCCCTCTCCAAAGCCCTCTTCCCCGCTGTGCCCTTTGCTTTCCCCGGACACCCCGGCCAGCGCCTTAAATTCTGCCAGATAAGACTGCAGCTGTTCCATCTGCCATTCCTGCTGCACTGCCTGCTTTAGGGATTCATTGACCCGTGACAGGATCAGCCCCAGGACGCTGAGCCTCTCGTCAAAGGCGGCATGGGCAATCTTTTTCAGCAGGATTTCATCTAGATGCCCTTTGAAAATCTCCTCCATCTGATAATCCGCCTGGTATTTATAATATAATTCCAGGTAATTGGCAAAATCCTTTGCAATCTTGGGAAACTGGATATACTGCCCAATCACTTCCCGGTCTACGGCCTTCCCTAGCTTTTCATAGACATGGATAAAATCTGACAGGTCTTCCCAGCCCCTTGGGGTGGCAAAATTCCTGCCATCCACCGTAGTTTCCATTTGGTAGAGGTTTTGTTTCCTGGCATTCAGGTAGGATATCACCGCGCCATGGAGCCCCTGTTGGTATGCGTATTCCTTCCATACGCCAAACTCAGCCTCCACCTCTATCTTTTTCACACGGTCCATGGTGGCTACGTCAAATTCCCGGACAGACTTATTGTACTCCGGGGGATTCCCTGCGGCAACAATTACCCACCCTTCGGGGATTTTATGGTTGCCAAAGGACTTATACTGTAAAAACTGCAGCATTGCCGGCGCCAATGTCTCTGACACGCAGTTAATCTCATCTATGAAAAGAATCCCTTCCTTAAGGCCTGTCCGTTCCATTTTCTGATAGATTGCGCCTACAATTTCGCTCATGGTATACTCTGTTACGGCATACTCTTCCCCGCCATATTGTTTCTTGGAAATAAACGGCAGGCCAATGGCGCTCTGCCGGGTATGGTGGGTAATCGTATAGGCTACCAGGGCAATCCCGCATTCCTTTGCAACCTGCTCCATAATCTGCGTTTTCCCAATCCCTGGGGAGCCCAGCAAAAATATAGGGCGCTGCCGGATGGAGGGGATTTCGTATTCCCCCAACCCATCCTTTTCCAAGTATGCCTCAATGGTATTTTTTATCTCTTCCTTTGTCCGCTTGATATCCATCTAACCTTTTGCCTCCATTCTATTGGCGCGTCTGCCCTTCCCTGCTTTCCCGTATATCATTTTCACCCAGGATGAGCTTGATTGCCCAAGGCGGCACATCCACATCCTGGTAATCCTCCCGGAAAAACACAAAAGCCGTGTCATAGGGAGGCTTTTTCAAGGGATATACCCCGTACCCATCGGTAAAATAAACCAGTCCCCGCAGCTTGCGGAAGCTTTTTTCTGCCAAAAGCTTCTCCACATACTGGAATACGGGACGAAAATCGGTCCCTCCCATCCCCTTGACCTGAAACCTTTCCATATAGGCTGAAAGCTGCTTTTGGCTTTCCACCACTACGTCAGACTGCACCCGCTCGTCGCACTGTATGATATGGATGCGGAATTTCCGGTAAAAGGATTCCGATTGGCTTAAAATGCTGTACGTTTCTTCCAAAAACTTCTGTACCAGGCTGGCTTTGCAGGACATAGAAGTATCAATGGCAATCACAAAATCTTCTATTTTCTGTATTTCCCTTGTTTCCTGGTGCTCAATCAGGGGCATATTGCCATACAGTTCCATGCCATAGTGGTAAAAAATATAGTCAAAGCTGTCTAAATCCACCTGCATCTCTTCCTTTAGGACACAGAATTTTTTCAAAAAGGAACGGTAATCATAGCGTTTTCGGTTCTCCACCCGGAGCTGCCCCAAAAGCCCTTTGGAACCCTCTGCCGCCTCTTTGGAAAAAAGATCCAGTTCCACTTCCATCTTCTCTTTTATGTCCTGCCAGCGGCTCTGGTGTTCCATGGGGGATGGGGGATTTGTGCCCTCTGTTTCCCAAAATTCATGGCTGTCTACCGTAAATTCCCGTACCAGGCGCGCGATTATGCGGATATCTGGCTTAGCTTCCTGCAGCAGGCGGAACACGCCTTCCCCGTGGATAACAGGGATTTTTTTCATAAGCCCCTCATAGACAGCCCTGCGGTAGGGTTTGGGAGGGGTACGCAGGCAGCGGCAGGGCAGCCCGTCTATCGTATGCTCCACGGCAATATCGCAGGCCAGGTTCCACAGGGAGGCATCCTTATGGCCGCAAGCATTCCACATATGGGCAAACAGGCAATGGAAGAGGCTGTGGAGGTAGCCGCGGTTCACAGGGACATTGCCAATTTTGTACTGCTGGATGAGGAACTCTGGGTTATAGAAAAACACGTTGCCGTCCGTTGCTGTCGCAGGAACTGCCATTGTTGGCCCAAATGCAAGGCTGTGGAGCGCAACGTCCAAAAAACGCATATTTAGATATAACTCTGCCCTGCAGCCAGATAGGATTTCCGTGCAGAGCTTTGTTTTTTTGATGGACTGTCCTTCAAACATATCAAAAAGCCCCTCCTGTAGCAACGCTTTCTATATTAAAGATTAAAGGGCAAACGTTTTCCTGCCCCTTGGGAACCGCATGTGCAGCACATGGAGAAGATGGCTTACCAGGGCCGTATCCCCATGGCTATTGGCAATCTGCACTAAAACCTCCAGTTCTTCCCTTGTTTTTGCAAACCCCTCTGCCAGCCACTTGATTTCTTCTGTTTTTTCCTGCTCCTGGAAATAAGCGGCCGCTTCCTTTAGGTGCCCCTTTAGCCAGGCCTGGTAGCCTGCCCTTGCATCCTCTTCCAATGCGTAAGGATAACGGAGCCTGGCAGCTGACATCTCGATGATATTTGCCATATCCATATTATATTTCCCCGTCTTGAACAGGCGGTCATATTCCTGGAAAACCACCTGGGTATCCTGGAAAGTATTCCGGTATTGGATGCCCATCCCATGGGTTTGGGTTGAAATAATCCTGGCTGGGGTATTTTCTACAGCCTCTTCAAAAAATTCCGGGTATACCAGGCGGTAAGCAGGCTCTTTTTCCCTGCCAAAATAGCAGTCCACCATGACCGGCTGCCTTAAGTCCTGTAAGATTTCCCGTAAACAGGACTGCCCTTCCTTCTGGCGGAGGATAAGGCGGCTCAAATGCCCGCATCCCGTAAACATCCCTGCCCCCAAAAACGCGATGTTGCTGTAAAATGACAGGGCAGAGAGGCTGGTACAGTTATAAAACAGATACCTTCCCAAACGCTGGATGGTATCCGGAAGGCTCAATCCCACCAAGGAAGCGCCGCAGATACAGGGAAGCCCGCTGTTATTTCCAGGCTCCCCGTCCATTTTCTCTGCAAACGCATAAGCAGCCAGCTCTGTCACAGGCAGCCCTTCTAACTCCCGTGGGACAGACACCTGGCTGCCTGTGCCATAACAGCGTAAAATCCGAATGCCTGTGCCCGTCCTTTCATATGCAAATACCTGTTCCATCTTACCTCCCATCCTGCACCAGGCAGCCCAACGGTTTATACCTACAAAACACTGTCCTAGGTATATTGGGCTGCCGCGTTAGCGCCTTCAGACCACCGTAAGGCCCTTCTCCGTCAGCCGGTAAACCTTATCACAGACCTCTTCGATATATTTCCTGTCATGGGACACACTGATAATTGTCCCGCCAAAGTCTTTCAGCAAGCTGCGGATGACTGGGGTAGACAGCGGGGAGAAGTTCCGGGTCGGCTCATCCAATACCAGCACGTCATTCCCTTCCATGCTCATTTTCAGAAACAAAAGCTTTGCTTTCTGCCCCCCAGACAGCTCAGAAATACTATGCCCCATCTCATCCGCCGTATACTTCATGCTTCCTAAATAAGTACAGATCCTGCTATATTCCTCTTTGCTATACTCCTTCTGCAAGAATTCCACCGGCGTTTTCTGCAAGTCCAGCATTTCCTCATAATCCTGCGGCATATATGCTGCATGGATATCCTGCCGTGCCAGCAATTCCTCCGCAACCTGCCGAAGCAGCGTTGTCTTTCCCACGCCATTTTTCCCTATAATACAGATTTTCTCCGGCCCTTTCACCCTCAAATGGATGGATTCCGCTAATATCCGCTGCTGTGTGCCTGCTGCCTCCCCTTCCGGCGCTCCGATAGCCAAACCGCCTTCCTTTACAGCCATTTGTTCTAAAGTTAAATCTAAAATTATTTTTCCGTTCGGTATGACGGCTTTCTCGGAAAACTTAGCAAATATCGCCGCCTCAGTATCCGGCATTTCCGTCCGGGAGCCGAACTGTTTTTCCAACCTCCGCCCCATGGACTTTATGCTGTGCATCTTTTTTTTCAGGAGCTGCCCCCCGTGGGGGTCTTGCCTTGTAATGCTGTTTTGCTGATGCTCCACCTTTTGCTGGATCTTGCGGAACCGTTCCATCTGCTTTTTATATTCACTGCGCTCCTTGCGGGCAGCCTGCTCCTGGGACTGCAGGCCGCTTAGCCGCTCTTTCAGGTATTGCCCATACCCCATCCTTGCCACCGTATGCTTTGCCGCAGACTTACGGCGGACTTGCTCCAAATGTATAATGACATTTGCTGTCCGCTCGATAAAGGTCTCATCATGGGATACATAGAGCACAGGCAGCCCGCAGCCTATCAGGAACCCTTCCAGCCATTCCAGGGTTTCTAAGTCAATATCATTGGAGGGCTCGTCTAACAGCAGGACATCCGGCTGCTCCAGCAAAATCCCTGCCAATTGCATCTTTACTTTCTCGCCCCCAGACAATGTACGGATTTCCCTGTCCTCATAAAAAAAGCCATGGGAAATGCCAAGGGTTTTGGCCAGTTCCCCCAGCTCCTTGGGGGTTTTTTCAAAAAATGCGGGAATCCCGTAAAAGTACTGGGCAACCTGCATCTCCTTCTGCCCAGGAGGCAATTCCTGCGCAAGATAGCCCAAGCGTGCCTGCCCCTTAATAATCTCACCGGTATAATCGGCATACCCCTCTACCATAGCTTCCTGGTAAATGAGCTTCAGTAGGGTAGACTTCCCATTCCCTTCTTCCCCGATGATAACCGCCTTATCCTCCGGACGGAGGGAAAAGGAAAAATCTCTTATAATTTCCCGCATATCTTTTTTATGTGTAACCGTTATATTCTTTAATTGCAACATCCATATCCTCCATTTTTATCCAAACAAACCAAAATCTGCTTTCATCCTGGCACAAATAGGCATTGCCTGGAAATCCCCTGCACAATGCAAAGAGACTCCCTGGCAGCTCCTAACTGTCACCGAAAGCAGATTCCTTCTCGTACATTTCTGATATGATGTTACGGAAACACAATCCCCCATGCCAGCTAAAAAACAAAGCAGCGCATAGGGAAACGGACTGGGTTCCTTATGTCCGTAGCAGGATATGCCATACAGATAATCTATTCCGGTAACAGAAAATAAGCGCACTTTATGCCCTTCCATAAACTCCATTTCCTGTTTTCTGCAAAATAGATTATCTAAACATGTTATCCCTCGTTTCGTTTATTTTAATTTGATAATTCCTTCCTAATATTAACAACAGAGAAAGGGTTTGTCAACCCTAAATTTTACTGTACAGGCAATGCCCGCACACCTGGGTTATCCCTTCACGGAATGCGCGGCTAACATTTCTTGCACGGTCTTACCGAAAAGCGGATGGCGGTAATAAGGGACAATCTCCGCCAATGGTTTCAAGACAAACTCCCGGTTCTGCATATCTGGATGGGGAATCTGCAGTTCTTTTGTATCAATGACGGCATGGTCATAAAAAATAATATCCAAATCCAGGGTCCTAGGCCCCCAGCGGAGCGAGCGCCTGCGCCCGGCCTCCTGTTCAATCTGGTGAAGCTGTCCTAGCAACTCCTCTGGCAGGAGCAGCGTCCGCAAAGCAACCATGCCATTTAAGAAATCCGGCTGATCCGTGACGCCATAAGGCTTTGTCGTAATGATTCCAGACACCTGCTCCACGGTACAGCCCTCCAAGTCCCTTAATCCCTCTATGCCCTGCCTAATCAGCTGTTCCCGTTCCCCCAGGTTAGAGCCGATAGCAATGTAAGCCCGGTGCCATCCCCGTTCTATTTCCACAGACACCTCTTCCAAGGGAAGGCCAATGGGAGCCCAGGGTTTTTTAATCTCCAAACGGATTTTTTCCATGAGGGGGAATTTCAGCAGCATTTCCTTTGCCATCTGTTCTGCCGCTGCCTCAATCAGCTGGAATGTATGCCGCACCATAAAGTCTGCCATAAAACGGGAAGCGTCCCCATAATGGATTGTTTTTGTTAAATCGTCTTTTAACCCAGCCTTTCTGACTGAAAGATACAGGACTGCGTTGATTTGGAATTTCTGTCCCAGGCGGTTCTCCTCTGGCAATACCCCGTGCTTCCCAAAAACTTCCAGATTTTTAATATGTATCTTATCCCAATTGCCTTCTTCCATCTTGCTCTTCCCTCCTGCATTGTCCTTTTGTGGATATCACTGCCTCCACCCGTCCCGCAAAGCCTCTGCCATCTGTATGGTGCGCCTATTTTCTTTTACATCATGTACCCGTACGAATGCATAGCCCTTCATCACAGCCAGCACTGTCGTAACCAAGGTGCCTTCCAAGCGCTCTGTGACAGGCAGATCCAGGGACAGGCCGACTACCGATTTCCGTGAGGCGCCCAACAGCAATGGATACCCCAGCCCATGCAGTTCCTCCAGCTTATAAATAGCTTCCAAGTTGTTTTCATAGGTTTTCCCAAATCCTATGCCTGGATCCAGGATGATTTTCTCCTTGGGTATGCCTGCCGCCTGGGCAGCTGCCAGGGATCCTTCTAAATCCTTTTTCATCTCTTCCATCAAATTGCTATACCCTGCCTGCCCGCGGTTGTGCATCAGGCAGCAGGCTGCCTGGGATTTTGCAAGCAGCTTTGCCATATCCGGATCATACTTCAAGCCCCAGATATCATTGACTAAGTCTGCGCCGGCCTCCAAAGCAGCCTGGGCAACCTTGGCTTTATAAGTATCTATGGATATAGGAATATCAAATTCAGATTTAATTAACGAAATAATCGGCGCAATGCGGTCGATTTCCTCTTCTTCTGTAATCTGATGATGCCCAGGCCTGGTAGATTCCCCGCCAATGTCAATCAAATCTGCCCCTTCTTCTACCATCTGTTGGACATGGGCAAGCGCCAGGCTTGGGCTGTCAAATTTCCCTCCATCCGAAAAAGAATCTGGCGTCACATTTAAGATTCCCATAAGATATGTATGCTTTTCCGTTTCAAAATCCCTGTTCCCTATTTTCATGCCTGCTCCTTCCTGATGTCTTGTATCTCTCCTGCCTTACACATAGAAGCTATCTTCCCAACATGCGCCAAAAACTTTCCTGAAGCCCTTCTGCCTCGGAAAATACCCCCCTAGACTCTAGGGTAACCGTTTGGGTCCCTGGCTTCTTTACCCCCCGCATGGCCATACACATATGCTCTGCCTCCAGCAGGACCATGACGCCTTTGGGCTGCAGGTATGCCATCAGTGCATCCGCAACCTGTGCCGTAAGGCGCTCCTGGATCTGCAGGCGGCGGGCATACACCTCCACGGTCCGCGCCAGCTTGCTCAGCCCTACCACCTTCCCATCCGGAAGGTATGCAATATGTGCTTTCCCAAAAAAGGGCAGCAAATGGTGTTCACAAACCGAATGGAACACAATATCCTTCTCCAATACAATCCCATTGCCCTGGGCTTCAAACGCCTTCTCCAAGTGCTCCTGGGGCGATTGCCCCATCCCGCCCAAAAGCTCCTCATACATCCTGGCAATCCTCTTTGGGGTTTCCCTAAGCCCTTCCCGGCCCACATCCTCCCCCAGCCCTTCTAACAGGAGGGCGGCTGCCCGTTCTACCTTCTCTTTGTCAATCATTACCTCTCTTCTCCTTTAGGGCCTTCTTTATTTCTCCCAGATAAGACAGGGAACCGAATGCCAGGACCATAGCATGCCCTTCTGCCGCGATTTCCAAAGATTGCCCTACTGCCTCTGGAATTTCCGGGCAAAAAGTTACATCCTGATGATATTTCCTGGCTTCCTTTGCCAAATCCCTGCCATCCATCGCCCTCGGGCTATCTGGTGTGACCGTAAATACCTTCCATGCCAAAGGCAGCATACACTGCAGTATCTTTTCATGCTCCTTATCTGCAAGCACTCCTATTATATAGATTATTCTCCGATTTGTAAAACCCATTTTCAAAGTTTCCCGCAATTTTTCTGCCGCGCCCGGATTATGTGCGCCGTCGATTACAAACAGGGGATTCCTGGACAGGACGGAAAAGCGCCCTTCCCACTGTGCTTTTTCCAGGCCCCGGCGGATTGCAGGGACTGGGATTTCCCATCCCAAAGCCTGCAAAGATTCCACTGCCTTTATCACACAGATACTGTTCTGCACCTGAAAAGCCCCCAGCATGGATAAGGCGGTTTCCCCTATGCCCCCATAAGAAAAACACAGCTTTCCCTGGCAAAAACGCAGATTCCCTGCCTCCCCTTCTTTTGCATATACCAGCTTGGCATGTTTTTCCCTGCAGACGGCCTCAACCGCCTGCCGTACCTCCGCCTGCCTGGGCTTTGCTACGACGGCTATCCCCCCTTCTTTGATAATCCCTGCCTTTTCCTGGGCTATCCTTGCAAGGCTGTCGCCTAAATAGTCCTGATGGTCCATGCTGATTGACGTCAGAACGCTGACTAAAGGCTTTTTTATGATGTTTGTGGCGTCTTCCCTGCCCCCCAGCCCTGCCTCGACCACAGCCACCTGGCAGCCCTTGCGGAAAAACCATAAGAAAGCCGCTGCCGTCTCCACTTCAAACACTGTGGGCTGCGCCATCCCTTTTTCCGCCATACGCCTGCACGCTTCCCTCACATCCTGGATGATACCCTTAAACTCCCCTTCTTCTATAGCTTCCCCATTCACCTGGTACTGCTCCTGCTTGCAAAAAACAGCCGGGGAGGTATATGTCCCAACCTGATAGCCAGCCTCCCGTAAGACAGAAGACAGCATCGCGCACACAGAGCCTTTCCCATTGGTCCCTGCCACATGGATTACCTTCAGCTTATCCTGGATATCCCCTAATTCCCCCATCAGCCTGTACATATTTTCCAGCCCCAGGACGCACCCAAGCTTCTTTAACCCCTCCAAATACCCCTGTATCCCTTCTTGTCCCATCCGTCCCTCTCCTTCCTGTTTCCTCCGTAACGCCATCCTCTATCCCTCCATAAAATAAATTTAAAGATTTTATTAATTTTTACTTTATGACTTTTAAATTTTAATTTTATCCGTTGACTTTTCTAATAAAGTAAGATAATCTTTGCTAAGGGAAATATAATATTCATAATATTCATACTTTGTTCACATTTTCAGGCGAGCACACATAATATAATAAAGGATGATGATGATATGTTCAATACCGTAAAACACACTTTACAAAAATTTACCCGTAAAAAAACCGCCCTGCAGCCGCAAAAAAAGCAGGCGCAGAGACGCATGCTAACCCCCGCGCAGCAGAAACGGCGGGAACGGCTGGTATCTATATGCAACCGCTATTCCCTGATATTCCATTATCTGCTATCCTGCGGGATCTGCTTTTTTATTGAAATGATATCCAGGCACTCCCTTGTAGATGCCTTTGCCTTCATGTTCGACCGCGGGCTTGTATTTTTATATAATTCCCTGTTGGTATTTACCTCTTTCCAATTGGTTTATTTCTTCCGCAGGAGGGCGCTGATGCGTACTTTAATCAGCGTCCTGTGGCTGTTTTTGGGAACCATCAACGGCTGCGTGCTGCTGAAACGGGTCACGCCCTTTACCTATACGGATGTGAAGCTAATCAATGACCTATTTGCCATGAAGAGCAATTATTTTTCAGACACAGAGGCCGTTGCAGCCATCCTCTTAGTTGCTGCCCTAATAGCCGGGATCCTGTATCTCTGGAAAAAAGGCCCGAAATACCAGGGAAAGCAGAACCGTTTCGCCAGCGCCATCGCCATCGGGCTTTTTATTACCTTTATCCCAATGGTCACACAGGCCGCCGTCAGCAGCAATGTACTGGCAGATTATTTTGAAAACATTGCCCAAGGCTACAAGGATTATGGGTTCGTATACAGCTTTTCTGCAAGCGTGCTGGATCAGGGCATGGCCGCGCCGGAAGGATATTCACAAGAAAGCGTGGATGAGGCGCTTTCAAAGGTTTCCACAGAAGAATCCAGCCAGGAAGGCCTGCCTAATATCGTCTGCGTATTGCTGGAATCGTTCCTTGACCCCAAAGAAGTTGGGTTTTTAGAATGTTCCAAAAACCCAACACCGAATTTTGACCACCTATTTGACAATTACTCCTCTGGCTACCTTACTGTTCCCGTTGTGGGCGCAGGCACTGCCAATACAGAGTTTGAAATCCTCACAGGAATGGGCATGAAATATTTCGGCTTAGGGGAATATCCTTACAAGACAATTTTAAAGACCTCCTCCTGTGAAAGCATCGCCTCAGGCCTGAAGCGCCATTTAGGCTATGGCACCCATGCGGTACATAATAACGGCGGCAATTTCTACAGCCGGAGGAATGCCTTTACCCAGATGGGCTTTGACAGCTTTACCAGCAAGGAAATGATGGATATCCAGGAATATACGCCTTTGGGCACCTGGCCTACGGACGACATTTTAATCGGGGAAGTAGAAAAAGCCCTAGATTCCACCGAACAGCAGGATTTCGTCTATGCCATTACCGTGCAGGGCCATGGCGCTTATCCTACGGAAAAGGTAATAGAAAACCCTGAAATCACTGTAACTGGGAGCGGCAGCGAAACGAAAGACAATGAATGGGAATACTATGTAAATGAAATCCATGAGGTAGACAAATTCATTGCCAACCTGACGGATATGCTGTCCAAACGTGACGAGAAAACAATTGTGGTCTTTTTCGGCGACCACCTCCCCACCATGGGCCTTACCTCTGAAGATATGGCCAGCGGCAGCATCTTTAAGACAAAATACGCCACCTGGAATAACTTTGGCGCCCCAAAAACAGACCAGGACCTGGCTTCCTACCAGCTCTTAGCTGCTATCACAGGCCAAGCCAATATCCACGAAGGGACTATGTTTACTTTCCACCAAAGCAATGGCCTCCAAATGACAGAAACAGCTTCCCAGGATATGGAATTGCTGCAGTACGATATACTCTATGGCGAACATTACGCTTACCATGGGGAGGATCCCTACCCTGCCTCCGACCTTGAGATGGGCGTGCAGGATGTGGTTGCCAGCCATATAGAGGAGCAGGAAGACGGCCTGCACATTTATGGGGAAAATTTTACCCGCTGGAGCAAGGTATTTGTCAATGGCTCCCGTGTATCCACTTCCTTCCTGGACAACCAAGAACTGGTTGTTTCCATAGGCAGCCTGCAGGAAGGCATGAACTCCCTCGTGGTTAACCAAATGGGATCTTCCGACACCATTTTCCGCAGTTCCAATACGGTTGTACATTTTAAGCCTCTAGAGAGCGCCTCAGGCGAAGAGGAAGAGCCTCCTGTCGACGACACGGTGGAACAGACGCCCAACAGCATAGACAAAGCCATCAACGGAAACCGTCCCATGGAAGAAAAAATAGAGGCACAGTAGCCGCTAGGCGGCTGCCTTAGAGGCATAATACCTTCCGCGTGCGTGTGTATAAGGTTTTTATATGATAGGAAATCCATGGGCTTTGACACTCCACAGCGACAAGTTATTTCCGGATAATACAAAAAAATTCAAAAAAACACTTGCATTCTGCTTATTTCTGTGGTATAGTATCTATTGTTCGGGTGAATAACCAATACTCACGCAGGAATGGCGGAATGGCAGACGCAGTGGACTCAAAATCCACCGTTGGTGACAACGTGAGGGTTCAAGTCCCTCTTCCTGCATTAAAAAACTCTGTAAGATACAGAGTTTTTTCTTTTGCCTTATTTGTAATAATTAAAATATCCTTTCCACTTCTGCGGATTGGCATTTACCACTAACTCTTCCGGGAAGCCTTCCTGTTCTAACAATGCCTGGGCATTCCCATGTTCCCCTACGAGGCTATCTATATGTGCGTCTGAATCCATAATCACTGGGACACGGTATTGCCGGCAAAGCCGCAGCATTTCCTGATAGCTTGCCCGCGGGTTTTCGCGGAAGCTTCCTGGGGACAGGGAAGCATTGTTCACCTCCAGGATGACGCGAAACTCCTGCGCCGCCTTTACGAACCGTTCATAATTAATGGGGAAACGGCTGTCATCCGGATGGGCAATGACATTGATATACGGATTTTTCATTGCCCCAATATAGGCATCCGTGTTCTCTTCTGCTGTCCCAGGCCGGTAACAGGGGATATGGAGGCTTGCCAGCACCACATCCATCTCTTTTAAGACAGACTCTGGCAAATCCACGTTCCCAGCATAATCCAGGATATTCAGTTCCACGCCATATAAGACGGCCATACCCTGATATTCCCGGGGCAATACCCGGTAATTCATAAAATACATCCTGTGGCAGCTTCCCGGCATGGCCGGCGCATGCTCTGTAATCGCATACATCTCCAGCCCCCTCCTCTTAGCAGCCGCCACCATTTCGTTCCGCGTATTATAAGCATGGCCGCTGGCTATCGTGTGTGAATGCAAATCTATTTTATCTAACATATGTCCCTCCATCCTGTGCATATTTTGGCAATACAGGCACGCCCCCTGGCAGTCCTGCATCTCCAATGTCTTATTTTAGACCTTTTTTGCCCAACTTGCAAGATGGTAATATGGAACTTCTTTGCCCTGTTTTCATATGATATAGAAAAACAGAGGGATTTTCCCATGAAAAAATTATTATCATTTTTTACTGCGTGCATGCTGTGCCTCACGCTGGCAGCAACGGCAGCCTCCTTTGCCGGATGTGCCCTCGGGCAAAAGGAAGGCGGCAACGGGCAAGTGGACGTCACATTGAACGAAGTGGCGCATTCTATTTTCTATGCACCCTTATATGTGGCAATAGAGGAAGGATATTTCAAGGAGGAAGGGATTAATCTGACCCTTGTTACAGGATTTGGCGCAGATAAAACCATGACTGCTGTCCTTTCTGATGAAGCCGACATTGGATTTATGGGGCCTGAGACCACGATTTACACTTATAATGAAGGCGCACAGGACCGCGTCGTAAATTTCGCCCAATTAACACAGCGCGCAGGCAATTTCCTGGTAGCCCGGGAGGAAATGCCAAGCTTCACCTGGGAGGACTTAAAAGGCAAGGAAGTCTTAGGCGGGCGGAAAGGCGGTATGCCTAGCCACGATGTAACATGGGAACAGATCAGAGGAATTTATTAAAGGTTTTTAATTATGAAGAAAAAGTTGTTTCCGTCTCATAGCATAACTGCATTTACTTACTTTGCCAGAAGAAGGACAGGCCATATCTGTCCTTTTTCCTATATATAGACTGGAAGGAGGCGAAAAATATTATATCCGTACCCATTGACCGGGCCTGACCATAAAGGTTGGGTCTTTTTTCGTGCCACGAAAAGGAGGTAATCTGTATTGGCTGAAGAAAAATCAAAAGTACCACCCTCACCGGAAACAGATACTGCAAAAGAATCCGGAAAGCAAAGTCTGGCGGATATTTTCCCGTAGACTGAGACGTCCTACCGCATGTTTGGAACTAACTTGGATTTATTTTTTGTAAATCCTATTTCTTCTGGAACGCTATTATGGTATAATGGAACCGTTGACAGACCAAAGACTATGGAGGAGATCCGGATTATGAAAAACAGAAAAATTATCCATAAGATTCTTTTAGCAGAATTGTTGATTTGCACAGCATTCCTCATTTATTCCATTGTAATCGACCCTTTTGGCGAACATGATATTATGTTTGCCCTTGCTATTACGGCAGGATTTATTGTATTAGGGCAAGGCAAAGAAAAAAGAGCCTAAGTCCCTATGTGCAGAGAAATATCCAGAAACCCAAAAGCAAGGGGACAGGGACTGCCCAATCATCAAAGGACAGGTTTTTCAAGATTTATCTTAATCATAGGAGCAACCAGATGATTGTGAAATATATGGGGATACAAGATAAAGATTTCGTGATGAGTATAGATACGCATGTAAATGATATTGGATATAATAACCGTGTTTATACAAAGACAGGTTATATCATGTGGGAAAAAGATGTCCCAATCGGGTTAATGCATTATAGTATTTTGTGGGATAACCTTCCCTTTTTGAATTTCATATTTGTTGACACAAAATACCGAAATAAAGGATTTGCTTCACAAGCGCTTGCTTTTTGGGAAAATGATATGAAACAGCAAGGCTATAAGATGACTTTGATTTCAACACAGGTTGATGAAGAAGCTCAACATTTATACAGAAAATTGGGGTACGTTGACTGCGGCGGATTGATATTTAACCATACGCCGTTTGAACAACCTATGGAATTATTTTTTAGGAAAGTTTTGTGACAGGCAGTCTGGAATATATACAAGTAAGAACGGTACGGTTGGCCGTTGAGCCCCAAAATCAAATGGATGGCAATAGCTTGTATAAATTCCGGGCTTTTGTATTTGGCATGATTCTGCATAAATGGAATAATACTTTCCTATGGATATGGGAAATAAAAAAGAAAACTGGGATTCATTTAGGAGGGAACAAAAATGTATATTGAAAAATATTGGGGGAATTACATTGGGGGTACGGATGACAGCCTGACCTTGCTGGATTATTTCATCCATAAGCAAAAAGCAGAAATACCCCTTAGTGAAATATTTGAAGATACGGGCTTGGATAAACTGAACTGGGATTTTAGTACCTCTCCTAACCTAGGATATGTAGACTCAGAGGGGGAAGAGCATAATTTTTATTATGCGATTGATTTAATAACCAATCTGGCGGCTTTGATGTTAGAGTGTTCTATAAACGGCAGTGTGCCTTTGGGAGAATTGCTGGATGATGATAATGGGGATACTATCTGCATTACTTTTACAGAAGATGAAAAAATGCCATGAACAAGGCACTGGCTCATTTTGTAAAAGAACCGCTGGCTTATGACCTTCGCGAGATGGTTTCAGACGAGGAAATGCAGGAAATGGCACAGGATTGTGAAAATCTTCGTAAGGATTTATATACCCATGAAATAATGGTTTATAAATATACACCGTAAATGACAGATAAGTATTTCATTATAAAAGGTTTACTATCTCAAAAAAGCCTTGGTTTATGGGCATACATGCAGGTTTCCAAGCTGGATTTACTACTGCCTTGATATGCCGGCCCAAAACCATACAAGCCCAAGTACCAGCGCACAGCATTGAGACAGAATAAAGGATACATTTATGCCAATACATTAGATACAAGCCAAAAACGGACGTAGACACTATGCAACCATTGACGGGCAGGATTAGAACGGGCAGGAGGTGTGCATTGGCCGTGTCCTCTATGGCAAACAGGATTCTCTTTGGATTCTGTTACCAGATTTGCCACGGAGCGTCAATGAAGGATCAAGCAAAATATATCCAGAACTCCTTTATTCAAAATGTGGTTGGTGGACCAACATTTTTGTAATATTGGAGTTTTTTGCTGTAAGCTAAAGCAATGCTGACTCACCTGCATAGCAGGTGGTTTATTCGTTTCCCAAAGTTCCGTTCCTCTTTTGAAAAACTACACAATGTGAAACATGCTAAAGCCTCACAACAAAACAGCGTAGCCACAGAACTACACTGCCTACATATTAGCATATCAAGATATTTCAATCTTTGAGGCAACTTCCTTACGGAACGCCAGCCAATCCTGGCGGTTTTTTCTTCCTTTATAGGAAATCCAAATTGTTTGCCAGGCATAAAACAAGCAGAAACTTGCCAATGGTAAAGACACAATAGCGGTGGGATACATTGGCACGCTTAACGGATATAAAGGTATAAAACGGTTTTATTGATAGGATAAGCCTGGCTTTTCATACAATGATAAGAAACAAAAATTTGAGGTGGTTGTTATAGGAAAGCAAAAGGAGATCCGCTACTTACTTCAAAAAAAAGATTCTGTTTTTTCTGAAACCGAAAAGAAAAAGGAAACTCTTAGCAGACGGGGGTATCTGGTCGTTACCATTATCGAGGGCAATCAGGCAAT
>CAJUSO010000055.1 GCA_910588965.1 uncultured Lachnospiraceae bacterium | reverse complement strand
GGCAACGGACTCTGACTCCGTCATTTCAAGGTTCGAATCCTTGTGGGCCAGCTAAAGTCCATCACATTTGTGATGGACTTTTTTCTCTTATTGGGAAGGGATGTCTTTCCGATAAGAGAAAACCCTCCGGGCGGGGGTTTGTTTTATATCATGTAAGAAACAGGAGATTATGGATGTACCGTTTTGAAAGCAGGATCCGCTATAGTGAAGTGGATAGCCAGGGAAAGATTACATTGGGTTCTGTTTTGGATTATTTCCAAGACTGCAGTTCCTTCCATTCGGAGGACTTGGGCGTGGGTATCAGCTATTTGGCCAAGAACCAGGCGGCCTGGGTGCTGTCTTCCTGGCGGATTGAGGTAAGCCGTTACCCGTCTTATGGGGAGCATGTGGCGGTATCTACATGGCCCTATGGCTTTCATGGTTTTATGGGCTACCGCAATTTTACCATGGAGAGCCAGGCAGGGGAGAGGCTGGCATATGCAGATTCCATCTGGGTATTGCTGGATCTGCGCAAGGGGCGCCCCATGCGGATACTCCCGGAAATGGAAGAGGCTTACCAGATATCGCCTGGGCTTGCGATGGAGCCGGCTCCCAGGAAGCTGCCTTTGCCGGAAGGGATGGAATGCCAGGGTATGTTCCCCGTCAGTAAGTACCACATTGACACCAACCAGCATGTGAACAATGGGAAATACGTCAGCATGGCGCAGGAATATCTCCCTATGGGGTTTGAGGTCCAAAAGATGCGTGCGGAATACCGGAAGGCAGCCGTCTATGGGGACATGGTATACCCAAGGGCTCTATGGGAAGGGAATAAGATAACCGTTAATTTGGCAGACGGGGAAGGAAAGCCCTATGCCATTATAGAATTGGAGGGATACAGATGATTCGGCTAGGTGAAAAACAGACATTGTCCATTGTGAAAAAAGTAGAATTCGGCGTATATCTGGCAGAGCCAGGGAGGGAAGAGGTAAGGATCCTGCTGCCAGGGAAGCAGGTACCCCCAGATGCGGATTTGGGGGATGAGTTGGAGGTATTCCTCTATAAAGATTCCAAGGACCGTATCATTTCAACTGTCCGGGAGCCCAAGCTGAAGATGGGGGAAGTAAAGGTGCTTACCGTGGTATCCGTCCAGAAAATCGGCGCTTTTTTGGATTGGGGCCTGGAGAAGGATTTATTCCTGCCTTATAAAGAGCAGGTTGGGAAGGTCAAGGAAGGGGACGAGGTGCTGGTAAGGCTTTATATTGACAAGAGCAGGCGCCTTTGCGCCAGCATGCGTGAAGTCCATGAGCTCCTCCGGCTGGATTCCCCTTATCAGGCCGGCGATATGGTGAAAGGGCGCGTCTATGAGCTGAGCGATAATTTTGGGGCTTTCGTGGCTGTGGACGGCTGTTTTTCAGCCTTGATACCGCACCATGAGGACCATAGCTTCCTGCAGGTTGGGAGCCAGGTGGAGGCCAGGGTCACTGCCGTGAAGCCGGACGGCAAGCTAGACCTTACCCTGCGCCAGAAGGCTTATAAGCAGATGGACCAGGATGCCGTTAAGGTGCTGGAGCTGTTAGACGAATATGGCGGGGAGCTCCCCTTTAATGACAAGGCGTCCCCGGAGACCATTATGCAGGAAACCAAAATGAGCAAGAATGCATTTAAGCGGGCAGTAGGGCATCTATACAAAGAACGTAAAATAGAGCTTACAGACCATAGCATCCGTAAGCGGTAGGAGGGGGAAATGTCCAATAACAAAAGCGCCAACCGCCTGTTTCTGGGAACCATCCTGGTTTATATCGGATTTAGCCTAGGGTTTGGGATGCTGTCCGCCTGGGTGCCTTTATTGGGCAAAATGCCGGTTTACGTTAACATACTGCTATCCCAGTCCCTGATTTTCCTGCCAGGCTTTTTCTATTGCAGGCACAAGGGGATTGCCATCCGGGACTTTATCCCTTACCGCCGGATTAATTTTGCGACCGCTGTCCTAGTGGTAATCTGTACTTATTTGATGTATCCGCTTATCATTGTGCTCAATGCCATCTCCATGCTGTTCACCAATTCCGGGACGGCGGCGGTCATGGATATGATGCAGGGGCAGAGCTTCCCGTTAAGCATGCTGTTTATCGCCCTCCTGCCTGCCTGCGTGGAAGAGTTTATGTTCCGCGGGGTTTTATTCCACACATACCGAAGGAGCAGGATGCTTCCTGCTATTTTTCTCAGCGCCTTCCTCTTTGGGTGTATGCACATGAACCTGAACCAGTTTATGTATGCCTTTGCATTGGGGGTTTACCTGGCGTTCCTGGTGGAAGCTACAGGGAGCATCTTAAGTTCCATGCTGGCGCATTTCACCTTGAATGCCACCAGCGTGGCCATGAGCTTCCTATTAAGCCTTCTGTACCAGGCGGCGGGGATGGGGCAGGCGTCCCAGCTTCCCCAGGTGCAGAGGGGCGGGTATGCTTCCGTGATGGAGGGCAGTGAGCTTTTTATGTTCCTGATGGGGATTGTAGTCTGGGCAGCCATTGCCATAGGAGCCACCTGCGGGGCGCTGGGGGTTTATTATGCCATCTGCAGGATTAATGGCAGATGGGAATATGTGAGGCATATGTTCCGGGGCGGCGCCAGGGAGCGGATGGTTACGGCGCCGTTGGCAGTTGGGATCATCATTGCCTTTGCGTTTATGGGGCTTTCTATTTGGATGGAAATGATGTAACCTCGAAACGGTAAGATATCAGAAGGGAGGCAGGGATATGCCTCCCTTAAAATGATTAAAGGGAAATATCAATATTCCCGCCCAGATGGGGGGTAACAGACTGTTCCATGAGCTTTGCCATAGAGGCGCCCATATCTTCCATTGAGTCTAATTGCTTGCCCAGCATGAGCACGCCGACGTCATTGCTTAAATTTGCCATACTAAGGGCAGTTGATAAAGCAGCAATATCCATTTTCCATCCCTCCTTTCAAGTTCCGTCCTGCTTTTTATTATGCCACGCAGCAATGGAAAACACAAGGAAAAATTTATGCCGCCCAAATTTAGTTTAAGATAAGGAAGGGAGTATAAATTATTATCCTATCCATAGGGTCCTGGTCCTGCTATACTATTAAACCGTCCAATCAATTAGGATGTACCGTTAGGGCAGGCGCTTTGGGTCTTGATACCTGACGTGCCTGGAAAAGTATTCTAAAAGGAGGTTTTTGAGTATGGGAAAGAGGAAGCAACTTTTTAACAGGCTGCTCGCATCTGCCTTGTCATTCGCGCTTGTGTTTACAAGCGTGTCTTTCCAGGGGATTGCAGTCCGGGCAGAAGAAGCAGAAGCCCTTGAAGCCCCTGAAGCGCTGGGAGCAGAAGAGGCAGAAGCCCTTGAAGCCCCTGAAGTGCTGGGGGCAGAAGAGGCAGAAGCCATCAAGGCAGATAAGGCAGGAGAGCCGGCAGCACAGGCAGAGGATGGATTGATCCTGCATTATGACTTTGACCAGGGCGATAACAGCGAGGCTACTATCGTGCCGGATAAGACTGGCAACACAGCGCACAGCGCCGAAGTGGTAAAGGCTGAGGGCGCGGTGGCAGGGACCTATGCTTGGGGCAAAGAGGATATTTTCGGGAAGTCTATGAATACGCTGGAACTGAATACCAAGGATGAAGAATTTGGGCCTTACCTGAAGCTTCCGGATGGTATCCTGGATGACTGTGATTCAGCAACCATCAGTATCTGGGTGAAGCTGAAGGAAGGGGCAAACGACGCATTCCACAGCCTATGGAATTTCCAGTCAGACGATAACAAGTATTTCTTCTTGTGGGCTGACGGCTGGGACGGCTGGGGTTCTATGGCTATCATCAGCAAGGAAGGATGGGATAATAACAAATTTGTAACAAAAAGCGTCCCTCTTGCGAAGGAACGCTGGATCCTGACTACGGTGGTTATGGATGGCACGACGTTGTCCTTTTATGAAGACGGCAAATTAATCGGTTCTGCAAATACCGGGGTCAGCTTGAAAGAATTAGGCCATACCACCATGAATTATATTGGGAATACTTATGCTTTACGGGATGGTACGACCACGGGCAAATTTGCAGACTTTAGGGTTTATAACAGGGCATTAAGCGCTGAGGAAGTGGCCGGGATGTACGCCCCTTCTGATGACGCCGTGATTGCCGCCGACAAAGATGCCCTAACCCTGGACAATGTCACAGGCATTGTAGAGAGCATTAAGCTGCCTTCCAAAGGCATCTATGGCTCTGATATTACCTGGACAAGCCAGAATAGCGGCATTGAAATCGGGGAAAAAGGAAATGACGGCTATTACACCACCATCATCACAAGGCCGGTAAGCGGGTCTGGGGATGCCAAGGGGAACCTGGTGGCTACGATTACATATGGGTCGGGCACGCCTGTTACCAAAGAGATTGCAGCAACTGTGGCAGAGCGTTATTCTGACCAGCAGATCGTGGATCATGATAAGGATGCGGTTGCAGGTGCGGTAGGATCCCTTGACAATGTATTCACACAGACCATTACCCTTCCGTCAGCCGGGGAATGGGGCTCTTCCATTAAGTGGGAATGGGTAGGCGCACAAGGCGTTGTTACCATACCGGCAGAAGCCGATGGGAATGGGAACTATATTGCCCAGGTGAAGCGCCCGGCCATAGGTTCCCCGGATGCAGCAGGCAAGCTCCGTGCTACCCTTTCCAGCGGGGATGTGAAAGGTTCTGCTGACATTAATGTAAAAATATGGGCATTCCATGGCACGGCAACCATAATTGAGAAAGCTGATACCATTAATGTGACTACATTCGTGGGATGCAGCCCGTCCCTTCCGAATTTCTTATCCGTGAAGTATTCCGATGGGAGCACAGGCAAGCTGAAGGTTATCTGGCCGAAATCCATTGCCCCGGAGAGTTATGCAACGGCAGGGACATTTACGGTAGAGGGCCAGGTAGAAGGCCAGGCAGAAAAGGTTACTGCAAACGTAACGGTAGTGGCTGGGGATGAAACGGCCAAGAAAGCCGTATCCAGCAGCTTTAACTTAAACGATATCTCCCTGGATAAGATTGGGGAAAACGGATCTATCCTGACACAGAACCGGGAAAGGGATATCGTATACCTGAAATTGCTGGATAACAAGCAGATGCTTTATAATTTCTACAAGACCTTTGGGGAGGATGACGTCATTGCAAACGTAACCCCGTTAGGCGGCTGGGACGCGCCGGGAGGCTTGCTCCGGGGGCATTCCACCGGCCATTATGTTTCCGCACTTTCCCTGGCTTATGCATCCACCGGCGATGCAGAGCTGAAGGCAAAACTGGACAATATGGTAAGCGAGCTCCGCAGGCTGCAGAAAAAGTCCAAAGGGGATCCGGCAGCATTTAAGACAAACGGCGTCCTGACATCCGGCTGGAGCAAGGACCCGAATGAATGGGGCGAAGGCTTTATCAGCGCTTATTCCCCAGACCAGTTTGCATTATTAGAGCAGTATACCCCATACGGCAGCCCTGACCAGGGTATCTGGGCGCCTTATTATACGCTGCATAAATTGCTGTCCGGCCTTCTGGACGCTTATCGTTGCGCAGGGAACCAGGAAGCTTTAGAGGCAGCCAAAGCCCTTGGCAAATGGGCATATAACCGTCTGCGCGTGCTTCCCCAGGAGCAGCTTACGAGAATGTGGGATATGTACATTGCAGGCGAGTTCGGCGGCTTCAATGAGTCCATGGCACAGCTGTATCTTTATGCGAAGGCAGACGGGGATGCAGATGCAGACATATATTTAAAAGGTGCAAAATTATTTGACAATACCAACTTCTTTAACAAACTTTCCGCAAATGTGGACGACATCCAGGGACGCCATGCCAACCAGCATATCCCGCAGATTATCGGCGCCATCAAGATGTATGAGGCGACGGTAGAGGCTGGCAGCCCAGAGATGTATTACTATAACGTTGCAGAGAATTTCTGGCAGATGACAGTTTCACGTTATGCTTATTCCACAGGCGGCGTAGGCCTTGGCGAGAAGTTCACAGAGCCTTACCGCCAGGCGAACTACATTGGCGCCAGGAACTGCGAGACCTGTGCGGCCTACAATATGATGAAGCTGAGCATGATGCTGAACAATTACAATCCAGATAACGCAGAGTATATGGATTACTATGAGAGAACCCTTTACAACCAGATCCTGGCTTCCCAGTCCCCGATTGTAACAGACGACAAACATAATTCAACCACTTATATGCTCCCCATCTGCCCTGGCGCATGGAAGCAGAGCGAGATGAGCGATGATTACCAGTCCTTTACCTGCTGCCACGGCACAGGGATGGAGAACCATGTAAAATACCAGGAGGCGGCTTACGCCAAGACAGCCGACGCTTTATATGTAGGCCTGTACCTCCCGTCTACCGTAAGCTGGCAGGAAAAAGGGGTGAAGGTCATCCAGGAGACCACATACCCGTCTGAGACCACAAAGCTGACCGTTAAGAGGCTGGGGAATGTGGCAGCGCAGGCCTTTGATATGAACCTGCGTGTTCCTTACTGGGCATCCAAAGGATTTACCGTAAAGGTAAACGGCGCTGTGAAGGTATCAAATGCACAGGCCAGCACTTATGTGACGCTCAAAGGCATCAAGGAAAACGATGTGATTGAAGTGACGATGCCTTGGACCCTCCATTTGGACAAGACCCCGGATACCCTTGACGGATCCGAGGTTGCAAGCCTGATGTACGGCCCGTTCGTAATGGCTGCAAAGGACGCAAGCACGGATTGGCTCAGCCTGGTACTGACCACGAAATTGGAGGACCATATTGCGGTATCCAAGAATGAAGAGAATGGGTTCCCAGTGCTTTCCACAAACGGCTATGAATTTGCGCCGATGTTCGCACCTGAATTTGCTTCAGAGCCATACCATGCATATGTGAAGGTATCGGTTTCCCCAGAGGAAGGCGCTATCTGGAATAAACAGTACCTGGCGAATGTAATCCAGTCGGCAGAGTCCAAGAAGAAGGCTGATTATACGGCAGACAGCTGGAATAAGATGCAGACAGCCCTTGCCGAGGCCAAAAAGGTACAGGCAAGCGTATCCGCTGACCAGAATGCCATCGACAAGGCAGCCAATAACCTGGAGGCAGCAATCAAGGCATTGGTAAAGGCTACCGTTAAGCCTCCTGTTGTAAAACCAGGGACAGCCTCCTCTGTAAAGGCAGCATGGGAAGGCTCCAAGAAAGTGAAAGTAACCTGGAAAGCAGCAAAGAATGCGACAAAATATGTCGTATACCGTTCTTATGACAAAAAGAAGGGCTACAAGAAGCTTGCCGCTACCACGAAGAAGGCATACACAGACAAGAGCGCAAAGCCAGGAAAGACCGTTTACTATAAAGTCCTTACCTACAACAAGAGCGTAAAAGGCTCCTACAGCAAGGTAACAAGCGCTTATGTGTTAAAGGCCCCCACAGGCGTAAAGGCAAAAGTGAAGAAGGATAAAGTAACCATCACATATAAGAAAGCGAAATCAGCATCTGGCTATGCCGTTTACCATGCAACAAAGAAAAACGGCAAATATAAGAAAGTTGCTACTTTAAAGTCCCTGAAGAAAACATTTAAAGTGAAGAAGGGCAGCCACTACTACAAATTAAGGGCTTACAAGAAGGTTGGCAAGAAAACCATTTACACCGGCTACAGCAGTATCGTAAAGGCAAAAGTAAAATAAATAGGTAAGCGGTAGTTTTTTGCCCCTGCACAGGGCCGCCATGCCAGTCCATGCAAAATGACTGGCATGGCGGCCCTTATGTTTCATTAAGGGGCAGACGCCGCCTTGCTGTGCGGGGCTTTCCAGTAATTCCCAAAGATATCTCAAAAATTTGAAGTATTTTTGTAAAAGTTTAAGGTTGACATAAGGTTTTATCTTTGTTATAATGTCACTTGTAATAAAATTGTAATAAATAAAGCACAAGGAATCACAGATAGCAAATGACTTGTAACAAATGACGAATACTAGAAGAGATTCATATGAAATAAAACAAAGATAAAATGGAGGGTAAGATGAACAGGAATTCAATCAGAAGAGTAACCACCTGCTGCCTGACAGCAGCAGCCGTATTAGCGAATAGTTCTCTTGTGTCCCATGCAGCCGTAAGCGCAGGGGCAGGCAATTTAATTGCAGCAGCCCAGGAAACCGAAGCTGTCCAGGGCGCAGACAATGCAGCCACATCAGCAGGCATTTCCCAGATAATCGCAAGTTCCCTCACAGAAGAGGCAGAAGGCGCCCAGGATGCAGAGAAGCAGGCAGGGGCAGCCGATACTTCTATCCAGAATGTCCAGAATGAAGTTCCGGTAAAGACCGAATTTGATGATATTGCAATTGCCCAGGTTGATAATTATGTAAATATCCGTTCTACCCCAGGCGAAGACGGCGAAGTGCTCGGGAAGCTTTACAACGATTCTGCCTGCACGGTCTTGGCTACAGAGGGTGAATGGTACAAGATCCACTCTGGCAACGTAGAAGGCTACATAAAATCAAATTTCTTAGTATTAGGGGATGCAGACTTAGCCAAATCCGTTGGCCGCAGGGTAGCAGACGTCAGCACAGATATCCTGAACGTCCGTACCGACGCCAGCACGGAAGCTGAACTTTTGGGACAAGTCCCAGAAGGCGAGACCCTCAATGTAATTGAAGAAAATAACGGCTGGGTCAAGGTTGCCATCGAAGAAGGCGACGGCTGGGTATCCGGCGATTATGTAGAATGCAGCATGCGCTACAAGGTAGCAGAGTCCAAGGAGGAAGAGGAAGCGCGCCTCAAGAAAGAGGAAGAGGAGCGCCTCGCAGCTGAAGCAGCCGCAAGGCAGGCAACGGCGGCAGCAGCGGCCCAGAGCCAGGGTTCTGGTTCTTCCGGTTCCTCAGGGTCTTCCGCACCGGCAGCCCCCAGCAAGGCTTATAACCCGCCAAGCGGCGGAAATGGGCAGGCAGTTGCCGATTATGCATGCCAGTTCGTAGGCAACCCCTATGTATGGGGCGGTACAAGCCTTACAAACGGCGCTGACTGTTCCGGGTTTGTCATGAGCGTATACGCAGCGTTCGGCGTTGGGCTTCCGCATTCTTCCAGCGCACTCCAGGGCGTTGGCTACGGCGTAGGCGCAGATGCCATGCAGCCTGGGGACATCGTATGTTACAGCGGCCATGTTGGGATTTATGTTGGCGGCAATACGATTGTACATGCCAGCACAGAAGCTACTGGCATCAAGTACACATCTCCTGCGAATTACAGGCCAATCGTCGCAGTAAGGAGGATTTTCTAGGAATATAACGGTTTGGAGGCTGCAAAGCAGAAACAGGCTTTGCTTCCGGTAATCATATAAGGACACAGAGGGATGCCTATTGCCAGGCATCCCTTTTTTAGGCTTTAGCCTGTTCCACATTGTGCAGTTCTCAAAAGAGAAACAGAACTTTGGGAAACGAATAAACCACCTGCTATGCAGGTGGGTCGGCGTTGCTTTAGCTTACAGCAAAAAAATCCAATATTACAAAAATGTTGGTTTGCCAACCACATTTTGAATAAAGGAGTTTTGGCTTCATAGGAAAGTCCGTGTTGCTGTAAAGCATGAAGGTTTGCTCCTAAAATTGTCACACAATTGTAAATATTTCCTAAAAACTTAAATTCTTTATAAAATATCCTCTCCCTCTGTCTTTTTTTGATAAAAAAATTGCACAAATCTGTCGCCTCACCGTAAAAGTTATAAAAAAGTTATCCACAAAAAGTTCCGGCCAAAAACCCAAAAAAACGAGTTATACACAGACTTATAAACATTATCCACAGAAATCCTCCCCATTTCCCCACCGTTCGCAGCTAAAAAAAGAAACATACGTTTTGTACATTTGTCATAAAGTGGATAATTTTGGGGAAAATTACGGAAAAATGTCGAAAATCGGCATGTCGCATAAATTAAATATTTATAAAATAATTTCAGATAATTCCTGCGGCGCATTTAAAACTCCGCAATTAATTAGGTTGAAAAAATCCTTCCCATTTGGTATACTTCTTAGGTACTTCATAATATTGCCAAAATGAATAGAAAGAATGATCAGGTGCCTTATGGTTAAGAAGTTGGAAATTTTGGGTATGGAGTTGGACAATTACACGGTCCGGGAAGCGATGTTCCAGATAGAAGGCTTCCTGGCCACTACCATTATGAATACGGTGGAAGCTATTTCCATGGAAATGCTGGTAAAGGCCCAGGCAGACAGTTTGCTTAGGGAATGTATAGAAAGCTTGGATTTGGCAATTATCAGTGATAAGGAAATCCTGAAGGCGGCAGGCGAGGCTTCCCCCCAGCGGATGCGGGAGACGGTGGAAAGCGCGTTTTTGAAAGAATTTCTGGGGCGGGCTTCCCGGAATGGCCGGATGGTATACTTATTAGGCGATACCAGGGAACAGTTAGAAGAGTTACGGCGTTTTTTGCATGAGAATTATAATCATATAAGAATAGCGGGGGCATATGCGTTGGCAGACTGCACAGGCGACTATGATGCGGTAATCAACGAGGCCAATATTGCAGAGCCGGATGTGATCCTGTCCGTAATCGCACCCCCGCATCAGGAATGCTTCCTGAGGGAACATAAAGAAAAATTCAATGCGAAAATCTGGTATGGCTTAGGCGGCGGCTATGCTGTGAAGAAAGGCGTGTCAGAAGTAACAGGGCTTGCCAAAAAGCTGATTCATAAAGGGATGATGCACAGCATGCTGATGCGTTATAAAAAAAAGGATGAGTGAGGGAATGGTAGGATGGGAAAATTGTTCATCGACAGGAAGAATCCATGGTTTGTGTATTTGGTGATTATTGGGGGGACAGGGATTTTGGCCTTTACCATCAAATGTATGTTTGATCCGATTGGGCTTGTAACAGGCGGTTTTACCGGCGTGGCAATCTTGCTTAAGGATATGACCAGCGTCGTCTACCAAGGGGGGGTTCCCCTCTGGTTCGCGAACCTGGCGCTGAATGTCCCAGTTTTTTTGATTGCCCTGAAGGTAAAGGGGAAACGGTTTATTGCCAGGACAGCGATTGCCACGGCCCTGCTGTCCCTCTGGCTTTATGTGATACCGGAAATTGATTTCGTAAGCGGGGATTATATTTTAGGCGCTGTGTTCGGCGGCGCCCTCACCGGGGTGTCCATGGGGATGATCCTCTGGGCCAACGCCACCACCGGGGGGACGGAAATGGTAGCGATCCTCATCCAATGCAAGATGAAGCATTATTCTGTAGCCCAGATTATGCAGGTTTTGGATGGTATGGTAGTGGTAGCCGGGATGTATATCTTCGGCCTCCGCCCCTCTATGTACGCTATTGTATCTGTCTTCATCGCTTCTAAGGTAATGGACACAATCCTGGAAGGGATGAAGTTTTCCAAAGCCGCCTACATTATTACGGAACGTTATGAGGCGGTGTCCCGCACCATTATGGAGCGCCTGGACCGGGGCGTGACGGGGCTGAATGCCAAGGGGATGTATTCTGGGGAGGAAAAATGCATGTTATACTGCGTGGTGTCCAAGAAACAGATTGTCCTGCTTAAGGACATTATCCACCAGATTGACAAGAATGCTTTTGTGATTGTAGGGGATGTGCGGGAAGTATTGGGGGAAGGCTTTATTGAATATAGGGGGTAAGCAGGCCCTTTTCTGTGGGATTTTGTCTTTGTGTACTATGCCTAGGGAAAAAAGGATGGGATTTTGAAAAAAAATTGAGGAAATGCATAAAAAAATGTGGATTTCCTCTTTATTTTTTTGTGCTTTTGCATTAAAATACAAATTAAGTTGTTTTATTTTCCTGAAAAGCAAGCAATATATTTTGTGAAAGTTGTATAGTGAGCCGGGGATATGCCAGGTTAGCCTGCCGGCTTCCCGGGATCTAGGACAGAAGGACATAGAAAAGGAGTGGAGCATATGATTTCAAATCAGATACTTCAAAGCACCATTGATGGTTTAAAGGGAATTACCAGGATTGATTTATGTATTATTGATACAGAAGGCAAGGTGTTGGCATCTACTTTTCAGGATACGGACAGTTATGTGACCGCTGCCTTGGCGTTTGTGGAATCGCCTGCAGACAGCCAGGTATTTTTGGGATGCCAGTTTTTTAAGGTGTTTGATGAGCATCAGCTTGAGTACATCCTGCTTGCCAACGGCGACAGCGACGATGTGTATATGGTGGGTAAAATCGCCAGCTTCCAGATACAGAACCTTCTGGTGGCATATAAGGAGCGTTTTGATAAGGATAATTTTGTGAAGAACCTTTTGCTGGATAACCTGCTTCTGGTGGACATCTACAACCGTGCCAAGAAGCTCCATATTGATACGGAAGCCAGGCGGGTGGTGTTTATCGTAGAGACGAACCGGGAGAAGGATGGGAATGAGCTGGAGAAGGTCCGGGGGCTTTTGACAGGCAAGTCCAAGGACTTCATTACCGCAGTGGATGAGAAGAACATCATTGTGGTCAAGGAGGTTATGGAGAATGAGGGCTACGAGGAAATGAACAAGGTAGCGGAGGTAATCCTTGACATGTTCCAGACCGGGGAGGAGCCGGAAATCCATATCGCCTACGGTACGATTGTAAATGAGATTAAGGAGGTTTCCCGTTCTTACAAGGAGGCGCGGATGGCTCTTGACGTGGGGAAGATATTCTTTGAGGACCGGCATGTGATTGCCTATTCTACCTTGGGCATCGGGCGGCTGATTTACCAGCTCCCCATCCCCCTGTGCAAGATGTTCATCAAAGAGATCTTTGATGGGAAATCCCCAGATGAGTTTGACGAGGAGACCCTCACTACCATTAATAAGTTTTTTGAGAACAGCCTGAATGTCTCAGAGACTTCCAGGCAGCTTTATATCCACCGGAATACCCTGGTGTACCGGCTGGATAAGCTGCAGAAGAGCACAGGGCTGGACCTGCGTGTCTTTGAGGATGCCATTACCTTTAAGATTGCGCTTATGGTAGTAAAATACATGAAATATATGGAAACGTTGGATTATTAAGGAAGCTAGGAGGTTGCATGATTAAGCTTGAACATGTCAGTAAGTCGTATGCGGCAGGGATCCCTGCTTTAAATGACGTGAGCCTTGAGATAGGGGCAGGGGAATTTGTCTTTGTGATGGGGGACAGCGGGTCTGGGAAATCCACCCTGATTAAGCTGCTGCTCAAAGAATTGGAGCCTACGAAGGGCGCGATTACCATCAACGGGCAGAGGCTGGGGAAAATCCGCCATAAGAATATCCCCCGGTTCCGCAGGAATATCGGCGTGGTATTCCAGGATTTCCGCTTGCTGAAGGACCGGAATGTCTATGAGAATGTGGCCTTTGCCCAGCGGGTGATTGGGATGCCCGTAAAAGCCATGCGCCGGAAGGTCCCGGCTGTGCTGTCAGTGGTAGGCCTGGCGGCCAAATACAAGTCCTACCCCAAGGAGATTTCCGGGGGGGAGCAGCAGCGGGTGGCCATCGCAAGGGCTTTGGTCAATGAACCAAAAATCCTCCTGGCAGATGAGCCTACAGGGAACTTGGACGCCCATAATGCCTGGGAGATTATGAAGCTTTTGGATGAAATTAATCAGAGGGGGACGACAGTCCTGGTGGTGACCCATAACCAGGAGATTGTACGGGCGATGAATAAGCGTGTCATCACGATGGAAAAAGGCGTGGTGGTCAGCGATGAAGAGATGGGGGGATACGATGAGGATTAGCACATTTTTGTATACCTTATGGCAAGGGATCCGCAACATCTGGAAGAATAAAATGTTTTCCCTGGCTTCCATTGCCACAATGTCCGCATGTATTTTTTTATTTGGCATATTCTATTCTGTGGTGGTCAATTTCCAGAGCGTGGTGCGTGAGGTGGAGTCGGGGGTTGCAGTTACGGTCTTTTTTGAGGATGGCCTGCCCCAGGCGCAGATGGACGCCATTGGCGAACAGATTGGGAAACGGGCGGAAGTATCCAAGAAACGGTTCGTCTCTGCAGACGAGACCTGGGAAGAGTTCCAGAAGGTCTATTTTGAAGGGTCAGAAGAGATTGCAAAGGATTTTACGGAAGATAACCCCCTGGCCAATTCTGCCCATTATGAAGTGTATATGAATGATATATCCATGCAGCAGTCCCTGGTGACCTTTATTGAATCCTTAAACGGTGTGCAAGAGGTAAAGAGTTCGGACGCGGCGGCCAATACGCTGACAGACTTTAACAGCCTGATTGGGTATGTGTCTGCAGGGATTATCTTAATCCTCCTATGCGTAGCAGTATTTTTGATCAGCAATACCGTTACCATTGGTATCGCAGTCCGGCGGGAAGAAATCGGGATTATGAAGCTGATAGGCGCTACGGATTTTTTTGTACGGGCGCCATTTATCGTGGAAGGGATCCTAATTGGATTGGTTGGGTCTGTCATCCCGCTGTCCGTGCTGTTTATCATGTACCGTAAGATTATTTCTTATGTAGGGGAAAGGTTCCGCTGGCTGAATGGGATATTGGATTTTTTGCCGGTGGAGGAAGTATTTGCCACGCTGCTGCCAGTGGCTCTGGTGCTGGGCGTGGGGATTGGCTTTTTAGGTAGTTTTATGACGATACGGAAGCATCTGCGGGTGTAGGCGCAGGTGCCTTGCAGTTAGGCAGAAAGAAGGAAAAGAGGATATCTATGGATATGGAAGAATGGAATCTGGAGGAAGTAGGGCAGCCCCAGGAGGAACCGCCCAAAAGGAGGCCTCCCAGAAGGAGGCGTATGGATTTTGCCAAAGGGATGGTGCTGGGGATTGCCGGTACGTTGGTTGTGGCCATGACGGTGGCTTTGGCCGCCCGGGGATTCCGGCTGCCCGGGAACCAAGGCAGCCAAGCCCAAGGCGCTGCAGGGGCGGCGTCTGGATCCGAGATTAAGGATGCGCTTTTTCAGGAAGATGTGAAGGAGAAGGCAGGGGAGATAGCGGATTTAATTGACCAGTATTATTATGAAGGCATTGATACGGACGCTATGAAGGAAGGGGTATATGCAGGCATGGTGAACGGCCTGGGCGACCCTTATTCCAGTTACTTTACGGCAGAGGAATATGCCTCCTTCAATGAGAGCACCACGGGGGTCTATTATGGGATTGGCGTGGTGCTCCAGCAGAATGCAGAGACCAAGGCAGTCATGGTCCTTCATGTATACCCGGATACCCCGGCAGAAGAAGCAGGGATGAAGGACGGGGATATGATTGTGAAGATAGACGATGTGGAAGTGAAGGGCCAGGAACTGACAGAACTGGTAAACCTGATTAAAGGGCAGGAGGGCACAAAGGTGTGCCTGCAGCTTGCCAGGGACGGGGAGAAGGATTATGTGGAGGCGAATGTGGAGCGGAGGCAGATTGAAGTGCCTACCGTGCAGTACCAGATGTTAGAAGGGAACGTTGGGTTTATCCAGGTGACAGAGTTTTCCGATTCAACCCCAGAGCAGTTCCAAGATGCCATCCAGGAACTGGAGGGGCAAGGGATGGGCTCTATGATTGTGGATCTCCGGGATAATCCCGGCGGCGTGCTGAAAGCAGTATGTACGATGCTGGACATCCTGCTGCCCAAGGGCCTTCTGGTCTATACAGAGGATAAATACGGCAACCGTTCGGACTATGAATCAGACGATGCCTGTATGGATATTCCTATGGCAGTCCTGGTGAATGGGAACAGCGCAAGCGCGTCCGAGATTTTTGCTGGGGCCGTGAAAGATTATGGGTACGGCACCCTGATTGGCACAAAGACCTTCGGCAAAGGGATTGTCCAGACGATTATCCCGCTGTCCGACGGGAGCGCCGTGAAGATGACCATGGCGAAATACTTTACCCCCAAGGGGAATTACATCCATGGGGTAGGGATTGAGCCGGATATTGAGCTGGACTACCAATACCAGGGAAAGGATGACAAGGAATATAACCCTATGCATGACAACCAGGTGCAGAAGGCTTTGGAAGTGCTCAAGGAGAAGGCCGGCTAAATGCGGTGCAGCCGGAAATTTTCCTTGCACCCGCAGGTAATTTGGGATATAATCTAGAAGCAGTGGAAAAACAGAATAAAACGCAGGGGGACTGCAATGCAGTTGAGAAGGTAAAACCTGACTCTTTGAACCTGTCAGTTAAGACTGTCGTAGGGAGCGTATTCATGAAGGATAGAAGGGAACGCTGGCTGTGGTGGGCGTTCCCTTTTCCTGTGGGGAAATACCGGATATACATGTTAACATGCCATAAGAAAGGGAAAGGATAACGTTATGAGAGAGTATGCAACGCAGATGGACGCAGCCCGCAGGGGCATTGTGACAGAAGAGTTGAAGAAGGTAGCTAGGAAAGAGCGTATGGCAGTGGAGGAGCTTATGCCCCTTGTGGCGGAAGGGAAGGTGGCAATCTGCGCCAATAAGAACCATGCCTGTATAGACCCGGAAGGGGTAGGCTCCATGCTGAAGACGAAAATCAACGTAAACCTGGGCGTGTCCAGGGACTGCAAGGACTATGACGTGGAAATGCAGAAGGTAATGGAGGCTGTCAAGTTAGGGGCCCATGCCATCATGGATTTATCTTCCCATGGCGATACCATCCCCTTCCGCAGGAAGCTGACCTCGGAGTGCCCGGCCATGATAGGGACCGTCCCAGTCTATGACTCCGTCATCCATTACCAAAGGGACCTTGCCACGCTGACAGCCAAGGATTTCCTTGATGTAGTAAGGCTCCATGCAGAGGACGGCGTGGATTTTGTGACGCTCCACTGCGGCATCACCAGGAAGACGATTGAGCAGATTAAAAAGCACAAGCGGAAAATGAATATCGTATCCAGGGGAGGCTCCCTGGTATTTGCCTGGATGAGCATGACAGGGGAAGAAAACCCCTTCTATGAATATTTTGACGAAATCCTGGAAATCTGCCGGGAATATGACGTGACCATTTCCTTGGGGGACGCCTGCCGCCCGGGCTGCCTGGCTGACGGCTCTGACGTGTGCCAGATTGAGGAATTGGTGCGCTTGGGCGAATTGACGAAACGCGCTTGGGAAAGGGATGTGCAGGTAATGGTGGAAGGCCCCGGCCATATGCCCATGGACCAGATTGCCGCCAATATGAAGATGCAGCAGACCATCTGCATGGGCGCCCCCTTCTATGTGTTAGGCCCCATCGTAACGGATATTGCCCCAGGCTATGACCATATCACATCTGCAATCGGAGGCGCCATTGCCGCCCAAAACGGCGCGGCCTTCCTGTGCTATGTGACCCCTGCGGAGCACCTAGCCCTGCCCAATGTGGAGGATGTAAAGCAAGGCATTATTGCCTCTAAAATTGCCGCCCATGCGGCAGATATCGCCAAGGGCGTGCGCGGCGCAAGGGAAATGGACGATAAGATGGCAGACGCCCGCCGCAGGCTGGATTGGGAAGCCCAGTGGGAATGCGCCATGGATCCGGAGACGGCAAAGAAAATCCGTGAAGGCCGGAAACCGGAGCATGACGACACCTGCTCCATGTGCGGGAAATTCTGTGCCGTAAGGAGCATGAATAAAGCGCTTTCCGGGGAATATATTGATATTTTATAGCAGGCGCCAAAGCAGGCTTTCAGAGGGCTGGCAGAAGGGAGGAGACGATGGAACGCTGTTTATACTTAATTGCAGATTTTTCTTATGGGGAAGAGGTGATAGCCGCTGTTTTGGAGGCAGGGATAGACTATATACAGCTGAGGGAAAAGCAGGTATCTTCTGCTGAATACTTAGCGCGCGCAAAAAAGGTACGCCAGATGGCAACGCATTACGGGACAAAATTTATCGTGAACGACCGTTTGGATATTGCAGCTTTAAGCGATGCGGACGGCGTGCACCTGGGGCAGTCTGATATCCCAGTCAGGGACGCAAGGGACTTTTTGGGGGCTACCAAGATAATCGGGGCTACCGCCAAAACCCCAGGGCAGGCGGTAGCTGCGAAAGACGCTGGCGCAGACTACTTGGGCAGCGGCGCATGGTTCCCCACAGGCACGAAACAAGACGCCGTCCCCATTACGGAGGAAACTTACCGAAGCATCCTAAAAGCTGCCAAAATCCCCAATATCGCAGTAGGCGGGATTACAGCTGGCAATTGCCAAGCCCCCCTTGCCTGCGGCGCAAACGGCCTGGCAATTTCTGCCGGGATCCTAAAAGCCCAAAACCCTGCCCAGGAAGCCCAAGAAATCCGCCGGATCTTAGGGCATGCAGGGCCGGCTTGAACGGTGTATCCCCTTGGTTGATGTAGGAAAGGAGCCTCTTTTATGAAAGTTGTCCTCACCATAGCCGGCAGCGACCCAAGCGGCGGCGCCGGCGTCCAGGCGGATATCAAAACCATCACCGCCCATGCCCTATACGCGGAAAGCGCGGTTACCGCCCTAACCGCCCAAAATACCCAAGGCGTCGCCGCCATCCTCCCCACCCCTCCAGAGTTCCTGGAGCAGCAATTATCCTGTATCTTCTCCGACATCCCCCCAGATGCCGTCAAGATCGGCATGCTCCCCGGTATTGGCCAAATGGAAGCCGTAAGGGCTGCCCTGCAGAAATACCGGCCGCCCCACATCGTGCTGGATACCATTATCTTATCCACCAGCGGAACCCACCTAATGCCCCCGGAAGCCCTGTCCTATTTCCAGTCCCATATCCTTCCCCTGGCAGATGTTTACACCCCCAACCTCCCAGAGGCAGGGCTTTTGCTCAAGGCATCTATAAAAACCCGGGAAGAAAGGGTTGCGGCAGTAAGGCAGTTTGCGTTACAATACAAAGGAGCCGTCTATTTAAAAGGCGGCCATGACACTGTTTCTGCGGACGATTTGCTGTTTTTCCAAGGCGTCCCCCAGTGGATCCCTGGAGAACATATCCCAAACCCCAATACCCATGGCACGGGATGTACCTTGTCCTCTGCCATTGCCTGCGGCTTAGCTTGCGGCTTGGGCATAAGGGAGAGCGCCAGGAGGGCAAAAGCCTACATTACTGGGGCGATTGCCGACGGCCTGGATTTGGGGAAGGGAAACGGCCCGCTGAACCATATGTACCGAATGAAAGGAAAGGATGGCAGAAGGTAATAGGGATGAAAAAGAGATTACTGGTATGGATGATAGGGCTTTGCCTTGTGTCTGCAGCCTGCGCCAGGAAAGAAGAGGCAGCGCCGGCGCCTATGGGGGATACGGCAGGGCAGGCAGAGGAAGGCGGATTAGAAGAGGGAACAGGGCAGGCACAGGACCCAAGCGCCAAGAAGCCCCAAGAGGAAGGAACCACTCCCAAGGAAAAGCCTAAGGAAAAGGAATCCCAAGAGCCAGAAGAGCCAGAGGAAGGGGCGCCCCAAGAGCCGGAAGTGACCTTTGTGGATTACTCCCAGGATATCCAAATGGAAGGCGGCAGCCAGCTTTTGCTTTCCGTCATGGAGAACTGCCCTGTGATTTCCCTTCCAGGGAACGAGGCTGCCGCAGAGAAAATGAACCTGGTATTTGAACAGCAGCATGTTTCAAACCAAGCTTATATCGAAGAAGATAGAAAAGCTGCCCAAAGCGCGTATGAGGATCTTCCTGAGGAGGACAAAAGCAGCTGGACAGGCTATGGCTATGGCGTAACGTACAAAGTGCAGTATAGTTCCGCAAATATCCTGAGCATAGCCTGTGACAGCTATGAATGGCAGGGAACCCCCCATCCGAATACATGGTCTACCTCTTATTGCTTTGACGTGCCCACAGGCAAACTGCTGACCCTGGCGGATATCTTTACAGATAGAGCCAGCGCCGGGGCGGTTGTGGACCAGTATATCTTAGATACGATAACAGAGGAGCCCTACAAGGACGCCCTGTTGGAAGGCTATGAGGACTATGTTTCTGATATCCTGCGGGAAGATGTGTTTTACCTGAACGATAAAGGGCTGGTCGTAATCTGTAATCCTTACATGGTTACTGCCTATGCATCTGGCACCATAGAGGTTGTAGTGCCTTACAGCGCGTTAAAAGATGTGATGGATGCGGCGTATCTGCAAGGGGATTAAGGCGGCAGGGCATTTATAAGGGAAGGGACTACAGAAGGAGGGATGTTTCATGGAAAAGCTGCCATTGACCACACTGTGCTATATTGAAAAAGGCAGCCAGTACCTTATGCTCCACCGTACCAAGAAACAAAAAGACGTCAATAAGGACAAATGGATTGGCATCGGCGGGCATTTTGAGCAGGGCGAGAGCCCGGAGGAGTGCCTGCTGCGTGAGGTAAAGGAAGAGACGGGGCTTACGCTAAAGTCGTTTTCCTTCCGCGGGATTGTCACCTTCTTTGCCGAAGGCTGGCAGACGGAATATATGTGCCTGTACACTTCCGGCAGCTTTGAAGGCGATTTGGCAGAATGTGAGGAAGGGGAACTGGAATGGGTGGAAAAAAGCAGGCTGATGGAATTAAACCTCTGGGAAGGGGATAAGATATTTTTTAAGCTGCTGATGGAGGACGCCCCGTTTTTTTCCTTAAAGCTCAGTTACAATGGGGACATGCTGGCAGAGGCTGTGCTGGATGGGACCCCTATGGAGCTTTTGGACCTGCGCCGCGGGGACGGCAGCCTGGCCGGGAAGGTGCAGGAGCGTTCCGTCGCCCATGCATCCGGCAGCCTGCATGGGACAGCCCATGTGTGGGCGGTACGCCCTGCCCGCAAGGAGGAGGCGCCCCCAGGGGGGCGGCAGTCCTTTGAAGTACTGCTGCAGAAACGGAGCGTAGCCAAGGATTCTTATCCTGGCTGTTATGATATTTCCGCTGCCGGCCATCTGCCTGCGGGGAGCGGGTTCCTGGAATCCGCGCTGCGGGAGCTGGAGGAAGAACTGGGCATCCAGGCCAAGCCCCAGGATTTAGAGGAGGCATTCCTGCATTTGGGGTATGCAGAGAGCACATTTCATGGGAAGCCTTTTAAAAATGCAGAAGTCAGCGCTGTCTATGTCTATCGGGAGCCGGTAGAAATAGAAAGCCTAAAGCTCCAGCAAGAAGAAGTGGAATCTGTGTGCTGGATGGGGTATGAGGACTTGCTGGCAGAGGTGCGCCGGGAAACAGGGCTGGGGAATCCAGGGAAATACTGCATCTTCCTCGAGGAATTAGAAAAGTTAGGGGAGTGGGTGCTGTCCCATATCCCGCAGGCA
>CAJUSO010000054.1 GCA_910588965.1 uncultured Lachnospiraceae bacterium | reverse complement strand
GAGCACACGGTTCATACCCGTGGTGTCGGGGGTTCAAATCCCTCTTCCGCTATTTTTTTATGCCCCGCAATCCCGTATTTTTACGGGGGTGTGGGGATTTTATTTTTGCCTTTTTTGGCTGGTTCCCTTGCTTCCTATTACAATGTCCGAATATTTCGCTTCTTGTATCCCAAAAGCAAAAAACAGGGGCAAACCCTGTATTAGATACAAAGCCTGCCCCAATTTATACGCATTTCCCAATGTATGAAGAACTGCTAGCGGCTATGGGAATCCTATTTCTTAATCCCAACCAATATTTCCGCCGCCGCCATCTTCAATACTATTGGTAAGAATATCTTCATTTTCAAAGCGGATAACCTCTGCTTCTGGTGTCTCATATTTTTTCATGCACATTCACCTCCCTTCAATTTGCCGGCAGTTCTGCCTGCCCCTGTTCCTCTAAGGTTTCCAGTATGACAACTTCCAAAATTACTGGATTATCCTCAGATTCTCCTTCTTCAACGACTCCCGTCACCCGAATCCAATCGCCGTCCTTCGGGTCAGAAACCACATACTTGAGGGGCACTCCCAGCTCCGCCCCGTCCTCTCCCCCTGTCAGGGTACGGAATACGCAAGGCATGTCGCCGTCTGCCCGATAAATTCCTTCCAACTGATAAATCTTGCCTGTATATTTCTCCGTCTGTTCTTTCAGTGCAGTGACCGTTTTAACATAATTGTCATCTGTCACCACATTGACGTCGTCTTTTAATACTTCCAGCAACTCCTCATCTGTGGCGTCTTCACCCAGCAGCGGTTCCTGGCTGCCATCTGCCCCTTCTTTGCCGTTAGGTGAATCCTGCTCATCTGAGTTGCTGTCTGGCAAATCCTGCGTGTCTGAACTGCTGTCTGGCTTCTTTAGGGAATCCTTGCCACTGCAAGCCACCAAAGAAATGCCCAAAACCACACAGAAGAAAAAAGCTAGAAATTTTTTATACATATTTGATACATTACCTTTCACTAAGAAACGGAGGCCATCCGCACAGGCATATAACATCCCTTCCTGCGGATGGTCCCGCATTCTCATTAATTTTTCAGAAAAAAGGGATTAATGGAATCTTCCATCTATGTTCTCCCCTCATCCCACTACCGTGCCTGGCTCTGTGCTGCAAGCTCGTTGTAACTCATACCGATAATCTCACTTTCAGCATCTTCAGCATTTTCAAACCAAATGAAAGACATTGCCCAGATTTTCCTGTCACGCATGTTATCTGGGATATTGATGGTATAAGAAATACCTGTGGCACTCTCACTTTTCATATCTACCATCGTTGCTGTCCCCGCAACCACCATATCCATGCCAAGATCTGGCTGCACATCCTGATATGCCTTCTTATTAGTAAATATAAGGCCTCTGGTCTGCACTTTCATAGATGGATCATTTACTGGAACCTCTGCTGTAATCTTAATCACGCCTTCTTCCACAATCTCCATCTTAATGTTGGTAGCGTAGTTTGGCTTATTGCAGTTTGTACACACGCCGTCCACGAAAATGTGCTCTTTCTTTGCAATTTCCGGGAATTCCTGTACAACATAATCTGGGTCTGCCTGATGGCAGTTCTTACACTCTTTTACAACCTTATATACATCCCCGCAGTTTACGGGATCAATACCTTTTTCTTCGTACTGATGGGGCGTCTCTGATGCTTCGGTCTTCGTCTGGCCCTTATGGGTGTTATCATTCTCGCAAACTTCCTGCAAAGTACGGTCTTCACAAGCTGCCTTGGAAGGATCTGTAATATCTACCCATTTCATGTCATGGCCAAGTGCATCAATTACTTCTTGCGCTACCAGTATTTTACCGCAGCCTGGACACTTCTGCCCTGCTGTCTTGCCTGCTTCTGTACAGGTAGGAGCTACTGCTGCCAAGATAGATTCAGGCGTTATCTCATATACCTTCTTTTCATCTTCACAGTATACATAACCATCCTCAATAAATACGATTTTGGTTGTGTTGCAACCCTGGCAAACACTATAGCCAACGACTGCATCCAATGGATCTTCTACTAAATTGGAATCTACATCCCTCCATTCCTCTTTCCAGTTATGGCGGGCTGAAATTGAAACCTTGTTAACATGCGTTGCATTATGCTCGCACACCATATATTTCCATCCTGCCTCTGTACATGTAGGAGCTTTAGATTGGCTTGGATCTTCTTTATAGCTGTGGGCATTCTCATTTATTGGATCTGCATCCCCTAAGTCTATATCATCAAACGTTTCATCCGGGTCATTCTTACATGTAACCTTAAGCTTACCATTTGAAGAGCAAGTTGCCTCAACATATTCATTATCCAAATCATGACCCGTTGCAAGAAGAACATGATCATAAACAGCACCTTCCTCTGGCTTATCTATACAAGCCTGGCACGTATAAACCTCTATGCCTGTTTCTGTACAGGTTGGGGCTGTTTTGGGAGTGCCTGTAACACCTTCCTTAATTACTTTGCGGGTCTTAGCCTCATCCTGATAAGCAACTTCGCCCCTGCCATCCTCAGTTGGATTAATTACCTCAAAATCATGACCCGTCATTGGTGCAGTTATCTTTACTTCTACATCTGGATTGGCCTGCCCGCATGTTCCACAAATTGAACCTTCCATTCCAGGAGCGGTACAGGTAGGCTGGGTAGTTTGCGTCGCATACACATGCGTAGTACTAGCTTCCAAAGGTTCTTCCTTTGTATGCCCATCTAATTCTTCTGAGCACCCATTTGTGCAGGTATAAACTGTTTTACCAGGCTGGCATGTACCATCTGGATACACCTCCTGGCCGTTTGCCATATCATAATTATGGCCTGTAGCCTCTACGGTTACATCCGCATCATGGCCTGTAGTACCTTCTTGGCAGATTGTACATACATAGGTATCTTTACCGTCTGACTCACACCCTACTGGTATTTTTTCTGTGATGAAATCTGCTACTGTCTTTCCATCATCCTGCAGCTTTTTGGTATAATCTGCTCTGGACATAGGAACTACCGTCCCGTTTTCGCCCAATTCCTGATAAGAATGCATAGCAGGAACTACCTTTAATTGGGATACAGCCTCTTCTACATCTGGGTCGCAAGTGGAACATGTATACCTTGCAACACCATTCTTTGTACAGGTAGGATTTGCAATAATTGTTACATCATCCATTTTATGCGCTTTCATCAGATACCCCATGGTATCTGCTGCTTCATGCCCCAAGATATCTTCGGCATCATCTTCTGACATCACCTCATGGCATTTAGAGCATTTGGTAATCAGGATTGCATTTTTCTGGCAAGTAGCTTCAACTAAAGCGCCTTCATCCCCATCATGCTCTAATGCTGGAGTCGCTACTTCATAGGTATGGCCTGTTACGTCCTCTGTACAAACTGTACATGTATACGTCTTCTTTCCAGCCACACCGCATTCTGCTTTATCTTCAGTAAAAGGAGCACCTTCAGCGATTACCCTGTTTCCGTCTGTACCTTCAATTACTGCGCCATCCGCATCCTTTGCCTCATAGCTATGGCCAAGGCGCGGTGATGTCACTGTATATGAATTCTCCGGATCTCTCTGGTCTTCACAATATTCGCAGATTGCATCGCCAGTTGCTGCCGGATATTCACAAGTTGCTGTCGCCTGGGCTGTAATCCATTTATGGTCACTTACCTGGGCAGGAATTTCTCCTTCTTGTGTTTCGCCGCATCCGTTGTTGCACTCGTATTCACCTACGCCTGGCTTACAGATGCCGTCTGGCCACTCACTTGTGCCTTCAACTACTTTACCGTTTTCAAAATCATGCCCACTTGTTTCAACTGTTACAGTTGTCGTATGGCCTGTTGCCTCTGCTGTACAATCTGTACAAATATAAGTATCTCTACCATCGTCTTCACATGTCGGCGCTAATGTATGTTGGATATAATCATCTACATCCTTGTCAGCTGCTTCAAGCTTTGCAGCATATTCCTCCCCTGTCAATGTAACTTTTTGTCCATTAACTACCTTCTCATAAGAGTGGGTAAATGGAAGCGCTTCAATTTTTGTAGCAACATCTGCCTCATCTTCATCGCATTCCGTACATGTATACCGGGCAACTCCATTCCTCCCTGTCTCACAATTCGGAGCATTAATGATTTCTGGATCTCCCCATGTATGATCTAACTGTACATATCCTCCTAGTTCAGCTCCCTCCTGCCCCAAAAGCGTTACTGCATCGCCGCTTCTCTGATCCTTTCCGCACTGAGAGCATACAAAGGCTATGACCGCATTATGCTGGCAGGTTGCTGGCTTAATTTCATGAAGTATGCCATCTTCATCATGCTGGAGCTGAGCCAATTCCCGTGTAACGGTATTCTTCTCACTAGTATCAGGAGTACACGTTGTACAAGTATATGTTGCGGAGCCAGGCGCTTCACAGGTGGCTTCTGTCACATTTGTTGCTACGACATTACCTTCTGCATCTACAAGATCCTTCGTACCATCCTCATTTTCTTTTACAGTGCCTTCTACAAAGACAGGCTTGCCATCGGTTCCTTCAATCACTGCGCCATTTTCATCATGCTGCTCGTAGGTATGGCCTAAACGTGGATGTGCGGAATCCTCTTCGTATGGAGCTTCCGGATTGCTTTCTTCACATCTAGAACACTTCTCTCCCTTCATTGCAGGTGAATCGCAGGTTGCTGCAGAACTTGCATCAGCATAAGTATGATCCACTTTTGGAGCAACATTCGGGTTTACTACTTTCCTGGGTGTTGGGCAGCTCGCATTGCTACAAGTTGCATACAATTTTCCTGGCTTACACTCCAACACTGTGCCATCCTCAGCCGTTTCATAAGTTGCTTCCGCATCGTCCTCATAATCATGCCCAGTTGCAGCAACGGTTACCTCTTTACTGTGGCCATCTACATCAGCGCCACATTTCCAACAAGTAAACTCCGCTTCTCCAGCACTCTCACATCCCGGCTCCTTCGTTACATTAACATAATCTGTCAATGCACCAGTTCCTCCGCCAGCAAGGTAAGCTTCCACTGCTGTTTTATATTCCTCTGCTGTCATGTCGCTGGCCGTATTATCATCAGCTACCTTCTGGTATGCATGGGAAGCTGGAATCACATCATATTTTGTAGCATTATTACAACCCTTGCAAGTATATTTGCCAAGGCCGTTTGTAGTACATGTTGCCGGCTTGAAGACCGTAGGCACTACCCCTGTATAATCATGGGCATTACCGTTCACTGGGATTTCTTCCATGCCTTCTTTTGCATCACAACGTGAACACGCCTTGCCTGCTGTCGTACCTGGAGTTCCGCAAGTGGGTTCTACCCGTTCATGATCTACCCAGTCATGGCCTAGGGCATTAATTTTTTCTGTATAACTCTTTCCATGGCCATTTTCATCTCTACCCTCGTCACAATTCTGAGCCTTGCAGGTATAAGTCCTTAAACCCTCTACCAAACATTTTGCAGGCGTTGTATCTACATATGCATAATCATGGCCTAGGGCTTCAATCTCTTCCGTATAGGTCTTTCCATGGCCATTTTCATCTGTACCCTCGTCACAATTCGTATTCTGGCAAGTATAAGTCCTCTCTCCAACTACTGTACAAGTTGCAGCCGTTGTATCTTCGCTTTGGTGAGTATGGCCTAGGGCTTCAATCTCTTCCGTATAGGTCTTTCCACGGCCATTTTCATCTCTACCCTCGTCACAATTCACATTCTGGCAAGTATAAGTCTTTATGCCAACTACCGTACAAGTTGCAGCTTTCGTCTCTACGCCATCATTATAAGAGTGGCCTGTTGGATTTGTACTCTCATCCACTACTTCTTGGCTCCGCTGCTTGCAGCCTTCGGTTGTACATGGCTTATAAGTCGCAGCTTTTTTGGTGCAGCTTGCTTGCGTAGTCACTTCACTGCCCCACTGATGGTCTGCATTTGCAGCAACATTCTCTACGATTGGCTCTTCATTGGGGCAATTCTCATTTTTACAAGTCTTTGTCTTTGTCCCACCCTTGGTACAATCGTCATCTATGAATGCCACAACAATACTTGCAGGATCATAAGTACTGCTAGAAGGATCGTAGGAGTGGCCAGTAGCAGGCTCTGCAGGGATTTCTTCTTTGCTACCCTCTTGCTCTGCATGGCATACCGTACATTCGGTTACATTGTAACCTGGTTCTATACAAGTCGCTGGACGGTGAACCTTAGATGCGCTCCATTGATGGTCTTCTGACGCATACTCAATCTCTTCACTCTCAACATCACAAACACCGCAGATATGCTTTAGCTTGCCAGGCGCTGCACAGCTTGCTTCGCTTACGATTACAGTATTAAACTCCTGGCCTTCTTGCTCTTCGCCTTGGATAATCTGTACATAGCCTTCTCTTTCCCAGTCATGGCCAAGCGCATCTACATACTCATACTTTGCTTCGCCGTCTTCCTGGCATACATAATAATCCATGCCCTTCTTTGTACAATTCGGCAGACGGGTATGCCTTACAAATTCCCAATTATGTACATGCTCTTCTGCAGCATCTTCTACAGCAGCATCTTCTGCAGCAACTTCTTCTGCATGGACATGTACATCTTCATCTGCCGCAACAGAAGCGTCCGCTGCAAAACCTGTCATGTTTGTTGACAGTACCATGCTCAATGACAACGCCACACTCAGGATGCGTTTTAACTTTTTTGAGTTCATATAATAGAAAGCTCCTTTCGTATACAATGATTCGTGGCAAGCGAATAAACCCATAACCGGTTTGTCAGCCCCGGTAAAACTGCACTCTCTGTGCAGCCAGATTCTGAAATTGGCTTTGGGCTGTATCCAACCCCTTCCCTTGGCGTTTGGAAGATTTTCAGAGATATTCACAAAACCTTGTGGATTATCTCTCATGAATTTTGCAACGATCCATGAAATATCAAATAGCATTTTTTGCAGCCTTGTTCCACGAAGGTATGCAAATCCCCGCGCAAAACATGTTTCTTGCTAAGTTACTGCCATCTGCCGTAGGGCAACCTTTCCTCCCTTCCATCATATCTTCCATGCACTTTGCCTCATGCATCTCAATACTTATTTGCCTTTTTCACGCTGTAAGCCACGTTTGCTGCCTCTGCAGCAAATGCACAGAAATAACCTAGGATTTATTCCCATACATTTGCTGCAGAGGCCTGTTTCCATTGATACGTCCGGAAATCTTTTTCTACATTACGGAGTTAGTATAGCACATCTTTCCCGAAAAGACAACCTCCATTTTCTGCATGGGTTTTTCTTCCACTTCCATTGCACGTTCCACGTCCAAAAGGCCGTTCCCAGCAGTTATTTAGGGAATCCCAATTGCAACTGTCTGGGCCATGGCGCCTCCTTTAAAAAATGCGGTCGCTTCCATGTGGCAAGGCCTTTGCCAATAAAATGAAAAAGAGCCTTGCCATCATATCGTATATCCTACCATATCCAAGGCTAAAACTTATCCATTCTCTATAACCTTTTTAGATACAACAGAAGGAGCCGTTGCCCCACAGATGGCACGCCATCTGTTCTGCAACAGCCCCTTCTGGCCAAACTCCATATCCTAAGGCAAGACTGCTTTTATCGATAGGTTGTGTAAATCCTTCCTGACAGATACCATGTATCGTCGCTCTTATAGGTCTTGCCTTTTACCTTCTTATTTGCTACTACTTTTATGTAATATGTCCGCCCGCTTACAATCTTTGAGCCATTGCACTTTTTGATGAGGCAATTGTTCTTTTTCGTGGTAACGGCTTTCTTATAGCCCCTGTCCCTGTTGGTAGAAATATAAACGGTGTAATCCTTTGCGCCTGTAATCTTTGACCAGGATACCTTAATCCCCTTTGATGCGTCCTTGTCTAATTTGCCCTTCGGGAATTTAGCAAAATAATAGTCGTCAGACCATGCCCCTGGCTTTTTCTTCCCATTTACATAAATATAACCGCGCACTTTAATCTTCATGAACTGGTTATTCTTTAATTTTTTATTGGCAATCTTCACCAATTTGGTAGAAGATGGGTTTACGGTCTTGCTGAACATTTTCTTGTTGTTGTTCCCATAGATGATATACTCATACCCAGCTGCAACTGCATTGGCATTCCAGGAGAAGTATACAGACCCTGCGTTCGGATTGCCTTCCTCGCCGCTTGTAACCATCTTCACCTTGGTAATCTTCGTTGGGAGGGTTGCCACGCTGCCTGCCAGATAACTGGGATTCTCTGCCCGGAACCCAGTCTTACTTTTCCGGACTGCATATATGTTAACGATATACTTGGCATTGGAGGAGCCAGAAAACTTGTAAGAATTCACATCCCCAAGTATTTTGGACTTTACTTTGCCGTTGCCCTTCTTATAGTCAATGATATACATATTGGCGCCAGGCACTTTCTTCCAGGTAAAGGTAGCCGATTTGCTGTCTGCCTTCGTCTGTTTAAAGTTCGTAGGGCCGCCGGACGGGCATGTCACAACTTCCACGGACGGGGAGTAGCTCCCAATGTTCCCTTCCGTATCCGTAGCAGCCACACGGATATAGTAAGATTTGCCGGAAGCAAGCTTGTCAATCTGGCAGCCAGCACTCTGTGTTGTCCCTATTTTAGTCGTAGCTGGGTTAAACTTGCCGTCCTCACAATATTCTACCCGGTATTCCTTCACATTCCCTGACGGAACGCCCCAGGTAATCTCTACGGCATTATATCCATACTTCTGCTGCTTCAACCCTGTAACTTGTCCTGGCGCGGCTGCCTTTACATTCATCCCTACGCCAAGGAATAACACGCACATGATAGCTATCATGCACAACTTTGAGATGTTAAAAAACCTTTTCATTTTCCTTCTTCCTTTCTGAATATAAATTAGATTTTTTACAATTAAAAGTCTAACACCAATCTGTTATTTTGTCAATATACAGAACACATTTTCGAATTAAAATTTTTCTTTTCCAGAAGCTTTTTTGGGAAAATATACCAAAATTTTATGGCTGGCAGATTAACCCGCCAGCCATAAACCCAACACTACGCTTCCTTATTTAAAGTATGCTACGCCGCTTTCAAAAAGCTTCATATCCTGCTCTCCGTAAATATTGGCTGCTACGTTTTCCCCACGCCGTTCGGAGTGGCCCATCTTGCCCAGAATCCTGCCATCTGGGCTGGTGATGCCTTCAATCGCCATATAAGAGCCATTGATGTTCCATTCTTCATCCATCGTGGGCACGCCTGCGTCATTGACATATTGGGTGGCTACCTGCCCGTTGGCAAACAGCCTGTCCAGCCATTCCTTCGGCGCAACGAAACGCCCCTCCCCATGGGAAGCTGGGATGCAGTAGTCCTTGCCCAATTCCGCCTGGGCAAGCCAGGGGGATTTGTCAGACACCACTTTCGTGTATACCATTTTGGAAATATGGCGGCCAATGGTATTATAGGTTAAGGTCGGGGAATCCGCGGCCTGCTGGGAGATTTCCCCATAGGGCAGCAGCCCAAGCTTCACCAATGCCTGGAACCCATTGCAGATTCCCAGCATAAGCCCGTCGCGCTCCTGGAGGAGGCGGCTGACGGCCTCTGCAATCTTCTCATTGCGGAAAGCGGTTGCAAAGAACTTGGCGCTTCCCTCTGGCTCGTCCCCTGCCGAAAACCCGCCTGGGAACATAATCATCTGTGACTGCCCAATCGCTTTTACAAACACATCCACAGAATCGCGGATATCTTCAGGGCTTAGGTTCTTGAAAACCTTCACGAGGGTGTCTGCACCCGCCCGCTGGAACGCCTGGGCGCTGTCATATTCGCAATTGGTTCCTGGGAATACCGGGATAAATACCGTTGGCTTTGCCACTTTATGCTTACATACATATACTTTATCTGTGCGGAACGTGCCTGTGCCTACTTCTTCTTTGCCTGGCACGGCAACCGTCGGGAATACTTTTTCCAGGGTGCCTGTCCAAGCGGCAATGGCCTCTTCTATGGAAATCTCCATATCGCCATAGAGGAATCTGCGGGCGCCATTGACTTCGCCAATCACCCTGCAATAGGAGACATTGCCGCATCCCTTCCGGGAGCCTGGCGCCTCCTGCTCCTTCCCCTCCAAGCCGCTGGGATCCCCCGCCTTGGCATATCCTGCCATGGCTTCTGCAATGGCAGCCTCAGCCAAAGCCACTTTCTCTGCCGGGACCTCTGCTACGATATCCCCGAAATGAGGGGAAAACAGGCAATCCGCACACACATCCCCTTCCACGCTGACGCCTAATTTATTGCCGAATGCCATCTTGCTGATTGCTGCTGCAATGCCTTTCCCATCCAGGGCATAGGCAGATACAATGGCTTTCTCCTGGATGAGCCTATGGATGGTATCATACAGCTTCATGACCTGCCCATAGACCGGCAGGTCATACTTGTCCGCCAGAATCTTGAACAGCACCAGCTTATTCCCCGCCTGCTTCAGTTCCGGCGTAATGATATCCTGCCCCTTTGCAATATCCACGGCAAAGGACACCAGGGTCGGGGGCACGTCTATCTCATTGAATGTGCCGGACATGGAATCCTTGCCTCCAATGGATGGAAGGCCAAAGCCAACCTGTGCGCTGTACGCCCCTAAAAGCGCCGCAAAAGGCTGGCTCCAGCGGCTGGGCTCTTCGCTCATCCTGCGGAAATATTCCTGGAAGGTAAAGCGGATGGATTTATAACTGCCCCCTGCCGCCACAATCCTGGCCATGGATTCCAGCACGGCATAAACGGCGCCATGGTAGGGGCTCCAAGAGGAAAGGAGCGGGTCAAAGCCATAGGCCATCATGGTCACTGTATCGCATTTCCCATTTGCCACAGGAAGCTTTGCCACCATGCTCTGGGTCTCGGTCAGCTGGTATTTGCCCCCATAGGGCATCAGCACGCTGCCTGCGCCAATCGAGCCGTCAAACATCTCCACCAGGCCTTTTTGGGAGCACACGTTCAAATCTGCCAGGGTCCTGAGCCAAGCGGCCTTTACCTCGCCCTTTTCCAGCAAGCCAGCCACTTCCTGGATTTCTTTTTTCGCAAAGAAGTTCTCTTGCCTGTCTGGGATATCCACTGCCACAGAGGTCTCCTGGTGTGCGCCGTTAGTGTCCAAGAATGCCCGGGAGATATTTACAACCTCTTTCCCCCTCCATTCCAGCACCAGCCTGGGCTCTTCTGTCACCACAGCCACTTCCACTGCTTCTAGGTTCTCCTCTTTGGCATAGGATAGGAACTGTCCCACGTCCTCTGGGGCGACAACCACAGCCATACGCTCCTGGGATTCTGAAATCGCAATTTCCGTCCCATCCAAGCCTGCATATTTCTTGGGCACCTTGTCCAGCTGGACACGCAGCCCGTCCGCCAGCTCCCCGATTGCCACGGATACGCCGCCAGCCCCAAAATCGTTGCATTTTTTAATGATGTGCGCTACCTCTTCCCTGCGGAACAGCCTCTGGATTTTACGTTCTGTCGGCGGGTTCCCTTTCTGCACCTCTGCGCCGCACAGGGCTGTGGACTCTGTATTATGGGCTTTTGAGGAGCCTGTAGCGCCGCCGATGCCATCACGCCCCGTACGCCCGCCCAAAAGGATAATCTTATCGCCTGGGTCTGAAGTAAGGCGCTGCACGGCGCGCCTGGGCGCCGCTCCCATGACCGCGCCGATTTCCATCCGCTTTGCCACATAATCCGGATGGTAGATTTCCTTTACATAACCGGTTGCCAGCCCAATCTGGTTGCCATAGGAACTATACCCATGCGCTGCTTCCCGCACCAGTTTTTTCTGGGGGAGCTTGCCTTCTAAGGTATCCTTCACAGAAACCGTCGGGTCTGCAGCCCCTGTCACCCGCATTGCCTGGTAGACATAGGTGCGCCCGGACAGGGGATCGCGGATTGCGCCGCCCAGGCAGGTGGCCGCGCCTCCGAAGGGCTCGATCTCCGTCGGATGGTTGTGGGTCTCATTCTTAAAGTTCACCAGCCATTCCTCCGTCTGGCCGTCCACCTCCACCGGCACTACAATGGAGCAGGCATTGATCTCATCCGATTCTTCCTGGTCGTCCAGCTTGCCCTCTTTCTTTAGGCGCTTCATTGCCATCAGGGCAAGATCCATCAGGCAGACAAATTTATCCCCGCGCCCCTGGTACAGGCTTTTATGTGTCTCCAGGTAATCCTGGTAGGCTTCCTCCATAGGCTGCCGGTAGAAGCCTTCCCCAAAGCTAACGTCCTTTAACTCCGTGGAAAATGTCGTATGCCTGCAATGATCCGACCAATAGGTATCCAGTACCCGGATTTCTGTCACGGAAGGGTTACGCGACTCATCCTCTTTGAAATAATGCTGGATATGGAGGAAGTCTTTGAACGTCATAGCAAGCCCCAGGGAACCGTACAACGCCTGCAGCTCCCCTTTTGGCATATCAATAAAGCCTTCAAACACTTTCACATCCTCTGGCTCATCAAATACATCTGCCAATGTCTGCGGCTTCTCCAACCCGGTTTCCCGGGAATCCACAGGGTTGATACAGTGCTTCTTCACCGCCTCAAGCTGCTCTTCTGTCACATTCCCTTCCAGTACATATGTGGTCGCGGAACGGATAATCGGCTCTTCATTTTCATTCAAAAGCTTCACGCACTGCTCTGCTGAGTCAGCCCTCTGGTCATACTGCCCTGGCAGGTACTCCACGCTGAAGGCCGCCCCGTCCCCATAGTCAAATTCTTCTTCATAAACATCATCCACGGGAGGCTCTGAAAATACGGTTACCAATGCTTTCCGGTAAGTTTCCTCGGAAATATGCTCCATGTCATAGCGGATTAGCACCCGCACCCCAGACACATCCTGGATTCCCAGATAATTCCTGATTTCCGACTGCAGCTCTTTCGCCTGGATGGCAAAGGCCGGTTTCTTTTCCACGAAAATCCTTCTTACGTTGCTCATAATTAACCTCCTAGTATGTGGTTTCCTAACAGTTCTTATCTGGTTTATTTTAACATAGTAAGGAGGAAAATTCTATAGGTTTTTCTCTTTCCTATTGCTTTAATAACTCCTTGAGGATCTGGTTGGCCTCGGTTGCCTTTTTGCAGTTCATATAAAAAGTAATCTTCCTCCCGTAAGCGGTATAAACCATGACGGAAGGCTCCAAACCCGCTATCCTGCAGTTTATCGTGCAGGCTGCCGTATATACGATTTGATCCATCGGTATGTAAATATCGTTTAACAGAAAATGCATCCCTGCGCATCCTTCTATATGGGTCCTATATATCCTCAGTTACAGCTTACCCCCGCTATGGCCCAAGACCAGATAGCCTACGCCAAAAAATGCCGGGCAGAAAATGACTATGAGGTCCCGGACCTTCCATTCTTTTTTGTGGTATCCGAGATACCCCATGCGGGAATCCAGATCCATCCCTGCAATCTCTGGAGGCAAAGGAGCCTCCGCTCGGTATGCCGATTCCTTCCGCTCATGCACATAAAATGCAAACTGCACAAGGGATACCATAATTAATAGAATCCCTACTGCCATAAGAAGGGCAACTAACTTCCTGGGCATTTTCCTGCCCTCAAAAAGTAAATCCTGGTCCCTATTTGCTGATATATCCTGTCTTTGCATATGCATTCTCCTTCTTTTGTAGTGTCCTATTTATTTTCTACCTTTTTCATTATAACCTCATTAGTTTTATTTTTCAATACTTTTTCTCTCTATATGGTAAAAAAATCAATTTTTTACAGTTACAGGATATTTTTCCCAAAAAATACTTGGGGATACCGCATAATATTTGGTATAATCAGGGCAAATAACATAGAAGTTAGGAAGGCATGCTTATGGGAACTTTATTGATTATTGAAGATGATACGGATTTACGGGAAGGGCTTGTTTTTTTATTCCAGGCAGAAGGCTACGGCGTTTTGGGTCGGGCAGCCTCCGGGACGGGCATCGGCTGCTCCAGGCCAACCCTGTAGAGGGCATTCTTTTAGACTGTAACCTCCCGGACGGGAATGGGTTCGGTTTCTGCCGGGAAATCCGGGAACAATCCACCCTGCCCATCCTGATGCTGACGGCAAGGGACTCCGAACTGGATGAGGTAAAGGCCTTGGAACTGGGGGTAAGCGATTATATGGCCAAGCCCTTCTCTGTGGCCGTACTGAAGGCAAGGGTGAAAAAAATGCTGCACGCCAGGGAACATACCACCCTGCAGTCTGGGGATTTCCTTTTGGATTTAAGCAGCGGCAAGGCTATGAAACAGGCAGAACACCTGGACCTGAGCGGGATTGAATTTAAGATGATGGCTTATTTCCTGCAGAACAAGGGGATCTTGCTCTCAAAGGAGCAGATTTTGGGGCATATCTGGGAGCAGGGGGGCGAGTTCGTGGACGACAACATCGTCTCTGTGAATATCAGCCGCCTGCGGGCCAAGATAGAAGAATACCCCAAGCACCCAAAATGGCTTAAGACCGTGCATGGGATGGGCTATATCTGGAAGGAGGGCAGGTGATGGGTTTCCATTTAGCCATAGCCATCCTATGGGCGGCGGCCGCTACCATCGGATGGGCGGCAGCAATCCAAAAGAGCTGCTCCACTTGCCGCAGCCTGGACGCACTGCTGGTAAAGATATTAGAAGGGGAAGACATTGGAACGGCGCCCCTCCAAGAAAACAGCCTGTCCCTGCTCTCCTTGCATGTATCCGCCATTTCTGACAAGCTGTCCTTGGAAATCAGCCGGGCCAGCCAGGAAAAAGAACAAGTAAAACAGCTTATTTCCAATATGTCCCATCAGCTGAAAACCCCTTTGGCAAATTTGGCCATGTATGAGGAATTGCAGGCGCAGTACGGCCTTACGCCCCAGCAGAAGGCCGTACTTATGGAAAAGCTGCGGGTACAGACAGAAAAGCTGGACTGGCTTTTGCACTCCCTGTTTAAGATGTCCCGCCTGGAACAGAACGTGATTACTTTTGAAGCAGGGGCAGCCGGGATAAAGGAAACCCTCCAGCATGCCATCGGCACGGTATTCCACAAAGCAGAAAAGAAGGGCATTGAAATCCGGGTAACCCCCTTCCCCAACGTGCCCCTTTTCCCTAACCCCAAATGGGCGGCGGGGGCTACTACGATGGGATCCGCCTGCACCCTGGGGATAAAATCACCTTAAAAGTGCCCAAACACAGTTCCCTGCACTCTGTGCCGGATTTGCTGAAATTCCAGTCTGGCAGCAGCCATTACACCGAAAAGGAATTTACCATTGCCGCCGTCATCAGCCGGTGCGTCGGGGAAAATGACGCATTCATCGGCTCTGGCACCAGCACCGCCAGCATCCTCATGCCCCAGCAGCTTATGGAATCCAGCTTCGGCATCCAGGATTACCAAAACGTAAACATCAGCCTTTCCAAGCATGCAGACAGCGCCGCAGCCGTAAAAGCGCTGCGCCCTTATTTCTCCGGCCTGCGTAAATGCGTGCTGCATGATTACAGCGGCAGCATCCAGGAAAAACAACGGCTCCTGATGCAGAAAACGTATTTTTTCTATGGGATTGCAGCCATCCTGTTCCTTACCAGCCTGCTGCATGCCACCAACAGCATGAAGCACCAGATCCTGGCAAGGCGCTATGAATTCGGCGTGCTGCGCACCATGGGGATTACAAGGCAGAATTTCCGGCGGATGCTGGTTACACAAGGCCTCTTTTACGGCCTATGTGCTAGCGGCTCCATGCTCCTATTGACGCTGCTATGCCAACGCATCCTAGAAGGCATCCTGCAGCATGTCGTCCGTTATATCATAGTCAGCCAGGCAATCCCCTGGATCCCCTGCTTTGCCATGGCCGCCATAAACACGGCAACATGCACCCTTGCAGTGATGGCCTGCGGGAAGGAACTGCTCCATGAAAACATCATAGAAGAAATCAAGCTTTAAGCATTTGGGCCCCCTTTACACAGATGCAAACCCTATCATCTCCAACAGCCTCCCTGCCGCTGCCGAGACGGGGATATGGGCGTCTGCCACCACGCAGAAGTCACGCTTTGGGATATGCCTGTCAAATTCCAGCAGGAAAAGCTCCCCACGACCCAAAAATTCTTCTGCAAAATCCTTCACCACGCTGGCAATCCCAAGCCCCTTCCTGGCGAACTGGATTAACATATTGCTGGTGGCAAGCTCAAACTCCGGGCGCAGCACCACCCCATTCCCTTTTAGGAACCCATCCACATAATTCCTGGTAGAGGTGTCCTTTTCCAGGCAGATGATAGGCAATGCTTCCAGCTCCTTGTAGCTTAGGGTCTCCCCCTGCAGGCTGCGGAATTTTTCCCCAGCCACAAAGACATCCTCAACCTGCCGGACTTTCTTCACCCTCCATTCCCGGTCTTTACGGATTGGCGTGCTCACTACCCCAAAATCAATCTTCCCATCCTGCAGATGCTTCAATGTCTCTGGCGTAGGCGCATTGGTAACCGCTACCTTTATGTTCGGGTGCCGCTCATGGAACTGCTCCAGCACCTCCAGCAGATAAAACTGCAGCGTCATATCACTGGCCCCAATCCTGATTTCCCCTGTCCCCAAGTCCAGCATTTCCTGGAACTTGCGCTCCCCCTGCCGGATATACTCATATCCCCGTTTCACAAAGGAATACAGCATCTCCCCCTCCGGAGTAAAGCGGACCCCCTTGGGGATACGGACAAACAATGCCCTCCCCAGGCTTTCCTCCAGGCGCCGCACCGCCTGGCTTACCGCCGGCTGGGAAACCTTCAGTTCTTCCGCTGCCAGGGTGATGCTCCCCATCTTCCCCACATAATAGAAAATCCTGTAATACTCTAAATTGATATCCAACATGCCGCCCTTTCCCCTAGCTTACTTGCAGGTAGCCCTGGCCATGCCGCCAGGGCTTTTGTTGCATCATACCACAAACAGCAAAAGGCTTCAAGAACCAACAACGCAGGCAATTTTGAAATATTTTTTTCTTTTCTTCTAATTTCTATCACATTCTTACGCTAAAGTAGAACAAGGTTATAGAAATACAAGGATTTTGCTGGGACAACCAGACAGAACGATAAATGGTTTGGAGGAATCATTATGAAACAATGTAAAATATGCGGACTATGGGAAGATTACACAAATATCCACTTAAATGAAGAAGGGATCTGCAATTACTGCGAATTTTATGAATCCCATAAAGATGCTTTAGAAGATAAAGAAGGGCTGAAACGGCAGTTTGCCCAAAAAATGGAAGCCGCAAAAGCCAAGGCTCAGGCTGCCGGCTCAGATTATGACTGCCTGGTGGGCTTCAGCGGCGGGAAGGACAGTACTTATATCATTTACCAGCTCAAAGAAACTTATGGTATGCGCGTGCTGGCCTTTACCTTTGACAATGGCTTTTCCACGGATTACGGCAGGCTCAATATTGAGAATGCCCTTTCCAAATTAAATGTAGACCATATCACCTTTTCCATGAATGATGAAAAGCTGCGGAAACAATATGCCGCCTGCGTGAAAATCATGCATAATTTCTGTTCCGTCTGCTTCCATTATATGCACTATTACAGCTACCTGTTTGCCGGGCAGCACAAAATCCCCCTGATTGTCAACGGCAGGACAAGCGGCCAGATCCTGCAGTGCGCTGACAGCACCAAGGGAATTGAGCCTTTTGAAAGTTCCTTCCACCTGAAAGAATTTGAATACCAGATGTTCCATGGCTTAGAGGAACGGGCAGACCGGGCAGGCCGGATGGATTACCTAAAAGATATAGAAGCAGAAGCTGTTTCTTACTTTGCTTACCATGATATCAGTGAGGAAGAGACCATGCGGTTTTTAGAGGAAAAAATCGGATGGACACGCCCGCAGGGAACCAGCGGCCATGCCGACTGCTTTGCCCACGCCATGGCGGAGCACATGAGCATTGAAAAAAGAGGCTTCCCCATCCGGACCGGTGAATTGGCCGTCCTGGTGCGCCGGGGCAAGATGACTAAGGAAGAAGCCCAGGATATCCTAAAACAAGATTACGAAAACTTCAAGGAAATCCCCCAGGAAGACCAGGACAAGTTTTACCAGCGGATTTCTACCGTATAATGCCTGGCAGGCGGATTACCGGCTGCGCTAAGCCGGTGCAGGCAGGGTTAAGATAGATCAGAAAGGAGAAAAGCCATGTACTGCAATATACTGGAATATCTGGAAGAGGCAGAGCTGGCCTATCCCCAGAAGCTGGCATTCGCCGATGAAGACACAGAAGCCACATACAGCAGCTTTGCCCATATGGCACGGCAGGTTGGGAGCCATCTTGCAGCCCTGGGCGCTTATGGCGAACCCATTGCCGTCTTGATGGAAAAGAATGTACAAAGCCTCGCTGCTTTTTTCGGCGCTGCCTACAGCGGCTGTTTTTATGTACCGATAGACAAAACATTACCCTTGGGGCGCATCCGCACCATCCTCTCCGTGGTAACGCCAAGGTTCCTTATCTTAGAGAAAAAAGAGGGCGCACTCGCACAAAGCCTTCAGACAGAAGCGACTATTTTATTCTTGGAGGACTTGCTGTCGCCTGCCCCCATCGGCCATGGGCGCCTGCGGCAGATCCGGGAGCGCCACTTAGACACCAACCCTTTGTATATGATGTTTACCTCCGGTTCTACCGGCGTACCCAAAGGAGTGCTGGTTTCCCATAAATCTGTCATCGACATGGCAGAACAGTTTACGGAGGTGTTCCAATTTACCCAGAAGGACGTATTTGCTAACCAAGCGCCCTTTGACTTCGACGTTTCGGTAAAGGATATTTACCTGACCTTGAAAAATGGCGCATCCATGCATATTGTCCCAAAGAGCATGTTCGTCCTTCCCAAAAGCTTAGCCCGGTATCTCAATGAGCGGAAAGTGACTACCCTGATATGGGCGGCCTCTGCCCTTGGTATCGTATCCACCCTGGATGCCTTCAAGGAGGAGTCCCCCCAATACCTGGATAAAATCATGTTTTCCGGGGAAGTGCTCCCCATAAAGGTGCTCCACTACTGGCAAAACCATCGGAAGGACGCCCAATACACCAACCTATACGGCCCTACGGAAATCACCTGCAACTGTACCTATTACACCGTAGGCCGCGCGTTTCAGCCTGGGGAGACGCTGCCCATCGGAAAGCCTTTCCCCAACACGGAAATCCTCCTGCTGGATTCCCAGGGGCAGCCTGCCAAGGCAGGGGAATCCGGGGAAATCTGCGTTCGGGGCTCCTGCCTTGCCTTAGGCTATTACAAGAACAAGGAAGCCACCCAAAAAGCTTTCTGCCAGAATCCTTTACATGACAGCTACCATGACCTGATTTACAGAACCGGGGACATGGGCTACCAAAATGAGCGCGGGGAACTTGTATTCACAGCCCGCAAGGATTACCAGATTAAACGTATGGGGCACCGGATTGAGCTGTTTGAAATTGAGGCAGCCGTAAATGCCGTAGAAGGCGTGGAAAAATGCTGTTGCATTTACGACCAGGAGAAAGAAAAGATTATTTTATTTTATCAGGCACAGAGGGAATTGGAAGCGGAAATTATCCAAGGCCTCCAGGAAACCCTCCCTAAATACATGTTCCCCAACCAATACTTCTTTTTGGAACGCCTGCCAGAGAACAGCCATGGGAAGATTGACCGTCCCCGCCTAAAATCAGAATATATGGAGCAAAGACAATGAACCAGAAAATAGAAAAAGTATGTGTCATTGGGACCGGGAAGCTATCCCTCCAATGCGCCATCCATGCAAAGGAAAAAAACCTGCCCGTCATCCTATACGATATGGGCCAGAAAAAATCAGCTATGACAGAAAACCAGGCAAAAGCCGCAGGGATCCCTTTTTATTTTATGCCGCCCAAGGAGGTGTTCCAGTCCCTCAGACAGGAAACAGCGCCTTTATTGCTGGTCAGCGCCATCAACGAGCGGATTATCCCCAATTATGTGCTGGAAAACAAGCAGATCCGGGCCGTCAACCTCCACCAGGCCCTACTGCCTGCCCATCCTGGGCGGAATGCAGAAGCCTGGGCAATTTTTGAGCGGGACAAGCAGGCCGGCGTCACTTGGCATGAAATCACAGCAGAAGTGGACGGGGGCAAAATCCTGATACAGAAGGAGATCCCATTGGATGCGTCGATTACTGCTTTCCAGCTTTTCCAGAAACAGATTACATCCGCTTATGAGGCTTTCCTGGAAATCTTCGACGGGCTCATCCTGGGCGCCATAGAAGGCACCCCACAGAAAAACAGGGATGGCCACAAGATGCACTACAAAAAGGATGTCCCTGGGGAAGGCATCCTGGATATCCGCTGGAGCGGCGGCAAAATCAGCGCCTTCTTACGCGCGATGGATTATGCCGGCCTGTCTGTATTCGAAAAGCCGGTACTCTTCTATGGGAGCCGTATGTTCCAATGGAAAAAATATGAAATACAAAACCGTAACGAAAGCCCCAAACACCCCAAACACGATCGCCAAACCGTGCTGTTCCTCCAAGGGAATGACATTATAATTATAAAAGGGAATTACCACATTGTGCTAAAGGATTATAAGGCCATCGAAATGACGCATGAGGAACGGCTGGTACATATGACAAAAACATCTGAAAAATCTCCTGCTTCCTAAAGCAGGCGCCCATAAGAAGGTAACCTTACCTGGATGATTATGGCGTCCGCCAGGCGGGCCTGGAGCAAGAGAGCGGGTATCCGGTGTTAAAACCGGATACCCGCTCTCTTTGCCTATACCCAAAATCCCGACGCCAGTTCCCGGTTTATCACGGATGTAAGGAACGCAGGATTACGGCTCTGGAACGCCCTCAGGCTTTCCAGGAAAGCGGCTTTGCTTTCCGTCTTTAAGCCTGCAAAAGTGGTATCTAGCTTCCGGCCTGTCACGTTTTCCCTTATGTATTCTTTGGACTGCTTCTCATAATCATCAACCATCGAAGGGTACTTATTCCCCGCATCCGCATACCAATTTGCAACGTATTTCACGGAATTAAGCCAGCCGTCATCACTGTTCCTTATCTGCTGGTACTCGGCATAAGCCTTTTTATCCATTGCCTGCATCAAATCTATCACATCTGTAGTCTGGACAAGGGCGCTGCCATGCCCTAAATAGCTTCCCTTCGCCACCCCATAACCCATATTGCCGTTGCTGTCCGCTTTCCCTGCGCTTGCCAGCTTTGCAATGGATTCCATTGCTTCCAGAAATGCTTCCCTGCTGCCCTTAGGGATAAAGTTCCCTGCCGCATATTCTGCCTTCTTCATGCCAAGGGAAATATTTGCCTGCCGTTCTTCTTCCGTCATGGAACCGCTGTTTCCAAGGAGGAAATTCTGGCGGATGATTCCATACACAAATTCCTGCTCCTCTTTGCTGCAGTTTTCCAACGCAGACGCAACTGCCTTGTCTGGGCCATACATCCCCGAATATTCTGGGAGGCCTTTCAGTGTTATGTCAACCTGCTTGATTTCTTTCTGGAACGCTACATTTTTGGCCTCCATGGCTTCCTGGTCTCCCAATGCCATACCGCTCTTTTTACTTTCTACAAGAGCCGCCATACCGTCCCCCGAAAATTCCACAAGAACGGCATCCCCATACTGTGCACGGATGTCCTTCATTGCCTGCAGGGTTTCCTCCCGTGACATTTTGTCCATGACTTTGTTGCCTTGCCCATCCCTGGTGTTAAACTTATATTTTACAAGGGTATCTTTCTTATATGCCCCATTCCCATAGGAAGGGATATTTACCGTACCACTGTAAAACTGACTGTAATTAATATTCATCCTCTTTCAACTCCTTTTAAGAAGGGATATTTACCGTACTGCTGCAAAACTGACTGTAATCTATATCCATCCTCTATTCACTTCTTTACTCAAACTTCCCACACCAGTTGGTGTGCTGAACCTTGAAAAATCAATACTT
>CAJUSO010000053.1 GCA_910588965.1 uncultured Lachnospiraceae bacterium | reverse complement strand
ATCCCAAGATAAGAAATCAGCGGCAAGGTTGCTGAAAGATCCTCGCTTATCTTTAATCTTCCAAAAATCCCTTTTAATTCTGTTGAATCTGTATCTCGTCTAAAAAGCGCCGAAGGTCTTCCGGTATCCATTTTCACCCGGTCAAGACTTTCATAAATAACTTCATCCTCTTTCACATGAAGGATATAACGATACTCTGCTTTTTCTGTCCTAAAAAACAATTCAAATTCCGTAGGTTCATCTTTCGCCTGCTCAGAAAATGCAAATGGTTCTACCGGGATTTTACGGGCTTTATAATCGCAGTCAACCTTATCACAAGTAGCGCAGAGCGGTCTTAACACTTTGGAATCCAACGTATGCAATGCTTCTAAAACATTAGATTTTCCGCCTCCATTGGGCCCATAAATCGCAGAAATTGGCAAAAACAATTCCCCATCTACATCTTTAATAACTTTATTCTCATGTTCTGAAATTGCGGCTGCTTGCATATCGAATGTTATCTCATCCCGTATGCTTTTATAATTCTTAACTGTAAATTGACACAACATAGCTGCTACCTCCATTTTTTATTCTATTATACACATAATGCCGTATTTTACAATATAAATTCGAGAAAAAATCTCATATTTATATATTTATTATTCTTTTCGTGATAAAATGGAACCTTTCAGCAGGAACCGGGGATAAGGGAGATAAGGCGGTAAATGCATATCTGCCCCGATATATCCGGTTCCCTGGGCTTCTGCCGGACTTACTGGCATATGTTCCTGTGGTTTCCCTTGGTTTCCTGCATTCCTCCTGCAACCATTATCTGTGATGTTCTGCCTTTTTAACGGGATAAAGATTTCCTGCAACTATGTGGGCATGGCGTTTAATTTTAATTGGGGCAGATTTTTCTGGGGCAGATATGGAAGGGGCATGTTTGCTTGGAGCTAATTTGAGAGGGGCGCATTTTGATGGAACGATTATCAGAGGAGGGTGTAAATGATTTTGTGTTTTAAATCGGGAATGTCAGATTATGTGTGTAAGTCCTCTGGACTGCCATAATGAATGGTATCAAAATGCCAAAAGCCCGTAAGGGCTGAAACGCTTGCCTTGATGGGCTTCTGGCATTTTGAACAAGTTAATCAAGCAGTCTGAAGGAAATTTTTAGAAAACTTATTTACACAGATTATATGGCATAGCCTTAAAACATTTGGCTGGATGTAGATATGTAGCAAGCTTTGGAACTCTTTGTCGTTTTTTCTAGTCGCTCAATGTCTTTACTCGTAGTATTAACCGAAAGTATGACCCTATACATTTTTAGATACATGGATCAGGCATTTATAATATTTTCAGTTTATGGGCTCTGCCCGCACCCGGCCTCTAGAACAAAGTGGGATTTTTTTGCAATACTATAAATGCCGACGGAATCAGGTCGGAATGGCTTTTCCTTTTACAGATGTTGTGTCAGGTGTTCCCCATATAGCAGGATGGGCTGGCCAATCACTTGGTTCCAGCCGCGATACCGCTGTGTCTATTTTTTCATTACATTCTGGATTGCCAGATACGGTATTTTTGCTAGGGAGGCATCATTCGGAAATACACTTTTGTTCTTTGTTGCTTTTCGGTATCGGCGGTTTACTGCTCCAATGATATTTGTGGTATGCATAATCTTTCTTAATCCACCAAAAAAGGAAAGGACAGGCTTAAGTCCTCCCAATTGTCCTTCCAGTTGCGTATGGAATAAGGGTATTCCTTCCCCCAGGTTTCTTTCAATGTCTCCAGCCCTGCCTTTCCCATTTCTTCGGTTGGGGGATTGTAGGCTGCTTTGAAACCGAAGACGGGTTCCCTTAGGTCGTTGTAATTGATGTATTTAAGGGGGTTGTGCAGCATATGGATGATGAACTGTTGGATTTGTGCCTGCGGGAATATAGCCTGGATGGCATCCCGGAAACCCGGCAGGCCATCTACGCAGGAAAACAGGACACCAACCGCACCGTGGTTCTTCAGGCCATTCAACATTCCCAGCCAGAACCGGGAGAATTCGTTTGTGCCTACTGTGATGCTCAGGGTATCTTTGTATTCCCCCGCCGTAATCCCAAGGACGTATGCTCTGCCTTACTGGCAATGCGGCTCCCGTCGTACAACTTATAGTGAATAGCATCCATAAACAAAAAGGGTAAGCCGGGTTAAGCAGGCGGGGCTGCTACCCTTTTACTAGTGGGAGCACATTGTCGGCAATCTTACGGGCTCTTTCCGCAGAAATTTCCACTCCATAAAAATCCATGGGCTGGCCATGGATATCCCTGGTGCCCATGCCCCTGGCCATACAATGGGATTATCTTTTTCTCAATGCCTGAAATATCCCGTTGGTATTTGGGGATTGGTCATTTTTTTGCCGTCAGTCTGTAGATCCCTTTACGGTTCGTATCATATCGCATTCGATAAGGAGTGTTATATCTTAATTTTCACCAGAAACACAAACGATATTACACTGCCGCTTTAGTCGGAGCCTTTATTGTAATTTGGAATGCTGTGTGTTATGTTTTTAAAGCTAATCTGTTTCACTGCTGGCATCAGCAGCATTACCCAGTCTGTTGCAATCTTGGAACAGCTTAATTAGCCGTCCCTTTTTACTGTCAGGACAGGGTTCTTTCATGTCTATGTGGAGGAAAGGCGGCTGTAACCCATTGCTTTCGCCTTCTGCTGCATGGCTTGTATGGGTGGTGGGGGTAGTTGTTTGCACATAGTAAGTATCCATAATTTATCTCCTTTTCTTAACCCTTTTCAAGTGCATCCAGGGTATGGCGTCCATGTAGGTATCCTGATAGGACTACATTTGCCATTTTTGGGATATTAACATATTTATCTCATGTTGTCAAAGCAGAAATAAGTTTTTCTGTAAAAAATCGCATAATTATCGTTTGTCATGCTGGATATGAGACTATTTATAATATGATACATCCATTTGAACCTATTTTATCATTTGTGGCAATGCCATGCCTGTTTATGCCTATCTATCAAAATTAACCAATTTATCAATGCATTTCAGCAGTTCTAAAAGGCTGCCCTTCTTCTCGTCGGGGCAGGATTCGTACATATTGATTAGAAGGAAAGGAAGGGCCGTTGTATCGGTCTTGCCTTTTAAAAGGTAATCAATGCTGACATCAAAAAAGTTGGAAAAGCATAGCAGTTTGTTTACGGATAAGCCTACAACCCCACGCTCTGCTTCACCATAGTGTTTGGCAGTAGTATTTAGGATATCGGCTGTTTTTGCCTGGGTTAAATTAGAATTGGTACGGCATTTGCGCATGCGGATTCCCATGTCTTTTTTGTAATCGTCTTTTTGCGTGTAGAAATCATCCATCTCTTATCTCCTTGCATTCTTTGCTTTGGCGAATTTTTTGTATCTGGTATTATATGCCTTTTATTATATAGTATTTTGAAGGAAACAAAAACCACTTTATAAGTTGTAATTTATACAACTAAATTAGTTTGCGTATGATTGAGGGGTATCATACGTGATTAGGATAAAATATATAAATTTCCTTGTAATTCCAACGTTTCTTGGGTTTTTTATAAAAAGACAGTTGGTATTTAGAAGCTGTATGGCATATATTTCAAATGATGCTATAGGTTATGTAGAATATAATGAAATGAGTTGCTTGCAGAAATCTGGAAACTATTTTTGCTTGTTATCATAGAAGGATTCCAATAGGAAAATTTTGGGCGGCTAAATCTCTGCCGCATATGCATATTCCCTTGCCGTTAGGAACTGCACCACAATTTTTATATGTTGTATTTATTCCCGCGAGCAATGAGGAAAATAGCCATGTTTGCATGGTTATTTGACGAATGCCGCGAGGGTAGGCGCCCTTTGGGTGCAAAAACCCCGCTGCTCTGCAGCGCAGCAAGCTTGATACCTCGTTGCTTGCAGCGGGGTTTTTGATTGGGAAAACGGTTTTGCCAGTTGGTTGTGGGGGAATCATTAGAATCTGTCATTTGGTGACGCCAGGGCTGCCCATGCATCCGTCATTTGTTCGTACCAGAGCTGCCCATGCATCCGTCATTTGTTCGCACCGGGCTGCATGGGCATCCATCATTTGGTGATACCGAAGCTGCGCAGCATTCATCATCTGGTAGCGCCAAGGCCACACATGTAATGGTGATCCGTTGGCGCCAAGGCCGCATGGGTATTTGTCATTCAGCGGCATCGGGACTGCTGTGCAGCAGTTTGTTGAGGCTTTTCAGCATATCTAAGAGCAGGGTTCTGTTCTCTTCGGGGCAGGATTCGTATACATCAATTAAGACAAATGGAAGGATATCTTTGTCCTTTTCCCCCTTTAAAAGGTAATCTACACTGATGCCGAAAAAGTTGGATAGGAAAATCAGTTTTTCTACCGAAAGGCCTGTGATGCCCCGTTCTACTTCACTATAATGTTTTAGGGAAACATCTAGGATTTCAGCCATTTTTTCTTGTGTCAGGCTAGACTGCAGACGGTATTTGCGTAGGCGTTTCCCCATGCCCTTCTTATAATCTTCTTTTTGTACATAATAGGTATCCATTTCTTATCTCCTTTTTTACTACGATGGTTTCTTTTATTATAACTGATTGCCATGAAAACAAACATAATGTAGTTGGTAATTTTCATACAACCTATAAAGTACATGTGGAAAATGCATGTTTAAAGTTTCTTCCCGCACACAAGTGCCGGGGGAGGCCGATAGGTATTTGGCTACGGTTAAAAAACGCGGAAGTGATGTGCCGTTCTGGCCATTGTTTGCAGGATAAAAGGGGTGTATGGCAAATGGAATCTGGAAATTCATCTATCCAGATTTGCAATAGTGTGCTATATTTAGTTAGGATATATGGCAAACCATTACAAGATACAAGGAGATAGGAATAGAATGAAGCTGCTGATTTTATCGGACATCCATGGGAATCTTTCTGCAATGGAAGCGGTTTTGGGGCGGGTGGGGGAATCCCCGCAGGTTGACGCGGCAGTCCTGTTGGGGGATGTGATTGATTATGGGATGCATTCCAACCAGGTTGTGCGGATGATACAGGATTTTCCATATCCCGTCCTCTGCAGTATCCGGGGGAACCATGAACTGGTGATGTTTACCCAGGATTACAGCCGCTTGTCGTCGGATCGGTGCAGGCTGTGTTCGCAGTACACCAGAAGCGTGCTCTCAGATGAAACTTGGGCATACATGATGCACGCCATGTGGCCAAGCGGCATGCAGGAATTTAAGGTGGATGGGAAGAAGTGCCTTGCTGTCCATGGCTCTTTGGAGGATATGTATTGGAAGGGCATAAAGCCGGGGGAAAGTTCCCCAGGCTATGCGCAATATGATTATGTGTTTTCAGGGCATTCCCATTTTCCGCATTTTTTTGAGGTGTTTTATGAGGCGGACTGCCCAGAGACACGGAACAAGAAAAAGACGGTATTTATCAATCCCGGCTCTGTGGGGCAGCCGCGGAACCTGACGCCTATGGCGCAGTTTGCGGTATTGGATACGGGGACGGGGGCGGTTGCTTTGGAAAAGGCGCCTTATGATATTGCGAGGGAACAGGAGGCATATACAGGGCAGGTACATGATTTTTACAGGAGCAGGCTGGAATATGGCGTATAAGCGGTGGGAAGGGAGATGGGATTGGTATGGAAAATATTGCAGTAATCCCAGCTAGAAGCGGGTCAAAGGGATTAAAAGATAAGAACATTAAGGAATTGGGCGGCAAGCCATTATTGGCGTACAGCATTGAGGCAGCCCAGGCTTCCGGCAGATTTGGCAGGATCCATGTGTCTACGGATTCTGAAAGATATGCCCAGATTGCCAGGGAGTATGGGGCGGACGTCCCTTTCCTAAGGAGGGGGGGATTGGCGTCGGACACTGCATCCACTTGGGATGCGGTACGTTTTGTCTTAAAGGAGTATGCCAAGCGGGGGGAGGAATTCGGCACGGTTACGGTATTGCAGCCGACTTCCCCCCTTCGGACATCAGGGGATATTATAGGGGCATTCCAGTTATTTATACAAAAGCAGGCCAATATGGTGTCCTCTGTATGTGAGATGGAACATTCCCCCCTCTGGAGCAATACGCTGCCGGAGGATTTATCTATGGAAAATTTTGAAGAGGAGTCGTTGGCGTTCCTGCCAAGGCAGAGCCTTCCTGTGTATTACCGGGAAAATGGGGCTATCTATATTGTGAGGACACAGCATCTGTTTACGGCGCCCAATATCTATAAGGATGGCTGTTACGCATACATTATGGAGCAGAGCCATTCCGTAGATATTGATGGGGAGATGGATTTTGCAATAGCCCAGACAGTGCTTGGGATGCGGGACGGCAGGCGCTAAGGCCGGGGTTTGCAGGAAAGGCTGCAAAAATATGCCAAATCCTGCGGGGATATTCATGAAACCTTCTGTTTTATCCGATAAATAAAGGAGAATATCAGATAGTCTGCCAAGTTGGCTTAGCGCAGGCTGTTTTGGTGGGATTGGCGCGTGGCTATGCAGAAGGATAGTTGCAGCGGGAAAAGAGCTGCCATGGAGGGCAGTGGATGGAACAGGAGGTTTTGCGGATGAAGACGGGACATCTGGATGCATTTCTGGTTATGCAGACGGCCACCGTAGTGGAGGCGATGCAGAAAATTGACTTTAACGCGAAGGGGATTTTATTTGTGGTGGATGAGGAGCAGCGGCTGATTGGCGTCGTTACGGATGGGGATATCCGGCGCTGGCTGATTAAGACTGGGGATTTGCGGGAGACGGTGCAGAAGATTATGAACCGGAACCCGAAAGTGATTTACCCTAAGGAATTGAAGGCGGCGAAGGAGCGTATGGAGAGGTATTCTATTACGGCGCTGCCAGTGGTAGATACCCAGGATCATGTCACAGATATTATTTTCAGGGAGGCGGAGGATGTTTTGGAAGAGAGGAAGGAGAGACAGGCGTTAAAGGGGATCCCGGTGGTTGTGATGGCAGGGGGGAAGGGGACCCGCCTGTATCCTTATACGAAGATCTTGCCTAAGCCGCTGATCCCGATTGGGGATATCCCGATTATGGAGCGGATTATCCATGTGTTCCGGGGGTTTGGGGTACAGGAATTCTATGCCACGGTAAATTATAAAAAGGGCATGATAAAGTCTTATTTCGCAGAAAATTTGGGGGATTTCCGTTTGCGTTACGTGGAGGAGAACCAGCCTTTGGGGACGGCGGGGAGCCTGTCTTTGATTGAGGGAGGGTTCCATACGCCGTTTATTGTAACGAACTGCGATGTCTTGATCCATGCGGATTATGCGGATATTTTCCATTACCACCAGACGGCGGGGAATGAGCTGACGATGGTGACGGCGCTGAAGAATATTGTGGTGCCCTATGGGGTAATCCATTCCAGTGGGAATGGGAGGATTGACTCGATGGAAGAGAAGCCGAAGCTGTCGTATTTTGTAAATACGGGGATGTATATCCTGAACCCGGACTTGCTAGGGGAGATACCGAAAGGGGTTTGTTTCCATATGACAGATCTGGCGGATAAATTGTTAAAGGAGGGGCGCAAGGTGGGGATGTACCCTATCAGCGAGGATTCCTTCCTGGATATGGGGGAATTTGAGGAAATGCGCCGGATGGAGGAAAAGCTGAGCCTGAAGGCAGAGTGACAGTACATAGATAGAAGGAGCGGCGCACAGCAGCATTCGTGCGGCTGCATGATGATTGGTTTGGGAGGCATGGCAGGATGAAAAAGGTTTTGGTGACGGGGGCGGATGGCTTTATCGGGAGCCATCTGACAGAAAGCCTGTTGGAAAAGGGATATGAGGTACGGGCATTTGCCTATTACAATTCTTTTAACCGTTGGGGGTGGCTGGACAGCCTCCCGGCGGAAAAGCTAAGGGAAATTGAAGTGTTTACCGGGGATATCCGCGACCCCAACGGGGTGCGGGAAGCAATGGAAGGGATGGAGGGTGTGTTCCATCTGGCGGCGCTGATTGCCATTCCATTCAGCTACCATTCCCCGGATTCTTATGTGGATACAAATATAAAAGGTACGCTGAATGTGCTCCAGGCAGCGCGGCAGCTGGGGACAGAAAGGATCCTGGTGACTTCGACCTCTGAGGTGTATGGGACGGCGCAGTATGTGCCGATAGATGAGAAGCATCCCTATCAGGGGCAGTCGCCGTATTCCGCCACGAAGATTGGGGCGGACCGTCTGGCGGAGAGCTTTTACCGCAGCTTCCAGCTGCCGGTTTCTATTGTGCGCCCGTTTAATACATATGGGCCAAGGCAGTCAGCGCGGGCGGTCATCCCGACCATAATCTCCCAGCTTTTGGCTGGCAAGGAGGAAATCCGGCTGGGGGCTTTGACGCCTACCCGGGATTTCAATTATGTGAAGGATACGGCGGCGGGTTTTCTTGCGGTTGCGGAATCAGATAAGACCGTGGGGGAGGAAATTAATATAGCGGCGCAGCAGGAAATTTCAATCGGCGGTTTGGCGGAGGAAATCATTTCCCAGATTAATCCCAATGCCAGGATAGTCTGTGACGGGCAGCGCCTGCGCCCGGAAAAGAGCGAGGTAAACCGTTTATTGGGCTCTAATAGGAAAATCAAGGAATTGACGGCGTGGGAACAGCAGTATAGTTTTGCGCAGGGGATTGCGGAGACCATTGCATGGATGCGGGGGAATATGGACGCCTATAAGGCGGATATCTATAATGTGTAAAAATCCAAAGGCTATCAGGGAAAGGGGTATCCAGCAGGACATTTTTTGTGTATAATAGGAAGGTAAGGAGATTTTCACACCTGATTTAGCAAAGGATGGTAAGAGTAAGATGGATTTTGAACAGCAATTTTTAAGCCTTTTGGGGATTGTGGAAGGGCTGCAGAGGAGGGTATTCCAGTTAGAGGAAGAGAATAAAATTTTAACGCGCGGGCAGAAGCAGCTGTTGGAGTGGGCAGAATTGAACCAGCAGGACAACATCTGTTTCCAGGACAATGCGGCCTACGAGCTGCGGGATACTTTGGAGCGCCCCGATTGGGGGTATTTCCCAAAGATTTTGGATGGGCCTGCTGCGATAGAGGAGATTGTGGGGAACAGAAATTCCTTTGCCCGGTTTGGGGATGGGGAATTTGCAGCGATTGCAGGGCGGATCCGGCATCGCTTCCAGACGGAACTGGATGGCAAGCTGCAAAAGAGGCTCAAGGAGGTGCTGCAGTCGGAGCGCCCGGGCCTGCTTTTGGGGATTGCAGACAATTATGGGAGCTTGGAGAAATATACAGAGCAGACCAGGCGGGAAATCAGGCGTTACTTAAGCCCTAAGGTGCGCAGGGAACATCTGGAGCTTCTGGACCCGGGACGGACTTACTATGACGCCTATGTGACTAGGCCTTATGTCATGTATAACGACAACCAGACAGAGGCCCCCAGGAAGCGGTTTGGGAACCTGAAACGGATTTGGGAAGGGCGGGACTGCATTTTTGTAGAAGGCAGCATGACAGGCCTTGGCGTTGGGAACGATCTGTTTGCCAATGCGGGCAGCATCCGTCGGATTATAGGGCCTGCAGAAAATGCATTTTCGAGATACCAGCAAATCCTGGAGGCCTGTTTGCGGCAGAAGAAGGATGTGCTGTTCCTGCTGGCTTTGGGGCCCACTGCCACGATATTGGCCTATGATTTGTACCAGGCTGGTTACCAGGCAGTGGATATTGGCCATGTGGATTTGGAATATGAATGGTTCCTGCGGGGAGAAGGACATCGGGTTCCCGTCGAGGGGAAATACAACAATGAAATCGGGGAGGAACAGCAGATATCCCCGATTGAAGACAGGATTTACCGAAGCCAGGTGATTGCAGACTTTTCCTGGTAGGCAAAAGGATCCTGGAAAGAGGATACGATATGGACATATTATTTTACCGGTATAACAGTATTTGCGAGCCGGACATGATTGCAGTCCTGGCAAGGCTGGGGCATAAGGTCAGCGAGGTTACGGAAGAGATGGCCAATAAGGAGTTGGGGGCAAAGAGGCAGATGGAGCTGGTCAGCGGGGCGCTGAAAGCGCAGGCATACCAGGCGGTTTTTAGCGTGAATTTTTTCCCGGTAGTCTCGGAGGTGTGCAACATTTTCCATGTCCCTTATGTCTGCTGGGTCGTGGACTGCCCCGTGATGGAATTGTACTCCCATTCCATACGGAATCCGTGGAACAGGATTTTCCTGTTTGACTATGCCCTGTATGAAGAGTTTTGCCAGGAAAACCCGGAAGGGATTTTCTACCTGCCTTTGGGGGCGGATTACCAGCGTCTGGACGCCCTGCTGGAGGGGATGACAGAGGAGGACCGTAAGGAATATGCGGCAGAGGTTTCTTTTGTCGGTTCCCTTTATACAGAAAAATGCCCTTATAACCGCCTGAAAGGGGATACTTACTTAAAAGGCTATTTAGATGGGGTCATCGAGGCGCAGCTAAAGATATATGGTTATAACCTTCTGGAGGACTGCATTACCGATGAGGTGTTGGAAGGGTTCCAAAAGGCAGTGCCTTTTTATCAGTTCCCAGAACGGGCAGCCCACAACCACCGGGCGGCAATGGCCCATCTTTACCTGGGCAACAAAGTGACGGAGCAGGAGCGCCTGCGCCTGCTGAAGCGGGTTTCAGAAGAATTTGAGCTGGATTTGTATACGGCGAGCGATTTTAGCCCTTTGCCCCGCGCCCATTACCGGGGGCTGGCTAAGACTGCCACAGAGATGCCCAAGATTTTCCGGCTGTCAAAGGTGAACCTGAATTTCACCTCAAAGCCAATCCGCACAGGCTTGCCGCTGCGTGTCTGGGATATCCTCGGGGCGGGAGGGTTCTTACTGACGAATTTCCAGAGTGAGATCCCAGAATATTTTGAAGTGGGGAAAGACCTGGAAACATTTGCCAGTGAGGAAGAACTGGTAGAGAAGGTAAGGTATTACCTGGCGCATGGGGAAGAAAGGGAGAAGATTGCCAGGAATGGGTATCAGAAAGCGAAGGAACAGTATTCCCTGGAAACCAGGATCCGGCAAATGCTGGAATGCCTGTGAGTATAGGCCGGGTATGCAGGGCTAGTTACAGAAAGGGCACTTAGAAAGGATAAGGAGGAAGGTACAGATGGAAGAAATACGCGCACAGCAGATAGAAGCTTTGGAGGTCCTTGCAGATTACAATGAAAGGCTGGTGAAGAGCATCGGCAGCGTCATTGGGGAACTGGAAGGCGATAGGAAAGAGGATACGGATAAGTTCCTGGATGAGATTATCAAAGGGATTAATTGGGAAATCGGCATCCTGAACGGCACAATGTCCCTGATTAATGAAGGGGAAGTGCGGGTGGATAAGGAAGAGATGAACGGCAGTATTTTAAATCTCAGCAAAGCCCTGGAAGGGAAAGTGGATAAGGAAATGGCGGAGGCGCTGCAAAAAGCCCTGCCAATGTTCGAGAAGCTGGGGCAGGTCGCTAGGGAAATTGTGGAAAAATAGTGAAATATTAGAAATAGCAGTTGTGGAATCTTGGCTTCTCTGCTATAATAGGGGCAAATAAAGGATAAGAACCCTAACAAGATAGCTATGGAAAGATAGAACCGTTACCAGATGTTAGGAAGGAGGGTTTTATATGATTTCAAGAATGAATAGAAGCCAGAATGTTAACCTATATCAGAATTTGCAGAAGAATTACCAGCAGCTGTCCACGGGCAAGAAGATCAATACGGCAGCGGACAATGCGGCAGGCCTGGCCATTGCCCAGAAGCTGCTGACCCAGAGCAATGGGTATGACATGGGGACCCGCAATGCGGCTACTTCCCAGGATATGATTAATGTGGCGGAGGGTTCCCTTTCCACGATATCGGATTCTTTGCAGAGGATCCGGGAACTTAGTATCCAGGCATCGAATACGGCCGTGTATGGGGACGATGACCGTGCGGCAATCCAGCAGGAGATTGACCAGCTCAAGCAATCCATTTCAGATGCCGGCAAGAATACGCAGTTTAACAACAAGAACCTTTTGGACGGCTCCATGAAGAGCTCCCATGTGGCTTCCGGCCCGGATGGCAGCGGGATGGATATCAATATGCCGGATGCGGTCCTGGAATCTTTGGGGATTGCGGATTTTGACGTAACGAAGGATTTTGATATTTCCCAGATAGACAGCGCCATTGATAAGGTATCGTCAGCCAGGAGCGGGCTGGGGGCGGCTTATAACCGCCTGGGGCATACGATAAATTATAATGCCTACGCATCCTATAACATTACGGCGTCCCGCAGCCGCCTGGAGGATTTGGATTATGGTGCGGCTGTCTCAGATATGAAGAAGAACAGCTTGCTGCAGGAGTACCGCCTGATGATGCAGAAGAAGCAGGAGGACGAGAACGGCAGGTTTATCCAGCTTTTGAGGTTCAACTCATAGGGGCATCGCTGCGGCAGCATGGTTATTTGGCAGATACTGCGCAAGAGCCAGGGCCAAAGGGCAGTGTGCCGTTTTCCCAGAGATGGGATCCGGCCTGTGCCTTAGGATAGGTTCCGTAAGATTTAGGAAGAGGAAAAACCGCCGCGGGAGGAGCATACGCTTTCTCCTGCGGCGGTTTTGCAGTAGGCTAGCAATAGCGGTCCATCATCATCCCGGAATAAATGGAAGTGACGTAGGGGGTGACCAGGTTCTTGCCAGGCCTCTTGTAGGTGACCAGAATCTTATCCACGTATTTCATAGGGTCTAAAGAGGCGTTGTTCGCCTTGGTATTCAGCAAATCTTTAAAATTATTCAGTACCGTCAGGTGCTCTTCGGCGTTCCCATCAGAGACAGCCTCTGTCAGCAGCCCTTTATCTATAGAAATCTCGCCATTGCCGTCCACCAGAAGGCCTATGCTCTCCAGACTGTCCTGGAAGGTGAAGGCCGTACTGCTCATGTCTTGGTAAAGCTTCGCGCTTTGCTGCTGCAGGCCATTATATTTGTCGGCAGTATGGAGGATGGAATTGTAGGAATCCACCAAGGTCTGTATATTGTCTGCCATAGCGTCTGCATTCGTCTTGAAGCCGATAATGGCGGGGTTATTTTCCTCGCTAATCCCGTGGAGCGTTAATTCAAACATATTGTTCACGGTAAATGTATTGGAAAAAGAGGTACGTTCCATGCCATTTAACAGGAACAGGGAATTCTGCGCCATCTGGGAGGTATGGTCGATTCCAAGAGCCTCAACCGCTGCAATGGAATCGTGGTTAACCTGGGGGGAGATGGAGAATAGGTAGTTCTCCCCATCGGAAATCCCAGTGGAAACGGATTCAATCTGAAGTGCGCTCAGCCCTGTGGAATCTTCCACGACGGATGTACGCAGCCCGATATCTGCATTGCTGATAAGGTTCGCAAGCTTATTCTGGACAGAATAATTGGTGTCCTCAGGGTGAATGGAAAACTGGAACTCATAGGAAGAATTGCTGTTTTCCAGGTCAAAGGCATAGGTGCCAGGCTTTAGGTTCAGGCGGTTTTTGTCCAGGTAATTCCCTAAATTAATCTGGGAGGCTGCCAGTTCCTTTACCTCTATGCGAAACGTCTCCTCTCCATCCAAGTCATGGCTGTTGCCGATATAATCGGCGGATACGACATCCTCTTGGGAGGAGATGGCAATTTTCTTATGGAATGCATTGCCAATCCCTTCTTCTGCATCGGAAAGGGAAGCCACTACATTCTTGATGGCGCGGGTGCTTTCCTTAATATCGATGGCAAATTTCTGGACGTCTTCTGTATGCCGGATCTTGTAGAGAGGGGAATCCTTGTTAATCTTTACAATTTTGTTGTATATATTGCGCAATTCGCTCTTCTTGTGCGAATCGTAGCGGGAAGCCGATTGCTTGGCGTAAGTGCTCAGGTAATAATTATAAGCGGTATTGATAGCGGCCATATGCATCCCCTCCTTTCATCCTTGAAATCGTGTTAAAAACACGGGGGCTGAATTACTCCATGTATTTATACGGTATATCGGCAATTTGTGCCAATTTATTAATACTGAATGCACAAAGATTCTGCGATAAGGGAAGAGGTTTTGGTAACTTTGCAGTTTGCGTAGAGGGAGGGAATCGTAAGGCAGCCATGCAGCTAGCGTAGAGGGAGGGGAGCGTAAGGCAGCCATGCAGCTAGCGTAGAGGGAGGGGAGCGTAAGGCAGCCATGCAGCTAGCGTAGAGGGGGAGCGTAAGGCGCCTTGCAGCTTGTAGTGAGGGAGGGAAGCGCAAAGCGCCTTTGCAGTATGCAGTAAGGGAGGGAAGCATAAGCTGGCTTTACAACTCGCGGCGCGGGAGGGGAAGTACAAGGCGGCTATACAGCTTGCGGCGCGGGAGGGAAGTACAAGGCGGCTTTGCAGCTTGCAGTGCGGACAGGAAGCACGAGGCAGCTTTGCAGTGCGGGGGCGGAAAATGCAATTAATGCCGGATAGATTTTGACAGGGAGGGTAATTTGCTATATGATAAAGGGGTAGCGGCTGTGCCAGGGCTTTCGGCGTATGCTGCCAGAAAAGCAGATAACCAGGCATGGGAGTGAGCGTCCTGTGAGGTAGGCTATGATTGAAGAAAAAGATATCAGGAAATTATGCGGCGGCAATTCTGTATTTGCAAGGGGGGAGGAGCTCTTTTGGGAGGGGAAGGTAAAGAGCATCCAGTATGAGAGGTCAGTAAAAGATGGCCGGGAGGAAGTGCGCTTGACGGCAAAGGTGAAGGGCAGCGGCATCAGCCTGTACCAGGTGTCGGCAAGCATTACGGAGGAGGTTTCAGCGGTAAACAGTATGTCCTGTACCTGCCCGGCATTTTATACATATGATGGGATTTGCAAGCATTGCGCTGGGGTTTTGCTGCAATATGTGGCAAGGCGGGATGGCAAGAAACTGGAGACCAATTCTTCTGCCAGCCATGGGGTGATGCCGGCACGGAGCAGCAGCCATGGGATTACGGAACTGATTCAGCATTATAAGGTAAAAGAGCGGCGCACATACCAGCAGATGGGGCTGAACGGGACCGTAAGCCTGTATCCCCAGATGTGTGTTTCCTATGGGGAAAGGTATGTGGAATTTAAAATTGGATGCAAGAAGAAAAAGTATGTCTTAAAGAACATCCGCACCTTTGTGGAGGCCCTTGAGCAGGAAAGGTATGAATACTACGGGAAGGAATTGGAATTTTACCATAGCCTGGAGGCCTTCACAAAGGAGAGCAGGCCTATGGCGGAATTCCTGGCGGTGGAGGTAAATAACCCCAGCCAGGCCGGCAGGAACTATTGGTATTATGACAAGGGGAACCGTTACCTGCATATTACAGGCAGCAATATGGATGCATTTTTCAAGGCGTTGGGCCAGCAGGAATTCCCGGTGCGGACGGAGTACGGCAAAGAACAGCTGTGGCATATTTCCGGCGAGGCATACCAGCCATCCTTGCGGATACAGGGGCAGGAGGACGGCATACTGCTGGAAGCGGGGGAAATGTCCTGTGATTATGGGAGGGATTACGCCTATGTATGGGAGGAAGGGAACATTTACAAGATCCCAATGGAAGAAGTGTATGAAATCCGCCCGGTATGGGAGTATCTTAGCAGGAAGCAGCGGGGGGCGGGTTTTGTGTCTAAGGCAGAGCTGCCTGCTTTTTGCCAGGAACTGCTGCCCGTGCTGGAACGGCATTTTACCGTAAGGAAACGGCAGTTCCAGGAACAGGCTTACCTGCCGCCAGAGCCAGAGTATGAGGTTTATCTGGATGCGCCGGACCGGCAGGCCATATCCTGTGAGATGTTTGTCATATATGATGGGGTAAAATACAATATCTTGGACAAGCCCCGTGCCATAGAGAACCGGAATGAGCTGGAGGAACTGAAGAAAAGGGAGCGGGTCGGGCGCTGGTTCCAGGAAATTGATAAAGAAAAAAAGCAGATGCTCCTTGCTGGGGATGAGGAAAGGATGTACCGTTTTTTAACAGAGGGGATGGAAGAGCTTCCTGCCCTTGGGAAGGTGTTTGTCAGCGATGCCTTAAAGGCAATCCAGGTGAGGCCGGCGCCTTCTGTCTCTGTGGGGGTGTCTTTGAAGGGGGATATGCTGGAACTTACGTTGGACAGCGAAGATATGCCTTTGGCGGAACTGGTAGGGATCCTGTCCTCATATCAGCGGAAACGTAAATTTTTCCGCCTGAAAAGCGGGGAGTTCCTCCAGATGGAAGAAGATGGCCTGGGGGTCCTTTCCAGGATCCAGGACAGCATGGCCATTTCCCCCAAGGAATGGGAAGGGGGCTTGGTCCAGCTTCCCAAGTACCGGGCTTTGTACCTGGACAGCGAGCTAAAGGAAAAGAACGGGATACGCGCATCCAAGAACAGGGACTTTAAGGCCTTGGTGCGGAATATGAAGACCGTGGAGGATAACGATTTTGAGGCGCCTGCTTCCCTGGGGAGGGTGCTGCGGGAGTACCAGAAACAGGGCTTTATGTGGCTGAAAACCCTACACGCCAATGGGTTTGGCGGGATTTTGGCAGATGATATGGGGCTGGGGAAGACCTTGCAGGTAATCGCATTTTTGCTGTCTGAGTGGGAGCAGAAAGGGGGGCTTATGGCGGCAGGCCAAGGGCTTGGGCAAAGCGCCTGCCTGCCGGGGAACGTGCGGGATGCAGGATTGCTGGAAAGGAGCCAAAGCGCTGGGCTGCTTGAGAAGGTGCGTAAATCGGGGCTGGCAAAGCCTCTGGAACCGGGGCGCCTGGAAGAAGCGCAAAGCATGGGGGAACTGGAGGGGATGCAAGGCTTAGGGCTATGGAAGGCGGCACAGAAGCCTGGGCAGGCGGGGGGGATGGAGGAAGGCGGCGTAATGTTTACGAATTTTGCGCTTATTGTCTGCCCGGCCTCTTTGGTCTATAATTGGAAAAGCGAGATTGAGCGGTTTGCACCGTCCTTGCATGCGGTGGCTGTGGCAGGGGCGGCAGCGGAGCGTAAGGAGGCGCTGCAGGAAGCCGCAAGATGGGATGTCCTAATCACTTCTTACGACCTCTTGAAGCGGGATGAAGCCTATTATAAAGGGAAAGTGTTTGGGTATGAGGTGATTGATGAGGCGCAGTATATTAAGAACCACAATACCAAGGCGGCAAAAGCGGTGAAAGGGATTAGCGCTGGGTTTAAGGCGGCGCTGACCGGGACGCCTATTGAAAACCGGCTGAGCGAGTTATGGAGCATATTTGATTACCTGATGCCGGGGTTCTTGTATCCTTACAGCCGTTTCCGGGAAGAGCTGGAAATCCCAATCGTATCGGAGCAGGAGGCGGAAGCTTCCGTGCGCCTGCAGAAGATGATCCGCCCCTTTGTGCTGCGCAGGCTGAAAAAGGATGTCCTGAAGGATTTGCCGGACAAGCTGGAGGAAGCTGTATTTGCCCAGATGGAGGGAGCGCAGGGCAAGCTGTATGCCGCCCATGTGCAGCGGATGAAGATGATGCTGGACGGGCAGACGGAAGCGGAATTTGCAGCCCAGAAAATCCAGGTTTTGGCGGAACTGACCAGGCTGCGCCAGCTTTGCTGCGACCCAGGGCTGGTTTATGAGGATTTCCCAGGGGAGTCGGCAAAGCTTCTGGTGTGTATGGACCTGATAAAACATGCAATTGACGGAGGCCACAGGGTATTGCTGTTTTCCCAGTTTACGGCGATGCTGGCAAGGATCCAGGAGAAGCTGCAAAGTGAGGGGATACCGTATTTCAGCCTGACAGGGGCTACGGATAAGGAGCGGCGGGCGGAGCTGGTACAGGATTTCCAGAAAGGGGAAGCCCCTGTGTTCTGCATTTCCCTAAAGGCTGGGGGTACGGGCCTGAACCTGACGGCGGCGGATATTGTCATCCACTATGACCCATGGTGGAATGTGGCGGTGCAGAACCAGGCGACAGACCGGGCGCACCGGATTGGGCAGAAGAATGTGGTGACAGTTTACAAACTGATTGTAAAAGGGACGGTGGAAGAAAATATCCTAAAGCTTCAGGAGAAGAAAAAGGAGCTGGCAGACCAGCTATTGGGGAATGAAGGCTTTGAAGGGGTGAAGATTACGAAGGAGGAGATGCTAAGGCTGTTGGAAGCAATGTAAAAAACAGTTGAGCTTTCTCCTGGATTATGTTAGGATGGTTTTGGAAGAGGTGCGCAGGAAGAAATCCTGACTGCAAACCTCAGGTTTACGGAGATTTAGTTGCTTGCAGCAGGGCCTTTGGTTTTTCTGTAGGCAATACGCCTGGCCGGAAGGGTTGCCTGAAGGTAAGGGAGCAGAGGAAATGATAACATGTAGAGGAGCGGCTCCTGCCAGAGAGACGGGCGGGGGCTGGTTTTTAGACGCTGCCCCCTGTGCCGTTGGCATGGGGGGCTTTCTTAGATGGAGGTACTATATGTATAATGTGATGTCGCCAAAAGCAGAAGAATTTATCAGCCATGAGGAAATTTTGGATTCCTTATCCTTTGCAAAGGAGAATAAAAACAACAGGGAACTGATTGACCGTATCTTGGAGAAGGCAAGGCTGCGCAAAGGCCTTTCCCATAGGGAGGCCATTGTCCTGCTGGATTGCGGGCTGGAGGATAAAAACCAGGAAATCTTTGCCCTGGCGGAGCAGATTAAAAAAGATTTCTACGGAAACCGTATTGTGATGTTTGCCCCGCTGTATCTGTCCAATTACTGCATTAATGGGTGTGAATACTGCCCGTACCATGCGAAGAATAGGCATATTGCCCGTAAGAAGCTGAGCCAGGAGGAACTTGTACGGGAGGTGACGGCCCTTCAGGATATGGGGCATAAGCGGCTGGCTTTGGAGGCGGGGGAGGACCCGGTCCATAACCCGATAGAATATATCCTGGAATGTATCCATACGATTTATGGCATTAAGCACAAAAATGGCGCAATCCGCCGCGTGAATGTCAATATTGCCGCTACCACGGTGGAAAATTACCGGAAATTAAAGGAGGCGGGCATTGGCACCTACATCCTCTTCCAGGAGACCTACCATAAGGAATCTTATGGAAAGCTCCATCCCACAGGCCCGAAACATGATTATGCATACCATACGGAAGCCATGGACCGTGCCATGGACGGGGGCATTGACGATGTAGGCCTGGGCGTGCTGTTTGGGCTGAATAATTACCGTTATGATTTTACTGGGATACTGATGCATGCGGAGCATTTAGAGGCCTATAAAGGCGTAGGCCCCCATACCATCAGCGTTCCCCGGCTGCGCCGCGCGGACGATATCGACCCGGATGCGTTTGACAATGGGATTACCGATGAGGTTTTTGCTAAAATCGTAGCCTGCATCCGCATTGCAGTCCCCTATACGGGCATGATTGTTTCTACCCGTGAGAGCCAGGCATGCCGTGAAAAGGTCTTGCATTTGGGCATTTCCCAGATAAGCGGCGGGTCTAAGACCAGCGTGGGCGGCTATGTGGAACCGGAGCAGGAAGAGGATAATTCCGCACAGTTCGATGTCAGCGACACCCGTACCCTGGACGAGGTGGTGAATTGGCTGATGAAAATGGGGTATGTGCCTAGTTTCTGTACGGCCTGCTACCGGGAAGGGAGGACGGGCGACCGCTTTATGGAATTGCTGAAAAATGGGCAGATTGTGAACTGCTGCCATCCGAACGCCTTAATGACCCTCAAGGAGTACCTGGAGGATTATGCCTCCCAGGAGACGAAAGCGGTTGGGGAACGGCTGATAGAGAAGGAATTGGATGTGGTTACCAACCCCAAGGTCCGGGAAAGGGTGGAAGGGTATCTTGCCAATATCCACAAGGGGGAGCGTGACTTCCGTTTTTAAATCTTAGGCTGGCTAAGGATTTCTGCTTGAAATAACCTCTATATAATGTTACAATTTTAACAAATAGTGACATAGGGCGTCCCCGCAGCCTTTTGGCGGTATATGCGCAGGGCTGGGGACGCCAAGACGGGAACATGCACACAGTCCTATAGGAAAACGGAGGGAAACAATATGGGAACCCATTCAGAACAGAGCCAACAGCAGGTTTCATCCCATAAGATGCTCCAGCCCGCCGAGATACTGCAGATGAATGCCCAAGAGTTGACGGAATTTATCAAAGAGCTGTCGATGGAAAACCCCATCGTGGAGATGGAAGAGGACATGCCGGAGGATAAGGCTGGGGAGCGCATTCAAAAGCTGGAGTGGCTGGCCAGCCTGGATGAACAGAACAGGACGTATTACCAGTATGATGAGGGGGATAGCAGGGATTACCTGAACAATGTAAAGGAGGATAAGGGGGAGCCCCTAAAGGATGCCTTGATGCTCCAGCTTATCGGGAAGGGGTATTCCGATTTGGAGATGGCAGTCTTTGCCTATATTGCAGATTCCCTGGACGCCAGCGGGTATTATACGGAGCCTTTGGGGGACGTTGCCTGTAGGTTCGGCATTACAGAGGAAAAAGCGGCGGCCTGCCTGGGCATTATGAAGGGGTTAGAGCCGGCGGGCGTTTGCGCGGCATCCCTGCAGGAAAGCCTGGCATGCCAGGTTGCTAAGCTGGGGGAAGGGCATGAAACGGAACTGGGGATTATTTCCCATTATATGGAGGAACTGGGGAATAACCAGCTGGATGCCATTGCGGCAAGGATGGGACGGCCTTTGGAAGAGGTGGCGGCGGCGGCAGAGGCAATCCGGGCGCTTAACCCCAGGCCAGCCCAGGGCTTTGGGAGGGGAGGGATTTTACGCTATACGAATCCGGATGTGACGGTTGTCAAATTCCAGGGCAGGTTTGAAATCCTGCAGAATAGCTATACCTACCCGGAGATCCGTGTGAGCCAGGAGTACCTCCAGATGCTGGAATCGGGCTGCAGCCAGGAAGTGAAGGATTACCTTGCCGCCAAGCTGCGCCAGGTAGAAGAGGTACAGGCGGCAATTGAGCAGAGGGGAGCCATGCTCCTGGATCTGGCCAAATGCCTGCTGGAGGTACAGGAAGGTTTTTTCCTGTATGGGCAGAATGCGCTCCGGCCGTTTGGGATGGAGGAGGCGGCAGGGAAGCTGTCTGTGCCTAGCCCTGCCATAAGCCAGGCAGTCAAGGGGAAATACTTACAGTGCAGCTGGGGCATTTATCCCTTCAGTTATTTTTTCACCTAAGGGGATGTTTTGGGCATGATTTTGCGCCGCCTGGCTAAGAAGCCAAGCGGCGCAGTGTTCGCCATTCCGTTTTCACTTATCCATTCTTTTTTGCAGCCTTTGTGCTGAGGCTTTGGTAAAATTTTGCCTGTTCTATTAGAAGTTCCTGACGGTCAGGGTTTAAGGAGCGATAGAGGTGTATTAACGCCCCCTCTGTTGGGTTTAAGGATGACGGCACGGGCTTTTTCTCCTGGCAGAGCCCTAGCAGGTAGTCCGTGGACACATCAAAATAACGGGCTATCTGTACAAGTGTGCTGAAGTCCGGCTCCCGGTAGTTGTTAACGTACCCATTCAAAGTAGTTGGTGCAAGATGAAGTTCTAAGGACAGTTGTTTCTGTGTGACATTCTTTTCTTCAATCAGGTTTTCCAGCCGAATGCTAAAATCCATATGGGCACCTCCCTGTAAGATGACTTATAACTTTAACATCTTAATAAAAATATGCCCATTGAAAAGAAATAATACGCATATTGAATCACATAGTACGCGATTTATGTACGCTGCTATTTCTTCAGGGGATAAAGGGAATCCAAATCCTGATGGTGGTAAATATGCGCCTGCTTAATCAGATAATCCTGTTCTTTTGGCATAAGCTCACGGTATGTTCCCAGCAGCTCTTCTTCCTTGTCATCATGGCATTCCCCATGAATGTAAGGGTTGCGTATATTGGTCACTCCTAAAATGTAGTCCGTGGATACATTAAAATATTTGGAAATTTTGATAAGCGTTTCAAAATCCGGCTCCCGGTTTTTCCTTAAATATCCATTTAAAGTGGATGGCGCAATATGAAGTTCTGTGGATAGTTTCCTCTGGGTGAGGTTGCGTTCTTCTAATAGATTTTCCAATCGGTTAGAGAATTTCATAAAATGTTCCTCTTTAGTGTATATGATAGTAATATTTTACGAAAATTTATCTGGAAAATAATGGAAATATGCAAAACTCAAACGCAATTCACAAACGTGAACACCTATAGTATGAAATATGCCCAAAGAGTGCCTTTTTATCTTTAAAGATAAGAGGTTTCCTGTTAAAAAATTAGATTATTGCCACCCCCCATCTAAGGTGATAACCTGCCCTGTCAGGTAGGCAGGGGATTCTGCAAGGGAAAAGGCAAGCTGGGCAGCCTCTTGCGGCGTGCCAAACCGGCCGGCTGGGATTTCCGCTGCGAGCTGCCTGCGCTCCTCCTTGGAGAAGCATTCGTTCATCTGGGTATCGATCACCCCGCAGGCAATGGCGTTGACGGAGATATGGCTGGGGGCCAGTTCCTTAGCCAGGGCTTTTGTGAAAGCGTTCACCCCTCCCTTGGAGGCTGAATATGCCACTTCGCAGGAAGCGCCTACGTTTCCCCAGACGGAGGAGATATTCAGGATAGAGCCTGACTGCCTGCGCAGCATATAGGGGATTGCATGTTTGCAGCAGCAGAACATAGAGGTCAGGTTTACCTTAAGGACCTGGTTCCATTCCTCCAGGCTCATGTCCGTGAGCAGGCCGATTTTGGAAATCCCAGCGTTGTTCACTAATATATCTATTCCGCCAAATTCCTGTTCGGTGGAATGGAAAGCTTCCATTATAAATGCTTCTTCACTCACATCCCCGACAAACGTCAGGCAGGGAGTGTGGTATGCTTTGGCAAGGCCGTCTGCCAAAGAGGCCAGGGATTCCCTTGCGTTTTTGCAATTGATGGCAATGGCATACCCCTGGCGGGCAAATTCTTCTGCGATGGCGCGCCCTATTCCCCGGGAAGCGCCTGTGATAAAGGCGGTTTTTGGCTTCATAAGGTTTCCTTTCTATATGGATGTATTTGTTGCATCGTCAAAACTTTAACACGTGGGAAAATAATTGTCAAAGGGATTGCGCCCAGAATAAACGCATGAATGAAAAAAACATACATTTTTTGAGTTTTTTTGTTATA
>CAJUSO010000052.1:14493-23413 GCA_910588965.1 uncultured Lachnospiraceae bacterium | reverse complement strand
TGTATAGCGGGACTGAAAAAATACCTGCCTTACTGCGCTGCTTTGTATATAAGAGGCTGCTCGCAGCCTCTTTACATAAAAAAGAATCCTGCAAATCAGGATTCTCCGCCTGCGGCGGGTAGCTTCCACAACATGGTTCCTTTCCGCCGCAGTGCAATCCCCGCGGCATTCGTCAAATATCCATGCAAACATGGCTATTTTCCTCATTGCTCGCGGGAATAAACCATCCGCTTTTGCAGCCCCTCTATACCAAAACACAGTTATGGCGGCAGCCGACTCCCTTGCAGGCGCCATACCGGCAATATTTAATCTACAGAAAGGACCCCTGTTATGAACCATCCAGATACCGATACGGGCAATATCACTTATATCCTCCGCTGCAGCGACGGCACGCTGTATACCGGTTGGACAAACAACCTAGAAAAACGCCTGCAAGCCCATAACAATGGACAAGCAAGCAAATATACCCGGAGCCGCAGGCCTGTCACCCTGGTATATGCCGAAAACTGCCACACCCGGCAGGAGGCCATGCGCCGGGAAGCCCAGATCAAAAAGCTTTCCCGCAAAGCAAAGGAAGGCCTTATCAGCGCACATCCTGGCGCAGGCGCCCCCTGGGGCGGCCCGCCCTTATAGCAAGGGCATCCTTGCCACAAAGAAATACATCATGATAAAATGGCACACGCTCCCTCCCATCACGAACAGATGGAAAATCTCATGGGAACCGAAATGCTTATGCCTGGAATTAAAGATGGGGAGCTTCAGGGCATATATCACGCCCCCTACCGTATAAATAATCCCCCCTGCCAGCAGCCACCCAAATGCCTGCCTGGACAAAGAATTGATAATCTGGGTAAAAGCAAGGACACAGACCCAGCCCATCGCAATATATAATATAGAAGAAAACCACTTAGGACAAGTAATCCAAAATGCCTTGACCAGGATCCCGGCAAGTGCAATCCCCCATACCAGGGCCAGCAGGCCATAGCCCGTCCTCCCCCCCAGCACAATCACGCACACGGGCGTATAGGTGCCTGCAATCAGCACGAAAATCATCATATGGTCCAGTTTCCGCAGGATCCGGTTTATCCTTTCTGACAAATCCAGGGCATGGTAGCTGGCGCTGGCGCCATACAGCAAAATCATGCTGGCAATAAATACTGCCAGGGATACCACATGCACCTTATCCGGATTCATGGAAGCGCGGATTAAAAGAGGGGTCGCCGCAAACAAAGCCATCAGCATCCCAATAAAATGCGTAATAGAACTGCCAGGGTCTTTTAATCTGAATTTCATAAAAAACATCTCCTTTTCTAAATGATTGCCTGCCAATGCATTCCCCATGCAGGCGGGCTTTTGGGCATCTAAGATGCCATGTGCGGTTTTCTATATTATATGTAAAGTTATTATAAATATTTCATGTAGTAATAGAAACTATATATGCAATAAGTTAATACTACATCAGATTTGGATAGAAGTCAATAGCAACCAGGAATTTTTGGAAATAATTTGACAATATCTTCTTTCTTTGGTATGATTAGGGACAGTCACGACTTATAGTTACCGTACTTTATATAAATCTATAGGGCACGCATGCAAGATAGCATAATGAAAGGAATTATATGGAGACAATAAAATTTGACGAATTAAACCTACACCCGCAAATATTAAAAGGGATCCGTGAAATGGGCTTTGAAGAGACCACGCCCATCCAGAGCAAGGCCATCCCTATGGTCATGGAAGGCCTGGACGTCATCGGGCAGGCACAGACCGGGACTGGCAAAACAGCAGCCTTTGGCATCCCCCTCCTGATGAAGGTAGACCCTAAGAACAAAAAGACGCAGGCCATCGTCCTCTGCCCTACCCGGGAATTGGCCATCCAGGTAGCAGAGGAAATCCGCAGCCTTGCGAAATACATGCACGGCATCAAAATCCTGCCAGTCTACGGCGGCCAGGATATCGTAAAGCAGATCCGTTCCTTAAAAGGCGGCACACAGATTATCATCGGGACCCCTGGGCGCGTCATGGACCACCTGAGGCGGAAGACCATCAAATGCGAATCTGTCAACACTATCGTGCTGGATGAGGCCGATGAGATGCTGAACATGGGATTCCGCGAAGACATTGAAACTGTCTTGGAATACATCCCAGAGGAACGACAGACGGTTCTTTTCTCTGCCACCATGCCCAAGCCTATCCTGGAAATCACCAAGAAATACCAGAAAGAAGCTGTCACCATTAAGGTCGTGAAGAAAGAACTGACCGTGCCCAGCATTGAGCAGTATTATTACGACGTCAAGCGCAAGGACAAGGTGGAGGTCTTAAGCCGCCTGCTGGATGTATACGACCCCAAGCTCTCCCTGGTTTTCTGCAACACCAAGCGTATGGTGGATGAGCTTGTCCATGCGCTGCAGGGACGCGGGTATTTTGCAGAAGGGCTGCATGGCGACATGAAGCAGGTACAGCGCGACCGGGTCATGAATAATTTCCGCAACGGCCGCACGGAAATCCTAGTGGCCACTGATGTGGCCGCCAGGGGCATCGACGTAGACGATGTAGAGGCCGTGTTTAACTTTGACCTCCCCCAGGATGACGAGTACTATGTGCACCGTATCGGCAGGACGGGCCGTGCCGGCAAGACGGGCCGTTCCTTCACCTTTGTGAAAGGCAAAGAGGTTTACAAGCTAAAAGATATCCAGCGTTACTGCAAGACGAAGATCTTAGCCCAGAAAATCCCCAGCATGGAAGACGTAGAGCAAGTGAAGCTGGAAAAGATTATGGACCATATTGATACCGTGATTGAAGAAGAAGACCTGAGCGCAATGGTGGACATGATTGAAGCCCAAGTCAACGAAGCGGATTACACCACCATGGATATCGCTGCCGCCTTCCTGAAGCTTGCACTCCGCGGCAACGAAGAAAGCCCTTCCAACAGCTTTGAGAATTTTGAATTCGGCGATACCGGCGCAGAAGAAGGCATGGTAAGGCTCTTTATCAATATCGGCAAGAAGCAGCATGTCAAGCCTGGAGACATCTTAGGCGCCATCGCTGGGGAATCCGGCATCCCTGGCCGGCTCGTGGGGGCAATCGACATGTATGACAAGTATACGTTCGTAGAAGTCCCAAGGGAATATGGCAAGGAAATCCTGCAGGCCATGAGCGATTCCAAAATCAAAGGCAAAAGCATCAACATTGAGCCTGCAAACCAAAAATAGGCTTGCCCACAGAACAAGCCAGAGGCGCATACCGGCAGCTGCCAGCTGCCGATGCGCCTTATTTTTATCCCTTAGGCCGTGCCAGCCTACCATAAAACCTCCTATTGCCAACCTATTACTCCGGCGGTTAAATATCGACGTTTTTACTTGCCTAAATTTCCATTTGCCGCGTTGTCATCCGTTGACGTAGCCCCGCTACGCCGCCTTCTTCCGCCTTGCAGATGGAAATTTATTCTGCGTAAAATTCGTCGACATTTAACCGCCGGAGTAATACTTGCGAAAAGACGCCTTCCGCGCCTGGGCATCCTGCGCATTTCTAGGGCACGGGCCGTAAGCATCTTCCCCTGCCTCCCTTCTATCCAACAGCTTGCACTTGCAGTGCGTCCCCTACAATATAACCCTTTATTTATTTTACGCTGCACTAGCAAATCCCTTAATTATATGTTATAATATCAGAAAGTAGTTTCTGAACTGTTAGAACACATTTTATGAGCCTAAAAGGCAGCCGATAAGATGTCTGGCAACGGAGAGTATTATTATGAATGAACAAAAACTAAATCCAACCTTAATGGAATACATAATAGCTCTGTTGAACATCCCCAGCGCAGAGCCTGGACCCAAAGAAGGCACAGAGGCAGAAGCCCCTGATATTAATCCGCAAAGCGCCAAAATCGCCTGCCAGATGATACGGTTTATGGATGAGATGCCTGGCGGCTTTTTTATTTACCATGCAGATGACACCGAAGAGATAATTTACGCCAATAAAGCCATGCAGCGGATTTTCATGTGCGACACCTATGAGGACTTCCAGGAACTGACAGGCAACACGTTCAAAGGGATTGTCTATCCCGAGGACTTGGAAGATGTGGAAAAGAGCATCTGGGAACAGATTTCCCACAGCAAATATGACTTGGACTATGTCGAGTACCGCATCATGCGCAAGGACGGCTCCATCCGCTGGGTAGAGGACTATGGCCATTTTATCCACAGCGAAGCCTTTGGGGATATTTTCTATGTGTTTGTAGGCGATGCCACCGAGAAAAAAAAGCGCCACCTCTCAGAACAGACTGTCCTGCTCCGGGAAAATACTATGCGGGAGGAACAGCTTAAGAACCTGATTGCTGAATATAACAAGGAACGGAAACAGATTAACCAGGAACACCTCCGGCGGCTAGAGGTCATCGAAGGCCTCAGCGTCAATTATGAATCCATCCTCTATGCCGACCTGGACACCGACCGGATCATGCCTTACCGGCTTAGCTACCGCACCGCCCACCAATTTGACGAAATCCACCAGATCCGCAGCTTCAAATGGTATGCGTCAGATTATATCAAGACATGGGTCCATCCGGAAGACTGCAAGCGGGTATACAAGTCCACCTCCCCCTCCTATATCCGTGAGAAGCTATCCGAATCAAAGACTTACTACCTCAATTACCGCATCGTAAATAAAAAAGACACGCAATACATCCAGCTGCGCATTGTAAATGTAGGCAACAAAGACCACATCTCCCAGATTGTCATGGGATACCGGCGGGTGGACGATGAGATACGCAGGGAAATGGAACAGAAACAGATGCTAGAAGAAGCCCTAAACAGCGCCAACCTGGCAATTGTGGCCAAAAACAGTTTCCTTTCCAATATGTCGCATGATATGCGCACTCCCTTAAATGCCATCCTGGGATATACGCTCCTTGCCAAGAAGCATATTTTCGACAAGACTGCGCTGCTGGGCTACCTGGATAAAATTGAAGCATCCAGCGGCCAGCTTTTAGATTTGATTGGCAAGGCCCTGGAAATCTCATGGATGGAATCCAATGACGTCCGCGTCGCAGAAGGCGAATGCAACCTGCGCACCCTTATGCAGGAAATATACCGGGACATATTTCCCCAGGCATTTGAAAAAAATATCTCCCTATCCCTGGATTTCTCCCACGTGAAGCATTGCGATATCTACTGCGACCATGATAAATTAAAGCAGGTCCTAGTCCACCTGGCAGGGAATGCCGTAAAATACACCCAGAACGATGGCAATGTAGATATCATCATCACAGAACTGGAGAAGCTCCCCAACAATTACGCTTCCTACCAATTTGTGGTCAAAGACACAGGCATCGGGATCAGCAAGGATTTCATAGACCACATATTCGAACCCTTTGAACGGGAGAAAAACACTACTTTCAGCGGCATCCACGGCACAGGCCTCGGCCTTACGATTGCCAAGAACCTGACGGAGATGATGGGAGGGAATATCAAGGTAGACAGCAGCCCTGGCAATGGCAGCACCTTTTCATTTATCCTGCGCTTCCGCCTCCAAGACGTCCCCCTGCAGCCTTCTGGCAATGCAGCCAATACGATTGCCCAGCTGATGAACCACAAAATCTTGCTGGTGGAAGACAATGAGATTAATATGGAGATTGAATCTGAGATACTGGAAGGGCTTGGTTTCCTGGTGGACACTGCGGAAAACGGCCTGGCCGCCGTGGAGAAAATCAAGCGCTCCGCCCCTGAGGAATATGGCCTTGTCCTTATGGACATCCAAATGCCCATTATGGACGGGCGGCAGGCCACCAAGATCATACGCGGCCTGGATACGCCGGCCCTTGCGCATATCCCGATTGTGGCCCTGTCTGCCAACGCTTTTGAAAGCGACAAGCGTCTGTCCATAGAAAGCGGCATGGACGCCCACCTTACAAAGCCTATTGACGTCCCCTTGCTTCTGGAAACCATCAGCAGGATCTTACAGACCCATAAGGTCCTTTTCAACGACAGCCTATAGGAAGCCACGGCAATGGATGATGCAGCCGGAACCTATAATTCCATATATTTTCCATCCAGCAGTAGAAAGATTGCCCTGGAAATGCTATAATAGCTTTATCTTCTGGCCAAAGAAGACAGATAAATACATAACCTAAGGAGGGAATCGAATGAGATTAGTAACACGTTCAGATTTTGACGGCCTGGCATGCGGCGCGCTGCTTTTAGAGGCCGGCATCATTGACCATTGGAAATTTGCACATCCGAAGGACCTGCAGGATGGGTTAGTGGAAATTAATGAAGACGACTGCCTGGCAAACGTGCCTTATGTAGAAGGCTGCGGGCTCTGGTTCGACCACCATTCCAGCGAGCACGAAAGGCTGCAGCTTGCTGGCAAATACAAGGGTGAGAGCCGTATCGCCCCATCCTGTGCCAGGATTATCTATGAATATTATGGCGGTGCAGAACGGTTCCCGCAATTTACGGAAATGATGGAAGCTGTAGATAAAGTAGATTCCGGGGATTTAACGTTTGATGAGGTAATGGACCCATCTGGCTGGATCCTAGTAGGTTTCCTGATGGATCCCAGGACTGGCCTCGGAAGGTGGAGGCAATTTTCCATTTCCAACTACCAGCTCATGGAAAAGCTTCTGGAAGCCTGCCGCGTGCTGAGCACAGAAGAAATCCTGGCACTGCCAGATGTAAAAGAACGGATTGCCGTATATAATGAGCAGACAGAGAAATTCAAAGAAATGGTTAGGCAGCACACCCAGGTACGGGGCAATGTAATCATCACAGACTTGCGCGGGGTAGACCCTATCTACACAGGGAACCGGTTTATGATTTACAGCATGTATCCCAAACAGAATATCTCCGCATGGATTGTCAGCGGCCGCGGAGGGCAAGGGTGCTCGGCAGCCGTTGGGTACAGCATCTTGAACCGTACCGCGGCTTTGGACGTGGGGAGCCTGATGCTCAAATACAATGGCGGCGGCCACAAGAAGGTAGGGACCTGCCAATTCAGCAACGAAGCCATGGATACAGAACTGCCCAAAATGCTGGATGAGTTATGCGAAATGGCTGGGTAAAGGCCTATCTGCTTCCCCAGCACCATGGAGAATGAAACAGCGCCTATGCCCATCCCAGGCAGCAGGGCATAAGAGGGTATCGCAAAATCATCAGATTAGATGATCCGGCGATACCCTCTTTTCTATCCTTTGGCATAAAAGCGGGGCTGTTGCCCCACAGATGATGGCTCATCTATTTTGCAACAGCCCCTTTTGGCATCCACTATTTCGTAATCTTTACCGTCTTTGCCTGGCCTTTCCCGCCAAACAGCTTCTTATACTGCTTCAGCTTGGAAGATGGGACTTTAATCTTGGCTTTCTTATGGATTCCCTTGAATGCCTTTGCCCCTACCTTGGTAACTTTCTTGGATTTTACAATAATGCTCTTTAACTTGGTGCTGTGGCTGAATGCATTCATGCCGACCGTCTTCACATTGGCTGGGATTGTAACCTTCGTCAATGCGGTACAGGCCTGGAATGCGCTTGTGCCAATCACCGTTACATTCTTATGGATGCTTACGCTCTTCAGCTTCTTATAGCCTTTCAATGCGTTCTTGCTTATGGATGTTACCTTAAATGCTTTGCCGCCAATCTTTACAGATGCTGGGATTACAGCTTTTGTAATATTCTTATTGGTTGCGCCTGCATAAGCTACCGTCTCTTTCCCCTTGGCTGTGCCGGTAACTTTATATTTCGCACCGTTTACGGTAACCACTTCATTTTTCTTGGGCATAACAGCCTTAAACTGGAAGGTTGCCTCTGCCTCTTTATACTGGCTATCACCAGCTTTCACTGCTTTTACCTTAACAGTACCAATGCCGGTTGCCAGTACCTTGCCTGTCTTGGCATTGATGGTTGCATATTCTTTCCCAGATACAATAGACCATGTCACTGCGCCGTCGCCGCTTCCGCCAGTTACCTTTAAGGTTGCAGACTTGCTAAAGGCCAAAGAGGAAACACCAGAAATCGTAAGCGCCTCCTGGGCAGCCAGCTCGCGTTTGCGGACAGTTACCTTACAGGTCTCTGCCAAGCCATTGGAAGTCCTTGCTGTAATCGTAGCCTCACCTGCCCCAATTGCCGTTACCTTGCCGCCAATTGTAACAACGGCAACTTCTGGGTTGTTGGTAGACCAAGCTACGCTGCGGTCTTCTGCTGTGGATGGGGCTACTGTGGCTATCAGGGTCTCTGTCCCATTGATATCCAGGGTAAGGGCGTCTTTATTTAATGTGATGCTGGTCGGCTCGTTCTTGGACGGGTCTCCTGATCCAGTCGGCTGGTTCACCGTTACCTTACAGGTTGCCGTCAGGCCGTTTGATGTCCTGGCTGTTATGGTAGCCACACCCTTTGCTATCGCCGTTACTTTTCCGCTGCCCGTTACAGCTGCTACCCCTGCATTGTTCGTTGACCAGGACACGCTGCGGTCTTCTGCTGTGGACGGGGCTACTGTGGCTGTCAGGGTCTCTGTCCCATTGACATCCAGGGTAAGGGCGTCTTTATTTAATGTAATGCTGGTCGGCTCGTTTGCGGACGGGTCTCCTGGTTCAGACGGCTTATTCACCGTTACCTTACAGGTTGCCGTCAGGCCGTTTGATGTCCTGGCCGTTATGGTAGCCACACCCTTTGCTATCGCCGTTACTTTTCCGCTGCCTGTTACAGCCGCCACACTTGCATTGTTCGTTGACCAGGACACGCTGCGGTCTTCTGCTGTAGCTGGGGCTACTGTGGCTGTCAGGGTCTCTGTCCCATTGACATCCAGGGTAAGCGTATCCTTATTCAATGTAATGCTGGTTGGCTCATTCTTGGACGGATCCCCTGGCTCAGACGGCTGGTTCACCGTTACCTTACAGGTTGCCGTCAGGCCGTTTGATGTCCTGGCCGTTATGG
>CAJUSO010000052.1:0-14393 GCA_910588965.1 uncultured Lachnospiraceae bacterium | reverse complement strand
CTGGGGCTACTGTGGCTGTCAGGGTCTCTGTCCCATTGACATCCAGGGTAAGCGTGTCCTTATTTAATGTAATGCTGGTTGGCACGTTTGTGGACGGATCCCCTGGTTCAGACGGCCTATTCACCGTTACCTTACAGGTTGCTGTTACGCCGTTTTTGGTTTTAGCCGTAATCGTAGCAACGCCTTTTGCAATAGCGGTTACTTTTCCATTTGATGATACGGTTGCCACCTCATTCCTGTTGCTGGACCATGCCACCTCTTTATTTTCTTCATCTGCAGATGTTACGGTTGCCGTTAAGGTTTTGGATTCATTTACATCTAAGGTGATTTCTTCCTCGCTTAACTGGATGGATGTCTTGTCAACCTCAGGCGCCTTACTCTCTTTTACATGGACAATCACGCAGTTGAATACTTTATTATTCCTTGCCGACTCTGCCTTAATATAAGCATAGCCTTCAGATACTGCAGTAATCTCGCCGTTTTCCACCGTAGCCACGGACTCATCATAGCTGGTCCATACAATTTCCTTATCCTCTGCCAAAGTAGGCTCTGGCGTCAGTGATGTGTCTATCTGGACCTTCCCGCCAACTTCCATCTCTATGCGGTCCTGGCTCAGGACAACCTTTTCTGCCTTAATAGGTTCTGATACCACTACAAAATTCGTAGAATACTTCTTATCCTTCGTCGTAGCGGTAATATAGCTTACCCCTGGCTCAGAAGGCGTAAATTGTGCTTCCTGGTGGGTATCACCATAATTATCGGTCACATCCACCAATTCCAGTGTCCCTTTCCCCTCTGTCACAGCCCAGTCAAATGGCCCGTACAATGTGTCTGGCCTAGCATGGTCTATGCCTGACATTGTGCCTGCTGGATTTCCTGGGGCTTCCACGCCTTCTGCTACAATCTTCATCTGGTTTGAGCTGCCATAAGGCGTATAAGGCACGTTAACTTCGCCTGTTGCAGGGTCATAGCTGTATCTTGGGGTATAAGGGTTCGTGCCGTCATCCTTCGGAAGCGGATATTCATCCCCAGGCCCATAGACAATCCGCACCTGGATATCTTCTGGCAATGCATAACCTTCTTCATTGACAAGCTTTGCACTATAAGTCTGCGCACCGTCATTGTAGAAGGTCGGGCCATCCAATTTCAGCCCCTTCAGGTCTGTAACAATCTCACAGAAAGAATGCGGCCCTGTCTGGCGGTATTTTGCAGCCAAGTTTATTTTCTCACCCTGTGCCACATAATAACTCTGGACATTGTAATTATCCGCTGATACAAGGTCATCCTGGTCACGTTCTGTATAAATATCCTGCCAGCCAATCCTCATGGAGCGGGATACCCCATTCAAGGTAACCGTCAAAGTACCCTCCCCTGCTGGGAGCAGCTCGTCAGACTGGCTAGCATACAGATACAGGGAACCTGCCAGCCCATCCGTGCTGTATTTGCTAACCTGGATCAGGCCTTCTGCATAATCCTCGGCATAGTCATCGTCTTCTTCTACCACCCACCGTACTTCATCCAGCACCACATCTGCCGGCTGGAGGTCGGTAATTTTCACAATGCATTCCCCATCTGGCTTCAGCCCAGAGAATTTTTCCATGGAAAGCTTAAAGTCTTTTACTTCTGTATTACGGTTTTCCACGATTACCACACAGATCCCAAAAGAGGAACCGTTCGAAACGGTAATGACAGCCTGCCCTGGGGCAACCGCCTTAACCTTGCCAAACTCGTCAATTGTTGCAACCTCTGGATTGCTGGAGGTGCGGGTCAGTTCCGATGCGCCCAAGGTATTATCGTTGGCGCTAAGTTCAAACTCATCGCCTGGGCGGAGCCGTGCGGAAGTCTGGGAAAGGGCAATCCCTTCCTTGGAATCCACATGGATTGCATAACTACGGTCATTTGCGCCATAATCGCCGCAAGACAGCAGGATATCCCCTGTCCATTCATAATTATAGTAAGCATCGTCATAAGATGGTTTCCGGGTATATTCCGTCACATCTGCAATAAATGTCCGCGTCTGCCTCCCTGCATCATAAATATCTTCCTGATAGAACGTATTCACACGGTCAGTAGCGATTTCTGAGTAGCTCGGATCTCCATATCCTTCCTTATAAGTACGCCTTACATATGGCGCAACTTCAATGGAAGCTAAAGAGCCATCCTCATCATGCACCCTTGCTATCATGTAGGTACGCCCATATTTTTCAAAGAAGGAAACGGCATTGTTTTCCAGCTTCGGTGCAACGGTATCCACCATAATCGGGAAGGAAACCACGTCGCCTGTCATATCCATTGCATGGCCATTGAAGGTAGGAACATATTCGCCGTTCATGACCGCATCAAAATTGGTCACCTTACGCCCTTCGCTGTCTACATAAATTTCCTCGCCAAAGTCGCCTTCCCCATAAGCCGTAATCGTATAAGTACATTTCGTACCGCTGGGCAGCGTCCTCCCCTGCATATCCTCCCCTCTCCAAACTGGGTATGTGCCATACAGGCCAAAAGGAACGGTAAAGCCTGCGCTTGGCTCGTAAAGGGACTTAAAGGAATAGGAAGCCCAGTCCTTAAAGTAAACTTCGCCTGTCTCCTGGTCTTTTACCTCAAATACCACAAGCCGCGCGTTACGGAGCTGGTACAGCACGAAGTCATTAATATAATCAAAGAAATTGTCTCCGTTCGGGGAAATGGTAAAGTTCTCTTTATGGTAAACAGTCTGGTCCCCTTCTTCGGAACGGAACAGGTTCTGGCCCAAATCATAGTACCCAACGCCGTCCAAAACAAACCCAATTAAGCTGGTAGCCCAAGAAGATTCATTATTAATGACGCTTTCCCCATCAGCCGCCTCATCAAACCAGTAAGACCTGTCAAAAATCGGCGCGGTTGTCCAGTCGCCATAGAAGGCCAGCAGCGGCAAACCTATCTGCGGGTTCTTGCCTTCTTTGTCTGTCAGGATTACATAACCTTCCACATAAATCCCATTTTCAAACATGTTGGATAACAGGTATTTCTGCTCTTCTGTCAGGGAAACTGATTTCTGTACCTTCTGCGTCCCCTTTGCAGGAACTGTAATCTCCCCCAAATCCGTAGTGGAAATCACCACGTCATGGGCAGACAACGCAGTCCTGTTGCCCCACTTTGACTCTACTGTTTTGGTATCCGGGCGCATTAATACTACTTTCGCCTGATAAGCCAAATCTTTATCTGAAATATTGTTTACCTGGAACCCAAAATCATAAACGCCTTTTTTCTCCGGGTCATCCAACAGCTCTAATTTCCCTACATGCTTCCCTTCCACGGTAATATAAGCAGGTGTGGAAATTGCCGCAGCGGCATTCACAAGCCCTGCCCCCTGCTGGCGCGGGGAATAATAAGCCTCCCCATCCTTCTGGGGGATTGCCGTGCTCACAAGGAGCTGGCTGATTAAATCACCCATCTCCGCGGAAGATACACGGAAGATATCACGGTTGCTGGTAATATACTGGCGTACCAATGCGGAAATACCGGACATATGGGGCGCAGCCATGGAAGTACCGCTCATCATGCCATAAGTGCCGGCATAGCCTTCATCACTTGCGTTCCTGTCCACTACGGTAGACCAGATATTCCCACCAGGAGCCGTAATTTCCGGCTTGAGCTCCAAGCCTGGCCCAGGCCCCCAGGAAGTAAAGGAAGACATTTCCCCGAACGTTGCATTATCTACGGTCTGGTTCTCTTCCGATACCTGTATCTTCACCTGATACCCGGCGTCCAGGGCTGCCACAATTGCAGCGCCGTCCCGCCCATTGATAAAAGCAGAGGTAATGGCTGTCCCATCTGCGCTCATATTAATCAGTTCTGTCCCTTCGGGGTTATCGTCATAAATAATAACGCCCAGAACGCCCAGCCTCTCATTTTGGGAGTTTACAGCGGTAAAGTCCATGGCGTTATTAATCTTATCTGTGAAGGAAATCTCGCCACGCTTTACCAGAGCAAGCCCTGTGACTCCGCCCCAGCCTCTGTTAAACCCTACTTCTTCATAATCCTCACGGTTCCCTACGCCGCCTACCTTGTAAATCGGGTATTCTTTATCAGAGAAGCCATATTTCATCGCAACGGAAAATGGATCGCTGAACGGGACCTTATGGACATTGTTGTCCTTATCTTTCCAGGTAAAATATGACTGCACATCAATCGCATTATCAATGGAAGCAACGCTTAAGTTACTGTCATACATAGCTGGGGATGACATCACGGAAGTATCCGGATCTGATGTCAGGCTCTCCCCCTCGTAATTGTTGCCGCTTGTGGAGTAATCGCTGTTACCAGCGGAAGTCATCATCGCAACCCCAGCATCCTCAATACGTGCAAACACATCGTTCTGGATTGTGTCATCCACTGCATATCCGGCGTCGGAACCTAAACTCAGGTTAATCAGGTCTGCCCCAAGCTTCAAGGAGTCTTCAATCGCATTGACCAGGCTGCTCTCTTCTGCCCCGCCATCTACGTCCGGGAAAACTTTCATAAATAAAATCTGGGCATCCGGTGCTACGCCGGAGAATTTCACTACCCCGTCCTCCCCTTCTGCATACCCGGCAACCGTACCTGCCACATGGGTACCATGGTCGCTTTCAGGCGGATAAATATGTACATCGCCGTCTGCATAGTCGGCGCCATAAGGAACCTTGCGGTTCTTATAAAGGGCGTTATTATCATAATGGATGATATTGCCGTCCTGCCCCGTTGTGGAGACAAGCTTGTTACCTGCCAGGAACTTCTCCATAGAATCTTCCGTGTAACGGAGGTTCCAGTCCAGCTTGCCGTTTTCATCTGCGCCCATAAAGGAATTGTCTGTAAATGCTTCATGGGTGTACTGTACCCTTCCCACATCCGCGCCGGACTTAAACAGCCTGATATCCAAGCCGCTGTCCAAAATAGCGACCAGCATCCCTTTGCCTGTATAGCCTTCCTTCCAGGTGCTCTGGACATCTACCATGTCATAGCTATAGGAATGGTTTGGCTTGCCTTCTACCACATTGGAATTCTCCACTGGCTCCGGACGTTCATATACATGCTGCACATAGGCGCGCTTTACATGATCCATTTCCTTAATTTCATCTAACTTCCCAAAAGGAATTCGGACTGCCATAGCGTTGGCTGCAGCCGTCCACTGGGCAACTACTTCCACATCCTCTGCCTTAACCTTAGCCTTGCCTTTTTTCCCATCTGCCTGGCCTGCAACTTCATTAATCTCAGAAATTACCTCTTCCTGGCCCTCTAATATCTCCTGGGATGCGGACTGCGCATCCTCAGAAGCCAAAAATCCTGACACTGCCTCTCCAGGCATAATGTCACTGTCTTCCTCTGCCTCTGCGGCAAAAGTGCTCGTCCCATAGTAATCCATCACTGGGGCTTCTTCTAATTCCACAATGACAGTTACCATCTCATCTTCCTTATAAAGCGGCTCTACCTGAGGCTCCTTGGCCTGGGATTTCCCATCTTCCAGGCGCCCGGCGTCTTCCGCTTCCACTTCAATGGCATCTGCCGATACTCCCTCTCCACTCTCTAACATTTCTGACAGCTCTTCTTCCCCCAGGGTTTCCAGAGCCTCCTCTGCCCCTTGGGCAGGTTTTGCAAGAACCACCGTTGGCAAGCTGGTCATGGTCATTGCAAATGCCAAGAGCAGCGCACAACATTGTTTCTTTTTCATAGCTCTCCATCCTTTCCATAATTTTTTTAACATCCCGGCTTTTTTATAAAAGCAAATAGAATATGTAAAATTACCACAATTAAGTTTAGACGATTCATTTCTTAAAGTCAATATGAAGTTCATAGGAAATTCAACATTTTTACCATTTTTTCTGCCTAAAATTTGGTACTTTTTCATAAATATTCTAAATCGGTTCAGATATTGCATAATTATTCATTTTCCCTTTTCCAGCTAGTCATCTTCCGGTTCAGATTCAAACTTTAAGATTTCCCCAGATGCGGCAACTATTTCATATTCGTACTCCATGCCGTTCTGGTAAAATTCAATTTCATATACCATCTGCCCATCCTCTTCCTCTAGCTTTACTTTCGAAAAAACAACGTCCGGAACCGAAAACCCTGCATGGCTGGCGGCTATGGATTTCGCCTCATCCAGGCCAATATCATAAGGCGCTTTCCCAGAATCCCCAGAACCCTCCCGCACATCCTCCAAGGTCCCTTCTTCCGTGCTTCGGATTTCCCTTGCAGGCACGTCGGCGCCATACCCTTCCTGGCCCTCTGCCTCCCCCTGCCCGCCGGCAACAAGATCCATCCCTTTTTTCACAACCGTGCCGTCATAAGCTTTGACCCAATATTCATGTTCCGTGCCCTTTGACGTAAAATAGACCTTATAGACAAATTGCCCTTGTTCAAAGCCAAATACCGTTTTCACATTTTCTGCCGATAGTGGGTCAACCCCCAAATCTGCATAAGCAAAATTCCTTGCCATTTCTTCCCCGATGAAATCCCCTTCCCGGTTGGCCTTCGGTACAAAAAACGCCGCCGCTGCCAAGGCAGCCAGCGCTAATGCCAGGCAAGCCACAGATACAGCCGCCGTTTTGGGCGATAGGGAGATCCGTCTCTTTTTTCCCAAAATTACCCTCCTTCCTTTCTTCTTACAATTAATGCCTTCCAGGACGCTTCCAAGCTCTTCTTGGGAACCCTGGCGTGCGCGCCCTTATCCCATCCCTTTTATCCTATCCCACAGATGGGACGTCATCTGGGCCTGTGCTATGTTCAAATTCCACCAGAAAACAGCTCCCTTCCCCCAGTTTGCTTTCCAGTCTTACTGCCCCCCCATGGAACCGCACAATCTCAGATACCATGGACAGCCCAAGCCCCGTGCCGCCGCCCATACGGGAGGGGTCTGCCTGGTAAAAACGCTGGAAAACCTTCTCCTGTTCCTCCTGCGCAATCCCAATCCCATCATCCGCAACAGACAGGCTTACCCCCTGGCTCCCGCATTCCAGGCTGACCAGGATATGCCCCCCTTCCTTGCCATAGCGGTAAGCATTGCCGACCAGGTTTGCAAGCATCCGGGTAAGGAGCTGGCGGTTCCCATAAAATAAGGCCTCCCCCTTTGCCTGGCAGCACAATTGGATGCCTTTCTCCCGGGTCAGCGCCAAATCACCGCACACAGACCGCACCAGGCCCGCCAGGTCCAGTTCCTCCCTCGGGTAACTGTCTGCCCGCATCTCCAGCCGCGTATAGTCCAGCATATCATGGATTAACCTTGCCATCCTCCTGCCCTGCCGCTGGATAACCTGCAGCGCCTGCTCATACTCTTCTGTGCTCCTTGGCTCCTCTAAAGAGAACTCACACTGTGCCGTAATGACCGACACGGGGGTACGGAGTTCGTGGGAAACATCTGAAGCAAACTGCCGCTCCGCTGCAAAGGCTTCTTCCAGACGTTGGATCATCCCATTAAAACTGTCTGCAAGCTGGTGCAGCTCATCTTCCCCCTCCCCCAGTTCAATCCGTTTCTGCAAGTCGCTGCCTGTCCCGATACGGGCTGCAGATGCTGAGATTTCCTGGATAGGCCGCAACATCCTCCCCGCAAGCAGGCTCCCGCCTACGGCAGATACCAGTACCAGCAGCGGCAGTAACAGCAAAGACAGGCGGATAGCATCTGACATCCGGGTCAGCCCCTGTTTCTCAGACACCACCCCCCGAAGCCACAGCCCCTCCAGCCCGCTTTGGGCCAATTCCCGGTCAAACACATAGTAAACCAAGCCCCTTACCTTCAGCCGCTGTACCTTCGCATCCACAAACCCCAGCCCCGCGGCCTCCCTTGGAATCGGGGTCTCCCCATACAGCATGGATGAGTCCGCATGGTAAAGGGCCGTATACACCTCGTTCACCTGATCTAAGAAGTCATCGTCTATCTCCAAATACCCCTCCTGGTATTCACAATAGTAATCGGTTTCATGGCGCAGGTCCACATTGCCCAGATTGTCATAAAATTCTATCTCATCCACATTATGCTCCACCGTCTCGATTAAATTATCCCGGATGATTTTCTGTATAATCTGATGGCTGGCAAAAAATACGATCACATAGGCCAGGAACGCCACCAGCAGCAATGCTGCCGTAAACCAGAACGTAATCTTAAACCGGATAGACAAGCCCTTCATTTCCCCCTATCCTCCTGCAGCACGTAGCCCCTCCCCCGGACCGTATGGATTAATTTCTTCTCATGGCCGCCATCTATCTTCTTCCGCAGATAGCTGATATAGACATCCACCACATTGGTGCCGCCCTCATAATCAAAGTTCCAGATATGGTCCTCAATCTTCTCCCTTGACAGGACAATCCCCTGGTTATGCATCAGATATTCCAGCAGCGCATATTCCTTTGCAGACAGGCTGATTTCCAATCCTCCCCGCTTTACGGTATGGGAAGCACAGTCCAGGACCAAATCCGCCGCCGACAGCACGCTGCTGGCAATCCCAAAAGATGCCCGCATCATGGCGCGCAGGCGGGCAGACAGTTCCTCAAAGGAAAAAGGCTTGACCAGATAGTCATTCGCCCCGCTGTCCAGCCCCTTCACCCGGTCAGAGATAGCGTCCTTCGCGGTCAAAAACAGCACAGGCGTAGCCTTCCCAGCCTCCCGCAAAAAGCGCAGGACTTCATACCCGTCTGCCTTCGGCATCATAATGTCCAGGATAATGCCGTCATAGTCCGTATAAGACAGGATATCAATTGCTTCCCCGCCATCCAGGCAGCTATCCACGCTGTATCCGTCAGCCCTCAATTTCTGCGTAATAATATGGTTTAAATCTTGCTCGTCCTCAGCCAGTAAAATCCTCATTTCCATCACCCCTAACCCTTCTTAATCCATTTAGAACTATCCAAAAAGGAAGTTTATGTTTTATCAACTGCCGTTATGCTTACTGCAGCGCATTCCTCCGGCTGTGTAGGAAGCACTATTATTATAGCCCTTCGGCTGGCATTTTTCAACCGAATATCCCTACCTGCCATCAACATGCCAAGACAGGAAAAAAGACTGCGCAAGCAGCCCTCTTCCCTTGTTAATCCTCATTTTTTATTCTTTCCACCAAAGAAATGTTATTTTGCCTTTTTAGGCAGACAAGCGAGATCAACATCGGAATACCTATCATGCCAGCCATATAAAGCACGGCTGGAAGGGCTGGGAAATGATATTCCAGGTAGCCTGCCGATTTCTGCATCAACGAGATAAAGGCAAATCCTGCCGCCGTTCCAAGGGTCAATGTCAGCAGAAGGTTCGGTAATGCAAGAAAAAAGCTTTCCCAAAACAGCATATTGCGGACTTGACGTTCCTCCATACCAATGGATTCTAACATAGACAATTCTCTCTTACGGCTTACAATGCTGCTGATAACCGTGTTAATCAAGTTAAAGATGCTGAACAATATAATAAAGATAGAGATTCCGTATATCTGCATCTGTATCTGCTTAATCTGCCCAGACACTTGGATTTCTTCTTCCCGCAATGTGGAAAGCGACAAATCTTCATAACCATCCAGCAACGCCCGTAACGCCGCTTCTACTTGCCCTCCATTTTCCTCATAATCCTCGACAGATATGGAGAATGAAGACGTTGTATTCATAGCGCCCCACAATTTTTCTACCGTCTTATCTGCGATACAGAAATTCGGCCGATTCCCATATTGGCCAGCGCTTTCTTGTGATACGGCTCCTATTTCCAATTCTACCGTATGTTCTTCCCCATCAAAATAGCGAAACTCTATTTTTTCTCCTGCTTCAAATGTGATTCCATTTATATTCTCGCTTATAGCGCTATCTGTGATCAAAATGGCGTCGTGCTGTACCATATATTGATAAGTGTTGTTTCCTTTTGAGGGAAGCTTATAATACTCCGTATCCTCTGCCCCAACTGGATAAAATCCTTGTAAAAATGTAACCCCTTTGTATTCCACATTTCCAAACACCTCTTCTTCCATGTGGACATCTTTTACATTTGGTATCTCTCGTATGCTACTTTCCAACTCGCCTCCAAGATGGCCTGTTAGCTGAAATTCAGTTATTCCGTAAGGCTTAGGCGTACTATGATGATAGAGGTAAGAAATATAATACTCGCTATTGTTAAATAATCCTTCTCTTGCGTATTGTTCCTCATCCCACGATACCACCCAAGTCGCCGCAAGCATAAAAATAATTCCACCAAATGCAAGCGAAGCCGTTGTAAACCACCATCTCTTCCGATGATTTTTACGCTCCATCCGCGCTAACACATATGGCGTTAACATTTTATGCCTGCCGTTTGGCCGTCCCTTTCCAACTGTGCCTACATTCCTCGACGCTTCGATTGGTGAAAATTTTGACGCAATGGAAGCAGGCTTCCTCACGGATATCTGTACCGTCAGGATACCTAAGACGCCGACGCACAAAGCTACCATACAAAAGCTTTGAAACGTCCATCCATCTGGGATTAAAAGATAAGAAACGATACCGCCTAGCAGCAGCCCGATGGGAATTGCCAAAGCACTTAACAACAACCCCTCCCTTCGTATCATCTGCTTAACCTGTTTTTCTGTCATACCAATGGTCTGTAATTGCCCAATCTGTTGTACGCGGGCAGCTACAGAAAGATAAAAAATGCTGTATATCACGATACTGCTGGCAATAAAAAGTATTGCGGAAACAAAAAGAACGAAATAGATTCCAGTATTCCCCTTTTGGAGAGATTCTTCAAATTTACCATTCAAATTGACATTTGGCCGTTCAATCTGATAATCCATTGCTATCTGATACGCTATGGTGGTAAAAGTAGACGCAGGGACATCTGTAACACCATTAATCCGCACGAGCGCAGTATAGGGCAAGTCTTTCATAAGTGGGCTTTGGTCTGCAAATGCTTTCGATACATGGATAGGATGCGCCGCTGCCGGAGCGTTCCCATCGGTATAACCGCAGATTGTAAATTCCTGTGCTTCCCCTCCTATCTCGAAATCAATCGTTTCCCCAAGAACGGCTTCCCTTCCAATCGCCCGCATAAAAGCCTTATCCACAAGGATTTCACCATAATGCTGTGGATCTTTCCCCTCTACCGGAAGATAGCCTTTTACGTTCTCAACATAGGATCCGTTGTAAAAAAGGTGGTACTTGACGCCCTGGATCTGAAATTCTTTTTCCAGTTCTTTATATGGATCGCACCGTTCCATCCTATCATCCAAAGCCATACGTTGTATCTGTTCATCCGTGACGTCCTGATACATGACATGCTGCATCTGTCCTAGCATATTCTTTTCAGCAGTCTGTGTCCCGACCATAAAGAGCGATAGGGCAGATACCAAAGTAATCGCTAACAAAATGGACAGCATAGAAAAGAAACTCGGCATTTTCTTTGCCAGTAAATTGTTTTTGGCAATGCGGTAAATGGTAGTTCCATTGTTGTTTTTATTCAAATCCATGCTTACCACCTGCTTCCTACAATTTTTCCATCTTCCACACGGATCGTGCGGTCAGCCGACTGCGCTATTTCCTCATTATGCGTAATCATAACGATTGTTTGATGGAACTTCTCGCTTGTTGTTTTCAATAAACCGATGACTTCCCTACTTGTATGCCCGTCCAGGTTCCCAGTCGGCTCGTCTGCTAAAATAATCGCAGGCTTTGCCACCAAAGCCCTTGCAATCGCAACTCTTTGCTGCTGCCCGCCAGACAATTGATTCGGCCTGCGGCCTATCTTATCCTCCAGGCCCAACGTCCCTGCCATTCTTTCGAAATATTCTTTATCCACCCTTCTTCCATCCAGCTCAACCGGAAGCACAATATTTTCATACGCCGTAAGGTTTGGCATAAGATTGTAATTCTGGAAAACAAAGCCTATTTTCCTTCTCCGAAAAATAGCAAGCTCGTTTTTTCCCATCCCACATAATTCCTGCCCATCCACGCATACGCTCCCGCTTGTCGGAACATCTAACCCGCCAAGCATATGGAGCAATGTGCTTTTGCCTGAACCAGAAGTCCCAACGATTGCTGTAAAACTCCCTTGTCCAATCTCAAAAGAGATTCCATCAATTGCTTTCACCAATAACGGCTCTGTACCGTAGTATTTCGTCAGGTTTTTTGCGCTTAAAATATTCATTGCCATCCCGTCCCTTTCTGTTTGATACTCTTATAGGTAATTGCAAACTCACCTTCTTGGAACTGTGGATGGGGCATCGAATACAAAATAAGGGCGACTTGCCACCGCATCGGAGCCCGCTTTGGATTCGATGGCTCAGCCACATCTCCCAAAGAAAACGTTTCGCAATTTCTACTCCTATCATAAACTGAAATAGTATCAATCCGGTTTCAATTTTATAGGAAAAAGTATCAATATCGAAACAATTCATTCCAAGATACGGTTTGGCAAACACACGGAAAAACGGCTGCCCTCCCCTAGAACAGAATGAACGGAAATATACCCGCCCTGTAACGTTACAATGTTTCTTGCAAGATACAAGCCCAAGCCTAACCCCTCGTCTTTCGATGAGGATTTCTCCCTGTAAAACCGTTTGAAAATGTCATTGACATGCGCAGCTTCTATCCCTTTTCCTGTGTCCTTCACATGGATTTCCGTGTACATTTCCCCAACTTTTACGGAAATTAAGACCTTCCCATTTTCTGGGGTATATTTGATTGCGTTATCTAAAAGATTCTCGATTGCCTCCGCCGTCCACTTTGTATCGTGGTAAACTTGAACCGCAGGCCTGCATGAAACAGAAATGCCTATCTTTTTATGCTCTGCTTTCTGTATGACATTGTTGACAGCAACCGCTAAGGTTTCAACAATCCTGCTGTTTTCCATTTGCAGATGTATCATATCGGTTTCAAGCCGCGAAGATTTTACAAGGATATCTAGCAAAAACTTCAATTTTTCTAATTGCTGTTGGATAACAGATACAAACCGTCTGGCTTGCGCAGAAGAAATATCTGGATCCGAAAACATGTCGCAATACATTTGGATATTGGAAGCAGGGGTCTTAATCTGATGTGTGAGTTCAGAAATCATTTCTTGCAGTTCTTTTTTCTCACGCCTGCTTTCTGCAAGCTGGAACGAAGAAATATGTTCTATTTTCTCTAATTCCATAATCATTTTAGAGGTAAGCGTTTCCTTATTTTGTTGGTGTCCGATGGGCTGCCCATGTAAGATTTTTTCTGTATTCTGGCAGACTTCATTTGAAAAGCATATAAATCTCCTACGGAAATAGAAATAACTTCCTAGATTTACCAGCCCCAAAGATAAGATTGTAAATAGAAGCGCATACGTTACCATCGTATTTTCTACCAGCGCCAGCGCTATGTAGATCCCTGCAAAAAGCAGTAATACATGCAAGCTAAGTAAGATATATCTGCATAATTTCATTTAATCCTCACTCCATTTATAACCCAGCCCATATATGGTCTTGATGTAATCAAAATCTTCATCCGCTATTTTCTTCCGCAGCCTGCTGACATTCAATGATAACGTATGCTCATTGACATAATTGCCTTTTCTATCCCATATCTTTTCCAATAGCAGGCCCTTTGTCAAAATCTGCCCTCTGTTCTCAACAAAAGCCTCTAAAATTTCAAATTCTGTGGGCGTCAAAGCCAATGCTTCGTTTTTGCGCATAATCGTACGGTTTTTGAAATCAATCTCTAAATTGCCGCAAGAATAGCGTTCGGATCCGCGCCCATTATGGCATCGTCTTAATACCACTTGTATTTTCTCCATAACGACTTTGATACGAAATGGTTTTACAATATAATCATCCGCCCCTAACCGCAGCCCTTTGATGATTTCTTCTTCCAAATGATGCGCCGTTAAGAAAATAAAAGGAGTATGGTATTTGGGCATAGCTTCCCTTGCAAAATCAAAACCGTTTCCATCGGGTAAATTTACATCAAGCAATATCAAATCAAACGTTTCTTCCTCCAGCCTTTCTTTGGCCTCTCTTATACAATAGGAAGGAACAGGGAAAAGCTGTATTTTTTGGATGTTATAGCACAAGCCGGAATTTAAGATTTCATCATCTTCAATGATTAATATTTTTTTCATCCTATTTCAGCTCCGTTATCCGCAGTTTTTTGTATCATCCGGGATTCACTGCACACAGTTTCCATTGGCAGCACCGCCAATCCGCCATGCCTGCTGCTTCTCCCCAATGGTACTGTGCCTATTATATCCGTTCGTACGTATAATATCAAGTGGGTAAAATAAGAGCGGGAAGCAGGAAACGCCTTAGAATAAGCCGGACATCCCAATCATATATGGGCGTGCGGGAGGGGGATTGTAGGGAATGGAAGGATTAATCATGAAATAGTGACGGTAATAGTCAAATACCCCGCAGCAAGCTACGGGTCATGACCTAGCTTGTTCTTTCCGCCCCAAGGGGCGGGGTATTTGACCCTCGCGG
>CAJUSO010000051.1 GCA_910588965.1 uncultured Lachnospiraceae bacterium | reverse complement strand
TGACCGGAGACCTTGCAGGTTTTCGGGAATGCCATATCAAGCCGGACTGGCTGTTCATCTATCTCATCGAAAATGATATTTTAACGCTGACCTTAATCGATACCGGTTCACACTCAGATCTTTTCAGGAAATAATGCACAGGCAGGTAATTCCATCTTTGTTGGGTTTCCTGCCTGTTACTTTTTCTGCCGGCGGTCGCCACGCTCCGCATGAATCCTCGCATGGCAGGGCTGGCACAGTGACACAAGGTTTCCCTCGCCATGCCTTCTGCCAGCGGCAGCTTGTGGTGTACTTCTTCCACCGGCCGTAGCAGCCCATTCCTCCGGCACTCCTCGCAGAAGGGATCTTTTGTGGCATAACGGTCACGGATTCGTTTCCATGCCCGCCCGTTCCACCTCCTGGCCAAGTTTTCCGTACGCTTCCTGCCTGTTGGAAGGTACACAGACCGAAGCTTTGTAATAAGTACTCCTTGGGGATTTCAAAGCACTGCAAAGCTGGGTTACAGAGTAGCTGGTTAAATTGTTCTGGATAGATGCAACAATTTCGGCTATTGTTCTTTTGCGAATATGGCGGCCGCTTTTTATAATATTCCATCCTCAGCCTTAAGGCGCTGGGTTCTTTTTGGAGAGCCTTGTACTCCTTGATTGTACAGATCCACGGTCTGCTGTTTAAATTCCGGGGTATAAGGTTTTTGGCCATGCCTTTCATCTCCTTTACTCTTTCACTTGATAGTATAGATTGTTCGGCTTTTCCTGTCCACATTTATATACTAACACCACCTCAACTCTTACAGCAAAAATTCGCCCCGTAATCATACATCTTCATGCTAAGATGTTTCCCTATGTCCAGAAGGTTACGGATGATTATCTCTACATCCCTATCTTCCTCCACTCCCAGCCTTTGGCAAATCCGCCTATTCGCCTCATAGGCTTCTTCATATAACTGATCACATTTGCTTCCGGCAGCATATTCATCTGCTACCAGCTCTTTCTCTGGTGCAGTGCATAAATCCAAGTCTAAGGAACCATTCATAAGATTGTACACCATTTCTTTTAATCCTTCTCTTTCTTTGTCCATTTGCCCTATCCTTTCTTATTTTATAATTCTATTTTACCAGGGCATTTTCCACATCTGTGAAACCAATTTCCAAAAAGAAAGAGGGCATCGCACTCATCCGTGCAACACCCTTTATGTGTATACAGATTCTAACAGAAGCTTTCTCCCTATAATCTGTTTCTACTATTATGGTTTAAATTATAAATGGTTTTGCTAAAAAAATCAATCTATTTTTCAAGCGCAGCTGCCTGGCTCATTGCTTGCTTATTTACTAGTCCTGTTTTTTTGTTTCTCTATCTGCGCCTTGCCCTGGCGGCTCCATCCCCCTCACGTGCAAAACCCCCGTAAAACGGCAATTTCCCTCTGGTAGCCATCCAAATCATTGGGCGTTTCTAAAATGAAGGGCAGGGACTTCAGGCGGGGATGGCGGACAAGTGCCCGGAAAGCCTCCAGCCCAATCTCCCCTTTGCCGATTTTCTCATGGCGGTCCTTGCGGCTGCCCAACCCATTCTTACTGTCATTCAAATGTATGGCTTTCAGCCGCCCTAAGCCTATGACGGCATCAAACTCCGCAAGCACTTGCTCCAAGCTGCCCACAATATCGTAGCCGCCGTCAAACACATGGCAAGTATCCAGGCATACGCCTAGGCTGCTGCTGTCCTCTACACGTCCTAAGATGCTTTGCAGCTCCTCAAAGCTCCTTCCCATTTCCGTCCCTTTCCCAGCCATGGTTTCCAGCAGGATTGGCGTGCCATATCCATGCCCATGGATGCGGTCCAGCATATCCGCAATATACTGGATCCCCGCCTCTGCCCCTTGCTTCACATGGCTCCCGGGATGGAAGTTATACATCGCGTCCGGGATATGGGAGAGCCTGGATAAATCATCACACATGGTACGATAGGTAAATTCCCGGATGCCAGGGTCTTTGGCACAGGCGTTCAATGTATAGGGCGCATGGGCTATAATCTGGGCAATCCCATTGGATTCCGCAAATTCCAAGTAAGCAGCCACATCCACAAGATCCAGTTCCTTGGCATTGCCGCCCCTGGGGTTGCGGGTAAAAAACTGGAAAGTATCCGCGCCAATCCGGACAGCCTCTTTTCCCATGGCCAGGAAGCCTTTGGCAGATGATAAATGGCATCCAATCCTTAACATCATTCCTTCTCCTCTCTCTTTATTGTTCCCGTAACCGCTCTGCAACGGGCTGCTTCATGGCTTTTTGGTAAATAACAAGCGGGATGGCGCATGACAGCGCCAGCAAAGCCGGGATGCAGGCTACAATGGGAAATATGGTAAAATGGTTTTCGTAAAACCAGGCGCCCCCGCCTGACTTCAGCAGCGTAACATTTACCACTGCGCTGGCTGTTAACGCGCATAGGGACACAAGCGCCGCATACATCCCGCCTTCCCATGCCAGCAACGCCTTCTGCTGCTTTCCTGTCATACCTACTGCCTCCATCATGGCAAATTCCTTCCTCCTGGACAGGATCCCTGTCACCATGCTATTTGTAAAGTTCAATATCCCTATCAGCCCCAGTAAAAAGCTTAAGCTGCCTCCCACAGCCCAATACATCTCAATATAATCCCCAAATTCCTTCTCGTAGGACTTCCTGGATACATACTGCAATGTGGGGGCTTCCTCCCCTGTATAGGATTCCAGGGACTGTTCCATCCTTCCCTCCTGCCCTTCCCCTGCCATCAGCACCTGGAACAGCGCCCCTGGTTCCTTCGCATGGGACAGGTATTCCTGTTCCGGTAAAACTGCCATAGTGCCCAGATAATACTGGAAACGGCTGGTCATTGCAAACGGGATATCCCCAATTGCCATGACCTGGTAATCCTTGGCCGTACCATCCGGCAGCCTCATCGGGAAGGTATCCCCTACATCATAATACATCCCCATCAAAGGTTCTGCGCCCCCTATGCCCAAGCCAATGGTGTTAAGGATAATATAATCCCCTGTCTGGAATTTTTCCCAGTCGATATTCCCTTTTTCCACCTGAATCTGCCGTAAGCCCCATGCATCCATCCCATACAGCTGGCAGCCCAATATGCCTTCTTCCAGGAAATACTGCAGGATGCCGTCTTCCGGGCTTTCCTCTAAATATGCCGTCTCTTCCCGGATTGCGCCCAACACCCGTTCCTGGCTGGCAGCGTCAAATTGCAGATAGGAATCGTCACTGTATATACAATGGCTCTCTGCCACGCCTTCCAGCCTTTCCAGGCTTTTCTGCATCTCTTCCGTCACCCCGGAGGTATCCGGCTGGAAAGAACGCTGCAGGATAGATGCATCAGCCACCATTGCATCCCCCATCAGGGATGTGGATACATACTGCCCCATATCAAACCCATGGATCAATGCATAAACAGAATTGAGCAATACCAGGCTTAAAGAAAGCGACATGGCCGCCACCATGACCTTCCTGGGGCTGCGCCGGAGGTTTGCCCAGGCAAAGGACAAGGCCGTCACCTTATGCTTCCTCCTCTTCCCTGCCTTTCCCTTCTCGGGAACATCCAGATACCGGGCCGCCTCAATCGGGGACACTTTAGAAGCCAGCCTGCAAGGCCTCCGGCTGCTTATCCATACGGTCAGGAAGGAAAAACAAGACGCCCACAGGAAAATAACCGGATGCAGGGAAACCTCCACCCCAACCGCATCCATAAGGTTCCCCGCCACGGCAGGCAGCAGGCATTTCCCCAAGAAAGCCCCCAATAGCAGGCCAGCTGGGATCCCAACCGCTGACAAGAGCAAGGCCTGGCAGCGCACCAGACGTTTCAGCTGGCGCCCCGTTGTGCCAATGGTTTTCAACAGCCCAAAGCTTCGGATATCCCCTGCCACATGCAGAACAAAAATATTATAGATGATTAAATATCCGGAAAACATTATCAGGCACAGAAGCCCGGACGCCATGCACATGGTGCCAAAATCTACGCTCCCAATCCCATAAGCGCTGTTGACAGAAGCAGCAACCTGATTGCTGCCATAGCCGTTCCGCGCCAGCAGGGAACGCAGCTTACCCTCCAAATCCCAAGTATCTGCAAAGTCAAAATCCACCATCCAATAGCCGGCATACGCTGTCCCTTCCGTCTCATAGAAGGAAACTTCAGGCGTAGGCGCCATTTCCCTGCAATATTCCTCAGATACCCAGCATTGCTGCGCAGAAGCCACCCGGTCCCCCTCCCAATAACCAGAGAGGATAAATTTTTCCTGCACCTTCTTCCCATCAATATCAATGGTCAGGGGGACTGCCTCACCTATCCTGCAAGGCACGCCCAAAGCCTGCAGCACCAAAGTGCTTGTAGCAGCCTCCTGCCGTCCTGTTGGAAGCCTGCCTACTGTCGGTTCACAGAACATGGAGGCAGCTTCGCCTTCTGCGGCATAGCTTACCTCCGTGTGTAATTTCTCCAGGCCATCCCCTTCTGCCCGCCCCAGGATAACCCGGTATCTGGCACAGGTTACGGCTGGGTCTTGGGACAGCTTTTTATAATCCCCTTCCTGGACAAACTTCACTCCGGCCATGGAATTGCTGCCTATCTTGCGCATAGCGGCATCCTGGTAGATTCCAAACAGGCTGCCCCCAATGGTAAACAATGCCGTAAATAACACGGTTGTCAGCAAAATAGCCAAAACCCCAGGGACATATTTCCCCTTCCCTTCCCGGACCATCCGCAGGGAAATGCGGCGGATTACCTTTTTATTCCGTACCTTTTGCATACCCCTTCCCCCTTTCCCTGCTCCTGCCCTTCCCCGGCGCCTCCACACCTGGGAATTGCCCAAGGCGGCTATCCCCTGCTGATCCCCTCACGCCTGGCTGCTGCTTTTGCGACCCAGCTCCTGTTGATTCCCTCACGCCTGGCTGCTGCTTTTGTGCCGCAGTTCCTGTTGGTTCCTCCATGCCTGATAACCGCTTTTGTACCGCAGTCCCTGGTGATTCCCCAATGCCCGGTAACTGCCCAAAGCCCAAATTTCCGGCCAGCGCTCCCTGGGCTGCTGCCTGGCTTATCTTCCCATCCTCAATACGGATAATACGGTCTGCCATCTGGGCAATCGCCTCATTATGGGTAATCATCACAATGGTCTGATGGAATTTCTGCCCTGTCACCTTCAGCAGGCTGACCACATTTTGGCTGGTACGGGAATCCAGGTTCCCCGTGGGCTCATCCGCCAGCAGGATTGCAGGCTTTGCCGCCAAGGCCCTGGCAATGGCCACCCGCTGCTGCTGCCCGCCGGACAGCTGGCCTGGCATGCTATCCTGCCTGTCCTTGAGGCCTAAAAATGCAATTACCTGCCCAACATACGCTTCATCCACCGGATTACCATCCAATTCCAAGGGAAGCACAATATTTTCATAGACGCTTAAGACTGGCACAAGGTTAAACGCCTGGAACACAAAGCCAATCTTCCGCCTGCGGAAAATGGTAAGGGCATCGTCCTTTAGGGAAAAGATATCCTTTCCCTCCACGTAGACCTTCCCTTCCGTAGGCCGGTCTAGGCCGCCTAGCATATGCAGCAAGGTAGATTTCCCGCTGCCGCTAGTACCTACGACTGCAACAAACTCCCCGCGCTGCACCCCAAAAGAGACGCCGTCCAAAGCCTTTACCTGCCTGGCCGGGCTGTCCGGACTCCCATAATATTTCTTTAACCCTTCTGTACGCAATACCTCCATGCTATTCCCTCCTTCTGTTACATTCTGCTTGGATTATAGCAAAGGCATCTTTCCAGGTTCTTACTGTAATCTTACAGTTTTGAAATTTTTATGGAAAAACCGTCATAAATCCCTGCCGGCACATCTGGTTTCTTTGGGAAGGAACAGATAAAAGCTGCTCCCCTCCCCCAGCCTGGTTTCTGCAAAAAGATAGCCTCCCTGCCCTTCCGCAATCTGCCTGGCCAGATAAAGCCCCAGCCCTACGCCTTCTTCCCCCCTGGCCTGGCTCCCTCTGTAAAACCGTTGGTATACCAGGGCGATTTCCCCTTCTGGTATCCCAATCCCCTGGTCATGGATGCCGATACGCACAAACATTTCATATCCTGTCACAGAAACAGTTACCCTGCTGCCCGGATGGGAATATTTGACGGCATTATCCAGGAGGTTCAAAAGCGCTTCCGCCGTCCATTTCCTATCAAATACCGCATGCAAGCCAGCCTCCGGCTCTGGAAGGCCAATCTGGACCTCCCGTCCTGCCGCTTTTATCCTTGCCCCTGAGACCACTTCCTGCAGCATCGGGGACACCTCCTGTTCTTTTGGAAACATCTGGAACGTCCCTGTTTCCAGCCGGGAAGCCTTCACCAATGACTGGATGAGGAACTCCAGCTTCTCTGACTGCCGCTTAATTTCCCCTGCCAACGCCCTGCTGCCTTCCTCCAGTCCCTGCTCTTCCAGGAGCTGGGCATACAGCAGGATATTGGCAAGGGGCGTCTTAAGCTGATGGGAAATATCCGACACCAACGCCTGGATGCCGGCGCGTTCCTCTTGGAGCTGTTCCTGGGATAGCTGTGCAGATACCAAGAACCGTTTCCATTTCGCTTCCAGCTTGGAAAGTTCCGTCTCATTAAATTCCGATTCCGTAAAGCTGCCATCTATAGCAGCATCCACCATCTGGTTCAGCTTGGCATAGGTACTGCGGATCCCTCTCATGGCTTCTCTTCCTCCTGCCACACATAGCCGATGCCATAGACCGTCTTGAGGTATCTAGGCTTCGGCGGGCATGGCTCCAGCTTATCCCTCAGCCGTTTTACTGCCACAGACAAGGCGTTCTCATCCACATATTCCGCGCCGTCCGTCCAGACCAGGTCCACCAGCTTCCCCCTGGGTAAGGTAATCCCGCTGTTTTCCACCAAATGGCGCAAAAGCTTTTGCTCCGTCTTGCTAAGCACAATCTCTTGGCCTTCCCGATAGAACAGCATCCTCCCAAAGTCAAAGGAAAACCCGCCTGCCTGGTAAATGCCGCTCTTGCCTGCCCTATCCCTGTTTAAGGCCTTCTCAATCCTTGCCCGCAGCACCATCAGGCTGAACGGCTTGGTGATATAGTCATCTGCCCCCAGTTCCAGCCCCATCACCTCATCCGTCTCCAAATCGTTCGCTGTCAGAATAATCACCGGGATGTCCGATGTCCTGCGGATTTCCTGGAGATAGGCAAACCCATCCCCATCCGGCAGGTTAATATCCAGCACAAGCAAATCGCAGGCAGATTCCACCCTGCCTGCCCTTGCTTCTTCCAGGGTGCCGTATTGAGCGAATTGATAGCCTTCATGCTTTAATGCCAGGACAATCCCATTGTTTAGGCTCCTATCGTCCTCTATCACTGCAATCCTTTTCCCCTGCAATCCCATGCGCCCTACAGTTCCCGCTTCATGACAGCCCCAGTTGCGCCTGAGGTCACCATCTGGGCATAACGCGCCAGATACCCTTCCGTCACCTTCGGCTCCCTTGGCTTCCAGGCAGCCTTCCTTGCCGCCAGCACATCTTCCGGCACATCCAGTTCCAATGCCATTTCTGGGATATTAATCTTAATCTTATCCCCTTCCTCTACCAGGGCAATCGTCCCTCCCACGGCTGCTTCCGGGGAAACATGCCCAATCGAAGCCCCGCGGCTAGCTCCGGAGAAACGCCCGTCCGTAATCAAAGCTACCGTAGACCCAAGCCCCATCCCGGCAATGGCAGAAGTGGGGTTCAGCATCTCACGCATGCCAGGGCCTCCTTTGGGCCCCTCATAACGGATGACCACCACATCCCCAGCCACAATCTTCCCGCCTTTGATGGCTTCAATGGCGTCTTCCTCACAGTCAAATACCCGGGCCGGCCCCTCATGCACCATCATTTCCGGCGCCACTGCAGAACGTTTTACCACGCTTCCTTCCGGCGCTAAATTCCCTTTCAGGACGGCAAGCCCCCCTGTCTTGCTGTAAGGATTATCCAAGGGACGGATAACCTCTGGATTCTTATTGGCGCAGCCCTTTATATTTTCCCCTATGGCCTTCCCTGTCACCGTCATGCAATCTAAGTTCAGCAGGCCAAGCTCTGCCAGTTCATTCATCACGGCATAGACGCCGCCAGCCTCGTTCAGATCCTCCATATATGTAGGCCCTGCCGGCGCCAGATGGCAGAGGTTCGGCGTCTTCTCACTGATTTCATTGGCAAACCCAATGTCAAAGCCAAAGCCAATCTCATGGGCGATTGCCGGCAAGTGCAGCATGCTGTTGGTGGAGCATCCCAGCGCCATATCCACCGTCAGCGCATTTAAGACGGCGTCCTTTGTCATAATATCCCTGGGGCAGATGTTCTTGCGGAGCAGCTCCATGACAGCCATCCCCGCATGCTTGGCAAGGCGGAGCCGGTCAGAGTATACCGCCGGGATTGTGCCGTTCCCTGGAAGACCCATCCCTAATGCCTCTGTCAGGCAGTTCATGGAATTGGCTGTATACATCCCGGAACAAGATCCGCAGGTAGGGCATGCTTTTTGTTCAAATTCACATACGTCCTCCTCCGTCATCGTGCCTGCCGCATAAGAGCCGACCGCCTCAAACATGGAAGACAGGCTGGTTTTCCTTCCCTTCACATGCCCGGCCAGCATCGGCCCGCCCGATACGAATACCGTAGGCACATTAATACGGGCCGCAGCCATCAAAAGCCCCGGCACATTTTTATCACAGTTCGGGACCATTACCAAGGCGTCAAACTGATGTGCCAGAGCCATGCATTCCGTAGAATCTGCAATCAAGTCGCGGGTGACAAGGGAGTATTTCATGCCGGTATGCCCCATCGCAATCCCATCGCAGACCGCAATGGCCGGGAAGACCACGGGGACGCCGCCTGCTTCGGCAACGCCTAATTTTACGGCGTTTACAATCTTATCCAGGTTCATATGGCCTGGGACGATTTCATTGTAGGAACTTACAATCCCTACTAAGGGTCTGTCCATTTCCTCTTTGGTGAAGCCTAAGGCGTTGAAGAGGGAACGGTGCGGGGCTTGCTGCATGCCTTTTTTAACGTTATCGCTTTTCATGTTAGTTGTACCTCTTTTCTTTGATTATTTTTTGTGGTAAGGATAGTATATACCTATAGTTGTCTGCTGTCAATAGTGTTGTTTGACAATTATCCCATCAATCCCCCTCCAGGGAAAGCTGCTCCATAGCATGCAGGATATGGATACGCATAGCGTTCCTCGCGCCTTCCGCATTCCTTACCTCAAGGAAACCCATAAGTATTTTGTGATCCACCAATGTTGCCTGTACGGCCTCCTCATATACATCGGAAAGCCTGACGCCTTTGTGGATGCCTTCATAGATTACCGGCATCAGCTGGTTCATGAACTCATTGTGGGTGGCCTTTGCAATCGACTGGTGGAAAGCCTGTTCCACATCTGTGCGGTCTTCTTTCCGGCGGATTTTCGCCTCAATTTCCCTGCCCAAGGACAAAATACGCCGGATTTCTTCCTCTGTGGCCCGCAAAGCCGCATAATAGGCAGCCTCAGGCTCAAAAATCAGGCGCATTTCATATAAGTCCCTGGCATTTACCTTGGCGGAGGCCAAGGGGGAAAGTTCCTCGGACTGGGGAAGGGCAAAATCTTCCCGGACAAAGGTCCCAAGGCCGCGGCGGATTTCTAAAATCTTCCCTGTGGATAAAATCCGGATTGCCTCCCGCAAGGTCGTCCGGCTGATATGTAACTCTTCGGATAAAATATTTTCATTGGGCAGCTTGCTGCCTGGCAAAAAACGCTTTTCCACGGTAATCATGGACAGGATGCTGTCTGCAATCCGTTCTGATAACCTGTTTTCCTGTTCCATCTTTTTTCCTCTCTGTCCTTATTCTTGGGGCTGATGCTAAAAGTATACAGGATTCCGGCATCGTTTACAAGCAAAAACAGGGACAGCGGCAAAGCCAAACGCCCTGCCCTTCCCTGTTCTTGGTAATTCAGGAAAAGCCTTTCATACCACCGTGTATTTGCTCAGCACATGCTCAAACCCCCGGTTCTTGCCGCCGTACGTTACAGCCAGCGGCTGGCCCATACCCAGGGCCATTACCCCCAGGATAGATTTTGCGTCAATGACGGCGTACTGGTTGGAAATATCGATATCAAAATCGCACCTGCCGGCAGCGCGGACAAAATCACACACTTCTTCTGTATCAGACAATTTAATATATTTTTCATTCATATAATTACCCTCCCTTGCCTTACAAGCAGCTGTTTCTCCAAATCCTTGACTATTCGGCAATAAACTTTTATAATAATCATAATGCACTTATTATATGTAAAATTTCTAAAAAGAAACCAAAGTTTCTGGAAAAATGGGAGGTATCTATGGAATCGCAACATATGTTATCTGTCCTGCAGCAGGTACAGGATGGCTCCCTTGACATCCACGCTGCATATGAGCAATTGAAAATCAGCCCCTTTGAGGATTTGGGCTATGCCAAAATTGACCACCACCGGGCCATCCGGCAGGGAACGCCGGAAGTGATTTACGGGGCGGGGAAGACAGCAGGGCAGATGGAAGGCATCCTCCATTCCCTGCTGAGCCACTGCCCGGAAAACATTCTGATTACCCGGCTTTCTGAGGAATCCGCAGCCTATCTGGCTGGACGCTTCTCCCTCACCTATGATAAGGTATCCCAGATTGGGATTGTAAACCGCAGGAACTTTTATTCTGCTTCCGGCACTATCGTGGTAGCCACCGGGGGGACCAGCGATATCCCTGTGGCAGAGGAAGCCGCCCTTACGGCTGAAGTGCTTGGCAACCGCACAGAACGGCTCTATGATGTGGGGGTGGCAGGCATCCACCGGCTCCTGGCACATGTGGACAGCATTGCGAAGGCAACCGTTATCGTCGCCGTAGCTGGGATGGAAGGCGCCTTGGCAAGCGTGATTGGCGGGCTGTGCAGCTGCCCGGTGATTGCCGTCCCCACCAGTATCGGCTACGGCGCGAATTTCCATGGGCTGTCCGCCCTGCTTTCCATGCTGAATTCCTGCGCCAGCGGCGTAAGCGTGGTAAACATTGACAATGGCTTTGGCGCTGGCTACCTGGCCAGCATGATCAATCATATAGGAGGTAATGAGACATGAAGACACTTTTTATTGAATGCAACATGGGCGCTGCCGGAGATATGCTGATGGGCGCCCTCTTTGAACTGTTGGCCGAATCGGAACAGCGGTCATTCCTGGAAACCATGAACGGGCTTTTCCCGGAGAAAATCATGCTCAGCCCCGTCCCTTCTGAGAAATGCGGCATCTGGGGCACGAAGATGGACATCGTTATCCTGGGGCAGACGGAGGAAGGCGCTGGAAGCACCCATCATGCGCAGGAAAAAGGCCATGGGCATAGCGGCCAGCATGGACAGGAATCCCATGGTCCCCATGGACATGCCGTGCACCACCATCCGCTCCATGTATCCTATCCGGAAATGTTAGCACAGATTGACAGCCTGCCTATCTCTGCTGCAGCGAAAAGCCACGCTAAGGCTGTCTACACCTTAATCGGCACAGCCGAGAGCAATGCCCACCATACGGACATCTCCCAAATCCATTTCCATGAGGTCGGTACGCTGGACGCCCTGATGGATGTGGTCGGCTGCTGCCTGCTGTTAGAAACCCTTTCCCCGGAACAGGTTATTGCCTCCCCCATCCATGTGGGAAGCGGCACGGTCCGGTGCGCCCATGGGACGCTCCCAGTACCTGCGCCGGCCACGGCAGATATCCTGCGGGATGTGCCCATTTATGGCGGCTCCATCGAAGGGGAGCTCTGCACCCCTACCGGCGCTGCACTGCTAAAGCATTTTGCCAGCCAATTCATAGCCATGCCGCCGATGGCAGTAGAAAAGACCGGCTACGGCATGGGCTCGAAGGACTTCCCGGCTGCCAACTGCCTGCGGGCATTCTGGGGCACCATGAGCATCCTTCCCGTACCCTCCCCCAGGCAGCTTCCTGGCTCCTATGCCCCCCAAGCCCCGGCAGAACTCCCAGAGGGGGAGACGCGCCCAGATTTCTACACGGAACAGTTCCACAGCCTAGACCAAATCCTGGAGCTTTCCTGTAACCTGGACGACATGTCGCCAGAGGCTGTTTCCTACGCCTTAGGCCTCCTTTTGGACGCAGGCGCATTGGATGTATTCACCACGCCGGTCTATATGAAGAAAAACCGCCCGGGGCTTCTTCTGACCTGCCTGTGCAACCTGGAGGAAGAGAGCCGCTTCAGCCGCCTAATCCTGACCCACACCTCTACCCGCGGCATCCGGATCCAGCCCTGCTACCGTAGGGCTTTAGACGCCCAATTCCGCAAGGTCCGCACCGTTTATGGGGAAATCACCGTAAAAATCAGTACGGGCTATGGGCTGAGCAAATGCAAGCCTGAGTACGAAGATGTGGCCGCCGCTGCCAAGCAGTGCAAGGTTCCCTTTGGGAAGGTATACGACGCCGCAATGGCTGCCTGCAGGAAGGAATATTAAGCACTCCTTATAAATGGCGCAGCCCAGCCCTCCCCCGGCGCTAAATGCCGCAGGGATGGCTGGGCTTGGCGCATCCATCCGCAAACTTATGGGCCAGGAAGCTTCCCTTACCATGCTCCCTTTGCCGCCTTCCAGCGCTCTGGCTCCGCTTCCCAAATCCCATTGAGCCATGCGATCCCCTGTACAATCCCCTCCTCGGAAAAACTTACTTCCGTCCTCTGTTTTTTCCCTTCCGGCGTCACGTCATAGCAATAAGGTCCTTCCCACGCCGCTACCTCCAGCGCAGGCTGCCCCCCTTCCCCGTTCTCCGCCTTGCGGAACCGGAACCGCAGCCCTTCATAACTCCCGGAAAAATCCGCCTTTTTCAGATAAGGAAGGGACAAGACATCCTTTCTTTCTATCATAACGCGCCCTTACTTCTTCCTGTCTTTCAGGATATCAAAACAGTCGAAGGTGGCAAAATAATCCTCCGGCGTCTCTGCCCGGCGGATAAGCTGCGTGCTCCCATCTTCTTTCAGCAGCACTTCCGCAGACTTTAATTTCCCATTGTAATTATAGCCCATGGAAAACCCATGCGCCCCTGTATCGTGGATGACCAGCAGATCCCCTATGTCAATCTTAGGCAGCATACGGTCAACGGCGAATTTATCATTATTCTCACAAAGGGAACCCGTAATGTCATACTTATGGCTGCATACGCTGTTGTCTTTCCCCATCACCGTAATATGGTGGTATGCCCCATACATGGCTGGCCGCATCAGGTTGACGGCACATGCGTCGCAGCCAATATACTCCTTGTGGGTATGCTTTTCATGGATTGCCCTGGTCACCAGGCACCCGAAGGGGCCTGTCATATACCGCCCCAGCTCCGTGTAAACTGCCACATCCCCCATACCTGCCGGGACCAGCACTTCCTCATACACCTTCCTGACGCCTTCGCCGATTGCATAGATGTCATTTGGCTCCTGATCCGGATGGTACGGGATCCCAATCCCGCCAGATAAGTTGATGAAACGGATATCCGCCCCGGTCTCCTCTTTCAGCCTGGCTGCCAGCCCAAACAACTCCTTTGCTAAAACAGGGTAATATTCATTGGTCACCGTATTGCTTGCCAAGAATGCATGGATGCCGAAATGCTTTGCGCCTTTTTCCTGCAGGAGGCGGAACCCCTCAAACATCTGCCCTTCTGTAAACCCATATTTGGCATCCCCTGGGTTGTCCATAATGCTGTTGCTAATCTGGAACACGCCTCCTGGGTTATAGCGGCAGCTGATAGTCTCTGGGATCTCCCCAATGGCCTGTTCCAGGAAATTAATATGGGTAAAATCATCCAGGTTGATGATTGCCCCCATCTCATGGGCATACTGGAATTCTTCCGCTGGCGTGGCATTCGAGGAAAACATAACGTCCTTCCCGTCAAAATGCAGCGCGTCTGCCAGCATCAGTTCTGTCAGGGAGGAAGCGTCGCAGCCAATGCCCTCTTCCTGGAAAATCTTCAGAAGGAAAGGGTTCGGCGTTGCCTTTACCGCAAAATACTCCTTGAAACCCTGATTCCAGGAAAAGGCCTCCTTCAATGCCCTGGCATTGGCACGGATTCCCTTCTCATCATATAAATGGAAAGGCGTCGGGTATTCCTTCACCATCTCCTTTAATTGCTCATTCGTTACAAACGGTTCTTTCCTCATGGTGTATGCTCCTTTTTCTCTATAATAAACAAATGGTAAATCCCCTTTTCATCCATAGCGTATTCCTGGAGCAACGTAAACTCCGGCCGGATCCGAAGCTGCTTCTTTACAAAATTCTTCTCATCGGAATACATAATAACCTTCCCTTTCCCCTTGAGCAGGCTGCCTGCCTTCTCAAAAAAGCGGCTGTAAAGCAAATCCTGCCCTTCTTTGCCCCTTCCCCCCTGCCCCCGGCCAGGCATGTTGGTAATAATCTCATCAAACAGGTAATCATGCTGGAAGGTGAAAAAATCACGGTGGATATAGTATATCCCCTTCCCCGCAAGCCGGGCATTTTCTTTTGCCCCGTCAATGGCCGGCCCAAATATGTCAAGCCCATACAGATACCCCGCAGGGCATAGCCTGTCCCGCTCAATCAGCATGGTGCCTACGCCGCAGAACGGATCCAGCACCTGGGCGCCCTCCTTCATATAAGGCCTGGAAAGCCTGGCCGCCAGCGCAGCCTGCTCCGGCTTGATGGAGGCGGCAATTGTGCATTTCCGATAGGCAAAACGGTGTTCCGTAAAGGTAAACAGCTTAACGAATGGGAGGAACATCCCATCGCTGGCCTCCACCAGACGGATTTCCAGCTCATAGCCAGACGTGGAATTGCGAAGCCTGCGCCCGCTTTCCTGCTCTATGGCAAAGGCGCATTCCTTGGCAAACTTGCTGCGCTGGTCCAAAAGCATACGGCTCTTTACGCCTAGGCGGAAATAAAACGGCCCGGCAGGCTGATGGGCTTTCTCCAGCAGTTCCAGCAGGTTTGACTGCACAAGGGCCTTCGCCGCCTCCTTCGCCGCCCCAGACACCTTCCTTACATTTAGGAAAAACAGCAATTCCCGGTAAGTGGGGATTGCCAGTACCGGCTTGATATGGCTGGTAACCACCCGCACCCCGCTCTTTAAGAGGACAGCCTTCCCGCCTTTTACCTGTTCCGCTGTTACCTTGGGATAAAGCTTGCCCGTGGTAAGCAATAGGTCATATGTCCCGTCATATCCCTGGAACCTATGCCTTTTATGGCCTTCCCCAGACGGAAGGAGCTTCCTTAAGGCCGCCACCTCTTCCCGGATATGCTTTTCTTCCTCGTCCTTGGCCTGGTAAGCCTCCAGTTCCTCAAGCCGCCGCGCCAGCCCCTCCCGGCAGGATGCAAGATCCAGCCCTTCCAAGGCTAAGAGGTAGCTGCTCTTTACAAATAAAGTCCCTTCCCGGCAGTAAGCGCCATAGAGCAGGGCTGCCGTCCCATCCCCCCCAAGCCTGCCCAGGACCAGGGCGGCGTTCTTGCGCACCTTTGGGTCTTCATGGGACAAAAGGCTTCCAAAAACCGTGTAATCCCCCTGCAATGCCCCAAGCAGCTCTTCCCTGGCTGCCTCCCCCTTCAATTCCTGTTTCAGCGCGATTAAATGTTTCCTTACATCTTCTCCCTGTTTTATACGTTCATACAATCCTAATCCCATATCATTCTCCCGGTTCTCATAAACCCTATCTCCTTCACCATCCGCCTGCCCCTTTCAATCACCCTGCCATTTCACTGCTTCCAATCACCCTGCCATTTCACTGCTTCCAATCACTATGCCACTTTACTGCTTTCAATCGGCCTACCACTTTACCGCTCTCAACTGCCATTTCACTGCTTCCAATCACCATGCCACTTTACTGCTTTAATCACCCTACTACTTTACCGCTTTCAATTACCCTACCACTTTACCGCTCTCAACTGCCATTTCACTGCTTCAATCACCCTACCATTTTACTGGATTCTCCCCTATTTGGCAATACATGCTTTTACAACAACCATATTAATCACGAATAAAAGCCATAACATAGGCTTCCCAAAATTTTACATACACTTTACATAGAAATCTTTTTGATTTTACAATGGCATGGTATGGTAATACCATAAAAATGAAAGGGAGGAATGGAAATGGATATTTTCAGCATTTGGAATATGATGGGGGGCTTGGCGCTCTTCCTCTATGGGATGCACCTTTTAGGCAATGGGCTCTCCCAGGCGGCCGGCGGGAGGATGGAATCCATCCTGTCTAAAATGACGGATCATCCCCTAAAAGCTGTATTACTGGGCGCAGGGGCGACGGCGGCCATACAGTCTTCTTCTGCTACCACAGTAATGGTGGTCAGCTTTGTCAACGCCGGGGTGATGCAGCTCCAACAGGCCGTAGGGGTAATCCTAGGGGCAAACATCGGGACTACCGCCACCTCCTGGATTTTAAGCCTTTCTGGGATAGAAAGCAGCAACTTCTTCCTAAGGATGCTAAAACCAGAGGCCTTCTCCCCCCTCCTGGCAATGGCAGGGGTTATCTTCCTGATATTCTGCAAGTCAGAAAAAAAGAAGGTCGCTGGTGGGATTTTATTAGGCTTTGCCATCCTGATGCTAGGCATGGATAACATGGGAGCCGCCATGGAACCCTTGAAGGATATCCCGGCCTTCACAAACCTGTTCCTGGCCTTCTCCAACCCCATCCTGGGAATGGCAGCCGGAGCAGTGCTTACCGCCGTTATACAGAGCTCTTCGGCGTCTGTGGGCATCCTACAGGCCTTATGCGCCACAGGGGCAATCCCTTATTCCGCCATCCTGCCCATCATTATGGGGCAGAATATCGGGACATGCGCCACTGCCCTCTTATCCTCCATCGGAGGATGCACCAATGCCAAACGGGCGGCATTTATCCATTTGTATTTCAACGTGATTGGGACCGGGATTTTTATGGCAGGGTTTTATGCCATCCATTATTTCATCCCCTTCCCCTTCCTGGGACAGGCGGCAACGGCAACCGGGATTGCAGGAATCCATTCTTGCTTTAACCTGGCGGCGACGGCTGTGCTGCTCCCCTTCTCCCATCTCTTGGTCCGGCTTGCAAGCCTGTCGGTCCCAGAGAAGAAGGCTGGGCAGGTGGCATGCCAATAGCAGGGAACTTCACGGAGACAACCGTACCGCGCCCTTCCTCGCTTTCTAAGGTAATGGCGGCATTGTGTGCCTCCGCGATATGCTTTACGATGGCAAGCCCCAGGCCTGTGCCGCCCGTCTTCCTGGAACGGCTTTTATCCACCCTGAAAAAACGCTCAAAGACACGCTTCTGGTATTTGGGGGATATGCCGATGCCATCGTCTTGGACAGCCAGCTGCCCGTACACCCTGATCCAAACATGCCCGCCCTTTTTATTATACCGGATGGCATTATCACATAAATTATATAAAAGTTCCCCCACCAGCCCCTTATCCCCATAAATGGTAAGGGGCTTTCCTTCCAGGGAAACCGAGACGCCATGCTTCCTGGCCACAGGCCCTATCATTTCCAGGCATAGGGCAGCCAGGCCATACACCTCCACAGGCTCCAAGTCCAACGCCTGCCCATGGGGGGCCTCCAGTTCAGACAATTGGAGGATATCATTGATCAGGGTAAGCAGCCTTTGGGCATTGGCATGGATTTCCCCGGCAAAACGCCGCCCTTCCTTCTTGGAAGCCATCCCGTTTGCAATCAGTTCCGCGTAACCAGAAATTGAGGTCAGCGGGGTCTTTAATTCATGGCTGACATTGGCGGTAAATTCCTGGCGGATTTTGGCATTTTCCAAAACCTCCCTGTGCTGCGCCCGTATCAGTTCCATAAAGGGCTCCAGTTCCCTGTATGTGGCTGCCTGGCTCCCATGGGAAATGTCATCCGCCATCTGGGCAATCGGGCGGACAAACGACTGGGTCAGGCATCTGGCAATCCACATGGAAATCAGGAACGATAGAAACGCAATCAAAACAGTGGCTGGCAGCGTGCTGCAATAGACGCTCCATATGCTGCCTGCCTCTTTTGCAATACGCAAGACAGACCCATCTTCCGTTTTCCTGGCATAGAAGAAGATATTCTGCCCCATGGTCTCTGACTGCCGGATGCTCTTCCCCTCGCCCTGTTCCATTGCCTCTCTGACCTCCGGCCTGTCCCTGTGGTTCTTCAAGGCCGAATCCTGGGCATAGCTGTCATAGAGCACGGATCCGTCTGCTGCAATCCAGGTAACACGCAGTTCCTTCTGCTCCCCTAGGCCCCCCTCTTCCTTCATCCGGCCTATAAACCCCAGTTCTTCAACCATCCCCGCAAAAGCAGAAAGATTGGAAAACACCTCCCTCTGGAACAGGCGGTAAGACAAGGCTGTGGTAAAAAGCACGGTCAGCAAGACAGACGTTGCAATGACCAGCATAAAATTCAGGTTGATTTTCCGCGCCATCCTCACCCTCCTTCACTTGCCAGATACCCTACATTCCGGACTGTCTGTATGCAGCGCCCCGCCTCCCCTAATTTTTTCCGCAGGGTCTTTATATGTACATCCAGGGTCCTTGACTCCCCCAAAAAATCAATCCCCCATATCCGTTCCATCAGCACATCCCTGGGCAGCACAATCCCCGTATTCTGGATAAGGAGGGACAAAAGCTGGAATTCCTTGTACGTCAGGTCAATAGGCCTGCCAGACACCTTGCAGGAGCGGCTTGCCATATCCAGGGCAATTTCTGCCAGCACAAGGGGGGCGCCCTGCTTCTTGGGTTCCGCACGGCGCAGGAGCGCCTTCACCCGGGAAATCAGTTCCATTACGCCAAAGGGCTTGGCCATGTAGTCGTCTGCGCCGGCGTCCAGCCCGCGTACTTTGTCAATTTCTGCCGTTTTTGCCGTCACCAAAATAATCGGGAGGGCCTGGGTCTCTGGATTCGCACGCAGCCGTCCCAGCATGGCTATGCCATCCTCGTCCGGCAGCATGAGGTCCAATAGGATGAGGGAAGGCTTCTTTTTCTTAAGCTGCTTCCAGAAATCAGAAGCACATGCAAAGCCTTCGGCTTTATAGCCGCTGTTTTTTAAAGCAAACATCTCAATTTCCCGGATATTTGCATCATCTTCCACCACATAGATTGTCTTCATAACTTATCCTATAAAGTGAAAAAGAACCCCTATATCCTGATTGCTCAAATAAGGGGTTCCTTCTCACGGCTCATTAATTATATTTACGCTTCCTAGCTGCTTCGGACTTCTTCTTACGTCTTACGCTTGGCTTTTCGTAATGCTCTCTTTTACGAATCTCCTGCTGAATCCCGGCCTTTGCGCAGCTTCGCTTGAACCTGCGTAAGGCGCTGTCCAAAGTCTCGTTCTCTTTTACGATTACATTTGACATAGTCTCACCCTAACCTCCCTCCAGTTGCATATTGTGCACATTCAACTGTTTGGGTCATATTTTTTTGCACTGCCATTAATTATAGCAGAAATTTCAAGGAAGTCAACTATTTTTTTCCAGAAAATGTACAAATTTTTAATCCATATAATGGATGGAAAAATGTGCTTCCCCGCTCCCGTCAATTTCCATCAATGCATAAGATGGCTTGCGCCCTTCCTGCCTGGGATAAGAAATGCTTCCCGGATTCAAAGCGACGATGCCCCTGCTATGCTCCAAGAAAGGCCGGTGCGTATGCCCAAACATTACGATATCCATCCCCCTGCTGGCCGCTTCTTTGATTAAGATATCCGGCCCCATAGACACATAATAATCATGCCCATGGGTTACCAGCGCTTGATACTTCCCAAGCTGCAGCACCTTTTCCCGCTCCAGGCTGGAAAAGAAGTCATTGTTCCCCAAAACAGCGTCCAAACGGCATCCTGCCAGCCCAGCGATAACGTCCTCATACCCTTCCGCATCCCCCAAATGTATCATCCGGTCGATGCGCCCAACCTGCTCCAGGAGTTTTTCCAAGTTCTTATGTGCCCTGTGGGTATCACTTACAATTAATATTCTCATAACCCTCCCCTTTTTGCATCAATATCTCCCTCATGGCGCGTAAAGCTTTCCCCCGGTGGCTCAGCCTGTTCTTTACCTCTGGCAGAAGCTGCGCAGTGGAGCAGCCATATTCATCCACATAGAAAATCGGGTCATAGCCAAAGCCATTTTCCCCAGCAGGCTCCCAGCCGATATAGCCCTCTATGGTTTCCCTGGCCACACAGCTTTGCCCATCTGGGAATACGGCGGCGATAGCACACACAAAACGGGCAGACCTCCCCTCTTTCGGCACGCCCTCCAAACGCCTTAGGATTTCCCGGTTCTTGGCTTCATAAGGGGTATCCTCCCCCATATACCTGGCAGAATATATCCCTGGCTCCCCACCCAGCGCGTCCACTTCCAGGCCGGAGTCATCCGCCAGCACCACTACCCCCTTCCCCTGTAGGTTCCCTGCCACGGCAGACGCCTTAATCAAGGCATTCTCCTCAAAGGTCGACCCATCCTCCACAATGTCCGCTTCCACGCCGGCTTCCTTCATGGAAAGGATCCCTGCCGCCACATCTGACATGATTTCGCGGATTTCCCTCATTTTATCCTGGTTCCCTGTTGCAAATATTATCTTTTCCATATGAATGGCAATCGCTTTCCTTTCTTTAGATTATCTTTCGCTGTGGGATGATAATGCCTCTACAGTTCCCCTGCCGCCCGCAGTATGGCATTGTAAATCCCTTTGGCTGCCTGCTGCTGGTATTCTGGGGCTGCAAGCTTAGCCAACTCCTCCTGGTTCGTCATATACCCCACTTCAACCGACGCTGTCGGAACCTTGCTGTTACGCAGGAAGTAGTCCCTGTTGCCCGGGAAAACCCCGTTTGCCTTGCTCCCAAGCGCCTTAGATACCTCCTCTAGGCAAATCTCCGCCAGCTGCCTGCTGCCGTCCTCCTTTGCCTCATCATACATGACTTCTGTGCCGTTTTCCTCGGACATCTGCCCATCAGCCGAAGAATTGCTATGTATGGTAAGGAAAAAATCTGCCCGGACTTCCTCTGCAAGCTGCATCCTATCCCCGTAGGAAGGGTTTTTGTCCTCCCTCCTGGTGTAATAGACGCCAATCTCCCCCTCCGCTTCATCCAGAAGGGATTTCAGCTCCAAGACGATGGCCAGGTTCAGGTCTTTTTCCATGAACTTCTGCTTGATATCCCCAGAAGCATTCCCGCCGTGCCCTGCATCAACAACCAGGATTTTACGATAGACCTGCCAGGGCCGATAAAAATCCACATACAGATACCCATCCTCCACTGTGCCCTCCACTTCATAGACAGCATCCATTGCCACCTCCAGAAGGCCGTCTTCCATGCGTATGCCCTTGACATGGTCAGTCCTGGCCAAAACAGCGTTCCTGTCCAGATAATCCTCCCCTGCGCCCGGGATCCGGATGGCAATCAGGCGCTCCATATAGTCATTTTCAATGGAAACCTCCTCCTCCCCTATGCCCCCGGGGAGCTTTACCGCCATCTGATGCCTGGGCACCCCAATGCCTTCCCCCTTGGAGCCATAGAAAGCATAAAGCTGGAGCCCTTCCATCTGCTCCCGCTTCGCTTCCCTGCTGTGGATTGCAGAAAAATGCGAGAATACCACAAGAGCCGCCATAAGCATTGCTAAAAGGGCTGTTGTTGAAACTATCAGTATCCGTCTCTCCATACGCTGTCCCTACCGCCTTCCTAGGAATCCTGATGGGGCGTCCCATCTCCCCTATGGGGCTGGGGCTTCGGCCTGGGCGGCTTTGGACCCAGGAATTGGTAAAAATAGGCTTTAATCATACCATTGTAAATTTTGCGGTTCTTGTCTGCCTTCTGCCCTATGTATTTCTGGGCGTCTTCATAGGCAGTGACCAGATAGGCTGACCAGCTGTCCAGGCGGCTGATTGCCTCGCCGATTTCTTTATACAGCCCTGGGAGGGACGCCTTATCCTCCAGCCTCTCCCCATAAGGAGGGTTGCCGATTAGGAACCCGTATTTCTTGGGATGGCGCAATTCGCTGATAGGGCGCTGCTGGAAATGGATCAAAGATTCCACGCCGGCCCGCCTTGCATTCTCCCTGGCAGCCCGGACGGCCTGCCCGTCTATATCATACCCTTGGATATCTGCCTCTATCCCCAAATCTACCTGTTCCTGGGCTTCCTCCACAGCCTCCTGCCACAGCTTGGGCTCTATCAGGTTTGTCCAGCCCTCTGCCGTAAAGCTGCGGTTCATGCCCGGAGCCACATTGGCCGCCATCATAGCAGCCTCTATGGGGAACGTACCGCTGCCGCAGAAAGGATCTACCAGGATCCGGCCGCTTTTCCAGGGCGTCAGCATAAGGAGGGAAGCCGCCAGCGTCTCTGAGATGGGGGCTTTGCCCACATGGAGCCGGTAGCCCCTCTTGTGCAGGGAATCCCCTGTGGTATCCATGGCAACCGTCACCTCATCCTTCAAAAGAAAAAGCCGCAGGGGATAATCAGCCCCGTCCTCCGGAAACCAGCTGGTATGGTAGGATCCCTTCAGCCTCTCTACCATGGCTTTCTTGGTAACGGACTGGATATCTGTGGCGCTGAACAGCTTGCTCTTCACCGAAGAAGCCTTCGCCACCCAAAACCTCCCATCGGAAGGGATGAAATCCTCCCAGGGGATTTCCCGGATCCCCTGGAACAATTCCTCAAAGGTCCCTGCGCGGAACTGGCCTGCCTTCAGGAGTACCCGTTCTGCCGTACGCAGGAAAATATTGGCCCTGCATACCGCTTCCGCATCCCCCAAAAAACTTATCTTCCCATCCTCAACCTTTGTAATCTCGTAACCCAAATCGTATATCTCTCTTTTCAGTACCGCCTCCAGGCCAAAATGGCAAGGGGCTATCAATTCATATGTCTTCATCTACGTTCTCCACTTTACTCACATTTGTACTCCTGTTACTATATTATAGTTTCCCAATCCCGCTGTCAATCCTTTTATGCATTTTGGAGCGCAGCTTGGATGCCGCCGACCAGCGACATGGTCCGATACCCCTCCCGGCTTAAGTCTTTTGCAGCCATAAGGCTGCTGGAACCCCTGTCGCAGTAAAACAGGTACAGCTTATCCTTCGGCAGGTATTTTCGGAAAGCTTTTAAATCCCCATAAGGTATGTTCCTGGCCCCTTCCACATGGACTTCCTCAAATTCCTCCCTGCTGCGCAGGTCAATGACCCATGCATCTGGGCGTTTGCGGTATGTGTTAAACTCCCGGATGCCAATTGCCTGAAATTCCATACCATCACTCCTTCAAGAATATAAAAACAGATTACCAGAAGTGCCCTCTGGTAATCTGTTCCTACATTATATTATGCAGTTTTCCCTAAATGGTGCCTGTTACCGGGAATAAGAGTCTGTGCTGTTAGAACCGCTTGCATTCTTGGCGCTGTTCTTAGAGCTGTTCTGGGAATACGCATTCTTCGCATTCTGGGAATTTGCATTCTTGGTGCTGTTCTGGGAATACGCATTCTTCGCGCTGTTGTGGCAATCCTTCATGCCAGCTTCATTTGTCCCATTGGTCCCGTTGGTTCCTTTGTTCTGCATATCACTGTTCTTAGCCATCTTTAATTTCCTCCTAACATGTTTGCTTCTATTTCTTATTGCTGTACTAGTATCTGAAAAAGAGGGAATTTTATTCATGGATTTTATGTTTCATAAAATTTATAGCCCCAAAAGTGATTCCATACAATGAGAAAAGGCCAGCGGGGGAACCACTGACCTTTTCTATGAGGGGAGTATAAATAATTAATAAGGGGTATAACTTTGTAAAAAGAACTCCTGAAGGTGAAATCCTTTTTACAAGTAGAATTATACAATGGGTCCTTTGAAATGTCAAGAGGTATTTTTGAAAAATCATAAAAACTTGTCCCCTAGAAAAAAATAAAAAATTTCAAAAAAACTATTGACATTTATAGGAAAATAGTAGTATAATAGTCAAGCAGTCGACAAACAGGAGTTGTTAAGAAGCTGCACCACAACCACTATGGGATCTTAGCTCAGCTGGGAGAGCATCTGCCTTACAAGCAGAGGGTCACA